>JAZQQU010000083.1:0-24660 GCA_045629225.1 Bacteroidales bacterium | reverse complement strand
GAGGGGCAAAACATGCAGCTTTTGCCCCTACGAGGAAGCACAGAGGGGCAAAACATGCAGCTTTTGCCCCTACAAGTACGCACAGAGGGGCAAAATATGCAGCTTTTGCCCCTACAAGGACACACAGAGGGGCAAAACATGCAACTTTTGCCCCTCTGTGTGTCCTTTTTGATTAATCCTCGGTGGTTTTCGTGCGATTGCGCAGCTTCGTGGCATTTTCGCGCACTTTGCGTCGCGTTTCCGCACGCTGGTTGATGTTGTAGTTAGTGTTGAGTCGCAACTTGTTCGAGCGATACACTCCGATGGTGGTGTGCTGGCGTCGGGCGAACTCCTTGCCCAGCTCCTTGGCCGTGCTGAAACCACATTGCTGAGCCACCTGATCGTAACTCAGTTCGGGGTTGTCCAGCAGGTCCAGAGCCTGAAGCATGCGCCACTGCATAATCATCTCTTTCAGCCTGACACCCACCAGTTTCTCCATCACGGCATTCAGTACTCGCAACTCCAGACCCAGCCTCTGGGCATAGTCCTTAGCCGCGTTGGTGCGAGGCCCCTCTTTGAGCATCTCCACCACGGCATCCACAATCACTTCGCCCGTACGGGCACCCTGCTTCTGGTAGAGTTCCTCCACCGTCGCAATCTGTTTGATTTCTATCATAGCTTTACGTTGTTAAGTTGCCACAAAGATAAGGAAAATTCTCGAATTCTCCAAATCTTTTGTTCCAAAAGATCCTTTTTTGTCACTTTTTCCATTCCAAATGATTGCAGATTGAAAAAAAAGACGTATATTTGCGGACAAATAATCCAAGGCAAAGCATGAAACCGCAAGACAAATACGTGTATAATCCATCTGTAGAAGAATGTAAGGCTATCTTTGTAGCCTCATGCATCGAAACGACGGCTAAGGCTACTGGAATGGCTCCCGAAGCCATGTATCAGCGCATGCTCCGCATCGGTCTCATCAACGATTACATTCTCCCTTGTTATAATGTCCTTCATGCTTTCTATACATCCAAGACTTGCCGTGAATTACATGACTCAGACCTGGGGCTTTATCTGCTTGGCGACAATTGCATCGTTGACGAAGTGATTGCAGAGTTGAGAATCAGTCCCCGATGAAATAATTGAGGCTCGCTACCCTTCATACGAAGAGAAGATGTTCAGGAGCCTTACGCCATAGTCGTCTATCCAATAAAAAAATGACGTAAGAAACAGACACAACAACCCGACAACAAATGTAACGTAACTTGTTACGCTACGAAACAACATAACATAACACAATAGCATCAAGGCTATCTTTGTGGTGTTCCGAAAACAAGCGTAGGAAACTTAGTTCATCTGGATATCACCACATCAAAGATGGTTGGCTTTTGCCGTATATAGCGGTAGGAATAGCCAATCCCTAATTATAAGATTTCCATGATGCCCTATTCCCCTTTGTGGGGCGTGGGCATTATTCTTATATTAGGGAGAGGTCCAGAATTTCCTACGCTTGTGCCTCGGAACACCATAAGAATAGGTTCACGCCCTTTTCTTATGCCCTGAGGTCAACACCGACATACGCACAGAGCCAGAAAAACACCAGATTGATTAGATAGTACCGACGCGATGCTGGGATTATCTAATCAAAAACATGAATAAAACTCTTATTGATAATTCAGCAAACCTGAAAATGGTTAATGTGCTGAAAGAATGCATCTCAACGCCAGAGATGAACACCATCCGAATAGCAACAGGCTATTGGGATATTCCAGGCATGGCTCTAGTCATCGACGAACTCTCTGCTTTCCTCAACCGTGAAGGTACAAAGCTAAAACTGCTGATAGGCAAAGATCCATACGTTTACGGCAAGATGCTCAACGAACCTAAATTCCGTGGCAAAGAGTATCCCGGAGAATTCATACGCACAAACATTAATGATTTGGCAGACAACCTAAAACCAGAATACAAGCAAGTTATTGACTTGCTACTTAAATGTTGCGACAATGGAGCAATAAAGAAGCATTCATCAAGGTATGCAATAACTGAAATCGATACTCATCCTTTACAAAACGAAGAAGTCGATTTATTCGCCCAAGTCTTGAATGACAAGCAAGAAGATACAAAGATTGAAATCCGTATCCTCGAAAAAGGAGAAAACGAGGAAGCTCAGTTTCTGCATAGCAAGTGTTATATATTCACAAGCGAGAGCAAGAAGTCATTAGCTTATGGAATCATTGGTAGCAGCAACTTCACCCAAAAAGGACTAGAAGGAAATGCTGAGCTCAATTATCTGGAAGATACAGCACAGATCGTTCGTTATGGTGTAGAAGACGATCTGAAAGGCCATGTCGGATGGTTCGAAGAGAAATGGGAAAATGCCGAAGATTGGACACAGGAGTTCCTTGAGCAGATACTCCTCCCTTCGAAACCTGTAGAAAAGATGAAGAAGGAAAAGGAAGAAGCTCAAACTACTTCTCTTACACCATACGAGTTGTATATCAAATATCTGCAAATGCATTTTGGTGACATTGCAGATGCATCAACACGTGCCATTCTTGATTCTTATCTTCCCCATGGATACAAGTCAATCAACTACCAAATGGATGCTGTTGAACAATGTTTTCAAATAATGAGAACTTATGGAGGTTTCTTCCTTTCAGATGTGGTAGGCTTAGGCAAGACTATTGTGGGATTGCTCATCATCAAGAAATTCATTGCTGAAGCAGCGAACTTCAACCGAGAACCCAAAGTCCTTATTATAGTCCCCCCTGCTATCAGGCCTGCATGGGAAGATGCCATCAAGAAATTCGACAAAGAAAGTATGTTTAAGATTGCTGACAGTATAAAGATTGTAAATACTGGTAGTATAGGCTCAATATACGAAGAGGATTTCTTAGAGAATGAAGATGACGACATAGAAGAAGATTTTGGTCTTGACAATTACGGTATGATTATCATTGATGAGAGTCATAACTTCCGTAATAATGAGACTCGTAAATATAAACTGCTACAAGGATTAATCGGCAGAATTACAATGGCAGGAGAACAGCCTTTTATAGGGTTGCTATCTGCCACGCCCCAAAACAATTCACCAGAAGACCTTAAGAATCAAATTTATCTTTTTGAGCTTGAGCCAAACAATAGTAGATTTGATGTAGAAGGAAGGAAACTGGATTCATTTTTCTCAAATAAGGAAATGTTATTCAAACGCTATCGTAATGATGATAGCGAAGAAGCCCGTATAGAATTGAAAAAACTATCGAAAGAAATACGCGAAGAGGTACTTGACCATATTGTGGTACGAAGAACTCGTACAGACATTAAGAAACGATATCCTGAAGATGCCCAAAATTTGAAATTCCCAACCATTAAAGGTCCTAAGAAATTGGAATATAAAATGGATGCCCAATTGGTAAAGCTTTTTGCTGACACCATGACAGCCATTCTGCCACCAGAGATTAATGGAGCCAATGGCGATTCTATTGGGTACTATCGATACCAGGCCATCAACTATTTCAGTGATCCAAAGAACAAGAAACTGTATGAGAAGCGTAACCTTACTGTAGAGGGTATCAGCCGACGACTATCAAAGCTTATGCAGATACTGCTTGTAAAACGCTTGGAAAGTAGCTTCTCTGCATTTACTGAATCATTAGAGAACCTGCTACAATATACACGCAATATGATTATGATGATTGAACATAATCAGGTCTTTGTATGTCCCGACGTTGACATTAATAAAATATTCAGTGACAACGACTACGATTTCGAGAAAAGTGCTTTAGTAATTACTGATAGAATGAACAAAAAAGGTGGAAATAATCGCTGCTTCTTAGCTTCCGATTTTTGTCCTGAATACATGGAACTACTGAAACGTGATGAGTCGATGATTTCCGAGCTATGCTTACGTTGGAAAAAGAATAAATTCGACCCCAAATTAATGGCATTCTCCAGTGAGTTGAACAATCAACTTTTTGATCCTATCATTAATAATCCCAGCAAGCATGATAAGCCCCGATTGGTTATCTTCACAGAGGCCAAAGCAACTCAGGATGAAATAAAACGCATTGCTGAAAATACAAATCACAAGGTTCTTAAGATAAACGCATCCAACCGTACCCCGGACAATGAAAAAAAAATCAAAGAAAACTTTGACGCTCTCTCAGAAGTCAAAGTAGATGATTATGATATTATTGTTACTACTGAAGTATTGGCTGAAGGGGTAAACCTGCATAGATCAAATGTTATCTTGAACTATGATACTCCGTGGAATGCCACACGACTGATGCAAAGAATAGGCCGTGTCAACCGTATTGGATCAAAAGAGGACTTCGTTCATGTATTTAACTTTTATCCATCTGTTGAGGGCAACGAGTACATCAAGTTGATCCAGAAAGCTTATGCTAAACTGCAGGCCTTCCACATAATGTTTGGTGAAGACAATAAAGTGTATAGTGAACTTGAAGAATTGTCAGAAGCAGACTTTAACCATGATTTTGACGGTGAAGAATCACCCTTCTCTCAATTCTTTGCAGACCTAAAGCACTATAAAGCAGACCATCCCGAAAGGTATGAATACATAAAGAATCTGGATGTAGATAATTTAGGTGGGCAATATGAAAATGGTGATGGATTACATCGCTTCGTCATAAAGACAAAGAAACGAGCTGGAACACCTATCATCGTTGATGCTACTGGTGAGGCTAAGACAGTATCACCACTCGGTTTTATGCAGTCGCTCAAAGAGGCAAGTTTCTGTGCATTTACGCAGATAGTTGATGATGACTTATACAAGTTAACTACGGATAAAGCCATACAAGCATTCAACGAACACTTAACACATGTCATAAATGCTAACGACAGTAATAAGGAAATAGATAATGCCAAGGAAAAAATTAAACAGATTTGGGCTAAACTAACTACAAATGAGGCCAAAAAAGCACTTAAGAATGCCAAAAAAGCTGTTGAGAATGGGAACAGCCTTGTCATTCGTTTGGTTAACACGTTAGCAGAAGAGTATCTTAATCCTTCAGAAATAGCAATGTTCGACGAAATAGATAATGTCGAGGTAGCTGTCCAAAGCATGTTTACGCATATTGCTGACAAAGCTAAGCAAAAAGCTGGTGAACCTTACATCGGCCTGTATGCTATTTAATAAAATTGAGGAAAACTATGAAGAAGGAAGAGATAAGGCTATCGTTTCAATCTGTTTTTGAATCTGATTATCCTGGTTTAGATATATTTGTCGATAGAGTATTAAACGTCATTTTTACTGATGATGTGTACGAACCATTGCCTAAAAAGTATGACATTTTGAATGGCAAGTCACAATCGATGATTGATTCATCGAACATAAAAAGTGCATATCTCGTTGGAAAAATTGATACGTTTACAACTATCGATATTTATGACATCACAATCTGCGATAATGCAAAAATAGCACAATCCCGTGTTGGAATACAGCGATTCGTACGCCAACAGATGCCGACAGAGCACCAAGCTTTCATCTTGTTCCATTATGAAAATCCAGAAAACAGATCATGGCGCTTCTCTTATCTGTATAAAGATGTTAACCGCGTAGGAACTACATCTGCCAAGCGCTATACATACCTTTTCTCGCGCAACCATCATGCTCGTACTGCCATCGAACGCTTCACTATGCTTGTTGGTCAGACAATAGACGATGAAAAACCTCTTTTGGAAGCATTCTCTGTTGAAACACTTAGCGATGCCTTCTTCGATGAATACAAAGAGCATTACCTCGATTTTATTCAATATATCACAGGTAAGCGAAACGTCAAAGTCGATAAAGAATGGAAAGATGTACAAGTATCAAAACCTTGCGAGGCATTCTATGCTGACTTTGGATACAACGACAAACGTATTCGTGACTATGTAAAAAAGATGATGGGACGACTGGTCTTTCTTTGCTTCCTTCAGCGTAAAGGTTGGATGGGAAATGGAGACCAGCAGTATATTCAGCATCTCTTCAGTATAGCCAATGATGATGTTCAAAAAGACTTTCTTGATCGTGTATTAGAGCCAATGTTTTTCGGCCTTCTCAATACCAAGCCAGAGCAGCGAGAAGATCTATTTGCGAAAGAGAGCTGGGATATCGGCCTAATACCTGATGCTGACAAAATACCATATCTCAATGGTGGGCTTTTTGAGCAAGATAATAACGATAAAGTACGCAGCATTTTCCCCTCAGAACTTTTCTCAAACCCACAATATGCCAATGAAGAAAAGAAGTATAGCAAAAACTCAGTCTTTGATTACCACAAAAAACGCGGATTACTTGATTTCTTTGCTGCATACAACTTCACCATTGATGAAAACGACCCCGATGACGCACAGGTAGGTATCGATCCAGAAATGTTAGGACGTATCTTTGAAAACTTGTTGGAAGACAACAAAGACAAGGGTGCTTTCTACACTCCTAAGGAGATTGTACAGTATATGTGCAAAGAATCTCTGATAACATATTTACAGACTGGCATTACCGATGAGACCACATTAGGAAATATTCGTAACTTTGTATTGACATACGATACAGAATATCTCTGTGAATCCAACAGTTCGCTCTCGGAGTTGGTAGTACGTAAACTCCAGCAAGTAAAAATCTGTGATCCTGCCATTGGATCAGGTGCATTTCCTATGGGCATCTTTAAAGAAGTGTTCTTTTGCAGAAGCTTCATCGAAGGAGGTTCAGTTGGAATAAAAAAGCAGATCATAAAGGATAATATATATGGCGTAGATATAGAACGAGGTGCAGTAGATATCGCACGACTTCGTTTCTGGCTTGCGCTCATTATTGAAG
This sequence comes from Bacteroidales bacterium, assembly GCA_045629225.1. Lineage (GTDB taxonomy): Bacteria > Bacteroidota > Bacteroidia > Bacteroidales > UBA3663 > Liminaster. Next base: position 17,861 of record JAZQQU010000083.1, on the reverse strand, counting down.
AAGATGAACCACATCCATTGCCGAATATGGACTTCAAGATTATGCAGGGCAACTCGCTGCTTGAAAGTTACAAAGGAATCAATCTGGCAGAAATTGCTAATGGTGAAATTGTGGGTAATGGCAAACGTCGCAAATCTGCAATTCCCATAGGCGAAAAGAGTAGAAGAGCTTTAAAGGTTGCGGGATGGGACGAAAGAGCGCAAATGGGCATTTCTTTTGGTGGACAAGATACGATGAACAACATTGTAAAATACATCAAAGAGTATTTCAGTGTGGAAGACCATTCTGAAAAGATGACATTACGCTTTGCTATCTACGAAGCTTTAAAAGATTTCATCCGAGGCTGGATTGATGATAACCAAGGAAAAAATGATCCTGAAACTTTAAACGAGCTTGAGGATTTAAACTTAGAAAATGATGAGTTCTTCCTCTGGCACACATGGTTCAAAGAAGTCTTTGACGACGGAGGCTTCGATATTGTTATTGGTAATCCACCATATATTCAGTTGCAAGCGAATGACGGACTCCTGGCTGACATGTATCAAGATAAAGGATTTGAAACGTTCAACAGATCTGGAGACATCTTTAGTCTGTTTTATGAATTGGGGTGGCAATTACTGAAGAAACAAGGATTGTTGTGTTACATTACCTCGAACAAATGGATGCGAAACGCTTCGGGAAAAGAGACTCGACATTTCTTTGCTTCGAAAACCAATCCATGTTTGTTATTTGACTTTGCAGGAATCCAATTATTTGAAAATGCTACTGTTGAAACTAACATTATTCTATTGAAGAAGGAAGAAAACAATGGGCGTACTTTGGCTGTGACAACGAATAGCAAAAGTCAAAATGTTTTGAAAAGACTGGACTCTTTTGAAATAGAAAATGGCGTTCGTATGTCTTTTACAAATGACGAAGACTGGGTAATATTGTCTTCTATTGAGGCTTCTATTCAAAAGAAAGTTGAAGAACTCACTACACCCCTTGGAAAACGAGACATTTCTATAAATTTCGGAGTTAAAACTGGATTCAATATAGCATATATCATCGATACAGTAAAACGAGAAGAAATACTCAGTAGATGCAAAGATGAAAAAGAAAGAGAATTAACAGAGTCAATCATAGTTCCTGTCTTACGGGGAAGGGACATTAAGCGATATGATATTAATTGGGCAAACATGTGGCTTATTAATGTACATAATGGGGTAAAGAAGGAACATCCTCCAATTGATATCGAAGAAATGCCCTCGCTGAAAGTGTATTTTGATAATTACTGGTCGAAATTATCGTCTCGTTCTGACAAGGGTAATACTCCTTACAATCTAAGAAATTGTGCGTATTTAAAAGATTTTATAAAGCCCAAAATCATATGGGGTGAAATATCAGACCGTAGCAAATTTTGCTACGACGAAGATGGCCTTTATTTCTGCGAAGCAACCACTTTCTTCATGACTGGTGATATTTCATCATTCCTCTTGTGCTATCTTAATTCTAAATTATCAGAATACTTATTCTCGAAGATTGCGACCAGAACAGGAATGGGTACTACAAGATGGAAAAAGTATAAAATAGAAAGTCTTCCTGTTCCAAGTGCCTCCCAAGAAACAGAGATGGCTGTAGATAATTTATACAGGCAATACAAAAATACGTCAGAAAAGAAATATCTTGAAATAATCGACCAAATCATCTATCGACTATTCAACTTAACTGACGAAGAGATTGCTATTATAGAAAGTCATTAATTCATTCAATAGTAACAAGATGGCAACACTAAAAGAACTATATACAACCCTCAAGTCACTCAGAGACATGCACCTCCCTGTAGATGACAAGTTGCTTAAAGCTGCAGATAACCTCGAAGAGAAGATTATCAAGGAAGAGATTCTTCCTTCGCTCAGCCAGAACATCGAGCCATTGCTGAGCGAAATACAGCGTGACCTCGTTCTGGTGGTAGAGTACCATCCTGGTGATCCTATTAGCGTAGCCCTCTCACGCAAGGCAAAGATTAGCGACTTCATCGATGCTAAGCAACTGACTCCTAAGAATAGCACGCCTGTAAAAAGTGCTGAGAAGGTAGAACCAGTTGCACTACATGAGCCGACAAAACATGTGGAGAATCCAACCAAAGGCCTGCGTGTAACTTTCCCCGATGGAACTATTATCTGGCAACGAGCAGCTATAGATACCTTCATCGAGTCGCTGAGAAAAATCGGCCTGAACCGCATCCCTCAGGTTGGCATCATGCATAGCGGTTATAATCTTGTCTCAAAAGAAATGCGACCCGTTGTGCCCGATAGAGTCTGGCAGCATCAAGTTGATGGATGGTATGTCTATACCGTACTGAACAACAAGATGAAAATAGATGACCTCACCCGCATCTCCGACTATTACCATCTTGAGCTGGTGATAGAGGAGGGGAAGCCGAAATGATAAATGTGTTGAGTTTTTTCATACAAACAAACAACTATCACCCCGAAAAAGTCCTTCCTCAGCACTTTTTCGGGGTGTTTTGATTGTGGGATGAAAAAAAGTGCGTATATTTGCGCACGAAAATAAAACAGTTATGATATGGAAAACCAGAAGAAGTACAATATGGAAGATGTCATTGGTCAGACGGTCAATGACAATTCAGCCATGGAATACAATGTAACCATTCCTGTAACGATTCCGACCATGGGCGTATACACATTTGACGCATTGAAACACGAACTTACTGAATTCGCCATGAGACTCGTTATGAATACAAAAGTGACTCAGGTAGAAGGGAAAAACTATAGCCAGCGCCTTCAACATCTAAAAGCAATGAGTCGCAGTTCTATCACTCCCGCCGATATCAATAATGACGATCGATTAGCTTATCTACTAAATAAATGACTTGGTTATGCGAAAAGTCTTTGTCGATACAAATGTCATTCTTGATTTCGTCCTTTGCCGTGAAGGACAACAGTATGCTATGGATTTGTTCCAGATGGCAGAAGAAGGAAAGATAGAACTTTTTGTTTCGTTCTTATCTATGGCAAATGTCGCCTACGTCGCTCGTAAAATACAGCGAGTCAGAGATTGATCGGCTGGACATCACTTCCCATCAATCAGCTTGTTAAGTGCTGAAGGGGCGTCGGGGAAGTATTGCATGACGGATTGGACGAGAAAGTCGCGCGACTCCTCGGGAGTGCAGTCGACGTGAGTGTCTTGCCGAGGTGTTGAGTCGGCAAGGAATGGGGGAAGCACCGAGTCGTCGAGCAGGGCTTCAGGGGTGGTGACGATGTTGCGTTGCCACCCCTTGTATTCGTGATTAGGGCCACGATAGACTCGGCTGACGTCGCCGACCAGCGTCCACGTGCCCATGTCGAGGAATGCCATCAGGAAGTCGATGGCTTGTCGGTCGATCTTCGGGAGGAGATGCTTCTCGATGTATCCGCCCACTTTCTTTCGGGTGGCAACGGGCACGACTTCCTCCAGAACCTTGCGCAGTTCGCTGTTTTCCAGCGATTCGCGCCTCCTGATCTCGTTGAGCAGGATGGGAGCGAGGTGCTTGTGGAGCCGCTGATCCACGGTCGTCACTCTGTACTCCCCGCCCTCGGCCATCTGGTAGTAGAGGCGCGAGCGTCGCCAGTTCATCAGATGCCTGTACATCGTTTCGGTCGCAAAGCAGGAAGAGCGCGAGATGAACTTGCCGTAGAGGATGCCCTCGTGCAAGGCCTCGATCTTCCAATCCCATGGACCCAGCTGGTCGGAAGTCGTGAACCAGTAGTCGGGATCGGTCAGTTCCTGTATCGACCATCCCGGAACCGAGCATCGGGTGAACGGTATGATGCCAATGGTGCGGATCGTGGCTATCATCTCGGCAGCCGATGTTATTTTCTTGAAGTTCTCCATGAGTCTTTGTCGAAGTTTTCAGTTTTTTCTATTTATTCCTCATCCGGTTGCTGACCGTCATGAGCCTTCCATGCGCATTCGGTAATCTGCATATTGGTGAAGACAGCCTTGAACGATGATTCCTCAGGCGAACAGGCATAGATGCCGAAGCGGATCACGTCCGTGGCCTCATACATGTGGCACACGCGCATCTGGCTCCAGGCCTCGCCATCGGTCGAGCACTCGATGCAGAAGTCGTCGTCGCGACGCGAGAGCCTGTACCACATCTCCTTCACATCGGCAGGGATGGCGGTTGTGGCCCAGTCGCCGTAGCCATGGTTTGTGGCCACGCTGCCCAGGTGCTGGAACTCCTCGTTCTCATATTCGATGCTGCCCTTCAGCCAGTTGTCCGAGTCGAGGTACATCACTACGCCACATTGGTCGAAGCGATGGTGGCTCTCCTGAAAGTTGGTCTTCACCACAAAGCTGAAGAACTTCTCCTGAGTGCTGACCTGCAGGGCAGGGGCGTTGTCGTTGCGGAAGTGGTAATAGGTGCGTTGCCAGAGGTCGGTGCCCGGTTTGGTCACAACCTCGATCGTATCGCCCTTGATGGCAAAGCTCTCTGGTTCGCGTGTCCACACAAAGTCGGTGAGGTTCAGCGAGCCTTCGTGCTTCAGTACCTTGGCTACTACATCGGCCGATGCGTCCATTGTCATTTCGGTTTCCATGTTGTTCTCTGTGTTGTTCTCTGCATTGTTCGATGTGCAAGCCACCAACGATGCGGCAAGTACGGCATAAACTGCTTTTTTCATTTTAATTGATCATTTAGAAAGTTTTCTTTTTTTTCGATGCCGCAAAGATACACATAAAAATCCATCCTTGCAAATAATGTCGGCATAAATGACAGAAGGGGCCACAAAAAAGGGTCGTTTCACACAATAATGCTTGCATTCTGTGGCTGGTGCGATAGAGATTAGTCAAAATCAACTGGACGCATTCTGTGGCTGGTACGATAGTGATTTGAGTTTTGCATTTGCAACACTTGAGTGATCTGTCCAGATCTTCAGGAATGATTCTGTACTGGATCGAAAGGGGGGTGGTGCTGATTCACACACCATCTCTCTCTCACTCACACACACTCTCACACTCACACACACTCACACACACTCTTGTTGCACATCATGTTGCATCCGATTTGCATGAACAATACTCCTTATTTTGTAATCTCTATATTATAATATTGAGGTAAATTGCACAAATCACGCATTCTTTCGCTCTTTTGTCTCCTCTTTGTGCCCATGTTCTCTAATAATATCATTACTTTTGCGCAAGTATTTTACGCACAATTATACTTACCTCTCTCTCATTCGAATTACGAACAGTGATTACTCACTTAAGAAACAAATTACTACATAACAACATACTACCTTATGAAGTCGAAGACCCAATTACTCGCCGCTGGCCTCATAGCCTCCGTGTCCCTCACTATGTCCTCGTGTCAGGACGAGGATTTCGGATATACTGCCGAGCAGATAGCCTATCACACGAATTTCGAGAAAGCTTTTGCCTCGTACAAGAATGTCGAGACATGGGACTTTTCAACATACAACCTCCATAATCTGGGATTGGAGGGTGGCCCATCATTCCATGGTAAGACCCGTGCAGGAGAACCTGTAGCCACGGTCATTGAGGGTGACCGCTGGTTCAATGTGCCTACCGGTATTTCTGATTGGCTGAATTCTGATCTCAAAGAGGGTGATGACAACCGAACTAAAGGCACAAAGGACTTTGTGCTCCGCATGCCTGATGACCATGACATCCTGATTATTCCTATCTATCAGGGCCAGGCAGGTTTGGTGTGGAATCTTGGCATCAAGGACGAAACCACCACTTCAGAGGAAATCATTTGGGAGAAGTCGCATCACATACAGACCAAAGGTGATGACGGCAATTGGTATGATATGAAGGATGGTAGTGGCAATTACATTACCAATTATAACGATGGTCATACCGTGGGCAAGACGATCCGTTCTCGAGCCATACGTATCGATCACACAAGGTTTTCGGGTTACTTCTCGTTGTTCTTGCAGCTCGAAAATCTGGATGAGGGTTATAGAAATGATCCGTATAGAACTTTTGAGCAGGATTTCGCCTCGCGAAGCATCCAGAGCTCTACACAGGGCATGATGTTGGCTCTCACCAGCATCGATCAGAATTCGGAATTCGCCAAAAACGTATTCGACGAGTTAAAAAGTTCATTCTTTAGCGATACCAAGAACTTCATGTTCCTGGGTTGTGAGGACTCGGACATCTCGAAGCACGACATCGGAAATGGAAAAGTAGAAGGTGGTGACTGGGACATGAACGATGTAGTCTTCCTGATTGTCGGTTTGAGTTCCGAGAATGTTCGTCCGAACTATGAGGAGCTCGTGCGCAAGCGTTATATGATCGAGGACCTTGGCGGCACTTTCGACTTTGACTTCAACGATATTGTCATCGATGTAGAGCAGGTTACAGATCTTCGCAATGGTACAAAGACGCAGAAGGCCAGCCTCAGGCATCTGTGTGGCACCATCCCTTGGAGTGTAAAGATTGGTGATACACAATTCGGCAAGTACCCAGGCCGAAATGGAGGTTGTTCGGAGGGTGGTGATGGTTATGACCCAGCCACCGATCTTGACACATACGGCAGCATCATCAATGCCACCGTAACGGGTTGGGATCCAGATGCCAACAACATTGTAGTCACCTCTTGGCCCCAATCTGCAGGTTCGGATGGATGGACCGATACCGAACGGACGCAAGACACGTTCCTCAAAGAGGCCGATGGAGAGACCTACACCTTTGCCGAAGGTGGAAAGATTCCGTACATCATAGCATGCGATCCGACCATCAACTGGATGCCCGAGAGCATCCAGATTCCTCAGGATTGGGTATCGTTGTGGAAGAAGGATATCGTACAGGTTGCCAACCGACTCTCCATCCAGCAGTCAACGCTCTACGTCATCAAGAGCGGTACGGATGCCGATCGCGTGCGTACTATTGAATATAGTACGAACAGTCCTGCCAATGTCTTGATCGAGTGTGTTTCAGCTTCGCCACAAGGCGGAACGGCACCCCTTATGTCGCAAGACAAGGAGAACCAGACCCTTACGTTTACGGCCGATGCCAGTTCGACAACGGTAGGCACCTATTTATACAGGATAGCCCAGGCCGAGACCAAGTATTATGAGGGCAAGGAAATCATGCTTACCGTCAGGGTGCTGAACGAGGCCTTGCAGATCAATACCTTCACGGTTACACCCGAGCATCTTTCGGTAGAGATCGGCCAGAGTGGTGTATTCCGCTACTCACAGGGTGGTAGTGGCGAAGTGAGCGTTGATGAGGTCGAGAACGTAACAACCACAATCAACACCACGACCAAGGAGATTACCGTACAAGTGGCCGAGGACGTTCCAGCCGGAACCATGTTTGTGCTCCATGTGCGTCAGGCCGAAGATGCCATCTATTATGATGCCGACAAGGCTGTAACCGTGACCGTGAGGGCTCCAGCAGCCCATCTCACCCCTGGTGCGGTTGACGTCTGGTCAGGAATCAATGGCGAGATCAATTGGGATGTCAATGGAAAGAAGGGCATCTTTGTCGGTACGGGTAATGCTCCTGGTGATGCTCCTTCGGTAATTAACGTTAATTGTAATTTCGATCTTGCTGATCATGTAGGTGAGCAGCTGATTGTCAACGTGTCAAGCAACGATTACAATAGTGCCAAGTATTCGGTGCGTGATCGCAATTGGGGCCAGCATAGTGGCTACGATGGCGAGATGGATCTGCCAGGCGACTTTGCTATCACCATCACCCAGGAGATGGTCGATAAAGGTATCTTCATCACAGGCAAGGGCTATACGGTTGAGCGAATTACTCTCGATTGCACAACCAATCATAAGGGTGAACCTATACAAGATGTTACGCACCTTGCCGAGGGCAATACTGTTATTTATGATGGTAGTGCCGTGAATACAGGTAACTGGAAGAACCGAGTACAACTTGTCACGAATAAGTTCCAGGACGTACAGGTTGGAGATCTCCTCATCGTGCATGTGGGTGACGAGCTTTATGATACTTCAGTATTGTCCATTCGCTATAATAATTGGAACCAAATTGATGGCATCGATGAAGCTACAGTGATTACTGGCGACTATGCACTCGAAATCACAGAATCGTTGCTCTCAGTCTTCAAGAACAATGATGTCTATGTTGTAGGCAAGTATGTCGAGGTCACCAAGGTGACTGTCCAAAGACCACAGGTGGCTGTGACGGGTGTATCGCTCAATGCCAATACACTCACACTTACCATCGGGGAGACCAATCAGCTTACCGCTACCGTCAATCCGACCAACGCTTCGAACAAGAATGTGACATGGTCAAGCAGCAACACGTCAGTTGCCACGGTCAACAATGGTCTGGTTACAGCTGTTGCAGCAGGTAACGCAACCATTACGGTTACGACCGAAGATGGCAGCCGCACGGCAACTTGTGAAGTGACGGTTAATGCTCCGGTATTAGTATCGTCCGTTACTGTTTCTGGCGGAACAGAAGTAAGCATTGGCAGCACGCTCCAGCTTTCGGCTTCTGTCCTTCCTGTGGATGCGGCAAACAAGACTCTGACATGGTCAAGTTCCGACACAAACCTGGCTACTGTCGACCAGAATGGTCTTGTGACCGGTAAGGCTGCAGGCGAAGTGACCATCACGGCCAAGGCAAATGATGGAAGCAATGTGCAGAATAGCGTAACCATCACCGTCAAGGCTGTCCCCGTCACATCAATCACCATCAACAGCAGTAGTGATGAGGTATCTGTCAACGGAACCCTTCAGCTGAGTGCCGTTATCAACCCAAGTAATGCGACTAACAAGGAGGTGACTTGGTCAAGTTCCGATGACACCAAGGCCGTTGTCGATCAGACAGGAAAGGTGACAGGTGTGTCAGAAGCCGACGAGGTAACCATCACGGCAACTGCACAGGATGGAAGTGGCCAGACGGCATCGAAGACAATAAGGGTTGTGCAGGCTTCAGCGGTTAGCCTTCTTAATGACCCAGTAACAGCTTCAGGTAGTAATGGTAATCAGGAACTGACCTTGTCATTGCCCAATGGAGAAACTCTTATGTCTCTATGCAACAATGAATTTATCCATAAGTTGTCTATAGCTATAACTACAAATGGATCACCTTGCTTTACAAACGTTAAGGGACAAGGCTGGAGTGATATTTGGTCAGGCAACACCACAATCAATGGTAGTGGCACTATCGAAGTCGATCTGACAGAAAGCACGATTAACTCGATTGCAAATAATAAAAATAAGATAACGATGCTCTGGTCAGACGCTGACTATACAGTAACCATTACATTTGGATCAATTACAATTGAATAATGATCTGTCCGGGGTATTCTTCACTACCTACGCTGTTTAAGTTATTATACGATTGAATACTATCCCCAGTCCAGTTGCACACCCCCCATGCAGCTGGACTTTTGTTCTTGTTCGTGCCACCTTTTTCTGCTCAAAAATACCGGATTGCGTTGCAAAAGTGCACAAAGGAGATGAAAAATGTGGGGTATTCTGTTAAGACTTCCGAATTTCATTTGGAGTATTACGCCAAAATGACTATCTTTGCGCACATTTCACCCATGATTAATTATGACTTCTTTAACTTCCAAGTCAAGCAAAGTTTGCGAAGCTTGAATTATGACCGATTCAAATACTGAAAGATGAAAGAACGTAAGGAAACTATCAATCTGGCGACAGCCAATCTTGTTGCGGTTGGCGTGTTGGTTGCCTCTGCCATTGTGTTTTATGGCATTTTTTTCTTGTTGTACGATTACCATGACTGGTTTAGTGCCGCTGCCATGGATTCGTTGAGGGAGCGTTCCGACAACTTTACTCTCCTGTTCCTGATCACTTTGGTGGTGGGGACCGTTGTGCATGAGCTTATCCATGGGCTGACGTGGGGAATGTTTGCCAAAACCCGATACAAGAGCATCAGCTTTGGCGTGATCTGGAAGATGCTGACGCCCTATTGCCATTGTTCCGAGCCCCTGAAGGTGCCGCATTATGCTGTCGGTGCCCTGATGCCACTCATCACTCTGGGCCTTCTCCCTGCCGTGGTGGCCATCTGTCTGAAGAGCCTGTTCTGGCTGACCATGGCTGTCCTCTTCATCGCTGCCGCAGCTGGCGACATCATGATTGTCTGGAGGTTGCGCAAGGAGAAGCGCGACAACAAAGTCCTGGATCATCCTTCGGAAGCCGGTTATCTGGTTTACGAGGAGGAGTGAGTCCTTGTCCGACATCCCGATTGTATAAACACGAAATCATGGGCAAGCGTTTCGGGCTCAACCCTGCTGTCATGCCCTGAACCATCCACAAGCCTGATATCCTACCTATGAGACAGATGATGAGACACTACCTTTCGCTCCTCCTCCTTGCGATAGCCTCCTTCCTGCCGGTCTTTGCCCAGGGCATCGAGCTGCCTTCCACACGGAAGGGTGTGCCCGAGCAGGTGATCCGGCACACAGGGTTCACCACATCCTACAACGACCAATGGCGCATCCCTAACTGGGTGGCCTGGGAACTTACCCGCGAGGAGACAACGGGATCTGTGGGCCGGTCGCAGCAGTTCGTGGCCGATCCTGACGTGAAGGGCAAGAGTGCTTCGACCTACGACTACAGCAAGTCGGGTTACGACCGTGGGCACATGGCTCCTGCAGGCGATATGAAGTGGAGTCAGCAGGCCATGGACGAGAGCTTCTACCTCACCAACATCTGTCCGCAACATCATGACATCAACGCCGGACAATGGGAGAAGCTTGAGACCCGTTGCCGTGGCTGGGCCAAGTTCCATGGCAGGGTGTGGATCTGTTGTGGACCCGTCATGTCCGTCAACCCAGCCACCATAGGCGAGAACAAGGTGGCAGTACCCTCGGGCTTCTTCAAGGTCGTCTGCGCGGAACGTCGTGGGCAGTATCATGCCATCGGTTTCCTTTTTCCCAACAACCCCTGTCAGGGCAGCATCTGGGAGTATGCCATGAGCGTCGATGAGGTCGAGGAGGTGGTGGGTCATGACTTCTTCCACAACCTGCCCGATGCCATCGAGGAGGCCGTCGAGCGTTCATGGAACGAGAAGTTCTGGAAGAGCAACTAATGCCCCCAAACGTTGCAGCATCTGCTGCTGCAGGGTATCGTAGCGCTTGCAGGGCATCGTAGCGCAAGTTAAGGACTTACGAAACTTGAGTTATTTTAAAAGATGAGAGGGAACCACGTCGATTGTGTGTGACGTGATTCCCTCTCGTGGGTTATGTCAGTGGTAGGTCACGGGCGGGTGTCGCCCGTGATCAAAAAGATGCTTAATACTTGAGCACAGGGCGGACATAGTACTTGTTACCCTTATCGAACTCGTTCCATCTGTGGTACAAATGGTCATTATTGCTCACCAGGTACAAGGTATACGCATTAAAGCTTAAGATGCTTTCCGTAGACGTCCAGTAATCCACTTTGCCCTCGCTGCTTTCACCATATGGACAAGGGAAAAACACCGAGTTGCTGGTGTAGACAGATTTACGACCTGTAAATTTGAATCCATAGACACCATCTACCTGAGTGTATATGCAAGTAACCTCTTCGCTACCAGTACTTGTTGCAGCTTTCACCAATTCTTCCATAACGGCCTTGCTTGGAGTGCACCATTCATTTCCCCATACATAGCTGTCTTCAACCTCGGTAGCCTCATGCCATGTCATTTTGGTACCTAGATCTGAAGGGCTGGTAGCACCTATGTTCATCTCTGCGAACTTAGGACCATCTTCCCAGAGCTGAACCCAATTAATATCACGGTTAGCTCCATCGATATACGTTTGTAGTGTGCCGGTGGTTGGTGTACCAATAGTTAAAGAATAGAACTTGCCAACAACACCAGATCCAAAATCCTTAGGATTGAATATGTAATTTTCATCATCATCTTCTTCTACAAAGGACATCCAACCATGCATTTCTGGCATAAAAATATAACTAACCCCTGTCGGAATGGTAATTTTTGCGTTATCAAATGTTGAATTTTCGTAGAGGTAACCGGGGGTAAAGCCTCCGCTTCTTTTATCATAAACCACACCGTATGGTTTCATGAAAGGAGAAGCATGTTCACTTCTCCAAGCGCCTTCAATTGGACTTTTGTGGTTAGTCACCTTGATGACATTGTTGTAAATACTCATTGTGCAGCTACCAGCATTAATTTCTCCGGCCAGGAAGATGCAGTCCTTCAGATTGTTATGAACATCATTAGCAGAGAAGAACATAAAATCAGAAAATGCATGATCATACTTAACGTCACGTCCATAAACAGCGAGGTTATAGTCGTTGAGAGTCTTGCCAGTAGGCAAGGTGCCGGTAAAGGTGCCATCTGAAGGATTTGTACAACGGAGAGTAACTTTATCATCTGTAAATGTTACATCTTCACCAACCGCATTGATACAATATAACTTAACCTCATCGTTCAGTTCCCAGCCGGTGAGCTTCAGTCGGTGGTCAATGCCCACACGAGTCTCTGCCTGCTCAGGCATCTTTATAGTCAGGGTTACTACATTCTCCTCTGCCTCCACAGCAGGAGCCACCTCGTCGATGTCGTTGCTGCATGAGGTCATCACAGGGGCAGACATGAGCATCATCAATGCTGCCAAACTCCAAAATGTCTTTTTCATTGTCTTTCTTGTTTTTTTAGTTTGAAACATTGATTTTACCACTCTTCCTCTACGTAGCCTTCGCCAGATTTAATGCTAAATTGGGATTCCGTACTCGTACAGATGATGTCCATCTGCTCCAACTCGGCAACCTTCATACGGGGCTGCTCGTAAGTTTTCTTCTTCATTGTTAATGAAAGTTTTTATTGTTAATAATTAGATTATGTTGTTCGCATATAGATACGACTAAAGGCGGGACGCACAGAAGCGCCTCGCGATGTCCAGACAAGATGTAACGAATATAAATGGGGAATCAGGAACCCATTCCTGAAATGAATGGGGGGGGTAAGTACGAACGCGGAACACCCCCGCACCACGAACCGGTGTTCGTGATGTCACGCAACAGCATGTATTTGGCCTTGGCGACTTTGCTCATCTTATCATGATAATCCCACCATCTTGATAATGCATAGATTTCGGGGCACAAAGTTAGTAAAAAATTCCGATACCACCAAATTTTCCATCAAATTTTCTCGAAAATAACCTCCTTTCCGCGCAAATCACCCGACTTTGCCCCCTGATCGTGACAATTTGACACATTTACATACTTGCACTTTACGCAAATGACCGAAAATGAAACCGTTGAATTGAACGTAAATACTAATATGCCAAATAGCAAAGAGTATTTTCGTACAATTTCCGATAAAGATTCACGTACAATTTCCGTAAAACTATCAAGTGCCAGGCACAACGCTATCGGCAACGAACGCACAGGGGTTTGGGATGAGTGCCCCCCTGCTATTAACCCTCACTTTTGCCTCGTCAACTAATCAGTTGATGGGTTTTTTAGTTATATTACGTTAATTTGATGCTTATTTTGGCAATTCAAAATATAACTATACGAACTTATTCGTATTTTTGCACGGGTTCATTTTATGGCGAAACATACCGGGTCGATCATGTTGTCATGGTGGTGTCCGTTCTCCGAGCTTGCTCGCGTGGAGCATCGCGTAACAACTCCCGATAACTCCATGAAATAACTCCTGTTAACTTCACTTGCGAAGCTTGAATTAACAAACCACCCAAAAAATATAAGAACAATGAGAAAGCATCTCAATCTGTTTGCATTTGCGCTTGTGGCACTCTTCTGCACCACAGCGTGCAGCAAGGACCAAGAAAAGAAGCTGGCGCCAGAGATGGACAGCTCGCAGTTTGTACTCATATCGGAGCACATTCCCGATGTGATCCTTGAGATACGCTACTACAGTACGTACAACTTCATCGGTGAACGCATACCGGGTTACCTGGAGCCTGTGGCAATACTCACCCGTCAGGCAGCCGACTCGCTGAAGGCCGTCAGCGACGACCTCATGAAGCAGGGCTACCGGCTGAAGATATTCGATGCCTACCGTCCGCAGTGTGCCGTGGACTTCTTCATGAAGTGGGCGCAGGACCTTGACGATGCGCGCATGAAGGAGTACTTCTACCCCGAGCTGGACAAATCCCTGATCGTGCCACAGGAGTATGTGGCAGTGAAGAGCGGTCACACTCGCGGTTCGACGGTCGATCTCACCCTCTTCGACATGAAGCTGGAGAAGGAGGTGGACATGGGGTGCACCTTCGACTACTTCGGCGTTGCCTCACATCCCAGCGTGCAGCCCGATCAGGAGATTGGAGCCTACAAGCCCATCACCCAGGAACAGTACGACAACCGCATGATTCTGCAGAAGGCCATGGTGAGCCACGGCTTCAAGATCTATGACTACGAGTGGTGGCACTTCACCCTGAAGGACGAGCCCTTCCCCAATACCTACTTCGACTTCCCCGTCGCCACGCGGAGTATTAAGGAATAAATCAAGTGTTTGATATTGAACGTAATTCCGTTGGTTCACCATCAGCTGTGTGTCGCTGCCCCTTTTGCCAACTCTCTCTTCAATTTTCACTATACTAATAAATCGAAACATTCTATGAAACTCAGTTCACTTACGACAGCCCTCCTGTTGAGTGTAACCCTCAGCGCTTGGGCACAAGATGCATCACGCACAGCAGATTACAACACCATCCCTTTGCCTCGCAGCATTGAGCTGAAGGCAGGTGACGCCTTCGTTGTGACCAAGGATAATTACGACCAATGCATAACCACTCGCATCGATACCAACGCCAAGCGATGGGCAGCCGACAAGCATCCTGAGGATGCCTACGAGATCCGTGTGACACGCAAAGGCATCGAGGTGACAGGCGCTTCGGAAGCAGGCGTGTTCTACGGAAAGCAGACGCTGCAGAAGGCCATGCTGGGACAGGTGGCCGACGGCGAGCAGGTGGTGATGCCTCTGGTTGAGATACACGATTCGCCCGAATACAGTTACCGCGGTGTGCATCTCGACTGTTCACGCCACTTCTTCAGCCTCGACTTCGTGAAGCGATACATCGACATCATGGCCCTTCATGGCTGCAACGTGCTGCACTGGCATCTGACCGACGACCAGGGCTGGCGATTCGAGGTGAAGCAATACCCCAAGCTGACCGAGGTCGGATCGCTCCGTGCACAGACGGTCATCGGCCATAATCTGGACATCTGGGACGGCACCCCTCACGAAGGTTATTACACACAGGAAGAGTGCCGCGAGATAGTGCGATATGCTGCCGAGCGCCACATCACCGTGATGCCCGAGGTGGATCTGCCCGGACACATGCTGGCAGCGCTGGCCAGCTATCCCGAATTGGGTTGCACGGGTGGCCCATACGAGGTGTGGGGCATGTGGGGTGTGGCCGACGACGTGCTCTGTGCCGGCAACCCCAAGGTGCTGCAGTTCGTCAAGGATGTGCTGGCCGAGATCATCGACGTCTTCCCATCGGCCATGATACACCTGGGTGGCGACGAGTGTCCGAAGGTGCGCTGGCAGGAATGTGCCAAGTGCCAGGCCAAGATCAAGGAACTGGGCATCGTGGAGCAGGGCGGGCTCAAGGCCGAGGATCAGCTGCAGAACTGGCTGATGCACGAGGCAGAGCGCTTCCTCAACGAGCACGGACGCTCGATGATAGGCTGGGATGAGATTCTCGAAGGCGGTGTCTCTGAGACGGCTGCCGTGATGTCCTGGCGCGGATTGGAGGGTGGCATTGCGGCTGCACGCACACATCACAACGTGGTGATGACGCCTATCAGCCACTGCTACATCAACTTCTATCAGTCGAAGAACCGCGATGCCGAGCCTTTCAGCTTCGATGGCTACTGCCCATTGAGCATGGTCTATTCCATACCTGTAGTGCCCGAGGAACTCACCCCGGAAGAGTCGAAATACATCCTTGGCTGTCAGGTCAACCTCTGGGCGGAGTACATCCCATACGCCGAGCAGGCCGAATGGATGCTGCTGCCTCGTCTGGCTGCAATCAGCGAAGCTCAGTGGATGACGGCCGAGGCACGTAACTATGACGACTTCTTGAAGCGACTGCCTCGCCTGAAGAGCCTTTATCGCCTGAAGAACTACATTTACAGTCATGCAATAGAATAACGTGTGGCTGTGTCAAAGGCCATAGAGCTCCAATAATGAAAAAAATCCACCCTCGTCACAATTGCGAAGGTGGATTCTTTTTTTTTCATGCTATGATGCGTAGCGCCCTTGCGAGCAGCTGCCCCCTCGGTCGATGGTATCTACTCCCCTCCAGAAGGGAGCGGCTGGGAGAGGGCCTTGTATTCAGCGCGAGCAGAGTAACTAGGGCAAGCCTTACGGGCAAACTCATTATGTCCGTGTATCGTAGCATTGGGGTAGAGGGTTTTGAGGTGACGCAATAGGGCTAGCAGCGTGGCTTTCTGTTCGGGAGTGCGAGTGTCAGCAGCCTTGCCTGATTCGTCCAAACCTCCTTCATAGCAGATGCCCAACGAATACGCATTCTGCCCACTCGTATGTGCTCCGATCATGTCTGCTGGCCGTCCGATCTCGATGCTACCATCCCGACGTATGACGTAATGATAGCCAATCATTTGCCAACCTTTTGCCCGATGCCATGCATCAATCTCTCGTGCCGATGACGTCTGCCGTGGCCCTACTGCCGAACAATGGATGATGAGCTTGTCAATCCTCCTCTTCCTCGTCGCCTCGATCGTTGGAATTTCGTCGATGCTCAGTTTGCTGAAAGTGTTCTTTTTCTCGCTGTTGCCCAATGTCTTGCAAGTGTTCATTTCCTCTCTGTTGCTCAATGTCTTGCGAGTGTTCATTCCCTCGCTGGAGTTTGTGGTAATAGGCATCATCCGTTACATTCTTTCCGTCTCCCTCCGGTGCTGCGTTAGCAAATGCCCTTGTGGCAGGGAGGGTCGGGGAGAGGCTGCTTTTCCGTATGTACGCCTCAATTCCAAAAATGCTACCCACATAGATCAGTATCTGTGCGAAGATGAAGAGCACCGAGTCATGAATCTCTCCCGGAGGAGGCAGATAGAGGGCGATGAATGCCATGACGATGCCAGCCAGCAGCAGCACCAGGGCAGTGAGGTCGCGTAGCATATAAGGTGATTTCATAGGTTTCATGTTGTTTGCGTTTACTGTAATCCGATATTTAGCATATCATCCTGAGCAAAAGCGAAGTATCTCCCGAATAGCAATAGGGCAGGGGGGGCTTCTGTTACGCGTGAGAAGTTTTCGCTTTGCTCAATATGACAGGTGTGACCGGATTCGCTTTGCTCAATATGACAGGTGTGGCCGGATTTGCGTGTCACCGTGATAAGGGTGGCCCTCCTTATTCGTAGTTATCCCCCGGATTCTCGATAATCACCCCGTTACCACCAGAGTTGGGCTTCGAAGGTTCGCTACCGCCAGGGTTCGAATGTTCGCTACCTCCATTCTCTCCCCCTTGTGGTGAGCCGGAGGGGGTTGTTCTCTGATTCACCCTCTCCTTTGCCTCCTTGACCACCACATTCACCTTGCCCACCACCTCGCGGGCCTTCGCCACCTTTTCGGCATTGGCAGGCGTAGGGTCGTTGGCCAGCGCATTGAGGGCGAAGCAGAGTGAGAGGTAAGCCTCGTCGGTGGCCTGTCGGAGCTTGATGGAGAGCTTTGAGTCGCTCATGGCCTTCTCAGCCACACGCTCCTGATACATACGGCCGAAGCGGATGTTGGCCGACTCCAGATCGTCGAGGTCGGAGTCGATACCGATGCTCTCCACCTGCTCGTCGGTGAGGAACTCACGGCAGTCGAGCACGAAGCCTGCCAGCGTTGCCGTCTGCTCCTGATAGGGCAGGTTCACGACGCCCGAACCGTACTTGCCCAGCAGATGCTTCTGCACACAGGGG
>JAZQQU010000082.1:0-21494 GCA_045629225.1 Bacteroidales bacterium | reverse complement strand
CGCAATCCGCAGAGGGGCGAAACATGCAGCTTTTGCCCCTACACGAAGACACAGAGGGGCAAAATATGCAACTTTTGCCCCTCTGTGCGCACAAGAATTTGACACATCGTACGAAGTGTCAAATTTCAGCGTGCCCGGCTTCATCACTGCTCACAATGTGATGAAGTCCGCAATCCACAGAGGGGCAAAACATGCAGCTTTTGCCCCTACACGAAGGCACAGAGGGGCAAAATATGCAACTTTTGCCCCTCTGGAGATTTAGGATGGATAATTCGCACATCCGGGCGAAGAAAAGCCATGCTTCGGCAATCCATTCGCCCCCTCGGACAAGGAAAAGCAGAGCTGCGGTAATTCATTCGCTCCTTCGGACAAGGAAAAGCAGAGCTTCGGCAATCCATTCGCATAAAAAGGGAACCAAAAAACAATTGTTGGAGCGCAGAAAAGAAAGCGGAGAGGGGCAAAAAACAACCATAAAGCCTGCCAAAATACTTAAATTAAGTGAAAGAGGAGAAAAGATTTGGTCAATCGCACGGAAATGAGTATATTTGCACCACATTTCACACAACTATTGAATCATGAAAAGACTATTTTTACCTACCACTATGCTGCTCGCTGCCCTGAGCTACAGTCAGGTGTTAGCACAGAGCCAGCAGATTCCCTTGCTTTCTGGCTGGCGTTTCCACAATGGTGCTGCCGAAGGCGCCGAAGCCTCGACATACGATGACACACGCTGGCAGCAGGTCAGCATTCCGCACGACTGGGCCATCGCTGGTCCCTTCGACAAGACCATCGACATGCAGGTGGTGCGCATCGAGCAGAATGGCGAGGCCGAGGCCACCGAGAAGACGGGTCGCTCTGGCTCGCTGCCCTGGATTGGCGAAGGCTGGTATCGCACTGAGATAGAGATACCTGAGGGTTACAGCCATGCAGAACTAGTGTTCGACGGAGCCATGTCTGAGCCCACGGTGTGGCTCGATGGACGCGAGGTGGGCTTCTGGGCCTACGGTTACAACACATTCAAGCTCGACCTGACTAACTTCCTGCCCCGCGACCGCTCGATGATGGGGCTCTTGCTGCCTGGCAAGCATACGCTGGCTGTGCATCTGCAGAACGTCGAGGAGTCGAGTCGCTGGTACCCTGGCGCAGGACTCTATCGTCCTGTGAATCTGTTGCTCCACAAGGCTGTGCATCTGGAGACCTGGGGCACCTTTGCCCGCACCACAGCCATCATTGGCACCGACCGCACAGGCACCATGGCCAAGGAGGCTCGCCTCTATGTGACCAGTCAGGTGAGCAACGACCTGAAAGCCAAGGTTAGTGTGCATCACAGCCTGCTGGACGAGCGTGGCAACGTGGTGGCCGAGTCGGCACGCGACCTCCCGGCCTTGGGCGAAACCGACCAGCTGCTCACCGTGCGCAATGCCCAGCTCTGGAGCCCAGAGCAGCCAGCGCTCTACACGCTGGTGACCGAGGTGCGCGAGGGCGACAAGCTATGGGACCGACAGGAGACCCATGTGGGCCTGCGTTCGATAGAATACACACACGAGGGCTTCAAGCTCAATGGACGTGTGCGCAAGTTCAAGGGTGTATGTCTGCACCACGACCTCGGCCCGCTGGGTTCGGCCTTCAACAAGGATGCCTTCCGACGTCAGGTGCGTCTGCTGCAGGAGATTGGCTGCGATGCCATCCGCACCTCGCACAACATGCCTGCCCCCTGGCAGATGGACATCTGCGACGAGATGGGTATGCTGGTGATGGCCGAGTCGAACGACATGTGGGTTTCGGCCAAGTGCAAGAACGGCTACTCGCGTTTCTTCGAGCAGGTGGACAAGGAGCACGCCAACGCCAGCGACAAGGCCTGGTGGGAGCGCGACTTCGAGAATCTGGTGCTGGTGCATCGCAACCACCCTTCGATCGTGATGTGGAGCATCGGCAACGAGATACCTGACCAGAGCAGCGCTACTGGCCTGAAATATACCAAGCTGATTCAGGAGCTGATCCATCGTCTGGACGGCACACGTCCCTGCACGCAAGGCATGGATCAGGGCGAGGGCCCAATGTACAGTGGCGTATGGCAGGAGACCGACATCCCGGGCTTCAACTACCGTCTGCACGTCTATCAGAAGGGTCTGGAGCAGTCGCCCAAGTGCTTTGTGCTCGGCTCGGAGACAGCCTCGACCATATCGAGCCGTGGCGTGTATAAGTTCCCTGTGGAGGAGGTGCATGGTGTGGCTTACGACGACGGACAGATCTCTTCGTACGACCTGGAGTCGTGCATCTGGAGCAATCTGCCCGACGATGACTGGATGTGGCAGGACAAGGAGCCACGTGTCATAGGCGAGTTCGTCTGGACAGGCTTCGACTACCTGGGCGAGCCAACGCCTTACGACGAATACTGGCCATCGCGTTCGAGCTACTTCGGCATCTACGACCTGGCTGGTCTCCCCAAGGATCGTGCCTGGCTCTATCGCACCCACTGGGCACCTGAGAAGGAGACGCTCCACCTGTTGCCCCACTGGACGTGGAAGGGACGCGAGGGCGAGGTGACCCCAGTGTTCTGCTATACCAGCTACCCTGAGGCAGAGCTGTTCGTCAACGGCAAGAGCCAGGGTCGCATCAAGAAGGAGGACGTCTCGATGCGCGACTATCTGGCTGAGCGTCACGCCGAACCGATGCCATGGGGCGGCGAGGTGATGTTTGCCAATGCCGATGCTCCACGTGGCAAGAACCGTCTGGATCGCTACCGTCTGCGCTGGATGGACGTCGTCTATGAACCAGGCGAACTGAAGGTGGTGGCCTACGATCGCGAAGGCAACGTAGCTGCCGAGGAGGTGATCCGCACCGCTGGCAAGCCTCATCACATAGAGCTCGTGGCCGAGAATGGCCTCCCAGCCGATGGCAGCAGCATGGCTGTCACTCCTACCGACGCCGAGGGCCGCACCCTCGACTGCCCAAGCCTCTGCTTCATCACTGCACGCGTGGTCGATAAGGATGGCAACCTCTGCCCGGATGCGGACACACAGCTGAATTTTAAGGTGGAGGGAAGTTCAAAGAAATCGAAGGGGTCGGAAGAGTTTGTTGCTCGCTACAACTCTGCCTGCAATGGCGATGCCACCTCGCTCGAGCCATTCACCCAGCCTACGATGAAGGCCTTCCATGGTCAGCTGGTAGTCGTGGTGGAATCGGGCACACAGTCAGGCACAGCCACACTCACAGTCAGTGGCAAGGGATTGAAGGGAGCAAGCGCTAAAATTAGTGTGGAATAAAAAAGATGACTTGCTGGATCTTCCGATGCAGCAAGCCATCAATCACTAATCGCTAGTCATTAACCACCAATCGTTAATCGTTAATCATTAACCACTAATCACTAATCATTAACCCAATATTAGTCACCCTCGTTACAACAGATTGTAGCGAGGGTGAACTTATTATCAATGAATCGTCTCAGTGGGCAGATAAAGCTTAAAGCACCCCGATGCCACTCAAGAAGATGAGCAGGATGCAAGCAGGCGCGAAGAAGCGAACCACGAAGAGGAAGAGTGGGATGAACCAGCCAGAGCCCTTGCCGAAGTTGGTGAGCGTGTCGCGCAACACTTTCTGATCCATGCGCCAACCCACAAAGAGCGACATCAGGAGACCGCCAAGCGGCATGAGGAAGTTGGCAGTGCCCTTGTCAAAGAGATCGAAGAGGGAGAGCTTGCCAACAGTGAGGTACTCCGCACAATCAGGATTGAAGGAGAGACAACAGCCCGTGCCGAGCACCCAGGCGATGAGCGAGATGATGAGCACAGCACGACGACGACTCATCTTGCGCTGCTCCTGCAGGATGGCAATGGGACACTCGAGCATCGAGATGCTGGAGGTGAGCGCAGCCACAGCCAGAAGAAGGAAGAAGGCGATGCTCCAGACGTAACCACCTGACATGCGCAGGAAGACGTCGGGCAATGTGATGAATGCCAACCCAGGGCCGGCATCAGGCTGAATGCCAAAGGCAAAACAGGCAGGGAAGATGATGACGCCCGCCAAGATGGCTATCATGGTGTCGAGCAGACAGATGGTCAGAGAGGTCTTGCCCATGCGTGTGCTGTTGGGCAGATAGCTGCCATAGACGAGCAACGTGCCCACACCCATGGAGATGCTGAAGAAGGACTGACCCATGGCAGAGAGTACCACTTGGCCTGTGATCTTGGAGAAGTCGGGCTGGAAGAGGAACCTGAGACCATCGCCAGCACCAGGCAGCGTGAGGGAATTGACGCACAGCACCACGAGCAGGATGCCAAGGATAGGCATGAGGATGTTCGAGGCACGTTCGATGCCCTTCTGCACACCGCCCAACAGGATGAGGGCATTGACGAGGATAAAGAGCGTCATCCAGACCAGTGGCATCCAGGGTCCTTGCATGAACGTGCCGAACGACTGCTCGGCCAGAGTGTCGGCAACAGAGGCACAGGTGTAGTGGAGCGTCCAGCCAGCCACTACGGAATAGAAGCTGACGATGAGTGTGACGGCCACCATGCCGATGAAGCCCGTGATCCACCATTGGGTGCCAGGAGCCAATCGTTTGAAGGCACCAATGGCATTGCTATGCGAGGCTCGGCCCAGTGTGAGCTCGGCCAGCATAAGTGGCGTACCGATCAGGAGCACGCACAAAATATAGACTATGAGGAAGGCAGCGCCACCATTCTGTCCCGTCTCGTAGGGGAAGCGCCAGATGTTGCCAAGACCGACTGCCGAGCCTACGGCAGCCAGGATGCCACCCAGGCGGGTGACGAAGAGAGCTCGTTCGTTGGACATGTTTTCTAAGGGTTGTTAAGGGGAGTGATAGGGACGTGAAAGGGGAGTGAAAGGGACGAATGTGATGTGGGCCGAAAGAGGGCCGATACAGGCGAAGGCACCGTCCCTTTCACTACCCTTTCACTCCATTTTCACTACCCTTAATTACTCTTACAGAGCTCCTATTCCTCCCAGGAAAATCAGCAAAATGCAGATGGGCACGAAGGTGCGAAGCAGATAAATGAGAGGACGAATGTACCAGCCTGAGTCGTTGCGCCAGTTGGTGAGAGCATTGTTGATGATGTCACGCTCCAGACGCCACCCCACAAACAGAGAGATGAGGAAGGCACCGATGGGCATCATATACTTAGAGGTGATGATGTCGAAGAGGTCGAAGGCGTCGAAGCCAAAGAAAGGAACGCCCGTCCACTGACCGATGATGGGCAAGCAGCACAGACCGAGCAGCGACGAGAGTCCGCAGCTGAGCCAGGTGGCCAGACGACGTGACAGATGACACTGCTGCTGCAAGAAGGAGATCTGTACCTCGAAGATGCTCATGCACGAAGTGATGCCAGCCACAGCCACCAGCAGGAAGAAGAGCAGGCACCAGAGGTAACCTCCAGGCATCTGCTGGAAGACGATGGGCAGGGTCTTGAACACCAGACTGGGTCCAGCCAGGTCGGACGGCATGCCAGCAGAGAGGTCAGATGGCATAGGGAAATAGGTGAAGCACGCGGGGAAGATGACCACACCAGCCAGGATGGCGATGAGGGTATCGAGCAAGGCCACCTGTGATGCGGTCTTGCCAATCTTGGTATTGTCGCCCAAGTAACTGCCATAGGCTATCATGATGCCCATGGCCACAGAGAGGCTGAAGAATGCCTGGCCCATGGCCGAGATCCACGTTTGGCCTGTAACGCGCGAGAAATCAGGAATGAACAAGAATTCCAGACCCTGGCGGGCATTGTCGAGCGTGAAGCTGTTGATCACCAAGCCCACGAGCAACACGGCAAGCAGTGGCATCATGGTGCGCGAAGCTCGTTCGATGCCCTTCTGCACGCCAGCCAGGAGGATAAAACCATTGAGCACGATGGAACCCAACATCCACCAGAGCATGTCGGGACTTGTGCTGAACTCGCCGAAATAGCCAGCAATGGCATCAGCCCCCTGCGGGAAACCATTGACCAGTGCCAGCCAGGTGTAATGGAGCGTCCAGCCCAACACTACCACATAGAAGCCTAGGATCAGCGTGGCCACAAGCACACCCATGTAGCCTGCAGCTTGCCAGAGAGGACCGGCCTTGAGTGACTTGAAGGCCATGGCACCATTGCTATGCGACGAACGGCCCAAGACGAACTCCGAAACCAGCAGCGGAATGCCCAGAAAGATGACTGAGAGAATGTAGATGAGCAGGAAGGCGCCACCGCCATTGTCGCCTGTCTCGTAAGGGAAGCGCCAGATGTTGCCCAACCCCACCGCCGATCCTACAGCAGCAGCTACCGCACCAAGTCGGGTGGCAAATGTGACGTTAGTTGATTCTTTCATATAATCGCTTTTGTTTGGCGCAAAGATACGAAGATTTTCTGACACACAAAAGAAGTAGTGGCATTTTTCTATCAAAAAACAAGGTTTTGGCAATTATCGGAGCGCAAAACAGCACAAAAAGTTGTTAAATATGGGCATTCGTCTCATTTTTTTGATATTTTTTTTGCATATCTCCAAAAATCTTTGTATCTTTGACCGCTTATTTTAATATGTGAGAGATAGGCGTCGCACTAAGTAAAGAGAAAATAGCAAAATGGAATATCATGTACCTGTGATGTTGGACGAGTGTCTGGATGGGTTGCAAATCCGTCCAGATGGTGTGTATGTAGATGTCACCTTTGGTGGTGGCGGCCATAGTCGTGCCATCTTGGAGCGGCTAGGACCTAAGGGACATCTCTACAGCTTCGACCAGGATCCGGATGCTGAAAAGAATATTTTTTCGACCTCCTCACTCTCCCCAACCTCCTCGAACTCTTCAAACACTTCGAACTCTCCGACCCCCACAACCCCCTCGAACTTCACCTTCGTGCGCAGCAACTTCCGTTATCTGAAGAACTGGATGCGCTACCATGGCGTGAAACACATCGACGGTTTGTTGGCTGACCTGGGCGTATCGAGCCACCATCTGGACGACGCAGAGCGAGGCTTTGCCTTTCGCTTTGATGCTCCATTGGACATGAGGATGAATACTCGCGACGGCCACACAGCCGCTGATGTGATAGCCTCAGCAGACGAAGCAGAGCTGACACGCATCTTTACCCTCTATGGAGAACTGAGACAAGCACGACGCATGGCTCAAGCCATTGTGAAGCAACGCGGGCAGAAACCCATCCTGACCACAGGCGACCTGATGGCAGTGGTGAAGCCTTTCATCAGTCCCAAGGCCGAGAAGAAGGAGTTGGCACAAGTGTTCCAAGCTCTGCGCATCGAAGTAAATCATGAGATGCAAGCGCTCGAAGAAATGCTGCAAGCCTGCATAGGCCTGTTGGCCGAACCCGACAAAAATGGCGAACATGCAGGCCGACTGGTTGTGATGACCTACCACTCGCTCGAGGACCGCATCGTGAAGAACGTAATTCGTTCGGGACATGCCGATGGTGAGATCGAGAAGGACTTCTATGGCCGCATCATTGCACCACTGAAGGCTGTCAACAACAAAGTGATCGAAGCCTCGGCCGAAGAGGTGGAGCGCAACCCTCGATCACGAAGCGCCAAGCTGCGCATCGCAGAGAAGATTAAAAAAAATTGAATCAATGAGCAAGCTAAACAACATACTGGGTGGAGCAGAGAAGGTCTTTGCCAACGATGACTCGCCAATGAACATGGATTTCTACCACAAATACTTTGGCAGGATTCTGTTGGTGGTCATTCTGCTGCTTGGCTACATCCAGTTGCGATATGAATATGAGGATTGTCTAGCCAACATCAGCGCACTGAAGAAAGAGCGCAACGATGTGCGCTATACCCATATTGAGAAGTGGGGCATCCTGACACTGCGCAACCGTCCGGAAGTCATCCGCTCGAAGGTGGCCAGCAGCGAGGTAAAGCTGATTGAAAGCGACGAACCACCTGTAGTAGTCGAGTAATAAAGTCTTAACGACACTTGAGACAAAAGGCTAAAACTAAAAAAGGCTTGACACACTTAAAGAGAGCATAAGCTTGACATTGTTAGAGAGCATAGCATGACACTGATAGAGAAAATAAAGACATGGAGTCCCTCGTTTGGCGTACGATTCGGCATTGTATTGGCAATGCTGCTGATCTACGTGGCCGCCATCTGCGTCTGTTCGTTTAACACGATGGTGGTGGATGGCGACAAGTATCGTGCACTGGTTAACAATCTGAAGAAAGACAGTGTCTCGATAGGCCAGCTGCGCGGAGTGATCTACAGCGAGCAGGGCGAGATGATTGCGGCCTCGTTGCCACAGTATGACGTCTATTTCGACTTCCGTGTCAAGAAGGAGACCACCATCAGGACCGTGACAGACTCCGTGACAGGCAAGCGCCATCGCATCCGTGTGGAACTGCTGCCTGCCGACACCATGAAGCACTACTTCAGTGCCACAGGTGCTGCTGCCCAATACATGCACAAGATTGCGCCACACAAGAGTGCTGCAGATCATGCCAGTGGTATGATGCAGGCCTATCGTGCTGGTAAAACCAGGTATCTGGCCTTGCGTGCTGTGTCATACCTGCAATACAAGGAGATGAAGCAGTCGGCTCCGTTCTTCTCGAAGAATCCCAACCACATTGGTATGTTTGCCGAGGAACGCCCACACCGCTATCGTCCCTATGGCGAGCATCGCATGGCCTCATCGACCATTGGTGGAGTATTTCCTGCCGACACCATTCGTGTCTTGGAAGATGGCACCCGTATGAATATGAAGGGACATGGGCGCAATGGTTTGGAGCAGACGTTCGACCGACAGCTTTCGGGCGAACCTGGCCTGGGCTTCATACAGAAGATCAAGCGCAGTCGCATCACCATCGTGCAACAAGAGCCAGAAGATGGTGCTGATGTCTATACCACGCTCGACATGGAAATGCAGATGCTGCTGGACTATGAGCTGAACAAGCGCATTCTGGAGCTCAACGCCGCAGGTGGCTGGGCCGCTGTGATGGAGGCAAAGACAGGTAAGATCAAGGCCATCTCGAACCTGAAGCGTCAGGGCGACCACTGCACGGAGGACTATAACCATTTTGTCATGGACCTCTACGACCCAGGTTCGACCTTCAAGACCGTGAGCTACATGGTGCTGCTGGATGACGGGCAGATTACGCCCGAAACTCGTGTCAACACCAACAACACAGTAGAACACCCTTCGGCATGGAACTACCACGGCAAGGAGATTCGCGACGATCACCCTGTGGGCGAGGTGACGGCCGACGAGGCAATGGTGCAGTCTTCGAACATCTCGCTGGCCAAGCTCACCTCACAGGCGTACGAGAAGAATCCGCAGCGCTACCTCGACTTGATCGACCGAACCAGAATCTTCGAGGATCTAGGGCTCAATGCAGAGTTCCAGGGAGCACAGCGACCACGCAACCGCAAGGTGGGAGACCAAACATGGAGCAAGCAGTCGCTTGGCCAGATCAGCTACGGCTACGAGACCCGTATTCCAGGCATGTATATGCTCAACTTCTACAACGCCATCGCCAACGGAGGCAAGCTGATGCGTCCTTACATCGTGGACCGCGTGGTGAAGGATGGCGAGATCATTGAGCAACACGAGCCCGAAGTCATTAACTCACAGATCTGCAAGGAAAGCACACTGAAAGCTATCCGCCATGCACTGGAGGGCGTGGTAGAACATGGTACAGCCGAAACGAAATGGAACAGCAACGGAGTGTATCGCGAAGGAGCCAAGAGCCGCAAACTGAAAATTGCAGGCAAGACAGGCACAGCACAGCGTTATGCCAATAACAGCTATAAGGGCAACGGACATTACGTGTCGTTCGCTGGCTACTTCCCTGCCGACGATCCTCAATACACCTGCCTCGTAGTGATTGATGCCCGACCGGGTGGCAACTTCGGACTTCCGGGTGGCGGTTACATGGCAGGTCCGGTGTTCCGCAACTTCGCCGAACAAGTCTATGCCCGCAGCTGTTCGCGTTCGTTGAGCGAGGTCACTCCCGATTCGGCCAACGTGGCTCAACGCGGACTTTATCCCAAGGTTAAGAAAGGTCCGCAAGGTATCACGGGCGATGTGATCGACGATCTGCGCCTCTCACAACATCGAGAGGAGATGCAGTTCCACAGCATGGAACTCACCAACACGCAGCCAGGCAAAGTGCCTGACGTGGTTGGCATGGGTGCCATCGATGCGCTCTATATGCTCGAGAGTGTCGGCCTGCGCGTCAGCATTCATGGCCGAGGTGCCGTCAGCAGCCAGTCGATGCCCGCAGGCAGCAGCTGCACTCGTGGTCAGACCATCAGCATTACATTGCAGTAGAATCGTAAATAAAAGCTCAAAAATTGAGAATTCATAAATCACAATTTGCAACATAATGAAACTGACAGATCTTCTGGAGCGCCTCAGCTACCGGCTTGAGGGCTCCAAACAAACAGATATCGAAATAACAGCCATCGAGCAGGACAGTCGCAAGGCTGCGCCACAGAGCCTGTTCGTAGCTGTGCGTGGCACTAACGTGGATGGACACTCGTTCATCCCACAGGTGATCGAGGCCGGGGCTTCGGCCATCGTGTGCGACCAACAGTTCGCTCAGAAGAATCAGGATTGGAATGCCACGGTCACCTACGTCATCGTAGAGGATTGCAATCTGGCATTGGCTTTGCTGGCCAGCGCCTGGAATGGCTACCCCAGCGAACAACTCACTCTGGTGGGTGTGACGGGCACCAATGGCAAGACCACCATCGCCACACTGCTCTATAAGCTCTTCTCGAAACTGGGCTTCCCCTGCGGACTGCTCTCGACGGTGTGCAACTATGTGATTGACCGTCCTGTGCCAGCCACCCACACCACACCCGACCCATTAGCGCTCAACGACCTGCTGCGACAGATGGTCGAGGAGGGATGCTCGTTCGCCTTCATGGAAGTTTCGAGCCACTCAGCCGACCAGAAGCGCATCGGTGGTCTGGACTTCGATGGCGGCATCTTCACCAACCTGACACGTGATCACATGGACTACCACAAGACGGTAGAGAACTACCTCAAGGCCAAGAAGTCGTTCTTCGATGGTCTGAAGAAGGAGGCTTTTGCCATCAGCAACCTCGATGACCGCAATGGTGAGGTGATGATGCAGAACACTCGTGCCCGTCGTCGTCTCTACAGCGTTCGCTCCATGGCCGACTACACTACCAAGATTGTAGAGGAGGCCTTCGAGGGCATGTCGCTCCTGATTGAAGGCCAGGAGGTACAGACACATTTTGTGGGCCGCTTCAATGCCTCGAACCTCATTGCTGTCTATGGTGCCGCCTGTGAGATTCTGGAGAACGAGAGCAGCAAGACACTGCTCGAAGGCATCACCCGTCAGGACTTGCTCGTCAAGATGAGCGAACTGGTGCCTGTGAATGGTCGCTTTGAGTCAATTCGTTCGCCCAAGGGCTTCAGTGCCATCATCGACTATGCCCACACGCCTGATGCACTAATCAACGTGCTCGGCACTATCCGCGAGATTCTCGAGACCAAGCAGGAGGGCAAGATCATCACTGTAGTAGGCTGCGGTGGCAACCGTGACAAAGGTAAGCGCCCCATCATGGCCAAGGAGGCAGCCTTGCGCAGCGACCGACTGGTGCTCACCTCTGATAATCCACGCTTCGAGGAGCCTGAGGATATCCTCAAGGACATGCAGGCAGGCCTCGACACCGACGAGCTGCGCCAAAAGGCCATCACCATCTGTGATCGTCGCGAGGCCATCCGCACCGCCATGCTGCTGGCACAAAAGGGCGACGTCATCCTCATTGCAGGCAAGGGACATGAGGACTATCAGGACATCAAGGGTGTAAAACATCACTTCGATGACCATGAGGTGGTCAAAGAGGCTCTGTGATGTCACTCCATAATAAAACAGAGAAAGAGCGACTATCACGAGCAACCGCCCGTCCCTTCAGGAACGTTGTCCACTCTCTTTAGGCTCCTTAACTTTTTGACAGAATAATGCTATACTATCTCTTCAGATACCTCGACGCAGCCTTCGACATTCCCGGTGCAGGCATGTGGGGCTATGTCTCGACCCGCGCCATCACAGCGCTCATCCTGGCACTGGTCATCTCCATGTCGTTCGGTGAATGGTTTATCCGCTACATGCGTCGCAAGAATCACACCGAGGCTCAGCGCGATGCCAACATCGACCCCTTTGGCGTCGAGAAGCGTGGTGTGCCCACCATGGGCGGCATCATCATCATTGTGGCCACACTGATTCCTTGCCTGCTGATGGGCCGACTACGCAATATCTACATGATCATGATGCTGATCACCACTCTGTGGCTTGGTCTGCTCGGCTTCCTTGATGACTACCTCAAGGGGCACAGCAAGCAGTATGACCGCATCCCGTCATTCCTGCAGCGACTGAGCGAGTTCTACGGCACTTCGGCACAATATCGCGAGAAGAACAAGAACGGCATGCGCCCCATTATCAAGCTCCTGGGTCAGGCAGCTCTGGGCTTGGGCATAGGTCTCACCCTGTGGCTGGCTCCTGATGCTGTGGTGCGCGAAGGTGGTGAACTGATCAAATCGACAGTCACTACCCTGCCCTTCGTCAAAAGCCACAACCTCGACTATGCAGGTCTCTTTGGCTTCCTTGGCGACTGGCAGCAGGCAGCAGGCTGGGTGGTCTTTGTCTGCATGACGACCTTCGTGATCATGGCGGTGAGCAATGGCTCGAACCTCAACGACGGCATGGACGGACTCTGCGCAGGCAACTCGGCCATCATGTGCGTAGCGTTGGGCATGCTGGCCTACTTCTCGAGCCACATAGAGTATGCACATTATTTTAATATAATGTATATACCCGGATCGCAGGAACTCGTAGTCTTTGTCAGTGCCTTTGTCGGAGCCTTGATCGGCTTCCTGTGGTACAATGCCTACCCTGCACAGATCTTTATGGGCGATACGGGCTCTCTCCCCATCGGTGGCATCATCGCAGTCATTGCTGTCATCATCCACAAAGAGCTGCTCATACCGATTCTCTGCTTCGTGTTCCTGATGGAGAGCGTCAGTGTTCTGGGACAGAACTATGTGGCTCGCAAGGGTAACGCCATTGGCAAGAAGTTCCGTTTCGTGAACCGTGCGCCTATCCACGATGCCTTCCGTCTCAAGCCCGAGCAGCTGACTCAGCTCCGATCCATGGACAAGATCATGCTCAAGTGGCCTCGCAGCTCGTTCCATGAGAACAAGGTGACTGCACGTTTCTGGATCCTGACCATCATCTTGGCAGCATTTGCCATTATGACGCTGAAGATCCGATGAGCTTAATTCATTATCGAGTATTCATAATTCATAATTGTTATGGCAAGAATAGCTATTCTCGGCGCAGGCGAAAGCGGCACAGGTGCTGCTGTCCTGGCCAAGGTCAAGGGTTTCGATGTGTTCCTTTCGGACATGTCGCCTATCAAAGATAAATACAAGGCCATCCTCGAACAGTACCAGATACCCTACGAGGAGGGGCACGCACATACAGAAGAACTGATACTGAACGCTGACGAGGTAATTAAGTCGCCGGGCATCCCACTCACAGCTCCCCTCATTGTGAAACTGGTGCAGCAAGGCACTCCTGTCATCTCAGAAATCGAATTCGCTGGACGCTACACACATGCCAAGATGATCTGCATCACGGGTTCGAATGGCAAGACCACCACCACGATGATGACCTATCATCTGCTCAAGTCGAATGGCCTGAAGGTCGGCCTGGCTGGCAATGTAGGCAAGTCTTTGGCCTTGCAAGTAGCTCTGGAAGATCATAAGGCAGCGCTCGCTGCTGGTGCCAAGCCTGAGGAACTGCTCGACATGGAGTATTACGTCATCGAGCTGTCGAGCTTCCAGCTGGACAACATGTATGACTTCCATGCCGACATCGCCGTGATCATGAACATCACGCCTGACCACATGGATCGCTACGACCACCAGATGCAGAACTACATCAACTCGAAGCTGCGCATCGTTCAGAACCAGACTCCTGCCGACCACGTGATCTACTGGAATGGCGATGCCACTGTGGTGCGCGAACTGGAGCGTCGACTCCATGCTCCTGCTGGTGGCGAGGACTACACGGGCACCAACAACGAACATGCAGACCTGCTCAATGGCAATGGCTCAAGGATGTACCCTTTCTGCGGACACATCGAGCCTCTGCAGGCACAGCTAGTGCCATTCACCGGCAAGACTCTGCAGGAGATCGGTGGCCAGCCTCTGCAACCAGGTGCCTACCTCAACGAGGACAAGCTGGTGCTCAACCTGCTCGATGCCGACCATACTGCAGACATCGTAGAGATCCCGATGGCCGAGCTGCCATTGCCTGGCCCACACAACCTCTACAACACTATGGCAGCAACCCTTTCTGCCCGACTGAGTGGCTTGTCGGGTGAGCAGATCCGTCAGGCTCTCTCCACCTTCCGTGGCGTGGAACACCGACTGGAGAAGTGCGGCATGGTGGATGGCGTGGAGTATATCAACGACTCGAAGGCCACCAATGTCGACTCATGCTACTATGCCATGATGTCGATGCAGAAACCAACTGTCCTGATCCTGGGTGGCAAGGACAAGGGCAATGACTACACACAGATCGAACAGCTGGTGAAGGACAAATGCACAGCTTTGGTCTATATGGGTCTGCACAACGAGAAGCTGCATGACTTCTTCGACCGCATGGGCAAGCCTGTGGCCGATGCCCTCTCTATGCGCGAGGCCCTGGAGCACTGCCGAGCCTTTGCCCACCCAGGTGACACCGTGCTGCTTTCGCCCTGCTGTGCTTCGTTCGACCTCTTCAAGTCGTACGAAGACCGTGGCGACCAAATGAAGGCCATCGTGGCTGAGTGGATCAACTCCTAACTCTTAACACTTAACTCTAAACTTTCACCGTGGCTGACGAACAGAACAAACATACCTTCATAGGAAGCATCATACGTGGCGACAACTGGATATGGGGTATCTACGTCGTGTTGCTGTGCATTTCAGTGGTCGAAATATTCAGCGCCACTGCTCAGCTCACCTATCGCACCACCTACGCCAGCGATCCAGCTTTCTCGCACGTCAAAAACCTGATGATAGGCTTGGTTGTGTTGCTCTTGTCGCAAAGCATGAGCCTGAAGTCAATCCGTGCCTGGGACAAGCTGTTCTATATCATAGGTTTTGTACTCTTCTGCGCCACTATCGCCTTTGGTGATGCACAGAAGGGAGCGTCGCGTTCCATAGCAGGCATACAGCCAGTCGAAGTGTGTAAACTGGGCGTTGTGATGCTACTCTGTGCTGCCATCACGACTTCAGACACTTTCTATCATAAGATACCGTGGTTCCGCACCAAGACCCGACAACGACGGTTCTGGTTCTATCTGATCCTGATAATCATAGGCGCAGGACCAGTAGCTACACAGAACCTATCGAGCGGCCTGATCATTGGCATGGCGAGCTTGGGCATCATGTTTCTGGGCCGAGTGCGTGGCAAATATCTTTGGTTCACCATCTTAGGCATCATAGCAGCAGGCATCCTCTTTCTGGGCGGCCTCAACCTGCGCTATAATTACCTCCACTCGCAAGGCACAAACACGTCATCGGTCGTAGTCACCGAAAACCAGGAGGGAGGACTTTGGAACAAACTGACAGGTCGTGTTGACACATGGGCC
The DNA here is from genome assembly GCA_045629225.1 of Bacteroidales bacterium. GTDB lineage: Bacteria > Bacteroidota > Bacteroidia > Bacteroidales > UBA3663 > Liminaster. The sequence goes on along the minus strand of JAZQQU010000082.1, from coordinate 5,878 downwards.
GAACGCGTATGGGCAGAGTCCGATGTTCCCCTTTGGGAGGAGGACATGGGTGGCAAGAAGAGTCAGGTCATCTATTCGCACATGGCCATTGCCAATGGCTATCCGCTGGGCAAGTTTATCGGAGGCAGTCGCCTGCGAGACTTCCTGCCCGAAGCATTCTCTGACTACATCTACGCCATCATCTTCGAGGAGTGGGGTTTTGTGCCCGCAGCTCTGATTCCACTGCTCTATCTGCTGCTTCTCTTCAGGTGCTTCATCCTGTCGCGACGCACAGAGGACCCCTACATCCGGCTGCTGATCATCGGTCTGCCACTCATCATCTGCATCCAAGCATTGATTCATGTGGGCGTATGCACAGGTGCCATGTTCGTCACCGGCCAGCCTCTGCCCCTGATCAGCCGAGGCGGCTCGAGCGTGATGGGAACAAGCATCTCCTTTGGCATCATGCTGGCATTGAGCCGTATTATCCGCCAGGAGCAGATGGCACGCCAAGGCCAACTCACCTTGCAGATCAACGATGTCATCACCGATGGACAGAAGGAACTGGACGCAAGGCTTGAGGAAGAGAAGTAATGCTCTCGAAGCCTCGAACCATCGAACCTTCGAACCACCGAGTCCCTGAACTCTTCGAACCATCGAGTCCTCGAACCATCGAACTCTCGAACTCTTCAAACTCTCGAATCCTTCAAACACAAAAAACAACCCCAACATAATGAAATTTCTAATTAGCGGAGGCGGCACGGGCGGACACATCTTCCCGGCCGTATCCATAGCCAATGCCATCAAGAAGGCGCAACCTGATGCTGAGATTCTCTTCATCGGAGCTTTGGGACGCATGGAGATGGAAAAGGTTCCTGCCGAAGGATACAGGATCATTGGTCTTCCCGTGCGTGGCTTCATCCGTCCATTGTTTCACCCAGGCAACCTGAGCGTACTGCTCGACCTGTGGCGCAGCATCCGCCAGGCCAAGAAAATCATCCGTGACTTCCGTCCAGATGCCGCAGTGGGAGTTGGCGGCTATGCCAGCGCTGCTGCCCTGAAGGCTGCCGCTGCTTTAGGTGTACCCTACATACTGCAGGAGCAGAATGGTTTTGCTGGAGTCACCAATCAGAAGCTGGCCAAGGGGGCACAGAAGATCTGTGTGGCCTATCCTGGCATGGAGCGATTCTTCCCTGCTGAGCGTATTGTGATGACAGGCAATCCTGTTCGACAGAAACTCTTGGAGTGCACGGCCACACCCGAGCAAGCCCGCGAGGCTTTCGGACTCGATCCACAGCGCAAGACCATCTTCATCACCGGAGGCAGCTTAGGAGCCCGTAGCGTGAACAATGCCATTGCTGCAGGCCTGCATCAGTTCGAAGAGGCTGGCATACAGGTTCTATGGCAGACGGGCAAGGCTGACGGTGATAAGTGGGAGAAGGCTGTCGAGGCTGCTGGATGCCAACTGGTGCATCCCACCATCTTCGTCTCGGATATGGCCATGGCCTATCGTGCTGCCGACGTTGTAATCAGTCGTGCAGGTGCCGGTGGTGTCAACGAGGTCTGCCTGCTGGGCAAAGCCTCAATTCTGGTGCCACTGCCCACTGCAGCCGAAGATCACCAGACTGCCAATGCCCGCGTACTCTCCTCAAGCGACGCTGCCATCCTCTGCCCCGATAAGGAGGCACCAACCCGTTTGGTCAACGAAGCCATCGCTCTGGTCAACGACACCGAACGCATTGCACGCTTTGAGCGCAATGCCAAGGCCCTGGGACGCTTTGGCGCTGCCGACACCATCGCCAAGATTGTGCTCGACATGGTAGCACAGAAGGGAAAATGACCATTGTGCGCGCACGAATTTGACACTTCGTACGGATTCAGGAGCGCTCGAAAAGGATTTTCAAACCTCAAAGCATACAAGACTACACATTATTTATAATATTAAGGACAGATTCAGATGAAATCAATATATTTCGTAGGTGCAGGCGGCATCGGCATGTCGGCTCTCGAACGATACTTCAAGGCCAATGGCTACAAGGTGGGAGGCTACGACAAGACGCCTTCGCCCCTGACCGAGGCGCTCATCCGTGAGGGCATCGACATTCACTTCGAAGACAACATCGAGACTGTGGCTCCTGAATTCAAGGATCCAGAACACTGCATCGTGTGTTACACTCCAGCCATCCCCAAAGACCACGGAGAGCTTTGCTACTTCCGGCAGAACGGTTTCCAGGTAATGAAGCGCTCAAAGATTTTGGGCATCGTCACCGAGCAGAAACGTGGCCTCTGTGTGGCTGGCACGCATGGCAAGACCACGACCAGTTCGATGATAGCTCACCTGCTGAAGCAGAGCCACGTGGATTGTAACGCCTTCCTGGGTGGCATCCTGAAGCCCTACGAAAGTAACCTGATGCTGAGCGGTGTGAATGGGCAGAACGCAGAGAGTGACCTCACGGTGATCGAGGCCGACGAGTTCGACCGCTCGTTCCACACCCTGCGTCCTTATATGTCGGTGATCACCAGCTGCGACCCTGACCATTTGGACATCTATGGCACAGAGGAGGCCTATCGCGAATCGTTTGCCCACTACGTCTCGCTGATTCGCGAGGGTGGTGTGCTACTCAAGCACAAGGGCATCAAAGTCGATTGCAGCAGGCTTAATGCGGATGCACAATATGCCGAATACAGTAGCACCGAAGAGGCTGATTTCTACGCTACCAACATCCGCATAGGAGATGGCACTATCAAGTTCGACTTTGTGATCAAGAACCCTGCCCAATGGGGCAAGGCTGAATGCACAAGAGCATTGACACTCCCTGATATGGAACCTGGCGTGCCAGCTCCGATCAATGTAGATAATGCAGTGGCAGCCCTGGCCATCTGCTGGCTCAATGGTTGCACAGAGTCGGAATTGCGTGATGGACTGAAGAGCTTTGGCGGTGCCAAACGTCGCTTCGACTTCTACATCAAGCGTCCGGACCTCGTGGTGATGGATGACTATGCACATCATCCTGACGAGATCAAGGCTTCGCTCACCTCGGTGAAACAGCTCTTTGCAGGTCGTCACGTCACAGTCTGCTTCCAGCCGCACCTCTACAGCCGCACCCACGATCTGGTGGAGGGATTTGCCGAAGCTTTGGCCATCCCCGACCGCACCATCCTGCTCCCCATCTATCCAGCTCGCGAGCTGCCCATCCCTGGCGTGACCAGCGAATGGCTACTCGGCAAGATCGATGCTGCAGACAAGACGCTTGTCGAGAAAGATCAGCTTGTAGCTCACCTCAACCGACTTCGCTCCGAGGGCAAACTCGACGTAGTAGTAATGATGGGTGCAGGCGTCGATATTGAGCGTCTGGTGCAACCTGCAGCTGACGCCTTGAAAGGATGCTGAGCAGACAGGAATAATATGACCTATTCACAACCCTTTTCTCTACCCTTTGACAATGGTTAAGACCATCTTCAAAATCGTAGGCATTCTACTGTTGACAGGCTACCTGCTGGTGGCTGGCATCCTCTATGGCATCAGGCGTGAGGAGCCACGCTACCGCGATGTGCAGATACACATCAACTATCCCAACAACGAGGCGCACTTCGTCAGCGAGGCCGACATCCGCCAGCGTCTGCGCAATGCCAAGATTGAACCTATCGGCAAGACCTACAAAGAGGTCAACACTCTGGAGCTGAGCAAACTGATAGAGGGGAACAAGCTGGTACGCCACGCCTCGTGCTATCACACGCCCGACAGCCTGCTGCGCATCGACATAGAGCAGCGCAACCCGATCATCCGCGTGAAAAGCAATGTTGAGATGAAACTGGCCAATGGCTCGGTGCTGCAGGATTACTACATCGACCTCGATGGTGAGACAATGCCTGCACAACTGGGATCGGCCATCCGTCTGCCTCTGGTCACTGGCTTTGTGCGCAAGGCTCACATCGAACCGCTCCACGACTTTGCACTCTATCTTAGGGACAACGAGTTCTGGAACGAAGTCATCACACAGATCTATGTACGAGAGAATGGCGACATAGAGCTGATACCGCGCGTAGGCAATCACACGATTCTCGTTGGTTCGCTTGACAACATCAAGACCAAACTCCGGCATGTGCGCACCTTCTATGAGAAAGTGCTGCCTCGCAAGGGCTGGAATGCCTATCGTGTCATTAACGTCAAGTTCAATAATCAGGTGGTCGGTGAGAAATAGTGCCAACGGCACATTTGTTCTGTTAACGACCCTTCACTCCTCTATTATTACTATTCTTTTTAAAATGAAAATACTAACTTGCGCCATACAGTTTGGCTCCTCGCGCATCATGGCCATTGCCGCCTGGAAGGACATGCAGACAGGAGCACTCGAGAATATCGAGATCGAAAGCGAACCCACCAACCACTGCATCAAGCACGGCTGCATCGTCAACACCGAACAGACCGCTATGCACATCAAGAGCATCATACAGAAGCTCGGCAACCGCATGCGTGCCAGCATAGGATCGGCATACGTGGGCTTGGGAGGTATCTCGTTGCACTCGCTCATCCAACAGCCATCGGTTCAGATTCCGGGTTATGACGTGCTGCATGCCGAACCCATCTCGGGCAACCAGCATCAACTCATCGTGGGCGAGAAGCGTTTGCGTCAAGGTGTAGTGGCAGCCATGGAGCGTGCAGGCATCCGTATGCGCGACGTTATAGTCCTGCCACAGGCTACCGCCTGCATCCTCTCCGACGACGAACGTCAGCGCGGCTGCGTGCTGGTGGACATGGGTGCAGGAACCACCACGGTTTCGGTCTATAAAAACGGCGACTTACAGCACTTGGCTGTCATACCTCTGGGTGGAGACTCCGTGACCTACGACATTCTATCAGCCGGATGTTCTCAAGAAGAGGCTGAGCGCATCAAGCTGGAGTGGAGCGATGCTGCTCACGACAGCAAGGAGGCTGCAGGCAGCCACATGCAGTCGTCGGCCAACATGTTGTTTGCCGATAAGACCCTCCCCATTCCACAAGGCACCATCAATACCATCGTAACCTGTCGCTACGAAGAGATTGCTGCCAACATACAGCATCAGATCGAGGCTTCGGGCTTGAAGAATCACCTTGATGCAGGCTGCATCCTGACGGGTGGTGCTGCTGTACAGCGCGGCCTCATCTCGTTGATGAGCCGCAGGTTGGGCATCACGCGTATTGAGACACGAGCTTATGCTGAGAGAGCTTTCATTGGTAGTGAACGCAAACCACATCTGACCAATTTGCTGGCTTTGCTCAACTTCTGTGCTGAAGACTGCATGGCTCAACCAAAACCGACGACAACTGCGACATCAACACCTAAGACTACCACTGCTTCAACCAGCAACACAACAGTCAACACGGGCGGACAGCTCAGCATCGATATGCCAGAACCCGAACCTGAGCCCCAGCCAAAGCCAGAGCCAGAGAAGAAGACTTCGTCGATACGTGCTGGCGTAAGCCGCTTCCTCGGTGATTTGTTCTCAGGGCAGAACGGTTGAAGCCGACTCATTGACCAAACTGACAAACTTCACAACAACAATTAAAACAGCATAATAGTTCTATGGAAGATCAGGACAATATAAATAATGCAACTATAGCATTCGACTTTCAGACTGTCAACGAAGGTCACTCCATTATCAAGGTGGTTGGCGTAGGAGGCGGTGGCTCGAATGCCGTGCAATACATGTACGAAGCAGGCATTCAGGATGTCTCGTTCCTAATCATCAACACCGATAAGCAGGCTCTCAAGGGCTCAATGATTCCCAACAAACTGCTGATCAGCGATAAGGGTCTGGGCGCAGGCGCTAAGCCTGAAGTAGCTCGCGAATATGCCGTGCAGTATGGCGATGCCATCAAACAGGCCCTTAGCGATGGCACTGAGATGGTATTCATCAC
>JAZQQU010000081.1:0-52866 GCA_045629225.1 Bacteroidales bacterium | reverse complement strand
ATCGAACTCTGCCGGCGACATGGAGTTCTGGCTATACCCGACCTTCTCGCCGTTGATCCAGACGTACATGGCCGATTTCACACCTCCGAAGTGCAGTATCAGGTTCTGTGCCAGCATCTCTGTGGTCACATCGAATTCGGTAACATACTGACCTACGGGATTACGGTGGTCGTAAGCATACCAATCGTGAGGCGGCTCACTGGTCACCGATGGTTCGTTACGCTCGAAAGGATAAGGAATGTTGGTATAGATAGGACGGCCGTAGCCCTGCATCTGCCAGTTGCCTGGCACCATGATCTTATCCCATGCCGATACATCATAATCCGCTTGCCAGAAATCCATGACGCGCGAATCAGGATCCTTCGACCAATGGAACTGCCATTGGCCATCGAGGGAAACGATCTCCTCACACTCCGCCTCACGTGACGGCAGCTGGAGTGTGGCATGATAAGGCAACTTGTTGATGCCAAAGACATAAGGATTCTCCCAATCACGCTGTTGGGCATGGGAGGTACTGACGTGCTGCATCATGAGCATCATGGCCAACATTGGGATAAGATAGTATGGGCGAGTCATATTGAATTAACGTATGATACGTTTTTGACCATTGACAATAAAAAGGTTTAAACCACAGTATGAAATGTTTCGACCCATAAGGTCATAGATCATTTCATTACTGGAGGTAGTGTCTGCATTGATTTGCTCGATAGCCGAAATCTGTGGCCACTGGGCGGCGCTTGCACCCTCGGTGATGCCCTCCATAGCCACATCGCAGAAGACTGTGCAGTTGCTGCGGTTGATGACCGTCATGATGCCGTTCTTACCACCCTGAGCAGCTACGTTGATGTCCCAGACGAATGGTATCATGCCGTGGTCTGGGCCATACTGGTTGATGAGCTTGTGGTAGAGTTTGATGGAGGCGTCGTGCTTCTTCTGTGCTGCATTGTTCGAAAGGTCACGCCAGTTGGCACCGTATTCACCCAAGATGACGGGAATGCCTTTGGAGGCAAAGTGCGTATACATCATCTCACACTGTTCGGTCAGGTAGGCTTCCTCGCCCCAGGTGCTGTTGTAGGCCTTGTAGGTGCCCGACGACACATGGTTGGCCTCTCCCCAGAAGTAGAAAGGCTGGTTGTTCTCCCAGATGCCGGTGAACTGAGGTGGGGTATAGTAGTGCACCTCAATCATGAGGCGGTCAGAGGTCACGTCGGTAGGCATCTGCTGGTACTTGCACGCATGTTCGATGCTGGTGGAAGGAGCCTGCACGACCAAAGTACGACTGGCATTATTACCACCCGTAGCACGCACGGCATCCACAAAGTCCTGCTCGTAGTGCATCAGCGCATCGATGCGTGTCTGCTTGGGGTTGTTGTTCTCGTTGCAGTCAGGCTCGTTGAAGCCGGCAAAGAGCAGGTGTTCGTCATAGTCGCGGAATTCCTCGGCTATTTGGGTCCACATTGATTTGAGCTGACGGGCAGTCTCCTCGTTGTACGATGCCAGATTGTTCTCAAGCCAGCCGCCATCCCAATGGTCGTTGAGCACCACGTAGAGGCCATCGTTGATACAGTAATCCACGATCTCGTGTACGCGAGCTATCCACTTGGGGTTGATGGTTACTGAGGTGGCGTCATCCACGTGTCCCATCATCCAGGCACAAGGGATGCGTACTGAGCGGAATCCTTGCTGCTTGACGAAGTCGATGACCGCCTGTGTGGTCTTGGTGCCTTGCCAGTAGGTCTCGTAGTTTAGGTGCCCGTTAGCATCGGTGGTAAAGCAGGCCGAAGCACCATCGCCAGCCTCAAGTGTGTTGCCTAAGTTCCAGCCAGGGTACATTTGTGGTGCAATGTCGAGCGCCGAGGGCAGCTGAGCGTAGGCAGTGGTGGCAAGACAGAGCGACAAGGCTATAGAGTAGAGTTGTTTCATAGTTGAGATTGCGTATTCATTCGATAATTGACAATCGATAATTGACAATTAGCCAGCTTTAAGGAAGCTTACATTATCAATTATCAATTGTCAATTATTGGAATTACAGTTTGTTAGGAGTAATGATGCGATCGACCGAAACGGTGACTGCGTCAGTTGAAACCAGATCCTGCCAGAGACCATAAAGCTCGATGGTCCAGACCACAGCGCCTGAGCAGCTGTCATTGAGCCATGCAAAGACGGTGTAGGTACCATCGCCAGTGACGTCGGCTGAACCGAATGATGCGCCACCCCAATAGCTTGGATACCAGCTGGCTGCAGCATAGGTCAGCTCGGACTTGTAATTGCCGACCGCATCAGCCTTCAGGTTGCCATCGATGCCGTTGATGGTGAACTGAACAGCACACATGCCGCTGAAGTTGAGCTTGTCATTGTAGATCTGAGGACAAACCGAACCGCCATTGCCATACTCATTGTACACCTCGATGCGGCCATCAACGCCATTGCCATCCTTGTTCTGGAAGTTGACAGGAGCGGTCTCGACTACCTGATCAACATTGGCGTCAGGAACTACGCTGATGATTTCGGCAGTAACCTTGTCAGGGTCAACGATGTTGGCCATGAGGTCAGCGATGTCGATGCAGAATACCACAGCGCCGTTGGCAGTATTGTCGAACTCTGCCCATACGGTGTAGGTGCCGTCGCCGGTGACGTATGCCTCATACTGGTGCATCTGGAGGTCGCTCCAGTATGCTACTGCCCATGTAGGATCAGAATACTCGAAACCAGCAACGAAGCCCTCTGGATGACCCTCCTTGAGGTTGTCGGTGATGCCACCCAACTTGAAGGTGACAGCCAGGTTCTTGTTGCATACAAGCTTATTGATATCGATCACAGGATTAGCCTTTGATTCACCCCACTCGTTGTAGAGTTCCAGACGCAGACGGCCATTGCCCTCGATATCGCCGAAGATGAGGTTGCCGGTGTTGACCTTGATGCCCGACTTGGCAACGTCAGCTTCGAGCTTGATGATCTTGGCTGTGATGCCGTCAGCACCGCCGCAGGCAGTTGAGAGGCCAAGCACATCGATAGCGAAGATGCCAAGACCAGAGCCTTCACCATCGATGATCATGGTATAGACACCATCGCCATTGACGATACAAGAAGCATTGCCATTGTCATTGTACCCCCAATTCTGGGTTGCCCATGTACCATCGGCAAATACCATGTATGCCAGGAAGTCGCCAGTAGCGGTGATACCAGAGAGCTGGAAGGTGACTGCAAGGTTCTGATGGAACACTACGTCGTCGCGGTTGATAGGTGACTCGTCACCACAGGCACCCGAGCCATCCCACTCGTTGTAAATGTCGATACGGTAGTTGCCGTTGTTCTCAAGGTCACCATACTTCAAGCGTGAGTTGCTGACGTAGATGCCTTCAGTAGGACGTACGGTACGAACAGGCAGAGCGATGTTCAGGCGTGTATTGCCGAGGCTGGCAGCGCCATTGGCGTCGAGGCTGAGGCTCTTGGCGTAGAGTTCGTTGCTTAGGCTGATCTGCTTGGTCCAATAGTAACCTGCATCGCCTGCCACTATGGTCTCGCCGTCGCGATAACCTGCCAGAGGGAAGAAGATTGACTCACCATTGGCAGCAGTGAAGCGGACGCCCCTCACACCATTCACCTCTGCAGCTTCCTGGGTGGTGTTGGCAATGAGCTCCTCATACTGTGCCACAGATGGCATGCGGCCCTTGATCTCGCTGACACCATCGAGGTCGAGCATTGCAGTCATGTCATCCTCCTCTTCTAGATTCCAAGGAGTGTAGTAATCTGCGCTTGAGTTGCGCTCAAAGAATGTCTGGTCACCAAAGCCACCACGAGCACCCATCTCCTCTTCTCTTTCGGCACCGATGTTGGTTTTAGCCCAAAGTACCGAAAGACCGAGGTCAACGTACTCGATCTCCTGGCTCTGGGTGGTGAAACTGCTCACGTTGCCGATGAGGGCGTTCTTATCGACCTGGCTGACTGCTGCATAATAATAGGTAGTGGCAGGGAGGAGGCCCTCAAGGGTAACTGAGAATGAACCCTTGGCCTCAGGGATGCTGACGTAATAGCCGTTCTCGACCTCGCTGGCCGAAAGAGCATAACGGAAACCTACAGTTGTGGCTTCGAGCACATTGTCAGCACCATTCACCTGGCCATTGAGTAAGGCCTTGTTGGCCGAAATCTGGGTAGCATCGCCAGTAGCCACCTTGGCATCTGTAGCTACGAATGACTTGACCTCACCGAGCTTCATCACCTTGCCCTGAAGGAGGACGAAGGTGGCATAGTAATAGGTCTTGCCCTGGGTGAGGCCTGTGAGGGTGGCAGTAATCTTGCCATCGGCATCCACCGAGCCTACCACACGAGTGCCATCGGCCTGAAGATTCTCGCTGGTGCCGTAGATAGCACCAGCCTGATAGCGTGCAGGCGAAATGTTCGAGAGATCGCTCACCGAGCCCTCCACTACTGCCGAGATGGCCGTGGCTGTGGCTCCGTCTGTGGTGAGCTTCGTGATGAGCTCGCTTTCGCTGATGGTGTATTCCACTTCATCGTCGCACGATGTGAAGGTGGTCGTGGCAGCAGTTGTCACTGCCACGATACCTAATGTATAGAATAATTGATGTAATTTCATTTCAAATGTACTGATTACAAATTACAGAATCCTGGATTATGGGTGCAACACCTGTTCGCCACAGTCGTAAACGACACGCATGGTGACTTCGAAGGTATTGTCGAACGAGAAGAGGTCGGTATTGGCAGCTGAATCCTCGTTCCATGGGTTGAGCAGATAACGACGGCCATCTACCTCGGCATCACCTACCTGACGGCTGATGGTCTCGTCGGTGAAGTTCTCGCGAGTGCCAAGTACCTCCTCACCGTCGCGCTTGATGCTGGTTAGGATCATATCGGCATTCGGGTGCTTCTTGAGCAGCTTGTGGATGTCGATATAATAGAGGTATGGATCCTGGGTATTGGTCGTACCGTTGTTGGTGAGGGTGAAGGTGTAAGTGCCTTCGCCAGTTACGAACACTGGGTCATACTCGATGAATGCCCAACCGGTATCGCTGTAACCAAGTGTAACCTTGAAGCGCTCTACTTCGTTGCCGGCAGTTACCTTCTTGAGGTTGTAGCCCAGATACTCGTAGAAGTTGCCCTGTGCATCATACTGACGTGAGGCAAGTACGAGCTCTGCGATGTCGCCAGTGAAGTCGTCGATCTCGTATGAGAGGATCTGGAGCTGATTGTCGGCAGCACCGAACACGATGTCAGCATTGTTGCTCGAAAGGACGTAGGTAGGCAAAGTCTCGGCAAACTGGTAGTTGCCCTTGTCATTGAGTTCAAATGGGATGTCGTGGGTGTTGCCATCGAGGTCGGTGATGGTGAGCTTCTGCTCCTTGTGGTTGAACTCGAACTTGTAGTCGGCCACGTCAGCAGCTTCGAAGCTGCGAGCAATCTCATTCTTGCCCGAAAGGTCGAACCAGGTGAATGGTGCATCCTCGTTGAACTTGAATGTGGTCACGTTCTGGTTCTTTGGAGCGATGTAGTCGTGCCAATCCTCAGGAAGCTCGATGTCGGTCACCACAGGAGCCACATAGTTCTCCTTGAACTCCTTCGAGATGTAGTTCATCGAGAATGGAGTCATGTCGGCAGTACCGCTGTCGAAGAGAATCTGCAGAGCGTTCTCGCTCAGATAGATAATCTTGTAAGTGCCGGTAGGGCAGTAGCTGGCAATGTCGCCGTCAGCACCACAGCTCAGAGGCAATACGCCGGTAAACGAGATGGTGTGAGCCTTGGTGTCCATGTTGAACGAACCCTTTGTGCCGTTGACATCCACATTAGCGCCACCAATCAGGTCGAAAGTCATCTCGCCATAGTCGGCGATGGTGGTAATCCAGCTGTTGCCAGGGAACTCGGCTGTCCAGTACCACTCTGATGCGTAGGTTGGATCGATAGCATTGGCAGGATCCCACACGTCAGCATCTACATAGTTCGAACCATCAGCGCTGTGGAATGAATCCCACGACTGACCAGGAGTGAAGAACCACTTCAAGCCAGAGAACTTGAGCGGAGTGCCATCAACCGGGTCCATATCGAGCACCCAGGTCTTGCTCTTGCCTACACCACCGGTGAGGATGGTCCAGGTCTCATCCGAGATGAGGTCGGTATTCATCTTCTCGATGGTGAAGTAAGCTGGTTCGCTCACTGAGAGGCCACCATTGTTCATGGCTGTCATTCGTACGTAGTATTCACCAGGGAAGGCAATGCCCACTTCGTAGCTCTTACCTACCGAGTTGCCCGATACGCTGAAGTCGGCACCGTCAGCAGGCTTAGGACCGTATTCCCAATAGATGGTCTTATCGTTGCCAAAAAGGCTGTTGAACGTCACATGGTTGGTGTTCTGGTCGATGCTCACGGTGAATCCCTGGCCTTCGCTCATCTGCTGTGTGGTAACGTCGATGGCCGAGAGGCTGTATTCTTCAGGTGAACATGCTGTCAGCATCATGCCGCTAGCAAGCGCTGAGAACATTATATATTTCAGTTTCATTGTCTATATTGAATTATCAATTATTAATTGTCAATTGCCAATTATCAATTGTCAATTTCAATTACCATCCTGGGTTCTGCTTCAGCACACCGTTTGAGAGGGTAATCTGGTTCTGAGGAATCTGCGAGAGACCCTGCTTGGCCATGAAGTTCTGAGCTGAGATGACTACCTTGTCGTCATTACCACCCGACTTGACATTGATGCCGTCGGTAGCAATCTGCTGAGCAGCGTAGTCAACACCCTGACGGAGCAGATCCCAGTAGTTGATAGCCTCAAAGGCGAACTCATACTTGCGCTCCTTGAGGATGTTCTCCTTGGTAGCGCTTACAGGGTTAAGACCTGCACGGCTGCGTACCTGATCGAGGTAGGTCTGAGCCTTAGAGCTGCCCAACTCAGCAGCCATCAGCATAACGTCTGCCAGACGGATGATAACCCAATCCTGATGATTCTGTGTCTGGAAGTCGCCCGAGCCATCAATCTTAGCTGCGGTGGTGCCGTCGGCAAAGCAGAGAGGAGAGTACTTCTTGATGCAGTAGCCGGTGTATTCACGCTGGTCCTTGTAGCTGGCGTCGAAGCTTGCAGAACCGGTGATGCCCTCGTTGGCAAGGTCGATAACCGATGCAGTGCGACGCTTGTCACCAGCCTCGTATGAGTTGACGAACTGAGGATTGACGGTCAAGGCACCCCAGCCCTTGCCGTAAGGAGCAACAGCCAGCGAACGCATACCGATCATTACCTGCCAGCGGTTAGAGTCGTTGTTGCCGTTGTAGTCCTGGGTGTTGGTGAACTTCTGGGCGAGGATGGTCTCGCTGTTACCGTCACCAGAGTAAGTGCCGAGCAGTGTGACTGCATCGCCAATCTCAGCAATACCAGCCGAAGCTGCTGGCCAGAGGTTCTTGTACTCAGGCACCAGTGAATAGCCGCCATTGGTGATTACGTCCTCGCAGTAGGCGAGAGCCTTGTCGGCAGTCACGCCTTCAATCTGCTTGCCATAGTAGCCAGTATAATAAAGGTACGCGCGGGCGTAAAGAGCCTCGGCTGCAAACTTGGTGAATCGGCCATCGTTGCTCTCAGCCTGGCTCTTTGGATAAGCGTCGGCAGGGATGTTGTCGATGGCGAACTGCAGGTCTTCGAAGATGAGCTTGTACACCTCAGCAGGGTCAGCCTGAGGCACATTCTCCTGTGTGGCAACAGTGAGGAGAGGGATGTTGCCAAACCAGCGGACAAGGTCGAGGTACATCACAGCACGCAGGCCGTGGCACTCGCCCATGTAGGTGGCGCGAACCTTCACGTCAGTCCAGTTGATCTGCTCCTCGTACTTCAGGAGCTCGTTGCAGCGGTAGATGCCAGCATAGTAGCGAGCCCAGTCGGCCTCGTAGAGGTTAAGGTCTGATGACGACTGGCTGAGATCAAAGCGGTCAACGGCCTGATAGCCGCGTCCGTCAGTATTGCCGGTAGCGCCGAAGCACTCCACGCCCATTACCTCCGATGCTACATAGAAGCCGAAACCAGGGCTTGACGATACCTGACGCCAGCCGTCGTAGCAACCGATGAGTGCACGATTGGCATCATTCTGGGTCTTATAGAAATTGTCTGTGTTCGACTCGGTCATCGACTGCACGTCCAGGAAGCTTTCGCTGCAACCTGTCAGCGCCAATCCGGCCAATCCCAGAGCCACAATATTATATAGTTTCATATTTTGTCTTGAATTATGTGTTTGCGCTTAGAACTTAATGTTACAACCAATCATCACGGTGCGAGGACGTGGATAGTAACCTACATCAATACCTGATGCCCAGTCGCTGCCGCCACCGTAAGTGCCGATCTCAGGATCCATACCATTGTACTTGGTGAAGGTGAGCAGGTTCTGTGCCTGAACGTAAATGCGGCACTGTGAGCAGTACTTCTGCTTCCAGATCTGAGAGAGGTCATAGCCCAGGGTTACGGTGCTGATACGCAGGTAGTCGGCGTCGTGAACGTAGAGGTCAGAGAACTGCCAGTTGATGTTGGTAGTGGTGACGCGTGGGATGCGGTTCGAAGTGCCTTCGCCCGTCCAGCGGTTCAGTATCTCTGTGGTGTAGTTGGCCTGAGCATTGGCATGGTTGCGATAGGTCTGTACTATCTGCATGCCTGCTGCACCAGCAGCCTGCAGAGCAAAGTCGATGCCCTTCCAGTCGAAACCGAGGTTGAAACCGTATGTAAACTCTGGCATACCATTGCCAAGGTCAACCTTGTCGAGGTCATCAATAGCACCATCGTGGTTCACGTCAATGTACTTCACGTCACCGGGCTGAACGTCGCTCTGGAGCACACCGTTGCCGTTGCTGATCCACTGGTTGATCTCGTCCTGATTCTGGAAGATACCATTGGTCTTGTAACCCCAGAAGTAGCCGATAGAGTGACCGTTCTGTGCACGATAGAACTCAGGAGAGTTGTCATAGAGCATGTTGGTCGAACCGTGGATGATGCCATCTTCGGTAGGGATGTCGCCAACCTCGTTCTTGTTGTAGGCGCCGTTGACACCGAGCGTGTAGTGGAAGTCACGACCGATGCGATCGTTCCATGTGAGGGCAAACTCAAAACCGGTATTGGCCACGTCACCACCATTGATGTATGGAGCACCCGTACCTACGGTGGCCAGGATAGGAGCGGCTACGAGCCAGTCCTTTGAGGTCTTCTTGTACCAATCGAGCACTACCGACAGGCGACTGCCCAACAAACGAGCGTCAAGACCGAAGTTGAGCTGCTCAGAGGTTTCCCAAGTCACATCAGGATTGGCTACGCGGCTTGGATAAGCGCCCCAGTTGGTAGAGAGCTCAGAGTCAGAGGTAGCATCGTCGTAACCCGAAGTACCGAAGAGGTAGTGGGTGTTAGAGTTCTTGACAGGTGCCAGGTACTGATAGTTGGCAATGCTCTGATTACCCACCTGACCCCAGCTGGCACGGATCTTCAGGAAGTCGAGCCATGACTCAACCTTCTCCTGCATCCAGCTCTCCTCAGTCAGTGTCCAACCTGCTGAGACTGAAGGGAACCAGCCGAAGCGGTGACCTTTGGCAAAGCGTGAAGAGCCATCGCAACGCAGGGTGGCATTGATCATGTACTTCTCCTGGTAGTTCCAGCCCAGACGGCCAAAGTAGCTGACTGAGCGGCTCTTGTCATGAGGGCTGCCCGAAGCGCTGAGACCATCGGCTGAGGTAGAAGCCGTACCGTTCGAAACGTATGCGTGGTTCCAGTCATCGAAGCCCTCCTTGAGCGAAGCGTTGCTGCCGCCCACTGAAGTGCCCTGGTAGCGGTAAGCCTCCATACCGAGCAGGGCGTTGAAGGCGTTATCCTTGATCTTCCAGTCATACTGCAAGGTATTGGTCCAGGTCATACCCAGGCTGTTGCTCATGCTCTGGCTGGCCGAGGTGCGGGTGTCATTGTAGTCGTATGGAGAGAAGTGATAGAGTGGCGAGAAGCTGCGGTATTCACCTGTGCCATAGACGGTGCCAAATACGGTGCGGAACTTCAGGTCCTTCAATGGCGTAAGCTCTGCATAGACATTGGCGTTGAGCGAGGTGCCAAGGTTCTGGTTATTGGTCTTGGTCATCATGGCACCGTATGGGTTGCCGTCATATTTATACCAGTCGCTGTTATCCGTAGCGTTGTATGGGGTGTCGTAGGTGTTCTCACCATAGACAGGGGCAAGTGGCGAAACGCCGAATGCACCACGCAGGGAGTTGTTATACTGATTGCCTACGCCGATACCAGTCTTGTCGGTGTAGATGAACGAAACCTGTTCGCCCACCTTCAGGAGGTTCTTGATCACCTTGTGCTCTGAGTTCACACGGAAGTTGTAGCGCTCGTAGTTCGAAACATCCTTACCGCCTACGATACCTTCCTGGCTGGTGTATGCCATCGAGATGGCGTAGTTAGAGGTGGCATTGCCACCGGTGATGCCGAGGCTGTAGTTCCGGGTCATGGCATTGTCCTTGAACATCTGGCCTACCCAGTCAGTATCAATCAGCTGACCGTTGGCATCGAGGATGCTCTTGAATGAGTTCCAGTTATAAGGCAGGCTGCCCGAGTTGATCTGCTGCTCGTCCATGATGGTCATGTACTGGCGTGCATCGAGCATCTGAGCCTTGCGAGCCACATTCTGCCAACCCCAGTAACCATCGAAGCTGACGGTGGTCTTTCCCTCGCGGCCAGACTTGGTGGTAATCAGCACTACGCCGTTGGCTGCCGAAGCACCATAGATGGCAGCCGAAGCGGCATCCTTCAGTACATCGATGCTCTCGATGTCAGCAGGGTTGAGGGTCGAAATGTCGCCACCCACGCCGTCGATGAGGTAGAGTGGTCCACCCGAGCCGATGGTGCCTAAGCCACGGATCTTCACGTTCATGCCTTCGCCAGGCTGACCAGAGTTGCTCACGATGCTCATACCGGGGGTTTGGCCCTGCATGGCCTGCAGTGGGTTGTTGGTGTTGAGCTTCTGGATATCTTCACCCTTCACCTGAATGGTGGCACCGGTCAGCAGTTTCTTCTTCTGCACACCGTAGCCTACTACTACTACCTCCTCGAGCGACTCCTGATCCTCGCGGAGTGTGACGTCGAGACGTGGGCCGTTAACTTTGGCCTCCAGTCGCTCGAAGCCGATGAAGCTGAACGCCAGTGTTGCACCACGTTCGGCCTTGATCTGATACTCACCATTCAGGTCGGTAATGGTTCCCGTAGTGGTTCCTTTCACCTGTACGGTTACACCCGTCATGGGTTCGCCGTCCGAGGCCGAAACAACCACACCTGTCACGTTGATCGCTTGTGTCTGGGCCGAAGCCACACTCACTGGGTGTAGCATCAGAATGGCCAGCAGTACAAGACAGAAATCAAAGATTTTCTTTTGCATGGGTCTGTTTGTTTTGTTAATAATGTGTATGCTATTGTTACATTGTGTTTTTTGTGTGCAACGTGTGTAGTTGGCACTTTTGGCTGCAAAGATATCTTAATATTATTATTTATGACCTACTGATTTGTATAAAAAACACCCCAAAATGTTGTTTCGAAACATTTCGGGGTGTCGTTTTACACAAAATATACCATTAAGAGATATGCGTACGTGCATATTCGGAGGGTGTCATGCCATATTCCTGTTTGAAGTTTTCGGTGAAAGTCTTCTGTGTGTTGTAGCCCACACTGTATGCCACCTCGCTCACCTGCATGACGTGCTGGCTCAGCAGTTGGCAGGCGTGACTCAATCGGATGGCACGCATGAACTCGATGGGCGACTTGCCCGTCACGGCCATCATCTTCTTGTAGAGATTGCTTCGGCTCATGCACAGTTCGTTGCTCAACTGATCCACACCGAAGTCGGCATCAGACAGATGCTGCTCGACCATTGCCACCGCCCGTTGCATCAGCTCAGCATCTATCTTGGTATAGGTGATTGTCTCCATTGGGGTGGCTTGCCTTTGCTCGTCAAACTGGCGGTGGCAACGATTGGCCCATTCTATGAACTTGTCGATACGCAGTCGCAGCCTGTCTATGCTGAAGGGCTTGGTGAGGTAGTCATCGGCACCTTGCTTCAGTCCTTCCATGACAGACTGGTCGGCAGTCTTGGCGGTGAGCATCAGTACGGGGATGTGGCTCCACTCCATCGTGCTCTTGATGTGGTTGCATAGCTCCAGTCCGTTCATGCGTGGCATCATCACGTCGGTCACTACCAGGTGTATGGTCTCACGCTGCAACAGGTCTATTGCCTCCACGCCGTCGGCAGCTGTCAGCATGCGGTAGGTCTCGCCCAGGCTCTCTACTACAAACTGCCGGAGGTCGCGGTTGTCATCTACTATCAGGATGCAGTATCGCTCGTCGGTGCTGCCAGCCGTCATCTCTGGGTGTGTATCAGCGGCCGATGTTGCCTCGGCTGTCTGAGCTGCCTTCTGTGTCAAGTCTATCGGCAGTTCCATGCAGAACCGAGCTCCTTGCAGGTCATTGTCCTCAACCCACATTTTCCCTCCATGCATCTTTACATATTGACTGGCTATGTGCAGGCCTACGCCATTGCCTGGCTTCGGGTCTTCAGTTTTCGATTGGTAGAATCGCTCGAAGATGCGCTGTTTCTCGCCGTCGCTGATGCCCGGTCCCTGATCCGCTACCTCGATGCGGCATACATTGTCCAGCCGTTTTATCGTCAACCTTACGTAGCTGTGGTCGGGGCTGTATTTGAATGCATTACTCAGCAGGTTATAGACGATGCTGCGCATCTTGTCTTCGTCGAAGGTGAGAACTACAGGATTACTCTCACATGCGATTTCAAACTTGATGTCACGGTCGAGACCCAGGTTGTGGAATGCGTCACACTGCTGTAGGACAAATGCACAAATGTCCTGCGGTTGGCTCAACTGCAGTTTCTCGGCTCCCACGTCGAGTTTGCGGAAGTCCAGTAGTGCTGATATCTGCGTCAGGAGCAGTTGAGCGTTGCGGGTCACCATATCCACTTGTCGCCGGGCCTTGTCGGTCAATAGCTCATTGCGCAGTTGCTCCAGCGGAGAGAGTATCAGTGTCAAAGGCGTACGCAGATCGTGACTGACGTTGGTGAAGAATTGTAACTTGGCTTCAGCCAGTTGCGCCTGATGCTCTTTCACCAGTTCTTGCTGTATGTGTTCCTCCTTGCGTCGCTGGCGGCGACGCATCACCTTCATACCGACACCTATCGCCAGTAATCCGAGCAGGGCGTAGCATGAGAGCATCCAGGGAGTGCGCCATGCCGGTGTATCCACATGGATGTCCAGTATCTCGGTGTCGCTCCACTCGCTATTGTGCAGCGAGGCTCTGACCTGCAGGCGGTAGTTCCCGCTGGGTAAGGAGAGGAGCGTGATACGGTTTTCGGTGGTTACGGTCCATGCGTCTTGCAGACCCTCCACACGGTAGCTGTACCGCACGTGTCTGGCATCCAGCGGATTGCCGGTGTAGAAGCTTACCGTTAGCGGCTGGTCATCGGCACGCAGACGCAGCACCCGCGACACCGTGTAGTCTTTCTCAGCCGAGACCAGTGAGATGATCTGCGGAGTGGGTGTGGTGTTGCTCATGTTCAAAAGCGACCGCACGTCGTAAGCTGCATACCCTTCCGGGGTGCCATAGAGCAATTGCCCTTCGGCTGAAATTGCGGCAGCATTCTGGTTATAGCTGAATGTTTCGTGCGTTGCCCCATCAGAGAAGTTGCGCACGGCAAACGAGTATCGGCCATCCTCTCCACGTGAGGCTTTTACCAGAGCAAAGCCATCCATCATGCTTATCCAGACGTTGCCTGATGCATCCCTCTGTATGGTTTGCACCTGATTGTTATTCAACCCATCGTTGCGTCCTATGTCATAGAGCGTGTCGGCGGCAGTATCCCAGATGGTCAATCCCTGACGGTGGCCCAACCATAACAGTGGGGTCTGCGTGTCAGCCATCATACACAGTATCTGCGCCTCTGACAGTGGCAGGCTGCCACCCCGGGCTCCCACCACCAGTCGGCCTTCATCGGCATCAATATGCTGGCACCAGATGCCGAAATAGGTGCCCAGCAGTATTCGGTCCTGTTGTTCGTCGTACAACAATGAGACACCCGTCACCGTCGGGTATTGCTCGTTGCCCAATGGACGGCAGGTACGGTCGGCAGGGTTGTAGCAGTATGAATTGCCGAAATTGGAGCAGACCCACACCTTGCCCAGTCGGTCTATGCAGATACGCTGCACGAAGTTGTGCGGCAACACGCCATCCTCGGCACATAGGTGCGTGGGTTTCTGGTTCCGGTCAATGTGATAGATGCCCTGGTCGTAGGTACCTACCCATAGGCTCCCGTCAGCAGGGTTACACTTCAGGTCAGTGATGGTCAGATAGGGGAGTATCTGTCTCAGTCGTTTTCTGTCCTGGCTTTCGTGCCAAAGGCCATTGCCGTCGGTTCCTATCCATCGGCTGCCATCGTGACTTATTTGTATTACTGTCACATCGCCGCATGTCACTGCGTTAAGCGGTGCTTGCTGTTTGGGCAGGATATAGTCGATGCCTGCCTTGAAGTATCCTAACCAAAGGGTGCCGTGTGAGTCGGCCAGCAGGCAGTTGAGCGTGTTGGCATTGTTGCGACCGCAGTTTTGGCTTTGTACCCTCTCACAGGCTTTTGTGTGCGGGTTGTATTTGAATAACCCCCGGTGGTTGGTGGCTATCCACAGCATTCCGTCAGGCGACTGGCAGATGTCTCTGATGTCGTTCTGCCGCAGGTCTTCTTTCGCTGTACTATTGTCGTCGGGCAACGGTACTTCCTCCCAGCCCACTTGTTCAGGATTGCGGTGTATGATCCTGTTGCCAAACATGGAGAATATCCAGATGCTCCCCTGTCTATCCACGAAGCATCTGGACTGAAGCGTAGATACCTCCTCGGTGCCAAATGTCGGTAGCCCAAGGGCTGGCAGGTCCTCGTATGTCCAGTCGGCATAGGTCAGGTTCATGGTCCAAAGCCGCTGACCCGTCAGCAGCAACAGGCAGTCAGTGGTGGCATTGACATCGCACAGATGATGCTTGAAGGTTGCTTGGCTGGGCAACGGGCTGCGAAGCAATACTTCGCGCGCGTAATTGTAATAGTATAAGGAGTCATCCGTCAGTACGCATAAGTTGCCTACGCGATTGACATAAAGTTTGTAGGCCGATTCCTGGACCTGTATTCCCTTGGCTTCGAGGGCCTCTTCCGGGTCTTGCCAGCGTCGGTCGTTGTCATACAGCTGGTAGCCTGCATACGTCTCTACCCACAGATTGTGTCGGGCGTCCTCCTGAAGGTGGGTTACCGAGAGCTTGCCGTTGTGCAGCGTAGCCATGCGCTGTTCGTCCATCTTCTTCATCTCGTACCCATCGTAGCAGCAGAGTCCATTCTGAGTACCTATCCACAGATACCCATGATGGTCTTCCTTCATGCACATGATTGTTCCGCATGCTGCCAGTTCGGGGCGGTTAAGCCTCGTGTAGGTCATCTCTACAGCGCTCGCAGCTGTTACCGTGGTCAGTAGTAACAATGACAGAATCCACCTCAGGTTCACTCCTCCAGCTATTGCGCGAGTTGATATTGCTATGATTATGTTTGAGACAGTGTGTCGCATTTTGTTGTGTTCAGTTCATGTCATCACTTCATCTTCCACTTGTCCACCCTGAGCACCTCGCCCTTCATGACAAAGACGAGGTCGTGAACGCCTTCTGGAGAGGTGAGAAGTGAGGTAGTGGTGTTGCCATCGATGAACGCGCTGGCTATCAGCTCGCCATCCGGATTGTCCAGGCGCACGTCAATCTGGCCTTGACCGATGGCGATGAACGCTAAAGTTTTGGCTTTATGGCTGAACTCCACGCCTTTGACCTTGATGGCGCCTATTCCCTCGGCTTTGGCCAGCATGTTGCCGCAGGTGGTGCTGTCTTCGTCAAAACGGATATTGTGGGTGGCGAAGGTGGTCTCCATCTCCTGCTGCTCGAAAGGATTGAGCGTGCGGATCTGATCCACGCCCTTGTTGGTGGCATGGGTGAGCGAGATGCGATGATTGGCTTCATCCACCTCGACTTCATCGACCGAGATATTGCGATAGCCGCCCTTCTGGTGCTTGGCATTCTTGAGAATCATGGTGTGATGGAAGAGATACCATTTGCCCTCGTATTTATGCAGATGCGTGTGGTTGTTGCTGTAGTCGAAGCCATCCTCGCCTGGGTTCTTCAGGTAATAATCCTGATAGTGCCATGACTCGGTAAGGAGCGGATCACCATCGGGCAACATGTAAGCCATGCTGCATCGGGTTGGCACAGCAGCTTTTTCATTCCAATCCTCCTTGTCCGTCCAGTCGAGGTTGTAGGTGTAAACCATCTTCCCGCCGATGATATTCAGCTCATTAGCCTCAAAATGATGGGGAGCTGGAAGCACAACGAAAGGACTATCGAAAGAAAGCATGTCCTTGCCCAGACGTGCCAGACGAGCCTTGCCTGCGCCGAATGCCAGCCAGCCGTTGCCTTCGTTATCGATCACCACACCTGGGTCGAACGGCACGGTACAGTCACCCAATCCCGGGGTCTTCGCATCGACGATGCTGCTATCCAAAGGACTCGTCCAAGGACCGACAGGTGAGGTGGCGGTCAATACGCCTGTGCCATAGCCGCTGTTAGAATAATAGAGGTAGAAGTGTGTGCGGCCATCCTCTTCCTCGCGCGAGCAGATGCTTGGTGCCCATGAGGCGATGATCCATGGAGCCTGCTGCTTGGTGTGGATGAGGCCGTGGTAGGTCCAGTTGACCATGTCGCGCGTGGACATCATGGCAAGCGAATTGATATGCTCGTAGGTGTTGGCGCTGTCGGGATGCACTTCGTCACATTGTTGCTGGTCGTTGGTGCCATAGACGTAGAGTCGGCCTTCATATTCCACAGCCGTAGGGTCGGCCGTATAGAGATGGTCGAGCAAAGGGTTGTGAAAGTCGCAACCGAACTTCAGCGAGTCTTGTATCTCAATGGTGAGTGGTTCGGATGGATGCTTCTCGCTGCAGCTGATCATGGCTGAGAGGGCGAGGAGGGGGAGGATGAGCTTCTTCATATTATATTATTTCTTTATGATCTTAATTCGTCTGTAAGCAGGCAGGTTGTGGCGACTGTTGTCATGCACTTCGCAGATGATGTGGATGCCGTCTTCGTCCAAAGTGTCTGGAAGTTCGACCGACGCCTGTGGTGCATAATTATTGATGATCTTTACCTCTGATTGGCCGATGCCTTTCTGCTGCCACCAGCTGAAGGTAAGTTTGTCTTCATCAGGGTCGAATGATGCTGATGCGTCGAGCGTTACTTGTTGCCCAGGTTCGGCTTCGATCACAATGATGCCGTCACCTTCCTGACCGTTGACGATGAGCTCAGGATTGTGGTTGCCCTGTCCTGTCTCTGCCCATTCCATTCGCGCTATGAAGTCATTGAGATTATCAAGATAGAAGTGGCGATAGTATTCCTCAGAAAGGCTTTTCACAGGTTCCTGCCAGCTCGTCCATGCGTAAGTTGTTGAGTCTTTGGTCAAAGACCAAGTGTGGTAGCCACCCCAGCCCGCTTGCATAGGTTCCTCTGGATTGTGGAGGCCATTAGGAATGACATTCAGAAATGATGGAGTATCGCCCTCTACACCATACTTATAATTGGGGTATTGCTTGCCCATGGTGGCATGACCCTGGATGTGCTGCTGTATCTTCTGCCAGTATTCCTTACCGAGTTCACATTGCAACTGCCATGCCCCTTCATCCCACACCAGCTTCAGATCGTCAGCAAATTCACGTCGCATCCATTGATGAGAACTGTAGGCAAGATTTTCGCGCATGGCCCATACCATGTCCTGATCGGTAATGGTGTAAAGGCGCAACTTGTTCAGGAAAGCCATCAACTGTTCAGGAGTACGCGTCTGCTGTACCTTCCAGATAGCTTGTGCCAGTGTGTTTGCACCACCCCATGCACACACCCACAGCGGACGATCATCTGCTTCGTCGGCCAGACGGATGATAAGCTCGCTACCTGGGGTGTCATTGTCGGCTCCGATTACTCCGATACCTGCGCGTTGGCTACCCATAGCGCAACGACCTTGCAGGTATTCCATGCTTGGCCAATATCCGAGATGCTGTCTGCCATTCTCTTTCTCAAGGGGAAGAAACGCATCTTGTCCCGATCTTTTCATCAGATTCAAAACGTCTGTGCCATAGGCGCTGACCACAGAGTCTCGATAGGCAGCGCTTTCGGTAGGATAGGGGTCGCAGTTCCAACCAGTTGAAGTAATGATGCCTTCAATCTCAAGCATATCTGCATAACATAGCAGATGCACCAGCGACTCTGTGTCATCAGGTTCCAAGTCCGGCCGTCCGATGTCTGTAAGTATTACTACACGAGGTTTGAGCAAAGGCTCTTGTTTTTCTTCACTGTACGCCAACATGGTTGTTTGCACAGAAGTTGCAGCTAAGAATAAGATACTTTTGTTCATGATTAGGGATGTGTTTTTATTTAAAAAGTTTCCTACACCTTGATGTAAAGAGTAGGGGAAACAAAACAAGAGACCCACCTTTCTCTTTGCTTTCTGCCACGATTACTGCGACAGAGAGGCCAGCTATGATGTGATTGCTGGAAAGAAAAATGTCCCCTCTCGTTAAAGTGTACTCATACGAAGTTCTGAAAGCAAGGATTCTATCTCTCTCGGGATGGAATACTCTGCCTTACGGTTAGAAGTAATACGAGCTACGGTTTTGGATGTAGCCACGGCACTGATAGCTTCAATGGTAGAAAGCTTGAATGTTTCAGCTACGGCTTTAGTCAATGCCTGAAGAATTGACGTGATCTTGATATTCTCTTCCATTATAAATCTAGTTTTAGTTGTTCAACACCTTTGCTTGTACAGAAGCAATACTGAATGTATTCGGTGCCAGGAAATTTTAGTAGAGGAGCAAGTTTTCTCAGATGCTCCGGGTTGCGAAAGTCATCACCATACCGTTTTCGATAGGCAAGGAGTACAGAATCAACAACCGCGTCTGCAACTGGACCAATCACAATATCAAAGCCATGAACAAAGGATTCAATTCGAGTTTTGTCTCGGTTTTCAAGAATGAATAAAGCCCATTCGGCTGTTCTTCCTTTGAACTCTTTAATTTTGACATCGGCTGGTAATTGCCTTGGATTAAATAGGTAAGGTGTGACCTCTGGGCTTCCTGTTCCCTCGATGCTGGTGGTACGTTGAGCCATAGCAACAGCACGTGAGAAATCCTGAGTCATGTAGAAGCCTCGCCCAAAATCCTTGTGGTCTTTGCTTTTCTTCAGGTCTATCTCCAGAATCTGCTGGTTACTGCCATGATAGAGTCTCATAATGCACCTCCGTGGTTAGAACATACTCTTGACAGATCAGAGACAATCTCATCGAAGCCAAGTGCCTGCTCGATGTCATGATGTTCGGTCAGGAAGCTGATGCCCTTGAACATGGTCAGATACTTGAATGCCGCCTCGTAGGAGATCTGCTTGCTGTCAGCAAAGCTTAGAATTGACATCAGTACGAAATCAGAAAGTTTCTCATCGTATTGGTCTGAACCAACTACTGAGATCTGCAGCTGAGAACCCATCTTGCCAAGGATGAAAGATGCAACCTCTGGGGTTATAGGTGCACCAGACTCAATTTTTGAGACACGAGCAGCCTTTAGCCCGATTCTGCGACCGAGCTCAGCCTGAGTAATGTTTTTCTTTTGACGTTCCTCTTTAATGAGTGCTCCGAGACATTTGTTTTCCATATTACATTATATGTTATTTGTGATGCAAAAATAATAAGAATTTTCCAAATTTGGAAATATTGTCATCGAAAAGTTAATTTCAATCTTTGTAATAATGTAATTTTATTACTTAGACTTTCCAAATTTGGAAACATTATTATTGCTGAAGACCGATTTATGAGTAAATGTTTAATAATGGAGTAATTCAAAACAATGCTCGCCTTTATATCAGGTAAGGTTGTCTTGAATCTGTACAGATATTCCTTCTTTGTACAATAAGACTGAAATTCTTTATGTCCTCGGAATCTCTATGTCTAGAATGTTTTAGCTTCTCTACGAAAAATACGAAAATTATCTAGACACCGTGTTCAGCGGGATCTATTAGTTCTGACGTTTATCTTATTTGGTAACATAGACGGAATTAATTATATAATGAGTCCGATCTCTAAATTGGGAATGATGTATTGAAGCGTCCAAAAGTGTCCAATCGTCCATTTCTGTCCGAAATGTCTCTGTCTTGGACATTGGACAGGACACTATATGAGTTGGCTTAGAAGGTTTCATTTACTTGCTTATTTAGTTGAAATCTGTATCCAAAAGTTTGGACACAAGGAATAGATTGTAATGCAACTTTTGCAACATAAAATGACATCTCTATATTACAAAAGGCTAAAATTGGCAAAAAATGCAATCTATATCTCTGCATTAATGTGACAGAAAAGTGCCAGAAAATTTGGGGTCGCCGTTAACAGTTGAGTGAAAAAATGTGAATCTGCTACGAAAAAAATAAAGCTGGCTTCTCGAAAGAAACCAGCTTCGGTGAAAAAATTACTGCAAAAGCAGTGGCTTAACCCATTGAGGGATAGAGGATAACTGGGATTTAAGCCTCGGTGATAGCCTCGTTAGGACAGGTAGCCTCACAAGCGCCGCAGTCGATGCAAGCATCAGCGTCGATAGTGTAAACATCACCCTCCTTGATAGCCTCTACAGGGCATTCAGAGATACAAGAGCCGCAAGCAACACACTTGTCGGCTGCAATAACACGTGCCATAGTTGTAAATTTGTTTAAGAATTAATATTAGTACTAATTGTTGTTTTGACGCTGCAAAAATAGTTTTATTTTTTGAATAAAGCAAGAGTTTTTACAAAAAATAACGAAATTCGGGGGTGAAAACGCATTTTTTTGCCTTAGATTGCACAGTTTTGGAAGAAAAGAGTTATATTTGCACGATTAAAAAAGTTATTTCATTTGTAATATGATTAGTTTTGTTATTGCGTTATTGGTACTTGTCGTGGGTTATCTCACGTACGGCAAGTTCGTGAGCCGTGAGTTCGGTGCAGATTCCCAGAGGCAGACACCATGCTATTCAGATTGCGACGGCATCGACTTCATTCCGATGCCTACGTGGAAGGTTTACATGATTCAGTTCCTCAACATCGCAGGCTTGGGCCCTATCTTTGGTGCCATCATGGGTGCTAAGTTTGGGACAGCCTCATATCTGTGGATCGTGTTCGGAACAATCTTTGCCGGTGCAGTGCATGACTATCTGGGGGCGATGATTTCCCTGCGTATGAAGGGCGCTTCGTTGCCCGAAATCATCGGCTTCTTCCTGGGTAAACGAGCCCGTGCGCTGATGGGCCTCTTCATCTCGGTGCTGATGATTCTGGTTGCAGCCGTCTTCATCAGCGGTCCTGCCGAGTTGCTAGGCGGAATGACCGCAGGTTGGGGCATGGATAGTTACATGTGGATCGGAATTATCTTTATTTACTATGTCATCGCCACGCTCTGTCCGGTTGATAAGATCATTGGTCGCATCTATCCGTTCTTTGCCTTCTGCCTGATCTTTATGGCTATTGGCATTCTGGGCTATCTGATTATCATGCAACCATCGCTGCCCGAGTTGTGGGAGTCGGACTTCTTTGTCAACAAATCGTGGGAGAAGAATGTGGTGTTCCCCATGATGTTCATTTCGATTGCCTGTGGCGCCATTTCCGGTTTCCATGCCACCCAGTCGCCACTCATGGCTCGATGCATAAAGAGTGAGGCCATGGGACGTCGCTGCTTCTATGGAGCCATGGTGACCGAGGGTGTTGTAGCTCTGATCTGGGCTGCTGCTGCTACCTGTTTCTTCCAGGAGAATGGTGTGGTAAACGCGGCTACTGGCAAGGCTTTCACTGGTGCTTACGTGGCTTCGACTGTGTGCAACAACTGGCTTGGTGTTGTGGGCGGCATCCTGGCTACGTTAGGTATTGCAGTGGCTCCAATTACTACGGGCGACACAGCGCTGCGCAGTGGCCGACTGATTATTGCAGACTTCTTCAAGGTGGAGCAGCAAAAAATGAGGAAACGTCTCGCCATAGCCATCCCTATGTTTGTTCTCACTACAGTGGTTCTTCTGTGGAGCATCGAGGATAAGAACGGTTTCAACATACTCTGGCGCTACTTTGCTTGGTGCAATCAGGCACTCTCGGTATTCACACTCTGGGCCATAACCGTGTATCTGCTGCGAGAGAAGAAGCGCTGGTGGATCACCTTTATTCCTGCTGTCTTCATGACCTGCGTGTGCAGCAGCTACATCCTTGTTGCTCCCGAGGGCTTTGGTTTGGATACGCATCTGGGTGTCTCAATTAGTGTTATCGTCTCTGTCTTCATCTCTGTCGCCACACTGGTCGGTCACTTCAAGCACGTGAAAAATCATAGGGTGTATCCTTCAATTTCATAAATCATGATTACTTTTTCAGTCGCACTTGTTTGTCTTCTCTTGGGCTATTTGATCTATGGCTCGATTGTGGAGAAGGTGTTCGGCCCAAGCCGAGAGAATCAGATGCCTTGCTACGAGAAGCAGGATGGCGTGGATTTCATGCCTATGACGCCTTGGCGCGTCTATCTGGTGCAGTTCCTTAACATTGCTGGCACAGGTCCAATCTTCGGAGCTATCATGGGCATTCTGTTCGGCCCTGCGGCCTATCTGTGGATTGTGCTGGGCTGCATATTTGCCGGTTCGGTACACGACTATATGAGCGGCATGATCTGTGTCAGGAAGGGTGGCGTGTCGCTGCCCGAGATCGTGGGCGATGATTTGGGCAGCGGAATGCGAATGTTTATGCGCGTTTTCAGTCCTGTGCTACTTGTTCTGGCTGGCACGGTGTTTGTCACCACGCCGGCTGCTTTGCTCGAAAATATGGCTCCGATGGGTAATGCCTGGGCTTGGGTCACCATCATCTTTCTGTACTACATCCTGGCCACATTGCTGCCTATCGACAAGCTGATCGGCAAGGTCTATCCAGTCTTCGGCTGTGCGTTGCTCATCATGGCGGCTGGCCTGCTTTTCCACATCTATTTTAGCGATGGCCATGTGCCTGAGTTGACCGAAGACCCCTTCGTGTCGCATAGCCCTAAGGATCTGCCCCTGTTCCCGATGCTCTGCATCACTATTGCCTGTGGTGCTATTTCGGGCTTCCACGGAACACAGTCGCCACTCATGGCCCGCTGCATGACTAACGAGAAGTATGGTCGTCCCATCTTCTACGGAGCCATGATCTCTGAGGGGGTGGTGGCACTCGTCTGGGCTGCTGCTGCCATCAAGTTTGCCGACACGCTGCCTGGCGAGGGCACTGCCTATCAGAAGCTCGCTGCCATGGGTAATCCTTCGGTTGTGGTGAGCACTGTCTGTTCGTCGTGGATGGGAACGGTGGGTGCTGTTCTTGCAGTCTTGGGAGTTGTAGCAGCTCCAATCACCAGTGGTGATACCTGTTTCCGCAGTGCTCGACTGATTGCTGCTGACGTGTTTGGCATCTCGCAGAAGACCCTAACCAAGCGACTGCTCCTCTGCCTGCCGCTCTTTGCCATTAGCTGCTGCTTGTTGTTCCTCGATTTTGATGTGCTGTGGCGTTATTTCGCATGGACCAACCAGTCGCTCGCCTGCATCACACTATGGGCTGCGACTGTCTGGCTCGATAAGCATGGTAAATGTTTCTGGATCACTTTTATACCTGCTGTCTTTATGACCTGTGTATGTTCGGCCTATATTCTTGTGGCAAAAGAAGGTTTCCAGATTGATTATTTGACTGGCCTTTATATTGGAGCCATTCTTGCAGTTTCTTCATTCGGAGCTTATCTCGGCAACAGATTGCATAAACAAAAGTAGATGTTATTCTATTCCTATAAAACACCATTAGCGATGGCGTTTTAACCAAATAACAGATGAACGAACTTGTCTATATCAAAGGCATTGGTCCGAAACGGGCGGAGCTCTTGGAGACGGAATGTAACGTGCATTCACTTGAGGAGCTGCTCTCGTATTACCCCTACAGGTATATTGACAAGTCGAAAGTGTACCGTGTATGCGACATTCCTGCCATGGATCCAAGTCCGGGCAGCGGCTCCATTCTACCTTTTATATTATTGAAAGGTCATTTTACACTCTTCACTGAGGAGGGCGTCGGCTTGAAGGGTCCGCAGCATCATCTCAAGGCAATCTTCACCGATGGCACAGGTATGATGGAGTGCATCTGGTTCAATGGCATCAGTTATGTGAAGGAAGGTGTACAGCAGGGAAGGGAATACCTCCTCTTCGGCCAACCCAAAGAATTTAACCGTACCTACAGCATAGCCCATCCTGAGCTCGATGTGGTGAAGCCAGACGATGATCCCGATGCCAAGGCCGGTCTTTACGGTATGTACAACACCACCGAGAAGATGAAGCGTATGGGCATGAACTCCAAGACCATACAGCGCATCGTACTCAGTTTCCTTCAACGTCATATTGAGCCTTTTACTGAGACGTTGCCTGCCTACATCGTCGAGCAGCAGCATCTCATGCCCTACAATCAAGCCATCCGTCAGATCCACTTCCCCGCCAATTCGGACAACTTGCGCCTAGCCCAGTTGCGCCTCAAGTTCGAGGAACTCTTCTACCTGCAGCTTTATCTGATCCGCTCGTTCAAGATGCGTCACACGGCCAGCGGGGGCTTCACCTTCAGCCGTATTGCCGACTACTTCAACTCTTTCTACCGCGAGTGTATTCCCTTCGAACTCACTGGTGCACAGAAGCGAGTGCTCAAAGAGATACGCCAGGACGTAGGCAGTGGCCGCCAGATGAATCGTCTGCTGCAGGGCGACGTGGGGAGTGGCAAGACAATGGTTGCCACTCTCACGATGCTCATGGCTTTGGACAACGGTTTTCAGGCTTGTCTCATGGCTCCGACTGAAATCCTTGCCACTCAGCACTATGAGAGTCTGGCCCCTCAATTGGCCCGTGTGGGCATTCGTGTTGCCCTGCTCACTGGTAGTACCTCCAAGAAGAAACGTGAACTGATCCACGCCCAGCTGCAATCGGGCGACCTGCACATCCTGATCGGTACACACGCCCTGATCGAACCCGATGTGCACTTCCGAAACCTCGGCATGGTGGTGATCGATGAGCAGCACCGTTTCGGTGTAGAACAGCGAAGCAAGCTCTGGCGTAAGAACATACGCCCACCTCATGTGCTGGTTATGACAGCCACACCTATACCTCGTACATTAGCCATGACTGTCTATGGAGACCTGGATGTCAGCGTCATCGACGAGCTTCCCCCCGGCCGCAAACCTATACAGACGTTGCATCGCTGGAACGGCCAGCGACAAGGACTGATCCGAGCCATACGTGCCCAACTGGACAAGGGTCATCAGGCCTACATCGTCTACCCCCTTGTGGCCGAGAACGAGAAGCTCGACCTCAAAGCCGTGGAGCAGGGTTTCCTGGACATGCAGCAAGCCTTTGGCCCCGAATATCACGTGGCCATGGTTCATGGCAAGATGAAGTCCCGTGACAAGGATTTTGCCATGCAGCGTTTCGCCTCGAACCAAGCACAGATTCTAGTGGCTACTACGGTTATTGAGGTAGGTGTCAATGTACCCAATGCCTCAGTCATGGTCATTGAAAATGCCGAGCGTTTTGGTCTCAGTCAGCTGCATCAGCTTAGAGGCCGAGTGGGCAGAGGTGCCGAGCAGTCGTACTGCGTGTTGGTGACCAACGACAAACTAAGTAACGAGACCCGTCAGCGCATCGATGTGATGTGTCGTACCACCGATGGCTTCGAAATAGCCGAAGCAGACTTGCGTCTGCGTGGACCTGGTGACCTGGAGGGCACGCAGCAGTCGGGCCTTGCTTTCGACCTCAAGATCTCCTCCCTCGCCAAGGATGGACAGATTCTGGAGTTGGCTCGTCAGTGGGCAAAACTCGTCATCGAGGCAGACCCCATGCTCGAGAATCCGCAGAATGCACTGATTCGCCGCCGTATGTCGCAGCTCTTCGCTGGCAAGGTGGACTGGTCGATGATCAGCTGATGGCTTATGCTGACATGTCAAAGGTTTCGTTTCGCAGACTATTCGTAGTTCGATTGGGAACTTGGTCGTGCTTCTGCAAAGTGACATAACAAATAACTCCTGCTGTGATTGCACTTGATAAGTTTTCCCTGCTAAAAGTGTTGTAAATACGACCAAAAATGAGGGTTCTGTGGCATTTTTGGTGTGATAAGGCCATTTTTATGCGGTAAAATTTCGGAATTGAATATTTTTTTAATAACTTTGCATCGAATTCTTCTTAGATTACTCCAGAACTAATACACCATGTTGACAAGATACGATATTCAACGCTTGCTGAAACTGCTGCGACAGGAAGTAGTACCTGCCGTGGGTTGTAACGAACCTCTGGCCATTGCTCTGGCTTGTGCCAAAGCCCGTGAATTATTGGGCGAGGAGCCCGACAAAGTAGTGGCACGACTGAGCAGCACCATCATCATGAATTCGGTGGGCACTGGTATTCCTGGGGCCGAAGGCATGATAGGCATCGCTCCTGCCATAGCTTTGGGCATTGTGGCCGGACGGGTAGAGGCAGGATTGGATGTGCTGTGCCACATAGGACACGAAGAGGTGGAGCAGGCCAAGCGCTTCATGAGCGGAAAACAGCATGTGGTGAAACAAGCTCCGCAAGTGTTCGAACTGTTGTATGTGGAGGTCGAAGCCACGTCAGGCGAGCATACATCGAAGGTAATCCTGGCCAAGCAGTACACAAACTTTGTGTATCTGAAACACGATGCCGAGGTGCTGATGGATGAGCGTCACACGCTGGCCTCTGAGCATGATCGCCGCCATGAGAGCGAGTTGTCGATGCAGACGATCTATGACTTCGCCACCAAGTGCCCGCTGGATGAGCTGCAGTTTCTGCTGAAGGGAGCCAGGATGAATAAAGATGTGGCTCAGCATGCCTTCACGCCCGAGGCCAACTATGGATTGAATCTGGGAAAGATGCTAAAGGGTGGCTTCCAGGAGCGAATGGTGGGCCAGAATGCCATGCCTCGCATTGTTTGCTACACTTGTGCAGCTTGCGACGTCAGAATGAGTGGCGCGCGTGTACCGGTGATGACTAATTCTGGTAGTGGTAATCAGGGTATTGCGGTGACTTTGCCTGTGATGATCTTCGCCGAGGAGACGCAATGCACCGAAGCCAAGCTGATGAGGGCCTTGGCAATGAGTCACCTTACCAATATCTACATCCGTCAGATTGTTGGCAAGATGAGTTCGCATTGCAACTGTGTGCTGGCTTGCGTGGGTAGCGCCTGTGGTCTGGCCTTCCTGCTGGGTGGCGGCTATGAACAGGTTTGCTTTGCCTTGAAGAACGACATTGCCAGCAAGACGGGCATGATATGCGACGGAGTGAAGCCTTCGTGCACGCTGAAGATGTCGATGGGCGTGAGCTCGGCTTTCCAGAGTGCCATGATGGCGATGGAGGGTATCTGCGTGAGTGTGCACGATGGTATTATTGTGGACGATCCTGACCGTTGCATCGAGAATCTGGCCATCATAGGCCGTGACTCCAAGAACGAGATGGACAACCAGATGCTGAATATCATCAGTGAAAAGATCTATGTTTGAAGTTTGAAAGTTTGTTTGTAACAATGTCGATGTACGATATACTGATGCAACTTCCCGTTTTCCAGGGAATCAGTGCTGATCAGTTGACCGAAATAATAGAGAAGATTCCATTTCATTTCAGCCATTGTGAGAAGGATGATGTGATTTTGCGCAGGGGGGAGTCATGCGACTGCATCACCTTCATCCTTTCTGGTAGTGTGCGGATGACTTCGCCTTCGTTCGATGGCCGTATAAGCACAGTTCAGGATTTTGCGGCTCCCTACACCATGCCCTTCTATAACCTTTTTGGGGCAGAGACACACCTTCATGATACAGTGGTTGCATTGGAGTATACGGGCATCATGCAACTCGATAAGACGAACTTCCTGAAGGTATTGCAGAGCAACAAAATCCTTTTGATCAATGTGCTCAATATGCTCTCGACCCATGCACAGAAGCAGCACAAGGCCCTGGACTTCGGCGGAGAGGCTGATCCTGTATTACGATTAGCCTCTTGGATGCTGGCATTGACTGAGAGGGCAGCGTTTCAGATCATGCTCTTGGCTTCGCCCGAAGACTGGTGCAAGATGCTGCAACTGGACGAGCCATCCTATTGGCGATGTGTTGCAACTCTTGAGGGTGAGAAGGTCCTGGAGTCAGTGGGAGGGAAGCTCAAATTGATAGACCGATATGGCTTAAGAACCTATGTGGGCCGTAAAACTGCGCAGAAATCTTAATTTTTGCGTGGTTTTTTTGTTAAATTCACATTATTTATTTATATTTGCGCGCAGATTTTAGGATATTGATGAATTTTAGTAAATTGAGGACTTTGAGTATGGTACCACAAGGTATCGACTATGAAGCCTCAATAACCATTCGGGACATAAATAAAAAAACAACATAATACAATGGTAAATCTTGAATTGAGCGAGCAGGAGTTGATCCGCCGCAACTCTCTTGACGAGATGCGCAAGATGGGCATAGAGCCTTATCCTGCTGCAGAATATGTAGTAACAGGTTACAGCGACGAGATTCGTGAGAACTTCGTCGACCTCCCTACTATGAAGAATGAGGCAGGTGAGGAGGTGCCCACCCCAGCCACTGCCGACAACAGCCGCTGTGTGAGTGTGGCAGGCCGTATCATGAGCCGTCGCATCATGGGCAAGGCTGCTTTTATGGAGTTGCAGGACTCGAAGGGCCGAGTGCAGGTCTATGTGAGCCGCGATGCGCTCTGCCCAGACCCTGAGCATACCGAGATGTACAATACCGTATTCAAGAAGTTGCTCGACATTGGCGACTTCGTTGGCGTGAAAGGCT
Organism: Bacteroidales bacterium; assembly: GCA_045629225.1. Lineage (GTDB taxonomy): Bacteria > Bacteroidota > Bacteroidia > Bacteroidales > UBA3663 > Liminaster. The sequence continues at coordinate 23,894 of JAZQQU010000081.1, read as the reverse complement.
ATGTGTTCCGTACACAGACTGGCGAGATCTCTGTACATTGTGAGGAGCTCACTGTGCTCTCCAAGTCTATCCGTCCATTGCCAATCGTGAAGTACAAGGATGGTGTGGCATACGACGGCTTCAATGATCCAGAGCTCCGTTACCGTCAGCGTTACCTCGATCTGGTGGTCAACGATGGTGTGAAGTCTGTGTTCGAGAAGCGTGCTACCATCCTGCGCACTATGCGTCAGGTGTTCGACGAGGCTGGCTACACCGAGGTTGAGACCCCGATCCTGCAGCAGATTGCTGGTGGTGCTTCGGCTCGTCCATTCATCACGCATCACAATGCCCTTGATGTTGACCTCTATCTGCGCATTGCCACTGAGCTCTACCTGAAGCGTCTGATCGTAGGTGGTTTCGAGGGTGTATATGAGATTGGCCGTAACTTCCGCAACGAGGGTATGGACCGTTCGCACAACCCTGAGTTCACTTGCATGGAGCTCTATGTCAGCTACAAGGATTATAACTGGATGATGACCTTTACCGAGAACCTCCTTGAGAAGATCTGTCTGGCTGTGAACGGTACCACTGAGGTGCAGATTGGTGAGAATGTAGTGTCATTCAAGGCTCCATTCCGTCGTCTGCCTATTCTCGATGCCATCAAGGAGAAGACCGGCTACGATCTCTCGGCCATGACCGAGGATGAGATGCGTGAGATTGCCAGGAAGGTAGGCGTGGAAGACACTGAGAACATGGGCAAGGGCAAGCTGATCGACGAGATCTTCGGCGAGACCTGCGAGGGCTCATTCATCCAGCCAACCTTCATTACCGACTATCCTGTCGAGATGTCGCCACTCACCAAGATGCATCGCTCTAAGCCTGGTCTTACTGAGCGCTTCGAGTTGATGGTCAATGGCAAGGAGCTGGCCAATGCTTACTCAGAGCTCAACGATCCAATCGACCAGTACAACCGCTTCGTTGATCAGATGAAGCTGGCAGCCAAGGGCGATGACGAGGCTATGATCATCGACCACGACTTTGTGCGTGCCCTTGAGTATGGCATGCCACCCACATCTGGTATCGGCATCGGCATCGATCGTCTCTGCATCCTCATGACTGGTCAGCCAACTATTCAGGAGGTGCTCCTTTTCCCAACCATGAAGCCAGAGAAGGTCGAGAAGAAGGATCCAGTGGAGAAGTTCCTCGCTCTTGGCGTTCCATGCGAGGATTGGGTGGCAGTGCTCTACAAGTGCGGCTACCTCACCGTTGAGAGCTTGGCCAATGAGAAGCCAGGTAAGCTCTACCAGCAGATGATCGACGTGAAGAAGAAGTACAAGGCCTTGATTGGCGACCTTCAGAATCCCAAGCAGGAGGAGGTTGCCGCCTGGATCGAGAGAGCGGGGCTCTAATTTGCGATTGGACGATTTACGAAGTACGATTACATATTACTTCGAGAATCTGTGATTTTTCTGCGACGCCGTGAATCGTCCAACTTAGTTACTTTTATTCGTAAATCGTAAATAAGAAAATCGTAAATCATGAATATCCCAGGAAAAGTAGCCATCCTCGGTTCTGGTTCGTGGAGTACGGCTGTGGCTAAGATCGTGCAGGACAATGGTGCTGAGATGTGGTGGTACCTGCGTAATCCTGCTCGTATCGAGGAATTCAAGGCTCAGGGTCACAACCCAGCCTACCTGTCGAGTGTGCGTTTCGATGTGAGCCGCATACACTTCACCAGTGACATCAATGAGGCTATACGCAACTCCGACACCGTGATCTTCGGCATGCCATCTCCCTACCTGCGCAAGCATGTTGAGCTGATCACCGAGTCGATGGAGGGCAAGGTGGTGATCTCGATCATCAAGGGTATCGTGTCTGACTACAACATCACTATTGGCGACTATCTGACTAAGATGCTCTCGCTCAACGATGACCAGTTCTGCACCCTATCGGGACCTTCGCATGCCGAGGAGGTGGCTTACGAGCGTCTGACCTACCTCACCGTGGGCTGCAAAGATATCAAGGTGGCAAACGAATATGCCGATTTCTTCGCCAACCACTTCGTTCACACCACTGTCTCGACTGATATCGAAGGCATACAGTATGCTGGTGTCCTGAAGAATATCTACGCCATTGCCGTTGGCATCTGCGACGGATTGAAGTACGGCGATAACTTCCAGGCTGTGCTTGTGGCCAATGCTATTCGCGAGATGAAGCGATTCATTAACGAGATCGATCCGATGAAGGGCCGTCATGTGGTGGAGAGCGTCTATACAGGCGATCTTCTGGTGACTGCCTATTCACGTTTCTCGCGCAACCACATGTTCGGCACTATGATCGGAAAAGGTTATTCGGTCAAGAGCGCACAGCTTGAGATGGAGATGGTAGCTGAGGGCTATTACGGCACGAAGTGTATCAAGGAGATCAATCAAAAGTATGGCATCTCCATCCCCATTGTCGATTGCGTCTATAATATCCTGTATAAACGCATGAGTCCGTTTGTCGAGATCAAGCTTTTGAGCGACATGCTTCGATAATCATTGTGCTATACTCAAGTTTCGCAAGCTTCGACTTGATAGGTTATAAGGTTATAAGGTTTTAAGGTTATAGGGTTGAAAATACCTTCATTGCGTCAAAAGTAACTTAACCTCAAAACCTGAAAACCTCAAAACCTGAAAAATCAGAAACTTGAGCTCATGCGAAAGTTGAACCGTTTCAGTCATCCCCCCCCCCTTGGGAGGAGTGAGGGGGCTGTTCCCCATCCCACTTTCCCCATTACACTTTCCCCATTACACTTTCCACTTTACACATTATACTTTACACATTATGACACTTTCTTTAGACAAGGCAATTAGCTTTGTGCCTGCAGGTTCGCTTGCTGCCGTAGCTGCAAAGACAGCGCCATGCAATGAGCTCCTCGAGAGCGGCAAGGGCGCGGGTAACGACTTCCTCGGTTGGGTACACCTCCCATCGAGCATCACCGATGAGTTCCTTGCTGAGGTTCAGGCCACTGCCGACCTGCTCCGTTCGAAGGCAGAGATCATCGTGGTAGCTGGTATCGGTGGTTCCTACCTCGGCCCACGTGCTGTGAACGAGGCTCTCGACCACACCTTCGGCCTGAATGGCAACAATCCACGCGTGGTTTATGCTGGCAACAACATCGGTGAGGATTACCTGGCCGACCTTATGGAGTTGCTCGATGGCAAGACCTTCGCCGTAATCAATATCTCAAAGTCAGGCACCACCACCGAGACAGCCCTTGCTTTCCGTCTGCTGAAGACCAAGCTTGAGGCACAGGTTGGCAAGGAGGCTGCCAAGGATCTCATCGTAGCCGTTACAGACAAGGAGAAGGGCGCTGCCCGCAAGCTCGCTACCAAGGAGGGGTACAAGACCTTTGTCATCCCTGACAACGTAGGTGGTCGCTTCTCTGTTCTCACCCCTGTAGGCCTGCTCGCCATCGCTTGCGCTGGTCACGACATCAAGGCTCTCGTCAAGGGCGCTCAGGATATGGAGAAGGCTACCGGAGTGGATGTGCCATACGAGCAGAACCCTGCTGCTCAGTATGCAGCTATGCGCAATGCTCTCTACCAGTATGGTAAGAAGACCGAGATTCTCGTAAACTATCAGCCAAAGCTCCACTACATGATGGAGTGGTGGAAGCAGCTCTTCGGTGAGTCAGAGGGCAAGGACCACAAGGGCATTTATCCTGCTTCGGTTGACTTCACTACCGACCTTCACTCTATGGGTCAGTGGATCCAGGAGGGTGAGCGCACTATCTTCGAGACAGTTGTTTCAGTCGAGAAGCCAAACAAGACTGTCCTCTTCCCATTCGATGAGGAGAATCTTGATGGCCTGAACTTCCTTGCTGGCAAGCGTGTGGATGACGTTAACAAGATGGCTGAGCTCGGTACCCAGATTGCTCACGTTGATGGTGGCGTGCCTAACATCAAGGTAACCATCCCAGTGCTCGACGAGTACAACCTTGGTCAGCTCATTTACTTCTTCGAGCGTGCTTGCGGCATCTCTGGCTACATACTTGGCGTGAACCCATTCAACCAGCCAGGCGTTGAGGCTTACAAGAAGAACATGTTCGCGCTGCTCGAGAAGCCTGGTTATGAGGAGGCCACCAAGGCAATCAAGGCTCGTCTGGCAGAGTAAGTAATAGAATGAATAGTGGAGAGTCCTATACTTTTATATTATTGTTAGGATTCTTCACTATGTTATTTATATGCTATTCCCTATGAAAAAGTTCTTTTTAAATAGTTTGGCATCGTACGGTTTAGTCGCATTTACATTCTGTTCTGCATTGAGTTCATGTGGCAGCGATGACGATGAAATATCAAGCATTGAGGGCCCTCATTTCGTTTCGGGTGATGGAAATGTTTATCAGTTGTCAAACGCTGGTAAATATTCATTTGTTTATGATGGAGATGGTCGTTTAATTTCTGCAGCTAATTTGCAATTTAGCTACGATCCTTTTGAAGTAACTATGCCAGGTGACAAAGACAATGATAGTTATGAAGTTGAGTTATCTCTTAACTCTGATAACAATTTGTCTTCTATTAAACTCGAATCATTCGATGATCGTGGTGATGGTATGTATGAGAAGACTACAGGAAAGATTTCCTATTCATACAATGGACGCCGTCTAACCAAGATTTCGACTGATTATACCACAGAGATAAAGAAACGGTATGCTGAAGGTAATGAGACCGGTACGTCAGTGTGCAAGATAACCTGGAAGGGTGATGTAATAACCATGGTTCAATGGGACGAAAAATGGAAGGAAACGTATACGGAAGATGGTAAGAACTTTACTGAATCAGAACAAGAGTCTCGTGTTCAAAAAGTGACCTATTCCGAAACTCCAAATTACTATCGCCAGGGTACTTTTGCTTTGGAAGAACTCTACTCCTGGGAAAGCAATGGGTTGGAATCTTTAATCCTGTTGGGTATGTTTGGAGATGCTCCAGCTTTCCATATAGCCAGTATAGAAACGACAGACTCTTGGACACGAGCTGTCTGTGAATCAGATGGCCCCGGTTCTGCTACTTCTACAAGATACTTCCGCATAACTAATGATGCTATGGATCGTGTTTCGGAGGAACGAAGTGCGCGGACTGAGTCAAATTTAAGTGGCTCGTATGCTGACGTTTACACATACACATATAAGTTCGCACCTCAGTTTACTCGAGCAACCACGCCTTTTGTTGTGAATGAGCCTGAAAACACTGTAAGCGATCATTCGAATACCGTTCGCTCTTTGTTTACACATCGTCCGGAACCTTCTTTCTTGAACAAAATACATTAATCTCAGGAATGAAAACCTTGCGAGCGTTCCTTTTCGATATGGATGGCGTGCTCTTCGACAGCATGAAGAACCACGCTGAAGCATGGTATCAGGTCATGGGCGAACATTATGGGTTTGCCTGTGACCGTACTATATTTCATATGTATGAAGGTTCGACCGGGCAGCAGACCATCGATGCCTTCTTCCTCGAACAGCGTGGACGTCATGCCACCGAGCAGGAGATCAGGACCATCTACGCTGAGAAGTCGCAATGGTTCACACAGTTGGGTCCAGCCCAACCAATGCCTGGTGCAGCTGAAGTGCTGCGCAAAGTGGTCGAGCGAGGCCTGACGTGTGTGCTGGTTACTGGCAGCGGACAGCCTTCGCTCATCAATCGTCTGAATCTTATTTACCCTGATGTGTTCGATGCCGAACATATCGTCTCTGGTCTCGATTGTCCGTTGGGACATGGCAAACCACATCCCGATCCCTATCTTTTCGGACTTCGCAAAGCGGCTGGCATCACCAAACCGCTCGATTGGTCAAAGGTTCCTGCCAATCCCAAACATCTGGGGGGCCTCGATTCCAGCGAAGCCATCGTCATCGAGAATGCTCCCATGGGAGTTCAGGCAGCCCGTGCTGCAGGCATCTTCACCATTGCTGTCAACACAGGTCCACTCGACCCTCAGGTGCTGGCCGATGCCGGTGCCAACATCGTGCTCAATTCAATGCAGGAACTTGCTGACCGACTTGACGAATACATTATTCATTATACATCATATTTTTTACTCTGAACCCCGTGGCCAAGAAAGCATTTGTAGCCTCGATGTTCGACAACATCGCACCCACCTACGACAAACTCAATCATATCCTCTCGCTCAACATCGACAAATCCTGGCGATCTGATGCCATTCGTCGTCTAGCTAAGACTCAGCCCAAGGTAGTGCTTGACGAGGCTTGTGGTACAGGCGACTTCAGCCTCCTCATAGCACGTCAGTGTCCTGAAGCCAAGGTGATAGGTATTGATATCAGCGAGGGCATGATGGTGATTGGGCGTCAGAAGATAGCCGAAGCTGGAATGCATCACCGTGTGTCTATGCATGTCGATGACGCCACCCAGCTTCAGATGGACGACAACAGCGTCGATGCAGTCACCGTGGCATTTGGTGTTCGCAACTACGAACAGCTCCAGCTTGGCCTTAATGAGATGCATCGAGTCATTCGTCCAGGTGGAGCCACTTACATCCTGGAGCTCTCCGTGCCCCAGAATCCTGTGCTCCTGTGGGGTTATAAACTCTACTTCCTCCATATCCTGCCCTTTATCGGAGGCTTGGTGAGTGGCAACAAGGGAGCCTATAAGTACCTGCCTGCGTCGGTGCTCAATTTCCCCAAACCAGATGCTTTCCTTGCCATGATGCGCCAAGCTGGTTTCACCGAGTGTACACAAAAAGCCTACACATTCGGCTTGTGCAGGCTTTATGTGGGGAGGGTTTGATGGTTTTGTGGGGTATGATTAGAATGACCCCCTCTGGCATTTTTTACATATCACTACATTCTATCTTTAGCATCCTTGCCAGCACCCGTACCTTTGTATTTGCTCTTTGTTTGGTTGAATGCATAGCGGATGGAGAAGTTTATTCGCTGTGACGAGTGACGGTTACATTGATACATCTGACTGTCTCCACTGTCCATCAGAAGATCCTGTCCTGTGCGATACAATATGTCATTGACCGACAAGCGTAGGGTGAGGGCATTGTTTTGCAGAAGGGTCTTCTGAATAGAAGCTGACAGTCCTGCATTCCAACGCATCAGTCGGTAGTTCTGTACGTGACCTGGCGAGTTGAGGTTTAGGTTACACTCAATCTGCCATTTGTGAGGAAGGCGCAAAGTGTTGTTGGTGTTCAGGATGAATACAGGGTCGTTATATGACTTGCTTCGCTTGCCGATGCCACCCTCGCCATAGGGAGAAAGGCTGGTGGCGAAGCCCTCACGCGGGTCGTTCAGTTCAAGTCTTAGGAACTGCTGCTGATAGCCCATTGTCCAGTTCATGGTGTAAGGTCCGAATGTAGGCGAGGCATTGACGTAGCTGATGAGTGTTCGCACAGGTTTAGGCAGGTTGATGCGGCGATAAACCAATACGCCTTCTTTAGCAAGAATCTGCTCGCTGATGTAAGGATATTGCCATTGCGAAATCATGTGGTCACTTTGTGTAAAGCTTACTGCACCCAGCAGCCATCGCCAGCGGGCATTGAGGCCAAGCTCGTGCTGAATCTGATTGCGCAACTGCGAATTGCCTTGCATCAGTATAGAGTGGCTGGCGTATGTCGTGGCATCTGTCAGGTGGTAAAAGTTCGGGCGAATGGTCTTTGTATTGTAGTTAAGTGAAACGCCGACCAAACCAAACTGTATGGAGTAAGACAACGATGGGTAAAGCCCCTGACGTGTGTCGGTTACACTGGCATCGGCATTGACAAGGTTCAAGTAGTTGTACTTCACACACTCATATCGTGCGCCCACCTTCGCCACACCATATTTGCCGAAGTTCGCCATGTATTCCACGAATGCAGAGTAAGTATCCTCGTGTGTCTTGGAATGAGAGTCGGCTATGTAGTCCTGATTGATGGTATAGTCGATGTCACGATTCACCCATATCATCTCCATGCCGGCATTGAGCATACCTTTCCATAGAGGATATGATATGACAAGTTTGGTTGCAAGAAGGCGGCTCTGAGCATCACTTATTGAGCTGACGTTGTCGCTCGCGCTGTTCATATCTTCCTTCGCGCCTTTGGTATTCCAGTCGAAGTTCCAGTCGATGCCCACTTTCCCCCATTGTCCGTTGTAGTAGGAGTTGAGGTTATAGCCCAATGGTGCGGTATATTGGGTGAACGTCTCGGATACAATCTTCTTATAGAACACTCCATTGTTGTAAACATCTTCGTGCAGCAACAGCGGACTCTCATTGCTGAGCATGTGATCTATCTGGAGGCGTACGCCAAGACTGTGCTTCTCGCTGGCCATCCAGTTGGTTCCTAATGCATAGTTCATACCATGTCCATCAGTTCTTGTGTCACCCCATCCTGTCTGCCAGTTTTCATTGAGCGTGTTGCCTACCATAGTAAAGATATGTTGGTCGGCAGTGGAACGCTGCAGGGTATGCTGATTCCAGCTGTTCACCATACCGAAGATGTCTAGCCCCTTGTTGCGGTAATTGAAGTTGAGTGTTGCCGAAGGATCGGCAAACTCCGCTTGACGTAAGTCCTGGCTATGACCTGCTGTGAGATCAAAGCCTAAGCCTTCGCCCTGTGGCTTGCGGGTACGGATGCGAACTACAGAGCGTACCGTAGCATCATACTGTGCCCCAGGATTGTTTATCACCTCCACCTCGAGCACATCCTCGCTACGCATACGCTTGAGTTCCTCGATGTCGTACAGCTTACGCCCGTTGACATAGAACACTGGTGTTCCTTTGCCAATGACCTCGAGATTCTCACCTTGCATCATCATGCCTGGCACCTTGCCCAGCATTTCATGCAGCGAACCAGATTTCTCCAGTGTAGAGCCTTGCACCTTCGTCACGATAGCATCACCACGAAGCTTGGTCTTTGGGGCGATAGTTTTTACTACTACCTCATTGAGCACGACGGTCGTGTCGGCCACATTTTGTCCGTGCGCAATAATATACCACAGCGCATAGACCATCAATAAAAGTACTGTTCTTTTCATTATTTTGATTTATTGATTTGGAAATTGTGGCGCAAAGGTATTGGATTATTTCAAATCCTGCAATACCTTGGGACAGACGTCACGGTAGGAGGGATATTCTGTAGCATTAGCAGAGATAGCAATATGTGACGTTAGCAGTTAATACATCGACAATTTATCCCAAACACACTACAATTTATCCCTACATAACGGAAATTCAGATAAAAAACAGTAACTTTGCGGCATGAAAAGAAGTATATTATACAGAATTATCTGCGAATCGCTCCAACCATGTGCATTCCTGACAGCAGCATTTTTCATCTTCCGACCTTTCGGCAATGCCTACAATACGCTGATGGAGTATTTCTTTCACATCGTGCAGTGTGAGGTTTTGGTCTGCTTCATGGGTAGTTTCCTGTCGCTCTTTGTCAGCTATTATGCATTTGGCTATCGTTTTGATGTCAAGGAAACGACCATAGGTCAAACCAAAAAGCTTGTGGGAGTCTATCTGCTTTGCATACCATTGACAGCATTCTTGTTGTATGTCATCAATCGCCTATTCCTGCCTTTGGAAGTTAATCTGACCGTACCAGGTTATCCTGAATTCTGGCCATCATTCGCTTTCTATTGTTCGGTCGTGTTCAGATATTGCATCATATTTTTTGTAATTGATGTCCTTGTCTATCGTCATCGCAAGATGAAGCATGAGTTTGACGAAATATGCGCCATCAACGAGATGTTGAACTCATATCAAGAAGATTGTGCATTTCATGGTGACGGAAAAGACATTACGACAGCAAGTCAGAATAGCAATCAAGAGTTGACATTCGCTCCTGAGTCGTTAATCTATGTGGAGTCAGTTGCTAACTATGCAGAGGTATGCTATCTATGTGATCAAGAAATAAAGAAAATCTCACTTCGCTCAACTTTGAAACAACTCAACGAATCCCTGTCCACGCACGTCTCCATCATACAATGTCACCGAGGATTCATCGTTAATCTGAACTTTGTTGAGACACTACGATGCGAGAACAACTCATACTTCCTTAATCTATTTTATGTTGACAAAAAGATTCCTGTGTCACGTACTAAAAAAGCGGATATCAAGGCTGCACTGGCAGCATTGCAGCATAAATAGATTGCATTTGTACTCCAATTTGTAATAAATTTACAACAATGAACAAACTACACCTTTTGAAAACAATTAGAACATGGAGAGAGCGTCACCACGATTCACTCAGTTCTTTTATTTCTAGTTTTACGGCCACAGTATTGGGCATCGGCCTCACCTTTGGCACAACGATGTGGTATGACCACAAACAGGAAACGGAGGCTGCAGAGGCTTTGGTGGAACGTTGTCTGTCCAACATGGAGGTGCGATTAGACAATCTCGATGGCGTGGTCAGGATGTATGACAGGCAGAACCTTCTATTCTCGATGGCTACAAATATGCCACTTGATTCGTTGACCGATGCCGAAGTTTCGGAGCTTATCGACCTGTTTGCATGGCAGTACAATCTGGTGATTGATCACTCGTACGAAAAGTCGTTCTCCATGAGTACGAGCAGCCACGAGATACTGGGGTCTTTTGCCAACGTGATAGGTGCTGGCTTTGAATACTTGCATGAGGCAGAAGAGAGCCATCAGAAGGTGAATGATCTGAAGAGAGAACTGCGACGGTCGATGATTGTGGATAAGCAGGTGAAGTTTGACCAGAATTCCATGCGGCAATTTGTCATGGCAACGCTTACTGACCCACTGTTTGGTTATTTCCAATTGGAATACATGCAGCAGGAACGTTCTGTACGACACTACCAGCACTATCTGGCAGATTTTATCCCCGAAGCCCGCAGACTTTGGCAGAGGGAAATCAAGGAAGATGAGTTCTGGATAAAGATGCGCGAACGTTGGAATCAGTGGTAGAAAATGAACTTTTATTCTCGCTTTGTAGATATTCATCCCTAAACCAGTTCCATCTGTCCCCAACTATTGCAGAGCCGATTGATTATATCTATCTTTGCGGCAGTTTTTAATTAGTCAAACTCTAAAAAGATCGAAGTATGAAAAATGAAATTGAACGTAGACAGATGATTCTTCAAAAGGCAAGCAATGCATGCAGGCGCATTCAAGTGTTTGTAGTATGCCTTGTGGGTGTACTTATCGTCCTTCAGCTATTTGATGTGAGGATAGACTTCGGCACTAATCATAGCATAAAATTGGCGCTATTCATTCTCATCACAGGTTTGTTTATTGTTTCAGACACTGTGATGGTGTATCTCCAGACCTTGAACGACAGACTCTCGATAAGACGATTGGCGTGGAACCTTACGATAATATGGATATCGAATGCGTTTGTGCTATGCTGTACTCATAATTATATCTTTGGCAGCAGTTTCTCGCGTATTCATCCTGTTGTCGTTTATGTGGCATTTATTATAGGAGGCACGCAGTTCATATTTTATTCGTTGTACATGATATATAGAAGGAAACAAACAAAAAACAACTATGATAGATAAACTCAAACGAATACTAAAACTCACTGCATGGTTCACACTGTGCAGTGTATTCGTGCTGGTGATACTGAAACCATTCGGTGTGCAGATTGTCTCCCATAATGGTTTGTTTGCACTGTTTCTTGACTTTGCAGATATGGCAGGCATAGCTTTTGTTTCATCTGCCATTTGTGTCTTCTTCAACCTGTTCAAGAACAATGGTACATTAATTGGCTACATAAGGGATATGGCTATTGTATGGATATTCAGCATCTTTATCTTTACATTTATACAATGGCTGGTGTATGATAGGGAGTATTATCTGAAAGTCCTGCCCACTATCTTCTACATAAGTATAGTCATTCTTGGCTTCCAGACACTCTGCTATTGGATCAGAAACCTGTATCGTGAACGGAATGAACTTCAGGCAATCAACGAGATGCTGAAACAGCAGCAGGAACTTAACGCAATGCAGAACGACGAAGACTCAACAGAAGAGGAGAAGCAATGCATCCTTCATTCCGATTATAACGATCAGGATATCATCATCCATCCCCACAGCTTTATCTATGTTGAGTCGGTGGGTAACTATGCGGACGTTTGTTATATTGACAATGAACAACTGACAAATACAACAATTCGCACTACTATCAAGCAGCTCAAAGACGACCTCTCAGACCAAGACTTCATAGTGCAATGCCACCGTGGTTTCCTCGTAAACCTTGAATATGTAGAATCTATGGAAGGCTCAAATGGCCGATTGTTCCTCAATATGTTCTATTCTGTCAAAAAGATTCCTGTGTCAAGAGCAAACAAAACTGCTATAAAAGAAGCATTATCAACTTTACAGTGATTTTTTCTCGATAATTTGGTTTATTTGCGCATAGATTGCAATATACCCATTACAATAGCCATACAGAAGTTAATTCAGTTAAATCATCGCTTCTCAAACACTTCAACCCACATGCCTCGCTATTTTTCTATCTTTTTAATACTCTCAGGCTGTTGACCTTCTGTAAATCTGCTGAGATTCATTTGGGTGTGCTGACACCCTGTTGTAAAACGTCAGAAACTCATCTGGGTGTGCTGACACTTTTCTGTAAATCTGCAGAAACCCATTCGTGAGCTCTGGCAGGTTTTTGTGATTGCACAGAAGCTCGCTCGGAGTTCTGGCAAGCAATTGTGTGTGCACAATAGTTCATTCATGAGCTCTGGCAAGCTTTTGTGATTGCACAGAAGCTCGCTCGGAGCTCTGGCAAGCAATTGTGTGTGCAAAATAGTTCATTCATGAGCTCTGGCAAGCTTTTGTAATTGCACAGAAGCTCGTTCGGAGTTCTGGCAAGCAATTGTGTGTGCACAATAGTTCATTCATGAGTTTGGGCAAGCATTTGTGATTGTACAGAAGCTCATTCGTAAGCACTGACACCTTTTTGCAGCTTAACAAGAAATTTCACCACTCACGTGAGAATTGGATATTCATGGATTTCAGAAAAATCCTTCACTCCTTCACTCCGCATTTCTATCCATCTAATTTTCAGTGATTTTCTTACAGCAAAACGAGTGAAGGATGGTGAAGGATCCTTAACCTATCCTTCACTGGTTTTGGCCTCGTGGAATCTCTCATTATCAAGAAGATATCTTTGACAAGTGAAGGAGTGAAGGGTTTTCGCGAATTTCATGTAAATTAATCTTTATGCTACATTGGATAAAGGCACGATGTAATAGGTCGAGCTCCTGTTGTTGCCCTTCTGCTCATTGATCATAGCCTTAAGCAATCTGCCCACTTTCACGCACAAACCCTGCGTTGGCTTCACCTCAGGATATCGGTCATTGCAAAAGTGACCACCGTTTAGGCTATCTGGCTGGTTTGACTCTTTCTAGTTGCCGACGATAAGGGAAGCCTTATCAATACTACATAAACAACTACAGATTACCCCTTAGCTAAAACAACATACAAAATGACAGGCACCCCGAATATGGGTGTGAGGGCATTGATTGGCAGCACGCTTCCTCCATCGGGGAGCGTGCTTATGGTCAGGCAAAGCGTGCAGCAGAGTGAGCCGAGCAGGAGGGAGGCAGGCAGGAGGCGACGATGATCGTCAGTGCGGAGCAGGAGGCGGGCTACATGTGGCATGGCGATGCCCACAAAGGCGATGGGGCCAGCAAAGGCCGTGGTGATGGCTGCCAGCACGCCACTGACCACCAGCAGAAGCCAGCGTGTGCGTCGCACCGGGATGCCGACGCTCCGGGCATAGAGCTCGCCCTGCATCCATCCGTTGAGGGGCTTGATCAGGAGAGCAGAGGCGAGGAGCGAGGCGATGATGAACAATGCATACCATGGAAGCATCGCTGTGCTGACTCCATTGAACGACCCCATGCCCCACAGCATCAGCCCCTGCACGCCTGTGGCTGTGGCATGATAGCCCAACAGGGTGATGATGGCCGAGGTGAGGTAGCTGAGCATCATGCCCGCGATGAGCAATGTGAGCGAGTGGCGCACCAAGCGGCCTATGGCCAGCAACAAGGCAAGGATGCCAAAGGAGCCTGCCAGCGCTGCCATGATCAGGACCGGACCCTGGCCCGTGAGTGCAACAGCCCCCCATCCACCCAGAGTGACCAATGCCACCATCAAATTGGCACCATTGGTGATGCCAAGGATTGAAGGTCCTGCCAGCGGATTGCGGAAGTAACTCTGCAGCAACAAACCGCACACCCCGAGTGCTCCACCGGTGAGACTCGCCGTGATGGCTGCGGGCAACCGGCTCTCCATGACGATGAAGCGGATGCCTTGGCTCACAGCATGATCATGGGTCAATGCTCCCCAGACTTCGCTGGCCGGGATGTGAACGGAGCCTGTGAAGATACTGCCGAGGAGGGAGAGAACATTGAGGAGAATCAGAGATATGAATATGAGGCGGGGAAGCATAGGAGGGGTTTGAGGGGTTTGAAGAGTTTGAGGGGTTTGAAGAATTTGATGGGGTTGAGGTTTTGAGGAGTACTTTCGAACCTTTCGAACTATCCCCACATACTGCAAAGGTAATATATTATCTTCAAATACGAATATAGCAAGGAGAATTATTTGCTAATTAACTATATAAATTCCTCAAATGGCATGCAAATCTGCCAAAACAATCAAAAGCGTAGGCACAATTGATATTTGTGAATGCCTTAATTTGTCCGATAAGGAAGTTTATTTATATTTGCCCAATGTGGTTTAGTAAATCGCATTTGGCGTGTTTATTATATGTATGGCAAAAGATAAAGATATAGAACGGTCGTTCAGGACTCATTATCGTGCAATGTACAATTTGGCGGTGATGTTACTACATGATGACGTAGTAGCCAAAGATGTCGTGCATGATGTCTTTGCACATTTGCTCGATCATAAAGATAACGTGACACTGTCGGAATCGTATCTGATGACGTGTGTGCGTAATCGCTGCCTGAATGAAATCAGGGCAAAGGAGGTGCAAGACCGGGTGAGGAATGGTTATCTGATGGACTTCAGACTGTATGGATACGAGTCGGGCCATGAGTTAGAGCAAAAGATTATCCAATTACAAACGGTATTGTGCCAGGTGAAGCCTCCGGAATGCCTCGAAGTACTACGACTCCACTTCTACGAGAAACTGACATTTCGTGAGATAGCCGTGCGGCAACAGGTAAGCGAAACTGCTGTATATAAAAGGCTCAGAAATGCGCTTGGACAATTACGAACCCTTATTGACAGGAAAGATGGATAAGACAATGATGATGTTCCGGATGCTGGAACATCCGACTGAATATACAAAAGAACAATGGCAGGAGATCGCCTCAGATCCTGTCTGCAATGAACTCTATGCTACGCTCTCTATGACAGCAGGCGCATTGGCCTCGCAGCAGGCAAGCGATGCCCTGACTGAGGATGACATAGATGCAGAATGGGCCCGGCTCAAGAACAAGCAGCCTGAGGCAAAGATCATCTCATGGTCTGGGCGCAACGTGGCAGCTGTCATCAGTGGTGTCATTATACTCTCAGGAATAGCTTGGGCGGCCTCCCTCCAGTCCCTCCAAAGGGTGGATGACTGCCCCTCCTCCAGTCCCTCCAAAGGGGGGATGACTGCCCCCCTCCAGTCCCCCAAAAGGGGGGATGACTGCCCTGCGACAGTAACCTTCGACAATGTGCCCATCGTGCAGGTAATCTCGGACCTGACTACGTTCTATGCCAACCACGACGGCATCCGTTATGAGGCAATATATGATAATGATGATGTAAGAAACATCCGGCTGTTCTACCGATGGGACAATAGCCTGAGCCTGCAGCAGGTGGTGGATAAGCTGGATCACTTTGAGATGCTGGAGGTCAGGCTGGAGGGGCAAAAGATCTACATCGAACAAGCTTTGTCTGACTAACTGTACACGTGTGTGATCATGCTACGACGTTTGGCTATATTCTTCGCATGTCTGTTGTCGCATCTTCTGGTTGCGCAAAAGATAACCTGCGATTTTCATCAGGCTTCTTTGTCCGATGCCCTGAAGTATGTCCAGTCACAATCACCATCGCATAACATCCTGTTCATCTATGACGATATGGAGAACTATCGCATAACTGCTTCGTTTAGAGACTTAGATACAGAAGAAGCCATTCGTCAGCTGGTGGGGGACCTCCCCATCCGCATAAGTTGTGATGGGGGCGACATCTTTCTTGAACGTCAGAACTCAGGACAATCTTTTGCCTCAAGAAATCCTATTCCTGGAGTCGAAGCACCCATCCGCACCATCATACTTGAGCGTGTCTTTGTCGATGGCGAAGTGCCAGCAATCCAGCTTCTCAATGATGGGGTATTAGCCAATGTAGCTGGCTCTGAGTTGTCAGCTTTAGGCTCAGTTTACGAGGTGCTTGATCGGCTGCCAGGCATTTGGCGTGAGGGTGATGATGATGATGTGACAATCATCGGTCAGGGTAAACCTGTGGTCTATCTCAACGGACGCAAGTTGCGCGACAGCAACGACCTCCATGAACTCAATGCCGCTGATATTCAGAGCATCAGGATTGACTATAGACCGCGTGCACGTCATGAAGCTGCTGCCATTCATATCAACACACGTCGCACAAGACAGGCGGGATTGAGCCTTAGCGCACAGACAGCATACGGTCAGTCAGAGAATACCGACATCACAACGCAACTGCATGCCAGTTATCATCTGAATCAGCTCGATCTATTCGCCCATCTGTCTGCATCTTTCCTAAACGAGGATTCCTATACATACATGGTACAGGACATCCGGGAGGACACCGTCACGTATCTGTCCTTGCAATCGCATAAGTCCGACCGTCGTCAGACTGTGCGTAGTGTGTTAGGATTCTCTTATAGTCATGATTCTATCAATTCATCAGGTATGAGACTGGCACTGAACGCCGAATTGCCTTCCGATGGCGAAGAATGCAATAAAGGTAGCATTCGTCTGCTTCATGCACCAGATAACTCCTTGAACGAAAACTCAATCTCGCTACATACCCCACGCAACTCATCCTTCTTCTATAATGCATATTGCATCCGTCAATTTGGCGAAGTGCAATACGAAGCCAATATCGACTGGCTTCAAGAGGCGAAACAGAAAGATAGAGTCAACCCATGGCGGGAGTGGGACAATAATCAGGTCAATAACAAACTTCTTGCCTGTAGTTTCCATGGAATTGGGCATTTGTGGGGTGGCTCAATGGAGATGGGCGGAGAATATTCCATTACCAATCGAAAGAACAAGTTCCATAGTTTCGCCCTTCATGGACATGAAATTTCAAACAGTACTGAGATTCGGCAACAGAATGACAGATTCTCTTTATTCGCAGAATATGGCAGGAACATGGGTTCTCTATTCCATCTGTCGACAGGTTTTCGTCTTGAATACAATTCATTCAGATACAGTCAGAATGGTGATTGGATGGACAACATGAACCAGTCGCTTACTTCGCTGCAACCAAGGATTTCTATCGAATATCAAAAAGATGATCTGAAGTTGTCAGCAGGCATCGACAGGACTCTCAGACATCCGCTCTATACTCAGCTCAGTGCCAATTATGACTATTTAACCCAATACTACATCCTCACAGGCAATCCCTTCTTGATGCCAACCGAAACGGATCGGCTGACGTTACGTGGTCAGTTGAAGTTAATTACATTAGGAGCCACGTACTGTGACATAAATAATGAGATCATTTCATGGGTGGATAGTTTCGACTCACATAGCTGGATTACCATGCAAAACTATGTGAATGCCGATAAGATCCGTAGGCTATCAGTCTTCCTTGAAGCAATCCCTAAGATAGGTCATTTTCGGCCTGTCTTGTCTGTCGGCATGGACAAGCAATGGTTCAATGTGCCGATGTCATGGGGCATTGTGACGCTGAATCGGCCGACTTTCTTCTTACATGCCAGCAGTCAATATACCTTGTTTCGAGGGCTCACTGCCGACTTCAATTTCAGGTACACGAGTAGAGGAGATCATGATAATTACAGAACAAACAAGGGGAGAGTGAGCACGCACCTTGGGTTGACGCAATCCTTGTTCGACAACAGTCTCACCCTTCGTCTTGCAGCACACGACCTGTTTCGTGCCAACCGCGACGAGACATTGTTTGCCAACTACATAGAATCCAGAATACAATCACATAGCGACAGTCGCATTATCGAATTCACCATCAGGTATAACTTCAATGAACTACGCAACAGGTATAAAGGCAGCGGCGCTGGCAAAGCCGAGAAGCAACGACTATGAAGAGGTCGATTGGCTGCGTTGTATCTGTATTCTTCTGGTTGTAACATTTCATATTGTCTATATTGAGCAACAATATGCTGCTATCTATGCCGTAGTCGGCATATTTCATGTACCTGTCTTCTTGATAATTTCTGGCTATTTAGCCAATGTTGAACGTCCATTATCGAAATTGTGGCGAAGCATTTCCCCTTGGGTTATCTCTTATACCATTATGGAATTGTGCTATATTCTTGCGGCTTCACGACTACCTGTCAGCGATCATATCGATGGTTTGTCTTTCTACGGAATTGCTAAAATCTTGCTGGTTCATCCTATTGGTATATACTGGTATCTCCACACGTTGTTACTCTGCTACGCTTTTTTGTATCTGTCTCGCAGGCTAACTTGGCTCTCAAATGGTAATCAGTTACTTGTTTTCGTTACGCTGTGTTTTTTGAGCAATACGTTGGACATGTTGTCCGTAACCAATGCTTTGTATTTCCTGTTAGGGGCTTTACTTCGTAGTTATGGATTCCAGATACGTTCTTTTCGACCTTCTGTCATCGCCATATTTCCATTTCTATGGGTCATTTTCAGCAGCGTTTCCAATCCGCCTTTATCAAGTTCTCTATTAGGTTTCGTTTTCGTGATCCTGACCATCTGCTTTCTCGTCGTATGCCTTCGATACATTAGAGGTTCTATTCGGAGAATAGCCTTAATGGTTGGTCACAATACCCTACCGATTCTATTGTTTTCGCCAATCATTACTTTTCTTGCAAAGTTTTATCAGAATCAGTTGCTCAATATCGATCCGAGTGGTATACTATTCCTTTCCGCTACGCTTGTTTTTACGTGTTATGCTAGCTTATTGATATGGAGAGTAGCATTGTGCATAATCTTGTTTATAACCTCCAGTCCCACCCTTCATTGCAGACAAGCAAATCAATAACGAGAATAAAATTTTATTCATGTGCATTGGTGTTTATTTATTTTTGTGAAATCATTTATCATAAAGCTAACAAAAATTATGTGGCTTAAAGTTAGAGATTGTTTTTTGTTCAACCAAATTTTGTCATTAATATAATATATGAAAGAATAAAAATGATGCTTGTCTTGCACCAAAGTGTAAAATTTTCATAAGAATCTTGTTCTTCACAAATATAAATCGTAAGTTTGCATAACTACAAAGTAATGCAGGGACAAAAGAAGTGTATGACGAAGAGAATATTTATTGCATCAATGATTGCCTTACTCTGTGTGATGCAGTCAAGGGCAAAGGAAATAAAGGCAGACGAGGCGCTTGCACGTGCTTTGTCGGAGATGAAATACGAAACACAGACAAGAGCTGCTGTCGGTGATTATAAACTCGTCAGGTCGGAAGACCACTTATATGTATTCTCGACAGGCAAAGGGTTCCTGCTTGCTTCGGCAGATACTCGCGCTAACGCCATTCTGGGATATACCGACAATGGAACGTTCGACCAGGTTTTGCTCAATCCGGCTTTCTCTGAATGGCTCGACCAATGTAAATCGGCACTGAAATGGATCAGCGAACAGCCGGAAACGGATGAACCGGTAGAGCATGAAAAGATGACGACGAGAAGCGAGAGCTTTCCTAAAGTCGTCATGCCTCTTCTGGGCTCTATTGCGTGGGATCAGTCTGACCCTTTCAATAAATATTGCCCTGTAGTGCCAAAAGGAAATGTAGGCGAAGGCAAGCTTTGCTATACTGGCTGTGTGGCAACGGCCTTGGCGCAGATCATGAAGTATTATGAGTGGCCGAAGCGAGGCACCGGAACGGTAAGTTATACAGCTGAAACTCTCGGTATCAAGTTGTCTGCCGATCTGAGTCAGTCGAACTACAAATGGGATCAGATGATTCCAGGTTATGGAGGTTCATACACAGACGAACAGGCAAAGAGCGTGGCTCGACTGATAAGTGACATCGGCATTGCCTGCAAGATGGAATATGGCGGCGATGGAAGTGGAGCTTTTGACCAGGATGCGATGTTTGCAGTAGCGAATAATTTCTCATATAACAAGGGCCTTAAACTCCGTGAACGATTCTATTATTCAACAGAGGAATGGAATGATATGATGAAGTCGGAATTGTCCCAATCTCGTCCGTTGTATTATGGTGGCGTAACACCTAAGAATTATGCTGGTCATGCTTTCGTTATCGACGGCTATGATTCAAAGGGCCTTTATCATGTTAACTGGGGCTGGGGCGGCAGTGGTAATGGCTACTACGATATCAACTATATGAATCCTAATGGATTGAAAAAGGATAGTAGTGAGGGTTACAGTTATTATCAGTCTTTCTTTGCTGATCTTGTGCCGGATAAAGACGGAACATCGGCAGCGACTTGTGAAATGGTGGCTTGGTACTACATATTCAATGAAGAAAAATTATCTTTTGAGTTTGACTTGGATAATAAAGGATTGAAACCATATTCCGGTAAGGCAGGAGTTGCTGCATACCAGAATGGAGAAGTCATTGCTTCGGTGTTGGAAGACGTTGAGGATGTCGTCGGGTTTAAGCAACATAAATTTGATATACCTCTGTCGGAACTCGGTATCGACGTTGATAAGCTTGGTAACGATACTTGTCAGGTCTATCCTGTATATGATGTAGAAGGTGAGCTGGTTCAACTGAAGAATTTCTCGGCAATGTCGCCTTTCTATAATGTGTATGTTGACGGTGACGATCTTGTGATAGAAACCGATGCTGCAAACGAACCGGATTTTGAATGTCTGGATTTTAAGAAGAATAAGGGTAGCGATGTTGACGAAGACATTCTTATCAGTGGAAAGGTTGCAAATAATGCTTCTCACGAGTATAATTTAATGGTCTATCTTGAAGTTTTGGATGAAGATGATGAATCTGTATTTGAAGCATTTGATATGGCATATCTGAAGAACGGAGAATCGAAGACGGTCAAATTTGTGATTCCTGCCAACACTCTTGAGAAAGGAAAGAAATACTCGCTCTATCTGGCATATGAGTATGGTGGCTATCTCTTCTATTTTTCAGATGCTATAACTTTGGAATTCCCTAAAGAGGATGGTTCGGTTTCCATTTCCCCGATCTTCGACGATTCGAGATCTCAGGATGCAAAGTCTGTGTCTTTCGATCTGATGGGAAGACCAGTCAAGTTGTTGCAGTCGGGTAAGTTCTATATCCATGACGGCAAGAAAGTGATAAGATAAATTCAGGGCAGAATGATAATCTTCAACCGTATAATACCGTTCAAAGGATTCAATGCTATGAATCTGTTTGGGATCATATTTGTGCGCAAAGGGGGAGTGGTCAATAAGGTTGTGCTCAATCATGAGCGGATTCATACGCGCCAGCAGATTGAGATGCTGATCCTGCCATTCTATCTTTGGTACATTGTTGAGTGGCTGATTCGCTTGATTATATCGCGTGACTTCCAGAGGGCCTACAGGACAATATCCTTCGAGCGTGAGGCGTTCGATCACGAAGCGGATCTGGATTATCTGAGCCATCGAAGGCTTTGGGCTTGGATTAAACAAGTTTGAATTAAAAATTAATAGAGAAAAGTTAAAAAATGATGTTACTGTTTTGCTAAAGTTTTTCTACTATAGTAATAATCAATTAAGATCTCTATATAAAAAAGAACACCCAAGAATATTCTTGAGTGTTCGATTTTTTATACCTTGTCGGGGTTACCCGATTCGAACGGGCGACCTCTACGTCCCGAACGTAGCGCGCTACCAACTGCGCTAAACCCCGTAAAGGGTAGCGCAGAACGTCCTAAAAGGAAACTGCGCTAAACCCCGTATAAAAAACCGCAGTTTTGCTGCGGTTTTTGTATTAATCCTGATTGAGGTTGATACGCTTGAATGCTGTAGCAGTAAGACCCTTAGATACAGAATCCATGTACTGCTGTACAGAAAGCTTAGAATCGCTGATGAACTCCTGTTCAACGAGACAGTTCTCCTTGAAGAACTTGCCCATACGACCCTTAGCGATGTTCTGAATCATACCCTCGTTGAGGTTTGCAGCCTTTTCAGCAGCAGTAGCTGCCATGATTTCGCGACCCTTAGCAGCCTCTTCAGCTGTAATCCAGCCCTTAGACATGTTAGACTCGATGTGGTCTTCGCTGTCGAAGTGGTTAGGGTTGAGGCCAGCCTTCTTGAGAGCAGCAGCAACTGCCTTTTCAACCTGCTCTTCCTTAGTCTTCTTGATAGCGAGTTCGAGCTCTTCGTCCTTCTTAGCCTGTGGGATCTCGTCAGCGTTAACTGCGAGTGGGTTCATTGCAGCAACCTGGCAAGCAACTTCCTTGAGGTCAGCTTCAACTGGCTGGTTGAAAGCAACAACTGCAGAAAGCATGTGGTTGAAGTGGTTGTAAGCAACAACAGCTGGACCTTCTACGAAGTCGTAAACAACTTCCATCTTCTCACCGCAAGCACCAGAACGCTCAGTGATTTCTTCTGCTACAGTGTGGCCTTCGAGTGGAAGAGCGAGGATAGCAGCAGTATCAGCTGGCTTGTTTGCCATGATGAGGTCAGCGATGTCTGAAGCGAGCTTCTGGAAACGATCGTTGTTAGCAACCGATTCAGTCTCACACTTGAGAGCCATAATTGCGCCGAAGTTACCTTCTGTACGAGCGATTACGATACCCTGTGATGCTTCACGAGCTTCACGCTTAGCAGCGATCTTAGTAAACTTCTCACGAATCCACTTTACAGCAGCTTCGAAGCTGTCAGTTTCCTCGAGTGCCTTCTTGCAGTCACCCATACCAGCCTGTGTGAGTTCACGAAGCTTCTTGATATCCTGAATTGAAACGTTCATTTCTTTGTAAATTAAAAGTTAAAAAATAAAAGTTAAAAATTAAATCAGTTAAAAGTTAAATACGAAAAGCCGTAAGACGATCCATCTTTAACTTTTAACCTTTAATTTTTAATTTGCTTAAGCCTCAGCTGGAGCTTCAGCCTCTTCTGCCTTCTTAGCCTTGCGAGGAGCCTTGCCAGATGCTTCAGCAGCATCCTGGTCAGCCTTCTCTACCTTACGCTCTTCGAGACCCTCAGCGATAGCATCGCACATAGCGCCTACAACTACTTCTACAGACTTTGTAGCGTCGTCGTTAGCTGGGATAACGTAGTCGATGTTACGTGGGTTAGAGTTAGTATCAACCATTGCAAATACTGGGATACCAAGACGGATAGCCTCAGCAACTGCAATGTGCTCCTTCATAACGTCAACAACGAAGAGAGCTGATGGGAGACGAGTAAGGTCGGCGATAGAACCGAGGTTTGTCTCAAGCTTAGCGCGCTGACGCTCGATCTGAAGACGCTCGCGCTTTGAGAGGTTGTCATAAGTACCATCCTTAGTGAGCTTGTCGATGGTTGCCATCTTCTTAACAGCCTTACGGATAGTAGTAAAGTTAGTGAGCATACCGCCTGGCCAACGCTCAATAACGTATGGCATGCCAACTGCCTTAGCCTTCTCGGCGAGGACTTCCTTGGCCTGCTTCTTTGTAGCGACGAAAAGCACCTTACGGCCACTCTTAGCGATCTGCTTGAGGGCTTCAGCTGCCTCGTCAATTTTAGCAACTGTCTTATTAAGGTCGATGATATGGATGCCGTTACGCTCCATGAAGATATAAGGAGCCATTGCTGGGTTCCACTTGCTCTTAAGATGTCCGAAGTGAACACCGGCTTCCAAA
>JAZQQU010000080.1:0-54342 GCA_045629225.1 Bacteroidales bacterium | reverse complement strand
GACCCATGACATAGAGCAGCGTGGTACTCGATCGCATGTAGAGGCGGTAGGGTGTCTGGTCGTCGGCCGTCTCGTCCTCGATCTTGCGGTTCATGCGTCGCAGCTCTCCCCCAGGGTTGAAGATGAAGAAGGCGATCATGGCCACATAGATGACCTCGATGATGCGGAGCACCCACGGCATGTGCAGGCTGCCATAGCGGAAGAAGCCCACAAGAAAGATAGCCCAGGTGATGACCGTGCCTGTAGCGCCCACCTTGACGAAACGGCTCAGGTAGCGCTGACCGGCCGAGATGCGCAGCGTGGCACTCGCCATCAGGAACGCCACGGGCAGGTAGAACACCATGTTGACCAGCGCCCCGACATCCTCGCCACTGGCGCGGAAGCCGAAGATAATCTGCAGCAGGTAGTGGATGACATAGAGCACCAGCGCGGCGATGAGAAGCCAGCGCGACGTCTCGTAGTTGCGGCTCGTGGCCTTCATGTGCCAGCGTGACATGAGGAGCACCAGTGCCAGCACCAGCATGATGCTGAAGCAACTGCCCTGAAGAAGAAGGAGCGGGAGGTTAGTGGTTGGGTCCATGGTTAAAGCTTAAAAAGAAGACTGACAAATTGGCTTGACATTCAGCTTTGTTATTTCAACTCTTGTTGCTACTCGAATCGACCTTTTCTGAAGTCAAAGCACAGGTGTAAGGAAACGGTCAGCAAACCAGCCTTTGAACCGGAAACCGCGAGGGAGGCGTTCGCGATAGAAGGCAGGTGTGAGTATGTCAGAGTTAAGGCGGTCGGCAGCAAAGATGCTGTCGAGTTGATGCGTGTAGTGCGGACTGAAGAGGAAGGCCGAGGCTTCGAGGTCGAACTTGAAGGAACGGGAATTGAAATTGGCTGAACCCACCATGCAGACCTGCCCGTCGATGGTGATCACCTTGGAGTGATGAAAATCGTCGCGTACCAGATAGACATGCGCACCACGGCGAACAAGATCGAGCGCGAAGTGATAGTTGCCACTCGAGATGAAGTCAATGTCTCCTACCCTGCTGAACATGACCTCCATGTGCACACCTCGGCGAAGGGCACGCTTGAGGGCTTGACGAACCGTGTGTGTGGGCAGAAGATAGGGCGTCACGATGCGAATGGTGTCGCGTGCGGCATCGAGGGCTGCGATGATGGAGCGACGTGTCTCGGCTTTCTTAGGACGCGAGGCCTGCGAACGCTCGAAGAAGACTGCCTCGGATTGAGCAGCTGATGAAGGGGTCACAACAGCTGACAGGTCGATATCAGGTACAGAGAAATCACCCTGTCCGCCAGAAAGAAGATAGAGATCATGGAACAGGATGTCGAGACCCCGGACAGCAGGACCCGTGATGCGTGCATGAAGGTCGCGCCAACCGCCATAGATGTCAGGCTCACCCTTGATGTAATAGTCGGCAATGTTGAGACCTCCGATGTAGCCGATGCGATGATCGATGGTGACAATCTTGCGATGGTCGCGCGTGACATGATTGAAGAAAAGGACACGGAAGCGGTCGTACATCTGGAAATCGACGCCCAGCGAAGCCAGTGAGTCGGCAAAAGTGCGGGACCCCATGCCATAGTGACGCTCGCGATCCTTGTAATAGTCGGTCACCACACGCACTTCGACACCACGGGCTGCTGCCTGGACCAGATGATCCATGACAAGCGTGCCTATGCTGTCGGAGGCGAAGATGAAGTATTCGAGCCAGATACTAGACTGTGCATGATCGATGTCGTCAATGAGTGAACGGAACTTGTCGGAGCCTCGGGTGAAGAACTCCACATCGTGCACTGGATAAGAAACCAGCCCCTCCCCTGCCAGATGACGCATCAGGGTGCTGTCGGCCCTCGAAGACTCTGATGCAAAGAGACTGGGAACGAACAGGACATGTAACAGCACGATGAACAGGAGCTGACGAAGGAGGAGGCGGGAGCTCATGGGTTATTCTTTATAATAGACTCGTTTGACGCGCGAAGAGACGGTAGAGAGCACTTCGTAGGTAATCGTGCCCAGCTGCTGACTGAGTTCGCTGAGCGGCAACTGACGTCCGAAGATCTCGACACTGTCGCCCTCGCAGACGTTGGGACAGTCAGTAACGTCGATGAATGTGACATCCATGCAGACATTGCCCAATGTGTGACAGCGATGGCCGCGAACCACCATGGAGGCATGACCATTGCCCAGACGACGGTCATAACCATCGGCATAGCCTATGGGGACCATAGCAATGCGGGTGGGACGAGTGATGCGACCATTGCGCATGTAACCTACGGTCTCGCCCATGGGAATATCTTTGATCTGCAGGATGGTGCTGCGGAGCGAAGCTACGTTCATGAGCTGCATGTCGATGGGCGCAGCCTCGAAGCCATAGAGTCCGATGCCAAGGCGGCACATCTCCATCTGATACTCGGGGAACACCTCGATGCCTGCACTGTTGCAGATGTGGCGGAAGATCGGATGCGGAAATGCCTTGCGAATGGCATCGGCACAGAGGTCGAAACGCCGTTTCTGCTCATGAACGAAATCGTGCTGACAAGGGTCGTCGGCCGTGGCAAAATGACTGAATACCGAACGCACAGTGACCGCCGACTGGTGCTGGAGCAACTGGATGAGACGCTCAATGTCCTGCGACTGGAATCCCAGACGATGCATGCCTGAGTCGATCTTGATGTGCACAGGATAGTGGGTGACGCCCATGCGTTTGGCCTCCTGCTGGAAAGCTTCGAGCAGACGGAAAGAATAGATTTCGGGCTCCAGGCGATGCTCAATGATGGTGCGGAAGGCCGACATCTCGGGATTCATGACCATGATGGGGGTGCGAATGCCCTGACGACGGAGATCGGCACCCTCGTCGGCAACAGCCACAGCCAGATAATCGACATTCTGGTCCTGAAGGGTCTTGGCCAGCTCATAGCTGCCCGTGCCATAGCCGAAGGCCTTGACCATGCAGGTGAGTTTGGTGTCGGGATTCAGATGGCTACGATAGCGATTGAGATTGTGGACGATGGCATCAAGATCTACCTCAAGGATGGTCTCATGACGACGCAACTGAAGCTGGTCGCTGATCTTCTCGAACTGAAAGGCACGCGCACCCTTGAGCAAGACTAGCTCATGATGGATGCGGTTGATTTCGTCGCTCGACAGGAAATCATCGGTAGTCTCATAGAAGTCGGTAATGATGCGACAGCCCTGCTGATGGAGCTCCTCGAGGAGGATATGGCTGGTCTGCAGCGAACGGGGACCAATCATGATAAGCTTGGTCAGCTCATAGAGGCGACAGAACTGCGCGATGCGACGACAGCGATGGTGGTCGCTGAGCTGAGCCTCCTGAATGTCACTCAAGACAAGCGTATTGGTGAGCTGCTTGACCGAACGACGTTTCTGGAACTCAAGAGCCGCCTCGAGTGAAGTGAGGTCGTTATTGTAGGCATCGTTGATGATCATGCAACCGCGCTTGCCCTCCATCACCTCCAGACGCATGGCCAAAGGTGTGAGGTGAAGCATGCGCTGGCTGATGACTTCGGGCGAATAGCCGAGATAGAGCATCAAGGAGAGACACTGGAGGGCATTCTCGATGGAAGCATCGTCGGCCATAGGGATGGTGAAGGAGCCATCCATGCCGAGAAACAGATAGTGGATGGTGGTGGACTCAGCCTCGCGCGTGACGTTGAGCACCTCAACCTGTGCATCTTTGTGACGACGCGTCCATGACATGATGCGAGAGTACATGATGCCAGCCTCCTCGATAGCATCATGAATGCCAGGAATATCGGCTGAGAAGATGATGGTGTCACAGTGACGGAAGAGGCGGAGCTTCTCGATGAGCTTCTGATGATCGCTCTCGAAACCAGCAGAATGCGCAGTGCCGATATTGGTCAGGATGCCGATGGTGGGACGGATGACACGCTGCAGGCGCTCCATTTCGCCAGGCTGACTGATGCCTGCTTCGAACAGGGCAATGCCCGCCTCGGCATCGAGCTGCCACACGCTGAGGGGCACACCCACCTGACTGTTGAAACTGCGTGGACTGCGCACCACCTTGCGATCCTCGCTCAGAAGCTGCGAGAGCCATTCCTTGACGATGGTCTTGCCATTGCTGCCCGTGATGCCTACGACAGGAATCTCAGTGAACTGCTGACGATGATGCGAGGCCAGCTGCTGAAGGGCAGCAAGCGTGTCGTCAACGATGAGGAACCAGGCTTCAGGACAGGTGTTGCGGAACTCATCGTTCGACCTTGACACGACGAAAGCACGAACACCTTGCTGATAGAGCTGAGGGATATATTTATGACCATCGCCCTTCTTAGTCACGAGGGCAAAGAAGAGCGTCTGGTCGGCAAATGTGAGGCTGCGGCTGTCGGTGAGCAGCAGATTGATGGCTGGCTGTGTGGAGGCCGAAGCCAACCGGTTGCCCTTGAGCGGACAACCGAGTATGGAGGCAATTTGATTGAGATTGTACATTATATCATTCTACGCGCAAACGGTCAAGATTGGACTTGGCCAATTCCTGTTGAGCATATTCCAATGTAATGTTAAACTCCGTGCATGAGGGATCGGAAGGGAGATTGAACATAGCATCCATCATGATGCTCTCCGTGATGCTGCGAAGACCACGAGCTCCGAGTTTGAACTCCAGGGCCATCTGAACAATGTAGTCATAGACAGCATCGTCGTAGGTGAGGGTGATGCCATCCATGGCAAAGAGCTTCTCGTACTGCTTTGTGATGGCATTCTTTGGCTCGGTGAGGATGCGACGAAGAGCTTTGGCGTCGAGTGGTTCCAGATAGGTAAGGATGGGCAGACGACCGATGATCTCGGGAATGAGGCCGAACGACTTGAGGTCGGTGGGCGTGATGTACTGCAGGAGGTTGTTGCGATCGACCTCCTTGCGTGCAGGATCGGTGGAGAAACCTACCATACGAGTATTCAATCGTGAACCTATCTTCTGCTCGATGCCATCGAATGCACCACCACAGATAAAGAGGATATTGGTGGTATCGACCTCAATCAGCTTCTGCTCAGGATGCTTGCGACCACCCTGTGGAGGAACGTTGACCTTCGAGCCTTCGAGCAGCTTGAGCAAGCCCTGCTGCACACCCTCACCCGACACGTCGCGGGTAATTGAAGGGTTGTCGCTCTTACGTGCAATCTTGTCAATCTCGTCGATGAACACAATGCCACGCTCGGCCTTACGGGTGTCATAGTCGCAGTCCATCAGCAGACGGGTGATGATGCTCTCGATGTCCTCGCCCACATAACCTGCCTCGGTGAGTACCGTGGCATCGACAATGGCAAAGGGAACCTTGAGCATCTTGGCAATGGTCTTGGCCAACAGTGTTTTGCCCGTACCAGTGCGACCCACCATGATGATGTTGGACTTTTCGATCTCAACGCCATGCTTATCCTTGGGCTGAAGCAGGCGCTTGTAGTGGTTATAAACGGCTACACAGAGGTTACGCTTAGCTTCATCCTGACCGATGACATAGCCATCGAGGAAAGCCTTGATCTCCTGAGGCTTGGGTAGTTCGGCGAGATCGATTCCAAGATCATTGGACGAGCGCTTTTTCAGGTTCTCCTCAACAATGAGATGAGCCTGATCGGCACACTCGTTGCAGATGAAACCGTTCATACCCGAAATCAAGAGCTGCACCTCGTTGCGGCTACGGCCACAGAAATTGCATCTATCTTCAATCTTACGTGCCATTTATCTGCTCTTAGTGAAAATCTTATCAATCATGCCATATTCCAAAGCTTCCTGCGCAGTGAGGTAATGATCGCGGTCGCAGTCGCGCTCAATCTGCTCGAAAGTCTGACCTGAGCAATCGGCCAGGATCTGGTAGAGCTCGGCCTTGAGTTTCTTGATCTCGTTGACGGCAATCTCCATGTCACTGGCCTGGCCCTGAGTGCCACCCAGAGGCTGGTGGATCATGACACGGCTGTGTGGCAGAGCGAAACGCTTGCCCTTGGTACCAGCTGCCAGGAGCACAGAGGCCATCGAAGCAGCCATGCCGGTGACAACGGTCTGAACGTCGCAGCTGATGTAGTTCATCGTGTCGTAGATGGCCAAGCCACCACTGACGATGCCACCAGGCGAGTTGAGATACATAGTGATATCCTTGTCGGCCTCGGTGCTGGCCAGGAACAGGAGCTGAGCCTGAACGACGTTGGCCGAATACTCGTCGATCTCGGTGCCAAGGAAGATGATGCGGTCCATCATCAAACGACTGAATACGTCCATCTGAGCAACGTTGAGCTGACGCTCTTCGATGATCGAGGGATTGATATACGAAGCACGAGGCTGCATCGAGGTGCTCGTGAACTTCATATAGTCATTCAACATATTGCCATTCAAGCCAACGTGCTTGGTAGCAAATTTATAGAATTCGTTCTGATTCATTTTTTTCTTGTTAGGTTCGAATCAACGAGAGTCATTGCTTCGTTGAATCTTTAGGGTTAGTTTTCTTTTTGGGATATGGCAAGGCTTCGACCAGCTTGCTGACGATCAGCTTGGCCTTGTCACTGTGTTCGATGTCAAGGATGTAGTGTTCCTTTGCTCCATCATAAGGGAATCCGACCTGGGAGTCATGCATCAGGTCATCAATAGCCTTATGCTTCTTCACATAACATTGCTCATCGCAAACAAGGATGACAGCTTTCTCGTCGACGTAGATACACCAGTCGCCAAACATCTTTCGAGTACGGATTACACCCGATCCACTGAGCTGAGAACAGACGAAATCGATATAATCCTGCGAACAAGCCATAATCAATTACTTGAAATTCTTTGCGATGCTCTCGCAGATTTCTTTCATCTCTTCGGCAGAGAGCTTGAGGTGCTCCTTCTTGAAGTCCATATCTCCCTCCTGTTGCATTGGGATGACATGGATGTGAGCATGAGGAACCTCCAGGCCCATCACGGTGATGCCCACCTTGACACAAGGGATGGCAGCCATGACAGCAGCAGCCACGCGCTTGGTGAAAAGCATGTGAGCAGCCAGGAGCTCATCATCCTCGTCGAAGAGATAGTCGATCTCCTGCTTAGGAATGACCAGAGTGTGTCCTTTGGCTACAGGGTTGATATCGAGAAAGGCATAGAACTTATCGTCCTCTGCGACTTTGTAGCTTGGAATCTCGCCAGCTACGATACGTGAAAATATAGTCATGATTAGGTGGGGAATTAGTTGTTGTTTTGTTAATTTGTTAACTTGTTGTTTTGTTAATTTGCTAACTTGTTGTTTTGTTAATTTGCTAATGCGTTGTTGAGACCATTTGTTGCCTTACTACGATGATGTTTTGTTGCTATATTGGCAAGCTGTACTGCTATTTGTTGCGAAGCGATTTAGTTCTTCTTTTTGCAGAGTCATTATTCAGTCTTAACTTAGAAAAAATTAACAGATTAACACATAACTTAAGAATAAAGGAACATATTTACAAAGAAATAAAGGAACACAACTAACAAATAAAACATTAACAAAAAGAACAGATTAAATCGAGATCTCAAGCACCTCCAACTGCTGAACGCCAGCAGGAACCTTGATATCCACCACGTCGCCTACCTTATGGTTGAGCAAAGCCTTAGCGATAGGAGTAGCTACAGAGATCTTTCCTTCGCGGAAGTTGGCCTCCGACTCAGAAACGATGGTGTAGGTAACCTCCTTGTTCATCTTCTTGTTGAGCAGACGAACCCTGCTCATGATCTGAATCTTGTCGCACGAGAGTTTGCTGGCATCTATGATGCGAGCATTGGCTACCTGATCTTTGAGCATAGCTATCTTGGCCTCAAGCTTGCCTTGAGCCTCCTTGGCAGCATCATACTCTGCATTCTCGCTCAGGTCACCCTTGTCACGTGCCTCTGCAATAGCCTGACTGGCTTTCGGACGTTCTACACTCTCTAGGTACTGAATCTCTTCGAGGATCTTTTTGTATCCCTCTTCTGACATGTAAGTTGCCATAGTGTTTTTCTTTCTTTTTTTATTGATTGTTGTTAATAATTACTATCTGAAGTTTTGCAAAAGTTCAAATTATTTGGACTTTGGGGCATTAAGTTTCTGGAATTCTGGAAGTATAGTTTTGATTGTCATAGGATTTGCTCGATAATAGAAGCTCTGTCCGAAAACCCCATATACAAAAAATACTTCGATACAAAAATCCAATGTTCCATGAGTCACAACTTGAAAAAACTACATAGCGCAGAGCTAGAGCCCCGCGTTATGTATTGAATCTCAAGAGTTATAAGATGTGACCAAAATCTGCAGATATCAGTGTGCAGCAGATTGATGGCTTACTGCTTTGAGACATCGGCCACCGAGATGTACTATTCTTTACTGCATCACCTTGGCCACGGCAGCCTCAAGCAGGTTATCGTCAGCCACACGAGCCACAGCGCCACCATCACGATCCATGATGAAGACCTCAGGCAGGTGCTGTACATTGTATAGCGATGCTGCAGCGCTATACTGAGGATTGCCGTTGTCATCGTAGAGCACCTCCTGATCTCGAACCACTGTCCAGGGCACGTTGTTGGCACCTACCTTCCAGAAGTTCTCGTCAAAGTCAAGACAGACCTGGTAGATCTTGAGGCCACGATCCTTGTACTTGTCATAAACCTTCTGCAGCGCCATGTTATGAACCACCGACGCATCAACATAGTAAGCTGTAAAGTCAAGCAATACCACATTGCCCTTACCATTAATGCTCGAAAGTGGAGTGACTTTGTCATGATTGTCCTTCAGGGTGAGGTCGATGAAGGTAGCCTCCTTGACCATCGCATTCTGAACCAGTGAGTCAGCCTGTTCTTGCTGGATGCGCAGCTGGCGGCGAGCCAACTGACCTTCGTAAGCACACTGTGTGAGGTAAGTGGTACGTGGTGAGTTAGGATAGACCACATTCCACAAGTTGGCCACAGCACCAAAGGCACGGGAATCGTCAGCATCAAGAGAATTAAAGATTGTCATGCCCTGCACCGTCTCGAACAGCAGGTAGTAGCTGATGGGCGAAGCAGGATCAGCAAAGATGTACTGCGAAAGAGCCTTCTGCTTGTAATTGCGTACAATGACATCAATGCTGTCGGCATAGGCATTGCGGCTCATCTTGCCTGCTGCACGCTGAGCCGAAAGGTCAAACACCTGACGACGGAAAGCAGCACCCAGACCGAGCGCCTGCTTAAAGGTATTGTTGAGCGAGTCCTCGACTGTGTAGTTAGTAGCGAACTTCTCTTTGGAGGCAGTCAGTCGCACTGGTGTCTGAAGTGTATCACTGATCACAGGAATAACCTGATCGCCCAACATGACACAAAAGAAGTCTGGTCCGCCCTTCTCAACTACAGGCTGGAACTTGAACGCACCGTTTTCACCCAATCGGAAGGTATCGACCATCACAGGATTGTTGCCTGAGAGGTGCATCAATACAAGTTTCTCGCCAGCAGCTTCTGACACGTTGCCCTCAATGGTCACAGTGCCCTTATGATTCGAACAACTGCAAACCAGTGTCAAGGCCAGGACTGAAATAATATTTAATAATGTATGTTTCATCAGAATTTGTTAATTTAGCGCAATTTTTTCGTTTTTAGCGGTGCAAATATAGGAAAAATTCTCATAAAAAGCAAGAAAATCACCTTTAAATTTGCTAAAAAAGAAAATTTTCGTCTCAAAATTTGATTATACTGATTATTATCACTATCTTTGCACGCGTTTATATGCAAATTTTGTTCCCAAAGCCTTAGCCAATGGGTCAAGAGTGAGATAATATTCAACACAAGTGATATAAATAGATTATGGTAAACAATTTGGTTAATCCAATCAAGAAGACCATTACCCTGAGTGACGGACGTACCATCACTCTTGAGACGGGTAAGGTAGCGAAGCAGGCAGATGGTGCCGTAGAGCTTCGCATGGGTGGCACGATGTTGCTCGCCACCGTTTGTACAGCACGTACCGTGACTCCAGGTACCGACTTTATGCCTTTGACTGTGGAGTACAAAGAGAAGTATGCATCAGCAGGCCGTTTCCCTGGCGGTTTCACCAAGCGCGAGGGCAAGGCAAGCGACTATGAGATCCTCACCAGCCGCCTCGTTGACCGTGCACTTCGCCCCCTCTTCCCAAGCAACTATCACGCTGAGACTTTTGTCAACGTGACTATGTATAGTTCTGACAAGGTAAACCAGCCAGATGCTCTGGCTGGCCTTGCTGCTTCGGCAGCCATGGCTGTGTCGGGTATTCCTTTCGAGGGTCCTATTTCTGAGGTTCGTGTGGTTCGCATCAATGGCGAGTACGTCATCGATCCTACCTTCGAGCAGATGAAGGAGGCCGATATGGACCTGATGGTAGCCGCCACCTACGACAATATTATGATGGTCGAAGGTGAGATGGAGGAAGTCAGCGAGCAGGATCTGCTCGGTGCTCTCAAGGCTGCTCACGAAGCCATCAAGACCCACTGTCTGGTGCAGAAGGAACTGATGGAGGCCGTAGGCAAGCCGGTATTCGAGTACTGCCACGAGGTGAACGACGACGAGCTCCGTGCCGACGTCAAGGCCAAGTGCTACCAGGGCTGCTACGACATTGCCAAGAGTGGCAACAAGAACAAGCACGAGCGTGAGGCTTCGTTCGAGGCTGTCAAGGAGGCTTACATCGAGGCTCTACCCGAGGAGAAGAAGGAGGATGAGGAGTGGCTCGGCATGATCGATCGCTACTTCCACGACGTGGAGCGTGAGGCTATGCGTCGCTGCGTTCTGGACGAGGGTACCCGTCTCGACGGACGTGCACTGAATGAGGTTCGTCCTATCTGGATCGAGCCAGACTACATCCCAGGCCCTCACGGTTCAGCCATCTTCACCCGTGGTGAGACCCAGGCCCTTGTTACCTGTACGCTCGGCACCAAGATGGACGAGAAGCTCGTCGATGATGTGCTGCGCTACGACTACGACAAGTTCCTGCTCCACTATAACTTCCCTCCATTCTCGACTGGCGAGGCCAAGGCACAACGTGGCGTAGGACGTCGCGAGATCGGTCACGGACATCTGGCATGGCGTGCTGTAAAGGGCATGATCCCAAAGGACTTCCCTTACACCGTACGTGTCGTATCGGATATTCTCGAGTCGAACGGCTCATCTTCAATGGCTTCTACCTGTGGCGCTACGCTTTCGATGCGCGACGCTGGTATCAAGATGATCCGTCCTGTGTCGGGCATCGCTATGGGCTTAATCAAGGACGAGGATGGTCCTAAGTACGCCGTGCTTTCGGACATCCTTGGCGACGAGGATCACCTGGGCGACATGGACTTCAAGGTTTGTGGTACCGAGAAGGGCATCACTGCCACTCAGATGGATATCAAGTGTAATGGTCTCTCGTACGAGATTCTGGAGAAGGCCCTGTTGCAGGCAAAGGAGGGCCGTGCACACATCCTCGGCAAGATGCTCGAGGCTCAGCCAGAAGTCCGTGCCGACCTGAAGGAGCATGCACCACGCATGGTAGCCTTCGACATCGACAAGGAGTTCATCGGTGCTGTTATCGGCCCAGGCGGCAAGATCATCCAGGGCATCCAGGAAGAGACAGGCGCCACTGTCACAATCGACGAGAGCGACGGCAAGGGTCATGTATCTGTATCTTCAGCCGACAAGGCTAGCATCGATGCCGCTGTAGCCAAGATCAAGGCTATTGTAGCCATCCCTGAGGAAGGTGAGATCTATACCGGCCCAGTCAAGAACATCCAGGCCTTTGGTGCCTTTGTTGAGTTCATGCCAGGCAAGGACGGCCTGCTCCACATCTCAGAGATCGACTGGAAACGCTATGAGACCATGGAGGAGACCGGCATCAAGGAGGGCGACGTGCTAACCTGCAAGCTCCTCGAGGTTGACAAGAAGACTGGCAAGTTCCGTCTCTCGACCAAGGCCCTTAAGCCCAAGCCTGAGGGTTATGTAGAGCCAGAGGCACGTCCACGTCGTGAGGATCGTCCTGATCGTCCTCGTCGTGACTTCGGTGACCGTCCACGTCGTGAGGACCGCGGCAACAACCCCTTCCGTGAGGCATTCGGCGAACGTCGTCCACGTCGTGAAGACCGTCCAGAGCGTCCACGTCGCGACAACAACAATGACTGATCATTTGAATAGTTTGAAAAATTCGATAGTTTGAAAGTTCAAAAGGCTTAAAAGTTCGAACGGTTCCCCTAATAATCCTCAAACCCTTCAAAATCCCCAAAAACCCTTTCAAACTCCTCAAACATCTCAAAACTCAAATAATGAACAACCCCTATCACTATCGTCCGCAACCCTCCTCGCTGAGGGCTGCGGATGATGTTTTTCGGCAGATCAATGCCACCCCCCAGTGGCGCGAACTTTTTGCCCAAGGCAAGATGCTCGGGGTGTTGGTCTATTCGCGCGAACCTTTAAAATATATATGTGCCTATAGCGGTGTAGTGAACGGGCTCGTCGATCCCGACAACTTCTTTGTCCCACCCATCTATGATCTGCAGCAACCCGATGACTTCTATCTTCAGAAAGATGCCGAGATCACAGCCCTCAATGCCACCATCGCGTCACTTGTACTCCAGGCCGATGCCACCACCGACAAAGTGCGTCGGCGCAGCCTGACCCAGCAGATAGCCATGCAGAAGCAACAGCGCCGCCAGCTTAGCATCGCACTTCAGCACGAGATATTCAGTCACTTCGACTTTATCAACACCAAGGGCTATTACCGCAATGTGGTGGACATCTTTGCCGATGCCCGGCGTGGCCTTCCCCCTGGAGGAACAGGCGAATGCGCTGCACCGCGCCTGTTGCAATACGCCCATCAGCACCGACTCCCTCCGCTCGAAATAACCGAGTTCTGGTACGGACGTTCACCACGGGTTACCCTGCGCGT
Organism: Bacteroidales bacterium; assembly: GCA_045629225.1. GTDB lineage: Bacteria > Bacteroidota > Bacteroidia > Bacteroidales > UBA3663 > Liminaster. The sequence continues at coordinate 41,475 of JAZQQU010000080.1, read as the reverse complement.
GCATGGTCAGTTCTACCCCTCATGTATCGAGAAGTGTAGTCCTATCATCAGTTATATGACCGAGGGCATTGACGCAGGTCGAGCACCCGAGGCCGAACCACCGCTGCCTATCGCCCAGCTGCCGATAATCTATGAGGACGACCATCTGCTCCTATGCGAAAAGCCCGCTGGCGTGCTCTCAGTGCCTGGCAAGGTGACAGGCAATTCGGTCGAAGCTCACCTGCACAAGCTCTATCCCCACGTCAAGGGTCCCATGCTGGTGCATCGCCTCGACCAGTCCACGTCAGGACTTATGCTCGCCGCCAAGGATGCGCAGACTCACCGCCAGCTGCAACAGTCGTTCCTCACTCATGAAGTACGCAAGGAATACCTTGCCTTGCTCTCGGGCCACCTGCCCTGCCAGCGCGGACTCATCAGTCTGCCCATTAGTCCAAACCCTGACGACCGACCACGCCAGACGGTCGACTTCACCCTCGGCCGCGAGGCTACGACCCTGTTCGAAGTAATCAGTAATCATCCCACATCCCTCACCCTTCATACCTCACCCCATATCCCTCTTCCCTCATCCCTCACCCTCGTCCGCTTCACTCCCCTCACGGGTCGTACGCATCAGCTCAGGCTCCATGCAGCCTCACTCTTTGGTCTCGGCCTACCAATCGTGGGCGACCGTATTTACGGAGGAGTTCCTGCCCCACGGCTTATGCTTCGTGCCCAACAACTCACATTCCGTCATCCGTTTACAGGCGAGACGATGACATTCAGGGCAACAGATGAGGGATTCGATGTCACACAAATGGCTGGTTCGTTCTGAAAGAACACTGTTTTGACACATTAGATAATCAAAGAGGTGGTTATATGCAAGCATAATGAGCTTCAAAAGCAAAAAATAGAACCCGTTTTTTGAAATTATAAAATATTATTATATATTTGCACACAGAAGTTATAACTGGCTTGCAATATGAGCTTCAGAATTAAGACAGGTCATGAGTTAATCGTGAGAATGAACCTTTGGGTTGTAGCCTCCGTTTCGATAGTCACCATCCTAATCCTGATGGTGGCCAATGCACTCATGAGCCGAGCATACGAGAGGGAACTTCGCACCGTGCTCACCCATCATGCTGATGCCACCACCCACGCCATAGACCTTAGGATGCAAAGCGTGTGCCGAGCCACCGCCACCGCAGCCTGGCTTGCCTCCGATGACCTGCAGGACCCTATGCGTACCGACAGTGTACTGGCTCGCACACTAGGCGGCATCGATTACATCAACATGGCGTCAGTGACCTACTGCAAGACAATAAGCGCGTCACGCTTTGACGCTGGTAATACCCGTGCAGCCTACATCGAATACCATTCCGGCCAGCCACAACTGGTCTTCGCAACACTGACAACCGACCCAGCCGACGAGAACTGGCAGCATAGCTATATCCTGGACGAACCCTACCTCTCCCCACCCTATCAGGAGCATCAGACCACCAACCAAAACTATCTGGTGTCGTATAGTGTACCGCTCCATGGTTCAAAGAGTAAACGATATGGGATGCTCAGCGTATCAATTGAGCTGGATAGTCTGAAGAACATTGTGATAGCCGACAAAACGCGCAGCGACATCGATGTGGCCATCTATGCCAGGACAGGGCTTGAGGTGATGGCACACTCGCCCAAGATCAAAGCTCGGTTGGAGACTGACCCAGCGTCGGTGGTATGCGAGGAGCGACTGCTGCCACGCCTGGGCTGGACGGTGAGACTGGCCGTTCCACGCGAGGCGATAGACCAGAGCGTAGGCACTCTGACCTTCTGGCTGGGCATGACGCTGATCACCCTGCTGCTGTTCACCTCGCTCATACAGATGCTCGTGGTGCGCCACATCGGGCTTCCCTTTGCCATCGAGCAGAAGAAGACTCTGGCTGCAAAGGCCGCCATCCAGCACGAGATGGACATAGCAGCCGCCACCCAACGCGAGCTGGTACCGCACACCTTCCCAGCCTTCCCCGCGCTCAAGCAACTCGACCTGCATGCCTGCCTTCGCCCTGCCATGGATGTAGCTGGCGACCTCTACGACTACTACATCAAGGACGACCGCCTTTGTTTCTGCATAGGCGACGTGAGCGGAAAGGGTCTGCCGGCATCGCTCTTCATGGCTGCTACTCGCTACCTCTTCCGCTCCGCAGCCCAAGCCGACTCCCTGACACAGGCATTCAGCCAGATGAACCGTGCTCTCTGCGCCGACAATGCCCAGTGCATGTTTGTGACCTTCTGGGCAGGTATTCTTGACCTCAATACGGGCGAAGTGCAGTACGTCAACGCAGGTCATTGCTCTCCCATCCTAATCCAAACCAAAGGTGCTCACTTTCTGCCTATGGCCGACGATATGCCGCTTGGTGTCTGGGAAGAGGCTGCGTTTACGCAACAATCCCTAACACTCAATCCTGGCGACCGATTATTGCTATATACAGATGGAGTGACCGAAGCCAAGGACAATCAAAGTCGCGAACTGGGCGACAAAGCCACCTTGATTGCCTCCAACCTCTGTCAGGGACTCAACGCCCGACAAACAATCGACCTGATGCTGCAACGAGTGCAGCAACATACCAACAATACGCCACAAAGTGACGATATTACAATGGTGTGCATTGGTTATTCAAGTTTATCAAGCACAACAAATTTTTCCAAATAGACACAAACTACTTGGGGATAGTTTGAAAGGTTCGAAAAGTTCTATAGTGTACCCCAAAACCCTTCAAACTCACCAAATACCTTCAAACACCTCAAGCCCTTCAAACTTCTAAAACTCTCCCAAACTCACAACCCGACTCCAACTACTAGAAACTATGGAAATCAATATTGTAGAAAACTCAGATAACATCCTTGTCACCCTCTCGGGAAGTTTTGACACCCTGGCAGCCCAGCAGACTGAACCACAAATCAAGGAACTTGAGGCCTTAGCTTCCAAATCCTTGACCCTAGACTTCTCAGCCTTAGACTACATTGCCAGTTCTGGTCTCCGTATGCTATTGCGCCTGCGCAAGGCTGCTGCTGCACAAGGTAAGCGAATCACACTGCTCCATGTGAATGACAACATCACAGAAGTGCTCAGAGTGACTCACCTGGACCAGATGTTCATTTTGCAATAAATAGGCTTATGGAAAAGACTTTTCTTCAACAGCTGGTCGAGACAGCACAAAAGATGGGTGATAAAGTTGCCATCGTTGAAGCTGATGGCCACATGCTCACTACTTATGGTGAATTACTCCGAAGGGCCCGACAGCTGGCCTCTTATATCTGCACACAGAATATCACACCACATTCCTTCATTGCAATAAATCTCTCCGATGGCAGCGACTATGTGGTGGCAGAGTTAGGCATCTGGTTGGCCAAATGTGTGTCGGTGCCGATGGGTCCAACATTTCCTCAACTTCGAATGGACTATATTGTTTCGCACTGCGAGAGTCCATTGGTGGTTGATGACGACGTGATTGCCCAGTCGGCTCAGATGCTGGAGGCCGACATTGAGCAGCTGCCAGACATTGACGACGATGCCATGCTGATCTACACCTCAGGTTCGACAGGCAATCCCAAAGGCATCCTGCACACATTTGGAACGATAGGCGACACCTTTCGTCGCATCTCCGACCTTCCCATTATCACCCAAGACACACAATTCGGGAACTATGCGCCCATGTACTTCGTTGCCAAGGTGTTTGTCTATCAGTCGTTGCTCTTTGGCGCTACTGTGCATTTCTATAGTAAGGAAGTTCGTACCGACATTGAAAAGCTTAGTGACTACATCGCTGATCATAAAATCAGCTGCAGTTACATACCACCCGCAGCCTTGATGCTGTTCAAGAACCGCTCTGCCTCATTGCAATACATCACTACTGGTAGTGAGAAGCTGACAACTCAGCATTCTAAAGATGGATATACGCTGATCAACAACTATGGCATGACCGAGACTTTTGCCACAGTGACCTGCTACACGCTGCCCCATCATCCGATGGACGATGTGCCTTTGGGAAAAGTTGTACAAGACATTGATTACGTCATTGCTGACGAGCAATGCAATCCTGTACCCGAAGGTGAGATGGGTGAGTTGTGCTTCAGGCAGCGCCTTTGCAAAGAATACTTCAAGGATCCTGAGAAGACGTCTGAGCTGTTCCGTGGCGGACTGATGCACACGGGCGATCTGGTGCGCGAAGTGGACGGACTCATCCACTACGTTCAACGCAAAGACTGGATGGTCAAAATCAATGGGCAACGCGTAGAGCCAAGTGAGGTGGAAGCAGTTATCCGAAAGATTGATGGCGTGAAGAATGCCGTAGTCAAAGGTTTTGACAGCACAGACGGTAGCCAGTACATTGTGGGTTACTACATCCTAGAGGAAGATGCAACCCTTACGTCAGATGATATCACCACCCATCTATCCAAGACTGTACCTGCCTACATGGTGCCTCGCTTCATGGTGCAGATGGAGGCATTTCCCATCAATCTCAATGGCAAAATTGACCGCATGTCGTTGCAGTCACCAGAGCTTAATAAGACAGACCTCTCATCTGCGCAATATTTAGCACCCACCAACGACGTTGAGAGACAGCTCTGTGAGGCTATGGCCAGGGTACTGGGTTATAAACGAATCGGCATAGATGACGACTTCCTTACACTCGGTGCAGACAGCATACGTATCATGAAACTACAGCAGACGTGCCCTGATCTCGGACTCAACTCCCGTCTGATCCACACATGTCGCACACCTAAGGCCATTGCAGCCAGTCTGTCTTCATCAGCCATATCTGTCTGCAAAGTTTCTGAACATCTGCATGAAACTCTGCCGCTGACTCAGACACAATTAGGCATCTATGTGGAATGTGAGAAGCGTCAGGGTGAAGCTGTCTATAATAATCCTTTCCTGCTACGTCTTGACAACAACGTAGATCTAAACAATTTTGCACAAGCCATAGAGGCTGCCGTGAAAGCTCACCCTGGTCTTGATGCCACGATTCTGAACGATGCAGATGGCACCCCACAAATGAAGCTGTGTGAACGTCCTTGGCCTGCTCCACTATACAAAATAGAAGAGGTAAGTGATACTGAGATGGAGGCGCTGAAACCTAGGTTACAAAAGCCATTCGATCTGAGGAACGACAGACTTTATCGTGTACGAATCTTCAAGACCCCTACAGCCAAATTCGTCTTCTTTGATTTCCACCACATCATCTTCGACGGTACTTCTCTACACATATTCCTCGATGATGTGAGCAAGGCATACGCAGGTCAGCCTCTTATTGGAGAGACCTATACCGCCTTCGACGTTGCATACACAGAACAACAAGATCGCCAGAGCGACGTCCTTCAGCATGCCAAGGATTGGTACAAGACAACCTTCGGCGATACGCTCAAAGTGTCAGTGCCTCTTGCTGACCTCAATGGCAAAGAGGGAAGCTTCGGACATGATGTCTTTGAACTGGGCATGACCACTCATGAACTCAACGAATGGTGTGCTGCCCATGGTGTGACTGCCAATGTGCTGACAACGGCTGCTTTCGGCAAACTGCTGTCAATCTATACCAACAACGACCGTGCCATCTTCGCCACTATCTACAACGGACGCAATGACCTGCGTACAACCCGAACTATGGCAATGCTTGTCAAGACTTTCCCTGTCCAAATAGCAACTGACAATGACCTCACAATTCATGATCTGCTCGATGTCACAAATAAACAGATGATGGGTGCCATGGCCAACGACATCTATTCGTTTGCCGACCTGGCAGCAGAAACGGGCATGACGAGCGATGTGATGTTTGTATATCAGGGCGACATGCATCAGATTAACGATAACGTTAACAAAAAACAAGAGCCGAATTCACTCTCCTTCAAACTTGAAGATTTGGACTTCAATGCCACAGGAGAACGCTTCAATGTGCAGATGATGACTACTGCCGATGGTCATTTGACCCTCGACATTCAGTATCATAGTCATGCCTTCAGCTCTGGCTATGTGCGTCGCTTTGCCCAAGCCTATAACCAAGTTTTACAAGAGATGACTATCAGAGAGAAGGTCTCTGAGGTTGCAAGTACCTTCTCTTCATGCAGAGAGTTCTTTGCCAGTCAACTCAAGGACTTCGACACGGCCACTGAAATTCCTGCCGACAAACAGGGAAATCTGGCAGAAGCCAAGAACGAGGAGGTGCTGGCAACCTTAGACATTGATGAAGTCGAGGCTTTTGCCACGCAGTTCAACGTCACCCCTGCTGCCATTTGTCTGGCTGCTACCTTCTATGCAGTAGCACGTTTTACCAACAACAAACAGATCTATCTTGGCACGACCTCAAGAGGTCAACGCAAACTCAACCACACCAATATCATAGATAAGTTTGTCAATACGCTGCCTTTGGCAAGTCATATATCCGAACAAACCGTCGAGGAATACATCGCTGATACTGCCATGAACCTTGCGCAGACCTTAAAACAAGCAAACAATTCTTTTCAGATGGTCTCTTCGGACTTTGGCTTCACGCCTAACATCATGTTCGAGTACCTGATCAGGGAGACAGATCAACAGACAATGTATGATCAGCCGGACCCGATGGAGATGTCTGTAGCTGATCAAACGACATTCAAGGTTGTTATCAAAATTGTCGACAAAGGTGTGCAGATCATCTATAATGATGCTCTCTATTCAGCCAATACCATGGAGTGCCTGGCACGCTGCATCTCTGCAACTGCCAAGTCATTCACCCAGGCTTCGGCCGACATGAAGGTAAAGCATATCTCTATGCTCGACTCAACTGCACGTTTGGAGCTAGACAGCATCCGTCAGACATGCATCGACCCAGAGGCCATCCGCTTCAAGCTCTTCCATGAAAGTGTGGAGTACTGGGCAGAACAAACTCCTGAGGCTACTGCACTCATCGCCTGCAACGAGACTTTGACCTATCGTGAGTTCAACGAGAAAGCCAACATCCTGGCACACGCATTAATTAAAAGAGGTGTACTGCCTGGCGACCGTGTATGTCTTCTCCTCCCCCGCAAGAGTTGGCATCTGCTGGCCATGTTCGGCGTTATGAAGACTGGTTCAGCCTACATCCCTTGCGATCCGGAATATCCAGCAGAGCGCATCAAGCTTATTACTGATGACAGTAACGCACGCTATGTTATCACCACGGCCGACAAGATATCCGACTATGGAGATCGTGCACTCAATGTAGAGGAGTTACTAACCGAAAGGGATGAATCGTCAACCGCAAATTGCCAGTTGTCCATTCCAAGCGATAGCCTTGCCTACCTCATCTACACATCAGGCTCCACAGGCCGGCCGAAAGGTGTAATGCTTCGTCATATCGGTATCTGCAATTATTTGACTGACCATGAAGAGAACCGTCACTTCCATGCACTTGTCAATGATTGTAAGAGGATGCTCTGTATCACCACAGTGTCGTTCGACCTCTCGCTTAAGGAGATTGGCGCATCACTCTATAATGGCATGACGCTCGTCTTCGCCAACGAAGATCAGGTAACAAACCCTATGGCATTGGCAGACCTTATGCTCACAACAGGTGTCGATGCTTTCAGTGGAACGCCTTCACGTCTGAAGATGTTCCTCGACCTGCCAGAGTTCCAAAGGGCATTCTCTCAGTGCAAGTTCATCGTGCTGGGAGGCGAGAAATATCCTCCCACATTACTTCCAAAAGTGAAGGATCTGGCACCCAAAGCCAGACTCTTCAATACCTACGGACCTACGGAAATAAGCGTCAGCTCAAATGGCAAAGAACTGACTCATGCTGACCGAATATCCATAGGTCGCCCTCTGCTCAATGTGAAGGAATATGTGACAGATTGTGACCTGAACGAGCTGCCTGTAGGTGTAACTGGTGAATTGCTGATCGGTGGACTTGGAGTAGCTGCTGGCTATAACAATCTGCCAGAAAAGACGGCAGAGGCATTCATCGACTATCAAGGTGAACGCTGCTACAAGTCGGGAGACTATGCCTACTGGAATGCAGAGGGCGAAATCATCATTCTGGGACGAAAAGATCATCAGATTAAGCTCAATGGCCTCCGCATCGAACTTGGGGAGGTTGAAACAGTCTTGAACAAGCAACCGCAGGTCAAAGAGTGTGTTGTTATGATCAAAAACGTTGAGGATCATGATCATCTGGTGGCATACTACACTGAGAAGGAGTCTGTCAGCACTAACTTGCTCAAGGAACAGATGGGCAAAAGTCTGACACACTACATGGTGCCTACCATATTTATGCTGATGGATAAGATGCCAATCTCACCCAACGGAAAAACCGACCTCAAGGCACTGCCTGATCCTGTTGTGGCCGAGCACGAATATGTAGCTCCTGTGGGCGACGTCGAACATTTCTTTTGTGACTGCTTTGCTTCGATCCTGGAGCGAGAGCAGGTGGGTGCTACAGATAATTTCTTCGAGATAGGCGGCACTTCTCTCATTGCTATGCGTGTGGTCATGGCAGCTGCAAATGCTGGCTACAGCATCGTATATAAGCAGGTGTTCGACAACCCTACGCCCCGCAAACTGGCTCAAGTTGCGGAGTCTGAAACTACCCAAAAAGGAGAAAACCATAAAGCAACTGGCAGCCATACAGCAGCTTCAAACACACAACCTGACATTCCATCACATTGGGACGGAACGGATCCTGAGGTGCAGAACTATGACTACACGGCAATCAATACCTTGCTGGCCAAGAACACACTGGCAACATTCAAGGCCGATGAGCCTAGACGACCGTTGGGCACGTGCATCGTGACAGGTGCTACGGGCTATCTTGGCATCCACATTGTCAAGGAACTGATCGACAATCCAGAGGTTACAGCCATCTACTGTATGGTCCGAGGTAGCAAGGCAATGTCAGCAGAGAGTCGTCTGCGCACTCAGCTGTTCTACTATTTCGACAACACTTTCGACACTCTGCTGGGCAAGCGCCTCTTTGTCATTGACGGCGATATCACCAGTTCTTCATGTCTCGACGCGTTGGTCGATATCTTCATGGACATCAACCGGACGGGTGAGTCAACGCTTTTCAACTGCGCTGCCAACGTGAAGCATTTCTCTGCCGGCACCGACATCGAGGACATCAACATCAAGGGTTGCCAGACTTGCATTGACTTCTGTCTGAAGACGGGCACGCGCTTCATTCAGACCTCTACTCATAGCATTGCAGGCACGAAGGAGAGTGACAATCCGTGCCAGCCAGATATGATCTGTGAGACCAAATTATTCTGGGGACAGAGACTTGACAACCAGTATTGCCATGCCAAGTTTATTGCGGAGCGTAATGTGCTCGAAGCCATCGTAGCCAAGGGCCTAGATGCCAAGATTGTCCGCCTGGGCAACTTGTCAGCGCGCAGCACGGATGGTGAGTTCCAAATCAACTTCAGGACCAACTCGTTCATGGGACGACTCAAGGCATTCCAAACCATCGGATGCATTCCATATCAGATGGCGCAGCCAAGCATCGAGTTCTCTCCTATCGATGAAGTTGCCCGAGCTGTCACAATGCTCGCTACTACATCGCCACACTGTACTGTCTTCCACCCCGTCAATGCCCACCGACAGATTTTCGACAATATAGTCTTCTGTATGAATCGTCTGGGCATCGATATTCCGTATGTCGAAAACGAAGATTACCAGAAGGCCCTGTCCCAAGCATTCAATGATCCGGCCAAGGCTCCACTCCTGCAAAGCCTCATGGCTTACCAGAATGCTCCAGGCAAGTATGTGGTGAACAATGGCGACGACTACGAGTACACCACCCAGGTGCTGCTCCGCCTGGGCTTCCGCTGGAACTTCACCACTTGGGACTACATGGAGCGCTTCATTACTGCCATCCAGGGTCTGGGTTTCTTCGACGAGGATTACCAACGATAGGCTTAATCACCACCTTCAACTACCATATTATGAAAAACTTCATATCCCTCAATTCCCTCCTCCTGACCTTGTCAGCCCTGTCAGCCTTACCTGCATGGGCTGACTACGATCAGAATGAAGAAGAGCTACAAGCTGCTTCTCCCTCTGTTATTCAGGTAGCAACCACCGAATATGCGCGTCTGCGTTCAGCTAAAGATGTGCTCGAACAGCTACCCTCGATCATGATTGATGACAATGGTGACATTGTGGTTATGGGTTGCGGTGTGGCCCGAATCTATGTGGACCGACGGATGCTGACCTCCCCCAACGAGTTGTCACGCATCTCGGCTTCTGCGGTACAGGAGGTGGAGGTCAACACCGCACCCGACGCCTCGTATGACAAGGAGGTGCGTGCAGTCATCATCGTGCGCCTCATTGAGGGCAAGACCGAAGGATTGTTTATCGATGACCGTCTGCTCGTGGATATGAAACGCGTGCCAGCCTTCAGCAACCAGATTGGCATGAAATATCGCACTCGCGAAATGGAGTTCTTCTCCCAACTCTCCATCGACGAAGCACGCGAACACCGTTACCAAAAGAACTTCGAGCAGACCTATACTTCGGCCGACGAACATAATAAACTGGTGTCTCGCCAGACTGTCGAGGCAGAACCTCGAATCCACCAACAGCTGCTGACAGCGCTGGTGGGCATGAACTACGACCTCTCAGTCACTCAAAACTTCTCTTTGGCCTACGAGTGCGACTGGCTGCGCTTCGCCAACATCCATAACCCCATCAGAGCAACTCTATACGAAGCCAACGCTGAACAGGTGCTCGACCTACAACATCCCGTATTATCCTTCCAGGCACTGGAGAAGCAACACAGCCAATCTGGTGCACATGATTTGCGAGCCACCTACTCGGGCACATTCGGCCCCTGGAGGCTCGATGCAGGCGTCAACTCCATCCTAGCAGAACGCGCCTACTACACTGACCAATACCTGGACGAGGATGACCAGATAGGCAATGAGGTCTATCTGCTCGACAACCTCTACCTGCGCAACTACTTGCACGCAAGCCGTGCCTTGGGTAAAGCCAAGTTGCAACTGGGTCTGGAGCATATCTTGAACCAACAGGATCTCAGCATCGACAACGAGCTGAAGGAACAGCCTCACGTTGGGGGCTCGCTCAGGGCTCAACAATATGCTGCCTTTGCCAACCTGGGCCAACAGATGTCTGGCTGGCGATGGTCGGCAGGTTTGCGCTACGAGCACATGCGCTACAGCTTCCGTCCCGAAAGCAATCATACTGACAATCACTCACAAACCAAAGGTGTCGTCAAGGCCGAAGATCTGGCTGATGACTACTTCTACCCCAATCTGACAATAGGTGTCAAAACCGGACAATCTGATCTGGAATTCAGCTTCACACGCAGCTACCAGAAGCCCGATATGCAAAACCTGCATAAGACCATCGAGGGTAACTACTACATGGAGTCAATGAATGTTGTGGAGCGCATTTCGACAACTACCCTGACCTGGCAGTACAAATGGTTGCAGCTGTCTGCCTCGCATCTTTATCTCGACGATCCTCTGTTCCATACGACCGACGGTAAAATCAACTTCTCAGGCAATGACTACAATGCTATGGAGGCTGATCTGGCACTGTCGCCCACATTCGGATGCTGGAAGCCTTTGCTTAACGTGCATTATCACCGCCAGTGGCTCAATATGGAGCTAGCCAATGGACGCAACAAGCTCAATGATCCATTCATCAACATCGGCTTCACCAATTGCCTCACATTACCCAAGGAGTGGATGGTGCGCCTGAACGCCTACTGGCACTCCAAGGGATGTGTGGGCAACGAAAAGTATCAGGCCAATAATTTCGAACTCTCTTCCTCTCTGCTCAAAGACTTATGCAACCATCGTCTTACCCTCGAGCTATCACTCCAGAATGCTCTTCGTGATTCATGGCTCGACACGACAAGATACGCTGATGTGTCATACAATCAATCTAAGGGCAATCGAAAGCGCATGGTACGCAATCTGTCGCTCTCGCTTCGCTATCGTCTCAATCGCTAATGACCATTCTCCTCCATCCCTCGCCACAGCTAGTTACACCAGCCGAGCTTCAGCAAGACTTGCTCCTGCTGCCTGATTGGCGTCGGGCTAAAGCCATGAGGTTTCGCAACCATATCGATCAGGTGCTCTGCTCCAAGGCATATCTGCTGCTCTGTCAGGGGCTTCGCCAGGACTGGGGCATTGACTGCTCTAAGCTCTCATTCCTTTACCTGCCTCGCCAGAAACCCTTACTGGCCGAATTTCCGCAAGTACATTTCAACCTCAGTCATTGCAAACGTGGTGTGCTGTGCGTCATCAACAATAGCATGGTAGGTTGCGACATAGAAGAAATACCAGCAGAGCTCGACATCGAACTCTGCCGGTATTGTTTCAACTCCGACGAAATAACGCAAATCATGGACTCTGACAATCCTTGTGTTGCCTTCGCCCGACTGTGGACCATGAAAGAGGCTGTACTAAAGCTCTCTGGCGAAGGTATAAATGACCATCTGCCCGAGCTATTAACACATGACCTGCTTTCCCAGGTTAGTTTCCAAAGCGTAGTACGTCAAGATTCAGGGTTTGTCTATACGATCTGCCAATATGCATCATCCTAAAACCTTGGCAAGCGCCACTGTCAGCTGATCTGGACATGAGGTCGGACGCCCATTGCAGCTGATGCCCTTCAACCGAGCTATCACATCCGTTGCCTTCTGGCCCTTGACCAGCGCACAGATGCCCTGTGTGTTGCCATGGCAACCGCCTACAAACTGCACCTCATGTATGGTGTCATCATCGTTAAGAACTACGCGTATTGCCTTGCTGCAAGTTCCTTGTGTGGGGTAAATCAATTCTTTCATATTGTTGTATTTGAGTTTTGCAAGTCTGACTGTTTATTTCTGTTTCGAGAAGAAGTACTTAAGCTTTGCGAACAATGACTGACGCTTGTCCTCGTTCGGGTCGCAGTTTTTGCCTTCGGCCAGGCACTCTATTGCCTTGCGCTCCTTGTCAGTAAGGTGTTCGGGCACATAGACCAGGATGTTTACGAGCATGTCGCCTGTCGAGGCTCCTCCATTGACAGGCAATCCCTTGCCCTTCAGCCGCAGCATCTTGCCGGGTTGGGTACCAGCTGGTATGTTAATGCGCACACGTCCATCAAGCGTAGGAATCTCCACAGGTCCACCCAAGGCTGCTGTTGGGAATGAAATGAGCAGGTTATAGACCAGATCCTCCTTGTCGCGCATCAGCTCGGCATGTGGCACCTCCTCAATGTTGACTATCAGATCACCAGGCTCACCCTGTCCACCAGGCGCTGCATTGCCCTTGCCCTTAGCTTTGAACTTCTGACCCTCCATCACGCCCTTAGGCAACTTGATGGGTATGACATCCTCAATCTGGCGAACCTCACCATTGGCGTCAGCCACGGTGTGACGTATTTTGACTTTCTTCTCGACACCATTCACCACTTCGTCGAGGGTGACTTTCAAAGTGATATTAAGGTCTTGACCCTTGACTGTCTGACGTCCAAAACCACCGCCAAAGGCATCGCCAAAACCGCTGAAGGGATTGCCTCCCATATTGGTATACGTATAGGTTCGAGAACCTCCTCGACCGCCTCGGCCTCCACCGCCAAAGAAAGCGTTGAAGATGTCCATGGGGTCAAAGTCGGCACCAAAACCGCCGTAACCGCCCGAACCACCTGCTCCACCGAAGCCCGAACCACTCATGCCAGCGTGGCCAAACTGATCATAACGGGCGCGTTTATTGTCATCGCTCAACACGTCGTATGCCTCAGCCAGCTCCTTGAAGTTTTCTTCAGCGGTCTTCTTTTCAGCCTCGCTGCTTTGCTGCCATTTGTCCGGATGCCACTTCACAGCCAGCTTGCGATAGGCTTTTTTTATTTCGTCGGCACTGGCTCCTTTTTGCAGGCCAAGCACCTCATAATAATCTCTCTTTGCCATCTTAAAATCCTAATATCCAATAATCAGATACTTGTGGAACTTAAGCTCATTACTATTTTGACCCTTAAGTTCTCACTGTCCCACTACTACCTTCGCGAAACGAACCACCTTGTCATAGAGCTTATAGCCCTTCGTAACGCAGTCCACCACTTTGCCTTTGAGCGAGGGATCAGGTGCCGGAAACATGGTGACAGCCTCGTGAATGCTGTCGTCGAAATCGTCGCCCTGGTTGGCAGGAATGACTGAAACCTGCTGCTGCTCAAGATATTTCTGAAACTTCTGGTAGATTAAAGTCATGCCCTCCTTTACGCTCTCTACGTCCTCAGCCTTGTCTACATGCTGCATAGCACGCTCAATGTCATCCACCACTGGCAACAATGCCTCTACTGCCTTTTGCGAGCCATATTTCAGAAGGTCGGACTTCTCCTGAATCGTGCGTTTGCGATAGTTGTCAAATTCGGCAGCCTGACGCAGATATTTGTCCTTCATAGCAGCGAGTTCTGCTTCCAAAGCCTCTATTTTTTCCTCTGGAGTCAGCACCTTTGGCTCTTCAGTTGGCTTTGCCTGTGTGTTTGTTGCTTCACTATTGGTCTCTGCATTGATCTGAGACTCGTTCATGCTCTCATCGATCTGCTTGTTTTCGTTCTGTTCCATATTGTGTAGTTATTAATTCGTAAATAAATGTTTATAGACACCTTCAGCTTGCAAACTCCGTGCCATGACATTTTGACAATGCTTTGCAACCTATTAATACTTCTTTTTGCCACTTTCTAGCATTTTTTTATCGATATATTTCCTGTATTCAGAAAAAAAACTTATCTTTGCACCGTATTTTTGTCACACACAACAATTATCTATTCCCTAATCATATCTAATTTATCACCAATCGCCAATCACAATCATCAATCACATGCTACTTTTTCCACAAGCCAAAATCAATCTCGGACTTTTCGTCACCCGTCGTCTCGACAACGGATATCACATACTGCAGACTCTATTCTATCCCATAGAGTGGCGCGATTCGCTCGAAATCACCCATCAACTCCCCGATGTCTCACCCTCAGAGTGTCAGACCACAGCCGATGGTCGTGTACGTTGGTTCCAGACCGGCATAAAAGTCAACTGCGACCCTGAACTCAACCTCTGCATCCGGGCCTATCGTCTGCTGCAAGAACTTTTCCCTGACCTGCCTCCCGTCGATATGCATCTGCACAAACAGATTCCCTTCGGTGCTGGCTTGGGAGGAGGCAGCAGTGATGGTGCCCATGCTTTACTCATGTTGCGCCACATGTTCCAACTTCCCGTCTCAGATGCCGACCTTGAAGCTATAGCAGCCCGCATGGGTGCCGACTGTGCTTTCTTTTGCCGATGTGGCAGTCAGTACAATACGGCTGGCAATGGTGACCGCATGTCAGCACAGTATTGCGAAGGCATCGGTCATGAGCTGGAGCCACACCCCCTCACGTTGCAAGGTTACCATATCGTGGTTGTGAAACCTCCTTTTGGCGTAAGCACCAAAGAGGCATATAGCAACGTACGTCCAGTTGCCCCTGCCACCGACCTCTGCCAACTACTCCAAAACTCCATTATCACTTGGCGTGAAACCATCTGCAACGACTTCGAACATTCCGTCTTCCCACTCCATCCCGAGTTGCAGGAATGCAAGGACATCTTGTACAATCATGGGGCTATCTATGCCAGCATGTCCGGGTCTGGCTCTGCCCTCTTTGGCATCTTTGCCTCCGCTCAGCCAGAGTGCCAGTCATGGTTTGCTTCCAACTATGAAGTGCGTTGTCATGCGGCATTGGTTTAGTTTTGTACAATCAATTGCACGTCCAAATAAGGCATTTCGGTTACTAATGCAACAAATTTAGTATTCGTTGCGCATTTTTTTTGCAAAAAATTTGGCAGAATAGAATTTAGAGGTTATCTTTGCAGTGCGTTTTGAGCTTCCAACCCCTCAAATGCCACAAACACCTTAAATATTACATTTAGCACATGAGCGATAAAAGCAAAGTGACCATATACGACCTCGCACAACAGTTGCACACCACTGCCTCAACAGTTTCACGAGCCCTGCAGAACAATCCTCGTATCAGTCTCAAGATGCGTGAAGCGGTGCAGAAGCTGGCCAAGGACCTCAACTATATACCCGATCCAGTAGCACACCATCTGCGCACTGGCAAAGGCAATGTTCTTGGCATTGTGGTGCCACGAATCGACCGCAATTTCTTTGCCACCATCATCAGTTCGTTCCAGAACATGGCAGCCAAATACGGGTATCAGGTCATCATTGCCGCCAGTGGAGAAAGTCAACAGCAGGAGGAAGATGTTGTCAAGGCGCTGATCATGAAAAAAGTTGATGGCATTGCCATTTCGCTTTCGGTCGAGACACAGAGCCCCTACTACGATACACTCCTCGCCCAGCACAAGATACCTTTGGTCTATTTCGACCGTCTCCCTGCCAGTCACGACATAGACACCGTGACGAACGACAATTTCCAGATCGGTTACGATGCTGTGCTGCATCTGCACAAGATAGGCTGTCGCAAGATCGGACACTTTGCCGGTCCACTCACGCAGCTTGCTTATGCAGAGCGTTACAAAGGCTATTGCAAGGCTCTCGAAGACCTTAATCTACCACTGCGCGAAGAGTGGCGATTTGCCAACACTATCACCCTCGAGTCGGGCACCGAGGCTGCGCAGAAGATCCTGAAGATGCAAGATCGGCCTGATGCCATCTTCTCTGCAGGCGACTTCTCTGCCATCACAGCCATCGACATCTTCCGTCGCAAGGGTATCAAGGTGCCTGACGACATAGCCATCATCGGCGTTGCCAACGAGCCATTCGATAACTACATCTCAACGCCTCTCACCTCGTTCGATCTGCATCAGCAGCGCATTGGCGAGATGACAGCTAAGCTGTTACTTAGTCGTTTAGGCGAGCTTGCAGATATGGCACATCCGGCACACCTCACCGTCAACCACGACCTCATATTGCGCGAAAGTGCAATATGAAACCTAAAGTTCAAAATACACTTCACATACTAACATATTAAATCTTATCAAAAATGGATTCATTGAAAGCATTTTCACTCGAAGGTAAGAACGCCTGGATTACTGGCGCTTCTTATGGCATCGGTTTCAACATCGCCAAGGCATTCGTAGCTGCTGGCGTCAAGACCATCATCTTCAACGACATCAACGAGGCAGCACTCGAGCGTGGCTTGGCCAACTACAAGGAGGCAGGCATCGAAAACGTCAAGGGTTATGTTTGCGATGTTACCGACGAGGAGGGTGTTAAGGCCCTCGTCGAGAAGGTACATCAGGAGGTTGGTCAGATCGACATTTTGGTCAACAATGCCGGCATCATCAAGCGTATTCCTATGCACGAGATGAAGCGTGCAGAATTCCAGCAGGTCATCGACATCGACCTGGTTGCACCTTATATCTGCGCCAGCGCTGTACTGCCAGAGATGATGGAGCGCCGCGAGGGCAAGATCATTAACATCTGCTCTATGATGTCAGAGCTCGGCCGCGAGACCGTCTCAGCCTATGCAGCCGCTAAGGGTGGCCTCAAGATGCTCACTCGCAACATCTGCTCTGAGTATGGCGAATACAACATCCAGTGTAATGGCATCGGCCCAGGCTACATTGCCACCCCACAGACCGCTCCTCTCCGCGAGCGTCAGCCAGATGGCAGCCGTCACCCATTCGACTCATTCATCGTAGCTAAGACCCCTGCAGGTCGCTGGCTCGACCCATCGGAACTTGGTGGCCCTGCCGTCTTCCTTGCCTCTAAGGCTTCTGATGCTGTCAACGGTCACGTGCTTTATGTCGATGGCGGTATCCTCGCATACATCGGCAAGCAGCCTCAGTAATTACATTTGTGGCCGCACAAAAGCCTGTCAACGTTTCGGGCTCATCATTGTGTGTCCTCAATTCCTTATTCACGACGCTGGCGCCGAATTGTGCGTCCACAATTTTTTGCCAGCAACTCTGGCACGCCATTGTGCGTCCACATTTTTCAGCCAGCACTCCAAGCATGCTTTTGTGTGTCCACATTAACTTGCTCAGAGTGCTGGCAAATTTTTGTGGCAACACAATGGCTTCTCTATGTTTCCGCTTCTTTGGACAAAATTGACATTAATCTGTTCGACGCGTCGAAATTATTTCCAGAGATACTGACAAGAGAAATCCGACATCTCGAAAAGCTTGCCTCAATTAATGCTGATGCAAGCAAGTTTGCAACTCAACACTTGTGTAAAAGAATAATGATTTGCTGTGCCAATAGACACAACAAATCATTATAAATAAGAATGTAAGATGGTTATTACTGGCGAACGACCTTCTGGGTCATCTGCTTGCCATCTGCGGTGAGGACGGTGATGAAGTAGATGCCCTGGGTGAGGCCAGGAACCTGTGTACGAGCTGCAGGCGAATCGGTGGTGAAGAGGGTGCGGCCTGAGGCGTCGGTAACGGTGAGTCGGGTTGCCTCGGTGCCAAGCAGAATGCTTCCATCGGCAGAGAGAGAGATGCCCTCAGATGCTGTGGTGAGACGACGGAGACCTGTAACACTGTCGAGGGTGAGTCGATAGCTGAGGTAATACCAGTCCTCCACGCCATAGAAACTGTTGATCATCCAGCCCCAGAAGATGGAGCCATCAGCATTAGACTTGAGGGTACCGGTAACAACCTTCTCCTCGCCTGGGACAATCTGCCAGTTATCGTCGCTCTCTGCCATGGTGAAGGTGAGTTCGTCGGCCATCATCTGAGCTGCCTGTGGGTTAACGCTGCGGACATAGTCGTAGAATGGGGTAGCCTCGCCTGTGCCAACAGGGATGAGAGAACCATTGCGAGTGCCGCTGCCAGCAGGGTCGCTGACAATCATGGTGCCATCGCCCATCAGACCAGTAACAAGGAAGTTAGTGCCTTCGCTCTTCTCATAAGGACAACCCTTCTGAGAGAGGTCAAATCGATAGGCATTGTTGAGGATGTTGATGTTCCACCAATCCTCAGGATCGTTGTCTGGATCGATCATGGAGAAAGTGGTGGCAACATACTTGCCGTCACGACTGAGGTAGATGTTGTTGAATTCATACTGTCCACCATACACAACGTTCTCGTCATAGAATACACTGTTGAACACTTCGACCGAATCAGCATAGACCACGAACTCCTCCTGATACTGAGCCATTGCAGCCTCGTATGCAGCAAGGTCCTCTTCGCTCATGAAGTCGGTGGCATAAGGATACTCAGGGTATTCGTCGACAACTCCGGTCCAGTAATCCTCGACCCACTGCCAGTAGTCGGCCATGGCATCGTTGTAGTCCTCCAAAGCCTGTGGTGAGAGGTAATCGATGTCCGAAGGATACTGTGGCTCATAAGATGGATACTCAGGGAATTCGGCGTTGGCATCATAGACGAGCTCATGACCGAAGTAGCTGTAAGACCAATTGCCCGAAGCGTCTTTGGTATAAAGAATTGGGGTAGCATAGAAACCCGACCAGTCAAGCACCTGACCCACGATTATATTACCATCATCACTGATGCTACGGGCTGTAACGTACTGTGGGGTACGACCTGTGAAGTCCTTGGTAGGATAAGGCAGATCGATGTATTCGCCATATTGACCATTGGCCTGACGCTCCCAAAGGACTGGGGTGAGCACTACGCCCGAAGCATTCAGGCTCATACGCTCGTGCGAAATACCACCTACGATGTACTTACCGTCGGCTGTGATACCATCAGCCTGATTGAAGAGACCCGGCTGAGCATCGCCTTCGCGCAATGGAAGGGCTGTCCAGACGCCATCTTTGTAGAGAGCTGGGGTAAACTCGTTGAAGTTTCCGATCATGAGGTTATCTTTAGAAAAGATATTGCCGAAGCCTACACTGAAGTAAGGCGAATAGGCATCAATCTCTTCATTGTACTCAGCTTCGAATACGTTCCACTGGTCGGTATCAGCATCATAGATAACCATGTTGCCCTGAGAGAAATGAACAAGGTAACGACCATCCTCTGAGGCATCAGAGAAAAGGGCCTCATGGAAGATGTCAAGACTCTGTGCTGATGTCACAGAGGATGCGGCAGCCATGGCTGCCAGAGAGAGAAGTAATTGTCTTTTCATAAAAAACAAGTTCGAATTAATAATAAGTTGTAAGTTGAATAATTAGTTGAAATTGGAAGATTGTGAGATTCCACAGAATTTGAGGAATCAGAGGACGCAAGCATGAGATTAGCGCTCCACAGGTGCTTTGTCAGAGTGCACTCTCCTTCATTCTCTCAGCATTCTCAGCCACAATCAGGTGGTCGATACAGTCCTGAATGTCGCCACCCATGAAGGCCTGGAGATTGTAGATGGTGTAGTTGATGCGATGATCGGTGATGCGGCCCTGAGGGAAGTTGTAGGTGCGGATCTTGGCCGAACGGTCGCCTGTGGAGACGAGGGTTTTGCGACGCGAGGCGATGTCATCGACATACTTCTGATGTTCCTTATCATAAATATATGAACGCAGGCGCGAAAGGGCACGTTCCTTATTCTTAGGCTGGTCGCGAGTCTCCGTACACTCGATGAGAATCTCATCGACTACGCCTGTGTTGGGGTTTTTCCACATGTAGCGCAGACGCACACCCGACTCAACCTTGTTGACGTTCTGTCCACCTGCACCTGAGGAGCGGAAGGTGTCCCACTTGATCTCGCCCTCATTAATGTGTACCTCGAACTCGTCAGCTTCGGGCAGCACAGCCACGGTGGCAGCTGAGGTGTGAACGCGTCCCTGTGTTTCGGTGACGGGAACTCGCTGCACACGATGTACACCTGATTCGTACTTCAAAGTGCCATAGACCGAATCGCCAGTCACCATGCATATGATCTCCTTAAAGCCACCCACAGCGCCCTCGGTGAACGACTGGATGCTCACCTGCCAGCCTTTCGACTCGCAGTAGCGCTGATACATCTTGAAAAGATCGCCGGCAAAAAGTGCTGCCTCGTCGCCTCCTGTGCCGCCTCGGATCTCAAGTACGGCATTGCGCACATCCTCAGGGTCTTTGGGGATGAGTAACAACTTAATGCGCTCTTCGAGCTGAGGCACCAGGGACTCGCATTCAGTGAGCTGTTCGCGAGCCATCTCCTTCATCTCGGGGTCAGACTCAGTGCTGATGAGCTCACGCGCCTCGTCGATACCTGCGAGGGCTTCGACATACTCCTTGCGAGCCTGCAGGATGTCCTCAAGTTCTCGATATTCGCGTGTCAGTTTCACGTAGCGCTGCTGATCGGCTATGACGTTAGGGTCGGTCACCAGCAATGATACTTCCTCGAAGCGACTACGCAAGCCGTCGAGCTTTTCAAGTAGTGAATTCATTGTTAATTGAAGTAATGGAATTGAGGAAATTGAGGATTGTAAGGACAAATGTATCACAGATGTTAAATAAACAATCGGACCATTGCCCAGAAAAATCTCAAAAAATACAAGTTCCTTAATTACTTTAAAGATTGATATTGATCTGCTGCAGATCCTCCTGACGCGAGCTGCAGCCTACGTAGAGTGTATAGGCACCAGGAACGAATTGCATACGGCAGGTTTCAGGATCAAAGGTGCGAAGATCCTCGACAGGAACCTCCACGTTGACGGTCTGGCCAGCAGGGATGTGAACGCGCTTGAAACCGCGCAGCGAGCGCTGTGGACCTTCGGCATCGGCATCGCGACGCAGATAGACCTGCACCACCTCGTCGCCATCCACGCTGCTGGTGTTGGTTACAGGCACACGAACGGTGAGAGTGGTCTCAATCTCAGCATCAGTATCTACAGAATAGCTGTCCCAATTTGTATTGTTGGTCACAGACTCTTCGGCTATGCGACCACGGGTAACTTTGCGAGCACGCGCCTGACCATACTCGAACTTGCTATAGCTCAAGCCCTGACCAAATGCAAAGACTGGACGACCCTTGTAGTAACGATAAGTCTGGTTGGAGATGTTGTAGTCACCGAAGTCAGGCAGATCATCCACGCTGCTGTAGAAGGTGATAGGCAGTCGGCCTGATGGGTTGTACTTGCCAAAGAGCACCTCAGCTACCGCGTTGCCGCCCTGCTGACCACCATACCAAGCTTGGAGGATGGCGTCGCACGACTCGAGCTCAGGTGTAAGGCCGATGGCAGATCCCGACATGTTGACGAAAACAACGGGCTTGCCGGTCTTGTGGAGGGCCTGAAGCGTCTCACGCTGAATCTTAGGCAGCTGGATGCTAATGCGGTCGCCACCCTTGAAGCCTTCGTAAGGCACCTTCATTTCCTCGCCTTCGAGCAATGGAGAGATGCCACCGACGTAAACATAGACGTCGGCATCGCGTGTGTCGGCCACGAGCTGTTGCAGATTGACGGGTACCATGACGCCCATGTTGAAGCTGAACTGGGCATCACCCTGGCGATGCTTGAAGTTAAGCACGATGTCGTAGTCCTTGCCAGCTTCAACCTTGAGCGAACCCTTGGCTGGACGGATACCACCATTTGTGCGGAACTTGGCGATCGTATCGTTATTGACCAAGAACTCACCCTCGCCCGATACGTAGCCGTCGAGAACCAACTCAAGGCTCTTGGTGGCATGATAGTGCGCACAGTACTGGCCAGAGAAGCCTGTGAGCTCTACACCTGGGGCAAAAACGGTTGCACCACCTGTGGTGAGCTGCCAGGGCGAAGAGAGCTGTGCCTCAGCAACAGGCTTGCCGTGTCGATCGGAATTATTCCAGTACTTCACCTCGAAGCCCTTCTTGCCATTAGGGCCTACACACTCGGACAGCACACTCTCAAAGAGCTCTGGAGTCACGATGTTCGAGCCCTTGTGGTACTGTAGAGTCTGTCCTGGCAGGAGGTGCTGCATCATGGCGTCGAGCACAGTCACGGTCTGACGTGGGGTGCCATAATAGTTGCCCCACATCACGACACTGTCAGCTGCATTAGGACCAATTAAGGCGATCTTCATGCCCTCCTTCTTGAGTGGCAGCACATTGTTGCGATTCTGCAACAGGGTCATCGTCTCACGAGCCATCTGCAGTGCCAGATCGTTGCTCTCCTCGCTAGCCAGTTGCCACTCAGGAATCTGGTTCCAGCTCACGATGGCATCATCGTCCATCTCGCCCAAGCGGAAGCGGTCGCGCAAGAGTCGATAGACTGAGACGTCGATCTGATCCTCAGAGATAGCACCTCTACGAACGGCCTCGGGCAACGCCTTGTAACTCGAACCGCATTCAATATCAGTGCCACTAAGAACGGCATTAGCCGAAGAAAGGGCGGCATCGCCTGGGAAAATGTTGTGATGTCCCTCGCCACCATAAAAGTCACGGATGGCCCAGCAGTCGGAGGTCACGATGCCCTTGTAGCCCCACTCGTTGCGCAGGATCTGAGTCAGCAACTTGTCCGAACCGCAGCAGGGCTCGCCCTCGTATGCGTTGTAGGCACACATCACTTCGTGTACGTCGGTGGTCTTGACCAACGCCTCGAAAGCATAGAGGTAAGTCTCGAAGAGATCGCGCTGCGAGATATCGTGTGCGTCGAAAAAGTGACGTTCGTACTCAGGACCGCTGTGCACGGCATAGTGCTTCAGACAGGCGTGCAACTTGTCATAATCACGCCAATGTCCATCAAGCGAGCTGACGCCCTCATACACCTTCTGATAGGGTTGACCTTGAAGGCCTGTTACTACAGCATAACCCATCTTACGGGTGAGGAACGGATCCTCGCCATAAGTCTCCTGACCACGCCCCCAACGTGGGTCGCGAAAGATGTTGATGTTAGGAGTCCACACGGTCAGACCGTCGTAACGCTTAACATCGCCCTTCTTGCGAGCCTTGATATACTTGATACGCTGCTCAGTACTGGCCACGTTCATGACCTTCTCAAGCAACATTGGGTCGAACGATGCTGCCATGCCAATGGCCTGAGGGAACACTGTGGCCAAACCACTGCGTGCAGCACCATGAAGGGCTTCGTTCCACCAGTTGTATTTCTGGATACCAAGTTCAGGAATGGCCTCGCTGATGTCCTGCATCAGCTGAGCCTTCTGCTCAAGGGTGAGGCGACCCAACAGATCGGCTGCACGCTCGTCAGCTGGCAGATCGGGGTTCTGATAAGGCAGCATCTCCTGTGCCTGCGAAGTCATGCCTGCAGCCAGGAATGCCATGGAGAGAAAGAGGTTTTTCTTCATTCGTATTAATATTTAAAATGTAATGTGACTAATGAATTGCAAATTGTTCAAGTGTGGCAAGTAGTTGACTTACTAAAGTAGCAAAAGAAAGATAATGAAAAGTAACTGGTAAGCCAGAGATGCGATACCTTGACTGTCGGATGATATTGTCTTGCTTCCATTGAGTGCAACTTACGAAATTTAAGTTAGTACACGTGTATTTTAAATTCCTCAGCTACTAAAAACTCTTCATTTTTAACCATTGACTTTTAATTGTCCATCTTCCACCCACACCAGCACATAGTCCTCGTTGTAATAGAAGTGCAACGTCATAGGCTTGTTCCTACCTTCGATAGCTAGAGTTATCTGCTGTTCGGACATCGTGAGGTGTGTGATCGTGGTCAAACGCTGAAGGTCGAAATAAGCACGTCCAAGAACCTTGTAGGCAGCCTCCTTTGCACTCCAGGCCAAATGTAGCATCAAGTTAAGCAACTCGTCATCATCATGCGAAAGCAGCAATAGACGCGACAATTCTTCGGGTTTAAGGAATCGATTAGCCACCTTGGCCACACGCTGACCACGGCGTTCTATATCCACACCTACTGGACGATTTGAGGCTATGACCACAGCATAGTCTGTCGTGTGACTGATGCTGATGTTCGCCCTCTCCCCCAACAGACTTGGCCTACCGTCAGCATCGTACACAACCTGCTGCTCCTGGCCATAGAACAGTTCCTTGAGTGCTACACGGGTGGCAAGCACTTCGAGCAACCTGCGGCTACCCGGCTTGAGGTTTTGAACCTTCTGAGCAAAGTACTCAGGTTGCTGCAGCTGAGCGCGCAACTCCTCTTCGCTCTCGTTGATATGCCAAACAATGTAATCCAATGCCAAAAGCAGTTGTTAGAGGTTTCTATCGTATTAATTAACGCGCAAAGTTACGTTTTTCATACCAAAAAAACAAATAATTGACCTAAAAGTTGATTTTTGCAACTAAAGATTTGCTCATTCGCACAAAAAAACGTACCTTTGGAGTCGCAAAAAGGCGGTTCACACCCCCATATTCGCAAATCGTCGATTATCAATCGTAATAAATAATTCCCTCAAATTCGCAAATCAGATGATAGAATATCTCAAAGGCGAGATCACAGAGCTCGACCCCACTCAGGCTGTAGTGGAATGCGGTGGCGTGGGCTACGCCTGTGCCATCTCGGTCTACACCTACGATCAGCTTAAGAAAGGTGCCCATTCGAAGCTCTACATCAGCGAGAGCATTCGCGAGGACGCACACCTTCTCTTCGGCTTCGGTTCGAAACAAGAACGTGCTTTATTTGAACTCCTCATCTCGGTAAGTGGCGTGGGCCCCAACACAGCACGCTGCATTCTTTCGTCGCTCGCTCCTGACGAACTGGTAGCAGTGGTCAGCTCGGGCAATGATCGCCAGCTCAAGAACGTGAAAGGCATCGGAGCCAAGACTGCTCAGCGAATCATTGTGGATCTGCGCGACAAGGTGGGCAACATTGGCATAGCAGCAGCATCAGCCAGCAGTAGTGTTCTCGTGGCCAGCAATCAGAATGGCGACGAAGCCATACAAGCGCTCATGGCCCTGGGTTACCCACAAGCCAATGCGCAAAAGGCCGTAGCTTCACTACTTAGCAAGGATCCATCCATGACGGTACAAGCTCTGATCAAACAAGGACTGCACATGATGTAATCTATGGAACAAAAAAAAATGTTCAAATGTATTATGCCAGACATAATAATCTTAGACAAATTACATTTGAACATCTTGTCGGGATGACCTGACTCGAACAGGCGACCTCGCGCCCCCCAGACGTGTACTCTAACCAACTGAGCTACATCCCGAACACTAATGCTTAAAAGTGAAACAAGGCTTTAAAAACTTATATATTTCTCATTAAGCGGGTGCAAAGATAGCTCAAAAAATTGGGAAAAGCAAATTATTTGTGTGAAATTTTGTGAAATGGGTAAAAAAAGGGGGGCAAAGCAAGGTTTTTTCAAATAAAATATGTATCTTTGCCGCGCTTTTTTTCGTTCCATGGCGCAAAATAAGCAGATAGTAACGATAATTGATTAACAAAATTAGATGGAAAAACTCGAAAGAATCAATAAATTTCTGGGCGAAGCTGGCGTATGCAGCCGCCGCGACGTGGACGAGCTAATCGAAAGCGGACGTGTGGAGGTGAACGGTCAGCCTGCCCGCATCGGCATGCAGATCGACACCGAGCGCGACCGTGTGCTGGTGGACGGCCAGAAGGTAGATCCAAATAACCCCTGGGCCAATGCCATCTCGGAGAAGGTGATACAAGAGCAGATGGAACGTACCCCATGGTGGGTGGAGCACAACCAGTTGCGCGACGAGCGTGACGCTGCCCGTAAGCTCAATCCCAAGAGCAAGCTGCTGCGTCAGGGCAAGAAAAACACTACGCTGAAGGAGAAAAAGTCTCTAAGCCAGCTCCGCGACGAGGCTGCTCACGCTCAGGCTATCAAGACCCGTGGCCATAGCAGTGCTGATAAACAGGCTAAAAACGAAGCTGTTCAGGCTGCTAATAAAGCACTGAATCAAAAACTCGAGCACACGAAGCAGTTGAAGAAGGCCAAATCGTTCAATGACGTGTTCGGCAATGACAAGCAGGCCCTGATGAACGTGAAGACTCGCCGTGTGGAAGGAGTGAACTCCAAGGCTCGAAACCAACGCGCAGGAGCTTCGAAGAAGAAGAGTGCTCACACTGGCAACGGTCGAAAAAGAAGATAACGATTTTCAACTTCAACAAACGATTAGAAGCGTAGTAATATGGAATAAAAGTATGCAAGTACGTTTGAGTCTGATTTTACTTCATGATTCAGAAAAGACGTAACTGGAAATTCGAAGGTATTGCTCCTTATACTCCACAAAGCTACCATCTTTCTACACAAGTGAAGCACTTTACTATCTTGTTCAACTCGAGTAAAACAAATCATTGAAATGGCAAAGAGCAAGAAAATATACGAGGACTACGGCTTGCTTCGCGTGGCCACAGCTATCCCAACTGTGAGGGTGGCCGACGTGGAGTACAACTTGAAGCAGCATATACAACTAATTCGTGATGCACACGCGCAAGGAGTGCAGCTGCTGGTTTTTCCAGAGCTTTCGCTGACTGGCTATACTTGTGCAGACCTCTTTCATCACATACCGCTGCTGGAAGGTGCACGAAGAGCCTTGATGCACTTAGCCGAAGCCACTCGTGGCATAGATATGGCTGTGGTAGTAGGTTGCCCACTCGTCTACCAGAATCACCTGTACAACTGTGGTGTTCTGCTGGGTGATGGTTCAATAGTGGGCATTGTGCCAAAGGTCTATCTGCCCAACTATGCAGAGTTCTATGAGGCCCGCTGGTTCACCTCGGGTGCCGAAGTACCTACAGGTGCTCGCATCTCGCTGGGACAACTGGCAGACAAGCAATACGACAACATTCTATTCGGCCAGAACCTGCTGTTCGACTTTGAGGGAGTGACACTCGGCATAGAAGTATGCGAAGACCTGTGGGTGCCTATTCCGCCCAGCAGTCGCATGGCGTTGGCAGGCGCCAACGTCATTGTGAACCTCTCTTGCTCAGACGAAGTGCTGGGCAAACATAACTATCTCAAGCAGATGATTCAGTCTCAGTCGGGCCGTCTGGCCTGTGCATACGTCTATGCCAGTGCTGGCTTCGGCGAGTCATCTACTGACCTGGTATTTGCAGGCAAGGGACTGATAGCCGAGAATGGTTCGATGATGGGAGAGAGCGAGCGATTCATGATGGAGCCACAGCTACTGGTGCGCGACATAGACGTGGAGAAACTCATGGTGCTGCGTCGCTCGCAGACCACCTTCACCCAACTGCAACCCAGCATGGGCGTGCAACAGGAACAGCAGGTCTATGGCGAGTTCAGACGCATCTATGAGCCCACGCAACACGGCTACTACACAGTGGGACTCACCAAGCTCACTTCGCCAGACTTCCAAACAACCCTACAACGCTATATCACCCCCCGTCCATTCGTCCCAGGCAACATTAACGAGCCAGGACTTTCGGTCGAAATGGAGGAGCGTTGCTCTGAAATTTTCAACATACAGGTGCAGGGCCTCGTCACCCGCCTGAACCACATCAACTGCCAGACAGCAGTCATCGGCATCTCAGGTGGTCTGGATTCAACATTGGCACTTCTTGTGGCCGTGCAGGCCTTCGACAAGTTAGGCTGGGACCGCAAACGGATAATAGGCATCACCATGCCTGGCTTCGGAACATCAGGACGCACGTACAAAAACTCGATGCAGCTGATGAAGTCACTTGGAATTACTGTGAAGGAGATTTCGATCGTGAAATCAGTGAACCAGCACTTCCAGGACCTTGGCATCGACTCGTCGGTACACGACGTAACCTACGAGAACTGTCAGGCTCGCGAGCGCACACAGATCCTGATGGATGCCTCGAATCAGTACAATGGCATTGTGGTGGGCACGGGAGATCTTTCGGAGCTCTGCCTCGGCTGGTGCACATACAACGGTGACCACATGTCTATGTATGCCGTCAACACGTCGGTGCCTAAGACGCTGGTGAAGTACCTGGTTAAATATGTAGCCCTGAAGATGGACCGAGAACTCAAGTCGCGTCAGCAAGTAAGTATCGACGACAAGGCAGTGGTCAAGACGCTGCTCGATGTGATCGACACACCAATCTCGCCTGAGCTGATTCCTACAGACGACAAAGGCAACATAGCTCAGAAGACTGAGGATCTGGTGGGACCATATGAGTTGCACGACTTCTTCCTCTACCACTCATTCCGTTTCGGAGCTTCGCCACGCAAGGTATTCATGTTGGCTAAACATGCCTTCCAGGACATTGAATATAAAGATGTGCGCGAAGGCACGTACGACGATGCTACGATCAAGAAGTGGCTCAGGACGTTCTTCCGTCGTTTCTTCCAGCAGCAGTTCAAGCGCTCATGTCTGCCCGACGGACCGAAGGTAGGTACTGTCAGCATTTCTCCACGCGGTGACTGGCGCATGCCAAGCGATGCCTGTGCGACATTATGGCTGGCAGAGTGTGACACACTTTAAGGCACGAATGTCTGGCACGGCTTTTGCAAAACAACAATTGTGTGAATAGACCATGACAACATTTCACACCATGAACCAAGCATATCAATCATAAATAATAAATATAGAACAATGACTGTTTCAGAATTCAAAGAGACACTCGATGCCGAACTCCTCGAAAAGGTTAAGGCAGTTTGCGAGAAAGAGAGCGGCATCAATGATGAAGATGCCAAGGTACTTTATGACTTCATCTTCGACGTGGCAGCTCCTGCCCTTGGTGAGGACCAGATAGCTGAGCCAATGCGCTACCTTATCTGCTCGGTCAACGGCCTTCGCGTCAAAGACCTGGAGGCTCTCGTGGGTGAAGATTTCAATGCAGAGCTGTTCGAGGAATTCCGCACAGGACTCGGCTTTGAGCTCTTCGTAGTTCGCAAGGTAGCTCTCGACAACGAGGTATATGACTTCAAGTTCCCACCAATCCGTGTCAGAATGCATGGCTCAATGGGAGACGGAAACTACCGTGCATGTGCCAGCGACGTGGGCTACTACCTGCTCAACAAGTGTGAGGCTGGCGATCCTGTGCGCGACATCCAGGTTACCCACCTGCTGCTCGATGCAGGCGAGACTGGCGCAGTAGCCGAGCATGTCAGCAAGGCTACAGGCAATTCTCTGCGTGCTGCTACCATGACCTTGGGCAACGCGCTGAAGGATGGCCCACAGGAAGTGCAGGACTGTGTATTCGAGCTGCCTCTCGTACAGAGCGAGATCGTCGATACCAAGAAGATCCTGATGCTCCTGCTGAACGACTGCATTGCTATTGCACAGAACCCAGAGCGTCAGCATATCATTGCCGATCGTCTGCACGACATCGTGAGCGGCTTGATCCAGAGCGGAGAGAACAACATCACCGTACTGCTTGGTGTAGCCAAGCTGCGTCGTGCACAGAATGCTCGTGTACGTTCACAGATTGCCCGTCAGCAGAAGAACGATGTGGCTGCCAAGCAGTGCGACGAAGAGGCTCAGCAGCGCTTTGTCGAGGCATTGAACTACCTCATTCCACCTATGCAGCAAGCCGATCCTCTCACCATCAGCGACGAGCAGCTCAGCCAGTATTGGCTGTGCCTCAAGATCTGTCAGGAGATGGCTCAGCCTAAGGCCATTGCCCTGATCTTCGAGACCATCACCAAGGCCGAGAAGGCTCAGCTTGAAGCTCTTTCTGCAAAGGAGCTGACCACCGACGAAGAGAAGAATCTCGCCAAAGCTTTGCCATCTCGTATTATCGACCAGCACATTGACATGAGCAAATTGTATTATGGCATGCCAAAGCAGATGCAGGAGCAGTTCACTAACTACTCAGAGACCTGCATCGAGCTGATTAAGAACTACCTTGATGAGATCAAGAAAGGCGAGGAGGACACCGAGGATATGGGTCAGCAGCTGCGCCTCTGCAACTACTATCAGACTCTGGGCGAACTCCAGAACCATCTCGGCAAGGACGAGGAGAGCTTTGAGGCCTACACTGAGGCTCAGATCCGACAGATGCGTCACCTTGCTGCCATCCAGCGCAAGAACGAAGGTCAGGAGCACATGACTCAGCAGGAGCTCATCACCCGTCTCACCCTCAGTGTCACCAACCACATGCTGGCCATGCACTACCGCAAGCAGGGTAAGAGCCAGCGCGACCTCAGCGTATTGCTCCGTTCGAATATGGATCTTGCTCTCGACTGCTTCAAGGCATTCCCTCGCGATGGTCGCGTGATTCATTTCATCGTCAATGCTGCCCTCGAGTTGGGTGACATGCAGCACAAGTCGAAGAGCCTGGCAGCTGAGATTGAGACCTATGACAAGGTGATCCGCCAGTTCCCTGTACTCAACAACATGCGCCTCGACCAGCAGCTCTGTGCTGACATTGCTATCATTCACACTAAGTGTGGTGAAGTTCAGGCCGACGACTCTGTACGTCGTTACACCGACGCTACACGCAATCTTACCGTTGCTCAGAACCTCTGGAAGAGCATGGCTCAGAACTCAGGCAACCCTCAGTTCCAGAAGAACGCAGACGCTCTTGAACAGATGATCGCCAAGATTAAGAAATAATAGAATAATGAAAGCGTGTCTAAAGTCACGAAATACAGAGTATTAATTTCTCAATAATAATCCCACCCTCGCTACGATATGCAGTAACGAGGGTGGCGATTATTTTTGATTATTGATTAATGATAATTGATTATCGATTATTCATTATTGATGATTAAATAATTATTGATTAACGAGTATTATTCAATCATCTATTCAGTAACTAGTCATAATTTGAATTAATTACCTGACAGAAGAACAAATGTTGAAAATTGTCATCGAAGAAAGCGAAAAATAGTATGTTCTTATGTTCTTCCGTCTAAATCGTAAGTCTAGATAAATTGGACTAAGTATTTCTTGATCTTTTGACTCAGTCACTTTGTTCTTGTGAGCAATACTAGGGACTACAGTAAACTTGTCAAATACTCTTAATAACCAAAATTCAATCAGTTGAACAAATTGAATACTTGCATAATTTGAGTAAATAGAAAGACTATGGAAAATTTCCACGAACTGATGCGGCATCGCCGCTCCATCCGCAAATATACAGGCGAGCCTCTCGACCCAGATCAGGTACGCCTCATCCTCGAAGCCGGACTGATGGCACCTGCTGGCAAAAGACTGAACCCTTGGCACTTTGTAGTTGTCGATGATCCAGAAGTTCTCAAGGCTCTGAGCAAGGCAAAAGCTCAAGGAGCTGGCCCAATCGAGGGCGCAGCTATGGCCATCGCCGTAGTGGCAAACCCTGCAGAATCTGACACTTGGATAGAGGATCTCTCGATAGCCACTATCCAGATGCAGCTACAGTGTGCAGACCTTGGCCTTGGCAGTGTGTGGTGCCAGATGCGACTGCGCGAAGACGAGAACGGCACCCCTGCCTCGTACAACGTGCGTCAAATACTCGGCATACCTGCCGAATATGAAGTGCTAAACGTGCTGTCCATCGGACATGTGGGCGAAGAGCGCAAGCCTTATGACACAACCAAGCTGATGTGGGAAAAGGTACACACAGAGAAGTGGTGATCACTAATCTATAGAATAAGGAATTAGGAGTGAGCAATCAGGATGACATTTGTCCAAAGGACTACTAAACAGATTCCTGATTACTCACTCCTAATTCCTTATCTTGTTCAATACTTAAAACTTGATCCACCCACAAACTCTCGCATAATTGAAGTTGGCGGTATCTCCTTGTCACTCACCGCTGTGAAGTAATGAATGAACTTCAGCAAGCGGTGGGCTTCGCTGTATTCTGCGCAATTCTTTGGCACACTGGCCAAGATGGGTTCAGCATGGTTGCGCAGCACGGCGAATTCCACGTTGAGAGCAGAATTGAACATCACGTCGGCATTCTCTTGATAAGGGAAAATCCACTTCTCCTCACCATCGCACACAGCTGGCCATTGCTGAATGGTCTGACGAGCAGAGAAAGCTCCTTTGTTGTAGTCGCGTATGATACGACGAAGCAGACGATTGTCGCGTGTTGGAATCCAGTTATGATCGTCGAGCGAGATGCTTGTCAACGTCGAAGTGTATATTTTGTATTTCATCCGATCATCAATCTGCGAAGTGAGCATAGGGTTCAGAGCATGAATACCCTCAATGAGCAACACGGTGTTTCGTCCAAGCTTGAGTCGCTTACCATTGTATTCGCGCAAACCAGTAGTGAAGTTAAACTCAGGTATTTCCACACTTTTTCCGGCAAGCAGAGCATTCAAATCCCGAGCCATTGTCTCACTATCCACAGCCTTGATATTCTCGAAGTCGTAGGAGCCATCAGGGAACTTGGGTGTATCGACTCGATTTACGAAATAGTCATCAGTAGAGAACGAGATGGGCTTCAGACCACAGGCCTTAAGCTGAATGCTCAGTCGTTTGCAGAAAGTGGTCTTACCACTCGACGACGGACCCGTAATCAGCACCAAACGACAAGGATTCTCTTCGTCACGATAACGACGGTCAATCTCCTCAGCAATCTTCACTATCTTCTTCTCCTGCAGTGCCTCGCTCACCTGAATAAGCTCAGAGGCACGACCATTGCGAATGGCATGGTTCACATCGCCAACGGTCGATAGACCCATGATCACATTCCAGCGCACATATTCCTTAAAGACATCAAAGGTCTTGGGTTGCTCCACACGAGGAGCTAGCACGTCTGGCCGATGAACATCGGGCACGCGCAGCAGAAGACCGTCGTTATACTTCTCAAGTCCCCATACTTTCAGATACCCTGCCGAAGGAAGCAGCGCACCATAGTAGTAATCGACAGTGTCCCCAAGCGTGTAATAGTCACAATAGACACGTTCGCTGGTCTCAAGAAGCTTCACTTTGTCCTGAAACCCTCTGTCGCGAAATATGCGCACAGCCTCTTCGGTAGGAACCTCGCAGCGACGGAAAGGCATGTCGAGGTCAATAATCTCCTGCATACGTCGGCGTATCAGCTCCACGTCAGCCTCACTGGCCTGCAAGGCAGCAGTCTTGTAGAAGTTGCAGTAGTAACCAAGCGATATACTGTGTTCGATGTAAAGGCGACTCTCAGGGAAGACATCCAGCGCAGCCTTATAAAGCACAAAACACAATGAACGCGTATATACGCGCATGCCCGAGGGATCATCGAGTCCTACAAACTCTACATCTCGATTCTGAAAGACACGGAATTTCAAGCCCTGCGACCTATAGTTGACCTTAGCCGAGACCACCGGATACTTCTGTTCCAGTTCAGGAAAACTGCGCATTACTTCAAGCAGCGAAGTGCCTTCAGCAAAGCTTCGAGTGATATTAGTATTCTTGCATCGTATCTGTAACATGACTTTCAATGATAAAGCTTAAGAAAAATGAATGAAATATGGTGCAAAGATAAGACAAACTACCGAGATAAACAAGTATTCGTCTCAAAAAAACATCATATTATAGACACACGCATATCAAAACTACACATTTTACACATTATTTATATTAATTTTTATTTAAAATGTGTGGTTATCCGATTTTTCTCCTTATCTTTGCGGCCGCAATTCGGCACGTTGGTGTCCCATAGACTGCAATAATCAATAAAAACAAACATAGAATAGCATGAATTTGGTAATCGTCGAGTCCCCTGCCAAGGCCAAAACAATCGAAAAGTTCCTCGGAGGCGACTACAAGGTAACTTCGAGCTACGGTCACATCCGCGACCTTAAGAAGCATGACTTCAGCATCGACCTGGAACATCAGTTTAATCCCATCTACGAAATACCCGAAGACAAAAAGGAACTGGTCAACGAACTGCGCAAAGCCGCCAAGAAAGCCGACATGGTGTGGCTTGCATCCGATGATGACCGCGAGGGAGAAGCCATCAGCTGGCATTTATACGAAGTGTTGGGACTGAAGCCTGAGAAAGCTAAGCGTATCGTGTTCCATGAGATTACCAAGCCTGCTATTCTGGCCGCCATCGAGAACCCACGTCAGATCGACATGGGACTGGTCAACGCACAGCAGGCCCGTCGTGTATTGGACCGCATCGTGGGCTTCCAGCTCTCCCCAATCCTGTGGCGTAAGGTGAAGCCAGCCCTCTCAGCAGGCCGTGTGCAGTCGGTGGCTGTACGACTCATAGTGGAGCGTGAACGTGAGATCGAAAACTTCCAGTCAGAGGCGTCTTTCCGCATCAATGGTACCTTCGCATCGCTTGATGCCAGCGGTCAGCCCGTACTTTTCACTGCCGAACTCAATCAGCGTTTCAAGACCCAGGAGGAGGCTCAGGACTTCCTGATGCAGCTTAGTAATGCGCAGTATGAGGTTACTGAAGTGAGCCAAAAGCCTATCCGTCGCCAGCCAGCAGCACCATTCACCACTTCGACACTACAACAGGAGGCTTCACGCAAACTACACTTCACTGTGAGCCAGACCATGAGTATTGCCCAGCGTCTGTATGAAGCCGGTCAGATCACATACATGCGAACCGACAGTGTCAACCTCTCGACACTCTGTCTGGGGGCATCGAAGAATCAGATTCTCGCCACGATGGGAGCCGAATACCTCGAGACACGCAACTATGTGACCCACTCGAAGGGCGCACAGGAGGCACACGAGGCCATCCGTCCTACCTACATGGATCACACCTCCATCGAAGGTTCTGTGGCCGAACAGCATCTCTACGAACTCATCTGGAAGCGCACCATCGCCAGCCAGATGGCAGATGCCCTGATCGAAAAGACCGTGGCAGAAATCAGCATTAAGGGTATGCCTAACAGCAAGTTCATTGCCACAGGCGAAGTCATCAAGTTCGATGGATTCCTCAAAGTCTATATCGAAAGCAACGATGACGAATCGGACGAGAGTTCTACCGAGGCTAGTCGTCTGCCAAAGCTCACCACAGGCATGAGCCTCACCCTGGATTGTGCTGACGCCATACAGCGATACACCATGCATCCGCAGCGCTATACCGAAGCCTCACTCGTCAAGAAGATGGAGGAACTTGGCATCGGCCGTCCTTCGACCTACGCACCAACCATCTCAACCATTCAGGCACGCGAATACGTCACAAAGAGCGATCGCCCAGCAGAGAAACGCAGTGTGACACGCTTGCATTTCAACCCGAAGAAGAATGACATCAAGACTCAAGTGCAGCAGGAGACCTACTGCAATGACAAGGGCAAGCTCATTCCAACTGACATTGGTGTTGTGGTCAACGACTATCTGAGCGAGCACTTCCCTGACATCATGTCATATAACTTCACAGCAACCGTAGAGGGCGAATTCGACAAGATAGCCGAAGGTCAGGAGCAGTGGGCTAACTGTATCAACTCATTCTACGAGGTTTTCCATCCACTGGTGACCACCACACTCGAGGAGCGCAGCGACCGCAAGGCAGGCGAGCGCATCCTGGGTAAGGATCCTGCTACTGGTCACACCGTGAGCGTCAAGATCAGCCGCTTCGGCCCTGTGGTTCAGATTGGTTCGACCGACGAGGTTGAGAAACCTCAGTTTGCAGCCCTACAAAAGGGCCAGAGCCTTGCCACGATCACCCTGGAGGAGGGACTGAAGTTGTTCGAGCTTCCCAAGAATCTTGGTGAATATGAGAACAATGAAGTGATTGTGGGTGTGGGTAAGTTCGGTCCATACGTGCGCCATGACAACAAATATGTGTCTATCCCTAAGGGCACCGACCCTCATGATATCACTCTCGACGAGGCCATCGCACTCATCGAGCAGAAACGCGACGAAGACCGCAAGCGCGTGCTCCGCACATTTACTGAAGACACAGATCTTCAGTTGCTCAACGGTCGCTTTGGCCCATACCTGTGCAAGGCAGGCAAAAACTATAAGCTACCTCGCAACAAAGATCTGGAAAACATCTCATATCAGGAATGTCTTGAAATCATCGAGGCAGCTGACAACAGCACCGAGACTGAAGCCAAGCCTCGCCGTGGACGCTACGCACGCAAGTCATGAACGAAACTCGGCTGATATATAATCTCGTATTCCGACGTCGCTACCTCCAGATACAACGCTATGCCACTCAGGCTCCACGTCTGCAGCAGGAGCAGTTGACCTGGCTTGTAACGCATGCCAAGGAGACGGACTTCGGCAGGCAGCATGGCTTCGACCGTTTGCAGACCAGTGCTGCACTTGCCTGCTACGAAGCTTATGCCACACAAGTACCTCTGAGCGAATACGACCAGCAGAAACCATGGATAGAGCGCATGGTGAAGGGCGAAGCCAATGTGCTTTGGCCAGGTCGATGCCGATGGTTTGCCAAGTCGAGCGGTACGACGAGCGACAAGTCGAAGTACATCCCCGTGACCGACTATGCCCTCAAACACACGCACTACCGAGGCGGCTTAGACTCCACTGTCATCTATTTGGCGCTCAACCCCAAGAGCCGTTTTTTCAAAGGCAAAGGTCTGATACTCGGAGGTTCGTTCAGCAATGAATCTCTGCCTGAGGGTATTCATGCAGGCGACCTCTCTGCCACGCTGATCCAGAATGTCAACCCAGCCATAAACTTCATCCGCACACCGAGCAAAGATGTGGCACTGATGGGCGAATGGGAGGCAAAGCTCAAGGCACTGACCCGTAGCACAAAGGATGTGGACGTGACATCAATCAGCGGAGTCCCCTCATGGATGATGGGTGTGCTCAAGAACATACTGGCCGAGACAGGCAAGCACGACATCACAGAAGTTTGGCCCAACCTGGAGGTATTCTTCCATGGAGGTATAGCCTTCACCCCCTATCGCGAGCAGTACAAACAACTCATTCCGTCTGACCGCATGCACTATCTCGAGACCTACAATGCCTCGGAGGGATTTTTTGGCATACAGTCGTCGTGGGACGATTCAGCTCTGCAGCTCATCATCGACAATCGCATATTCTACGAGTTCATACCCATGGACTCGTTCGACGATGTGATAGCCAACCGAGGCCTACAGGCCGATGGCAAACGCGACCCTCGAATAGTGCCTCTCTGGCAGGTGGAACCCGGTCGTAACTACGCCATGGTGATCACTACCCCAGGCCTTTGGCGCTATGTCATAGGAGACACTGTGCGTTTCACCCAACGCAATCCATATAAGTTCGTGATTACGGGTCGCACCAAGGCCTTCATCAACGCTTTTGGCGAAGAACTGATGGTAAGCAATGCTGACGAAGCACTCGCATTGACCTGTGAGCAGACGGGAGCACAAGTAGCGGAATACACTGCTGCACCTACCTTCCTCAAGGCCACTAATGCTAATAATGCTGACACGACACATAAGGCACACCATTCGTGGATCATAGAGTTTGCTCGTCAACCACAGAATCTCGAAGAGTTTGCCAACCTCCTGGACGAGAACCTGCAACGAGTCAATTCCGACTACGAGGCCAAACGCTACAAAGGGATCTTCCTTTCCCGTCTGGAACTCACTCCTGCCCCATCAGGCACCTTCAACCGATGGCTCTCGATGAAGAAAGGCAAGCTGGGTGGACAACTCAAGATCCCTAGACTTTCCAATTCGCGTCAATATTACGAAGAACTGCTCCAGTTGCTCGAAAAATAAAAATGGCGATACAAAACGCTTGTCTCAATGACAAAATACGTTTTGTGTCGCCTATTTTCTTTGTCCGATATTTTGACAGGCTGTTGTAGACACACATTTTCCTGTCAAAAACGCTGGCAAGCATTTGTGGATGCACAATTTCTGATTTGAAACTCTGGCAGGCTTTTGTGAACACACAATTTTCTGCCAGAATCGCTGACAAGCAATTGTGGATACACAATTCTTTATTTTAAACTCTGGCAAGCTTTTAGAGAAGTTGAATTCTCCGCCAGAGATTCTGGCAAGCTTTTCGAGACGTCGGATTTCTGATTCAGAACTCAGGCAAGAAATCCGACGTCTCGAACAACGTTTTTGATTAGGGACGCACAGTAATGTGGTAGCAAGGTTGTTTCACCTCGTACTTCACATAACAGTAGCCACGCTCCTGTAAGTCATATAGAGCCTTTGCAAGGTCCTCCTTCAATTTACCCTCCCAAGTCTTACCATGGATATCGAAACGGTTGTAAGTGATATCGACCGTAGTGGCATAACAGTGCGTAGAGTTCTCCGAAGCGTTGCCATTACGTCGGCGCAGCGAAGAGACATCGGCCTTTGTGCGAAGCACACTGGTCACGATGAAGCGAGACTTCGTGCCATTGTACTCCTGCATCAACCGTCCTAGCGCTGTGAGGAAGTCAGCTGCCTTAGGCACAAGATAAGGCACAGAACTGGTCAATGGGTCAACTTTATAATAGCGCGTGTCGTGAAGTTCCACCAATTTGTCTTTCATCTTTGACACAGCTTCACGATTAGCCAAAGGCTTAATGCCCAACTTACGGGCAGCACCCATGTGTACATCGTTGATATAGTCGAAGTCACGACGGAAATTCGGACGACGCTTTGGATGTTTTTCGTCGGCTTTAAGAGGAAAGTCGAAATGACTGCGACCTGGTCGACTATACTCGTCCATATCCGAGATACCATCGACCTCAGCCGAACTGCTGTCAGAATTCATCAGTTCGGAAACATAGACCACAACAGAACGAATGCCACGATACGAGCCATAGACAAAGCCAAACACACCTGCAAACACACCGATCAGGATACAAATGCCAACTATGTGACGAGGCCAGTAACTCAGGGCCCAATAGCGTTTTTCGAGACTTGATATGATGCGAAATAAAAGTCTATTCATTGTTGATTTCAGTATAAGTTACGCAAGTGTTATCTATAATTACTTGAGTACAAAAAGGCCCTTGCTGAGCCTTCATTCTACCAAAATTGTTTATTTGATGGTGCAAAAATAGTAATTATTTCTCATAGAAACAAAAATACGGCATCATAATTTGGATTATTGGCCGTTTTTTTTTATCTTTGCAGCCAAAAGATGGATAAAAAACGCCTCTAAACAGAAGCAAATATATCTTTAAGATAATGAAAGAACTCGAACTGAAGTACGGCTGCAACCCTAACCAGAAGCCGTCACGAATTTTTATGGAAGGCGATCAGGAGCTCCCTATCACTGTGCTCAATGGCCGCCCAGGTTACATCAATCTTCTCGATGCTTTCAACAGCTGGCAGCTTGTCAGCGAACTGAAGCGTGCCACAGGTCTTCCTGCTGCCACCTCGTTCAAGCACGTATCACCAGCTGGTGCAGCCGTAGGTCTGCCACTGTCTGACACGCTCAAGAAGATCTATTTCACCGACGACTATGAGCTCACCCCACTGGCTTCGGCTTACGTTCGTGCCCGTGGTGCTGACCGCATGTCTTCGTTCGGCGACTTCATTGCCCTGAGCGATGTGTGCGACGTGGCCACTGCCAAGCTCATCAACCGCGAGGTGAGCGACGGTGTGATTGCACCCGGCTTCGAACCAGAAGCCCTCGAGATTCTGCGCAACAAACGTAAGGGAACCTACTGTGTGATCCAGATGGATCCTGAGTACCGTCCCGCTCCTATCGAGCGCAAAATGGTATATGGCATCACCTTCGAGCAGGGTCGCAACGAGATCGATCTCAACGACGATGCCCTCTTCCAGAACATCCCTACCCAGAACAAGAACTTCACAGCCGAGGCTCGTCGCGACCTCGTCATCGCACTGATCACCCTGAAATATACTCAGTCGAACTCAGTGTGCTATGTGAAGGATGGTCAGGCCATCGGCATCGGTGCTGGTCAGCAGAGTCGCATCCACTGCACACGTCTGGCTGGCAATAAGGCAGATATCTGGTGGCTGCGTCAGCATCCAAAAGTGATGGCTCTTCCATTCAAGGAGGGCGTGAAGCGTGCCGACCGCGACAACACCATCGACGTTTATATCAGCGAGGAGGAGCACGATGACGTGCTTCGTGAGGGCACATGGCAGAACTTCTTCACCGAGAAGCCAGAGGTGCTGACTCTCGAGGAGAAGAAAGAGTGGCTCAAGCAGCTCAAGGGCGTGGCCCTCGGTTCAGACGCCTTCTTCCCATTCGGCGACAACATTGAGCGTGCCCATAAGTCTGGCGTAGAATTTATCGCCGAGGCTGGTGGTTCTGTACGTGATGACAATGTCATCGCTACCTGTGACAAATATGGCATCGCCATGTGCTTCACAGGCGTCCGTCTGTTCCATCATTAATCGACATTACATTAATCCAACAAACATAATCAACAAAAAAAACTATGGAAAAAAGTGCATTGCAGATAGCTCGCGCTGCTTACCAGCCCAAGCTGCCAGTTGCTCTTCGTGGCAACCTCAAGGCTGTAGAGGGCGATCCAACCCAGTCAGTAGCCGATCAGGAGGAGGTACAGAAGCTCTTCCCTAACACCTATGGTATGCCATACCTCAAGTTCGAGCCAACTGAGGAGGCTATGCCAAACGCTCAGATGAACGTAGGCGTGATTCTCTCTGGTGGTCAGGCTCCTGGTGGTCACAACGTGATCTCTGGCCTCTTCGATGGCCTCAAGAAGCTCAACCCAAAGAACAAGCTCTACGGCTTCATCCTCGGCCCTGGCGGCTTGGTTGACCACAAGTACATGGAGCTCACTCCTGAGATTATCGACGAGTACCGCAACACCGGTGGCTTCGACATCATCGGTTCTGGCCGTACCAAGCTTGAGAAGAAGGAGCAGTTCGACAAGGGTCTTGAGATCCTTCAGGCTCTCGACATCAAGGCTCTCGTCATCATCGGTGGTGACGACTCAAACACCAACGCTTGCGTACTCGCTGAGTACTATGCCAAGATCGGTGCTGGTGTTCAGGTAATCGGTTG
>JAZQQU010000079.1:0-22896 GCA_045629225.1 Bacteroidales bacterium | reverse complement strand
CGGGAGCTTCGCCCCACCAGCCCATCTGCTCGTTGTAGAACTTCTGCGTAAGCGCACGGTCTTCTTCCCACCAAGCGCGGATCGGGTTGGTGTCGTGCGTACCGGTGGTGCATACCGAGAGATACGGAGCGGTGCCGGGGTGCGCGAAGTCAACCGACGGATCCTTGGGCATACGCTGGATCTCGAGCGAGAGGATCTGCAGCTGGTTCATGACCCAAGGTACACAGTCGGGTACCATGCCGAGGTCCTCGCCGCACACGATCATCTGGGTAGCGTTGATCAGGGCTGGCAGCTTCTGCATGGCCTGCTCGTACCAGAACTGGTTGTGACGACGGTAGAAGTACTCGTTGTAGAGGTTGTTGAACGCAGCCTTCTCCCACGACTGCAGACGGGTGTAGGTATAATCCTGCTGGGCCGAGATGCGTGGGTGATAGGTGCCAGGACGCTTGTGGTCCTCGAGGAAGAGGACGTTGGAGATCAGGGTATAGATGGCCTCCTTCATGTCGAGGTTGCGTTGCTTCTTCTTGCCACTGAAGAAGATCTCTACCTGACGCTGAGTCTTGAAGTATGGCTTCATCTGCCAGATGTCATCGTGAAGGTGGTCGAGGAAGGTATCCTTGACGTACTGCACAGGATCCTTGCCATCCCAGCACTGAGGCTCCTCGTCATGATAGTGACGCAGACAGCCGATGCGCTGCTCAAGGAGTTCGTCGTTGATGAATGGATCGGTCATGAACTCGCGCTGGAAGGTGAGTCCGTAGCTCTGTATCTCGTCGGGCGTCATGGGCAGCGATGGGGCGAATTGGCCCAAAAGGCCATGAACCGAGTGCACAGGGATCTCCCAGATGCGGAAGAAGCCGAGGATGTGGTCGATGCGATAGGCCGAGAAGTACTCCTGCATCTTGCGGAAGCGCTTGAGCCACCAGCGCAGGCCATCCTGCTGCATGGCGTCCCAGTTGTAGGTGGGGAAGCCCCAGTTCTGACCATTGGCCGAGAATGGATCGGGTGGCGCACCGGCCGAACCGTTCATGTTGAAGTAGAATGGCTCGACCCACGATTCGACCGAAGCGCGGCTGATGCCGATCGGGATGTCGCCCTTCAGAATCACATTCTTCTGACGAGCATAGGCCGAGGCCGCAAGCAGCTGGGTGTGCAATACATATTGTATATAATAGTAGTAGGCTACCTCATGGTAACGCTTCGACTTCTTGTCGGTCAGGGCGTCGATCTCCTCCTTGACATAGACCTTATGCTCAGGCCAACGACTGAAGTCGGGGGTGCCAAACTGGTCGCGCAGTATTGAGAAGGCAGCATAAGGACGCAGCCACTCCTCGTTCTGTTCGAAGAAGTTCTTGAAGCCAGCGGTGGCCAGCGCCTTCTTGCCCTCCTGCTCGAAGAGGTCATGCAAGTAGGCACGCTTGGCCTGGTTGACAGCCTCGTAGTCAATCTGTTTCAGTGCGTTGAGTTCGATGCGCTTCTGCTCGTAGGCAGCGGCCTTGGCCTCGTCCTTGAGGGCAGGGAGCTGACGAAGGTCGATGTACTGTGGGTGGAAAGCGTAGATCGAGATGGAGTTGTAGGGATAGGAATCCTGCCAGGTATTGGTGATGGTGGTGTCGTTGATGGGGAGGACCTGTACGGCTGTCTGATGGGTTAGGACTGCCCAGTCGATGAGGCTCTTGAGGTCGCCGAAGTCGCCTACACCAAAGCTGCCAGCACTGCGGAGCGAGAAAATAGGTACAGCCACGCCAGCCACGCGACGTGCATCGCGCCACTGGTCATTGAGGTCGAGGCTCTTCTTGCTGGCCGACACGTTCTCGATGACGTGAGCCATAGAGTTGCGTTCCATGCGCACGCACTGGCCATCGCGCCACACGCCATAGCGGTAGAGCAGGGGCAGGCCACCCTTGGGCAGCTCCACCTCGGCCGAGCCAGCCCACACTTCGCCATCGGTGGTCGAAAGCTCCACCACCTGATCGGCAATTATCACACCGAGGGACTCCCCCCAGACGGTGCGGTAGTTGATCTTAAAGTTCAGTTTCATCTTATGATTTGCGATTTTTGTGATTTTGCGGTTCTTCGAGTTTTTTCGAATTTTTGAGTTCTCGAGTTTTCGATTCCTCGAGTTCTCGATTCTTCGAGTTTTCGATTAATCGATTAACCGATTAAATGACTTTGCGATTTGCAAGCAGGGCATTGAGCTGTCAGAATGCTACGGCGTCATGACCCTTCACCTCCACGTCCTCGTTATTGACGCGGCCAGCGAACTCCTCTTCTCCGAAGTTTGCAACCACTGTCAGCGCGTCGCCACCATCCATCTTGCGCTGGAATGCGAAGACGCGGGCCTGACGCATGGCATCGTCGGTGAGGTCGATGGTCTCGCCATGGAGCACGGCAGGACGCTGGGCCAGCTGGAGCACCTCCTCGTAACGACGGCGCAGTGCAAGCATTTCGGCAGGGAGTTTCGTCTCGTCCCATCTGCATTGTTTCCAGGTCTTCTGACGCTCCAGTCCCCAGTAGTCGAAGATGGTGGTGCGACCGTCGGCTCCCTGGTAGCCCTCAGCATCGGGGGCATCCTCGCCCAGCTCCTGGGCAAAGTACTGCATGTAGGGGTTGCCATTGATCAAGGCACTGACGTAGAGGGCAGGAATGCCAGCCTGAGCTGAACGTCCGAACTCCTGCGAGGCGATGCGCTGCTCGTCGTGATTCTCCAGAAAGTTGAGCATGTGGCCAGCCACCTTCCCGTTGAGGTAGGTAGGCAGGGAGAGGCAGGCCTCGATGGCATCGACGGGGCGACGGCCTTCGACCA
This sequence comes from Bacteroidales bacterium, assembly GCA_045629225.1. Taxonomy (GTDB): domain Bacteria; phylum Bacteroidota; class Bacteroidia; order Bacteroidales; family UBA3663; genus Liminaster. Next base: position 20,090 of record JAZQQU010000079.1, on the reverse strand, counting down.
CGGAGCGGATGGAGTCGTAGAGCTCCACCTTGTCATACAGGTAGTCGAAGCCGCCCTCCACAATGTACTCCTCATAGACCTTAGGATTGTAGATCTCAGCAATGAAGATCACGTCGGGGTGCTGCTCTTTGACTCGACCTATGCCATAGTGCCAGAACTCAGATGGCACCATCTCCGACATGTCGCAGCGGAAGGCATCGACACCCTTCTGTGCCCAGTAGAGCAGGATGTCGGTCATCTTCAGCCAGGTCGAAGGGATGGGGTCGAAGTGCTTCACGCGGGTGCCGTCGGCAAGGTACTCCACGCCATAGTTCAGTTTGACGGTCTCATACCAGTCCCACTCCGAAGGTGTCACGCTGGCAAACACGTCGTTGCCACTCACCTTGGCAGGACTTTCGGTGTAGGCAGCCCACTGCAGGGTCTCACCAGGGAAGTAATAGAAGTTGTTCTGAGCGTCGAACGCCACCTCCCGTTTGTCCTCAGCACCCAGGTCGGTCGTGCCCTCAGGGCAGAGCAGACTGTGATACTCGCGGGCCACGTGGTTGGGCACGAAGTCCATCACTACCTTCAGCCCGGCGTCGTGGGTGCGCTGCACCAGCGCCTCGAATTCCTCCATGCGCGTTGCCACATTGTCGGCAATGTCGGGCGAGACGGCGTAGTAGTCGCAGATGGCGTAGGGCGAACCAGCGTTGCCCTTCACCACGTCGGCAGTCTGCTTGGGCAAGCCCTGAGCACTCCAGTCGGTCTTGGAGGCCTGCTGCAGGATGCCGGTGTACCAGACATAGTTGGCACCCAGGCGGCGTATGGACTGCAGCGCCTCGGTCGTGATGTCGCTCATGCGTCCGCAGCCGTTCTGCTCGCGCGAGCCATTAAAGGTATTGGTGGTGTTGTCGTTGCCAAACAGTCGCACCATCATCTGATAGACGACCATCTTGCCCTCGGCCTCTGTCTGGGCCTCAGGTCCTGCTGTCTTGCTGCTGCAAGCTGTGCAGGCAAGGGCTGCGAGCAGAGCAGTTGGTAATAGGAGTTTCTTCATACGTGTGTTGTCCAGTATTGTGTTATCTGTGTGTTATTATCATACGTGGTGCTGCAAAGATAAGCCATTTCCTCCATAACACCAAAGTTTTCCGAACTTTTCTTGTGCATTCCCCCCTTTTTGTGCATTATATTAGTTAAAAAACTGCATTTTTGAGTCACTTTTTTTGCTAAATAAAATTTAATATGTATATTTGCGCCCGAATAATCACACGCGACACACAAGAATCTATTCTGAAATGAGAACCTTGAAAGCAATTGTCTTGATCGTTATGTCAGCATTTCTTTTTTCGGTGCTCGGCCATGCCGAAGCGCCCAAGTTATCGCATGTGCATCCGCTTTGCTGGTGGAGTGGAATGCAGAACCCCGTGGTGCAGGTGATGCTGCATGGCAATGATATTGGAGACTGTGAGGTGAGCCTTACGGAGGCTCGAAACGTGTCGCTGGTGCGTACGGTGCGAGTGGACAATCCCAACTACCTCTTCGTCTATCTCGATGTGCGCCATGCTGCACCTCAGACATTCGGTATAGCCTTGACCAAGCCAGGTGAGGGGCGACCATTGCTGACGCAACCTTATGAGCTCCGACAGCGCACAGGCGAGAAGCCCCAGCCATTCACTTCGGCCGACGTGCTCTACCTGCTGATGCCTGATCGCTTCATCAATGGCAACCCCGAGCTCAACCATGTGGAGGGCTTGCGCGAGCCTGATATCAACCCGACTGCCAAGGGCGGCTTCGGACGCCATGGTGGCGACCTGAAAGGCATGGCTTCGGCCCTGGACTATCTACAGGAGCTGGGTGTGACAGCCATCTGGCCCACACCCGTGCAGGTGAACGACCAGCCAAGCGGTTCGTACCACGGCTATGCCATTACGGACTATTATCAGATTGATCCGCGTCTGGGGTCGAACGAGGAGTACCGACAACTGGTGCGCGACTGTCATAGCCACGGGTTGAAGATGGTGATGGACCTGGTGTTCAACCACTGCGGTTCGGAGAACTTCCTCTTCACCGACCTGCCACAGAAGGATTGGTTCAACTTTGACTCAGAATATCGTCAGAGTGCCTATCGTACGGCTGCGGTGAGCGATCCGCATGCCTCGCAGTATGACCGGCTCTATACGACCGATGGCTGGTTTGTGCGCTCGATGCCCGATTTCAATCAGCGCAATCCTTTGGTGAAGGACTATCTGATACAGACCTCAATCTGGTGGATAGAGTATGCGCAGGTGGATGGCATACGTCAGGACACCTATCCCTACGCCGACAAGGAGATGATGGCAGAGTGGTGTCAGGCACTCGACAAGGAGTGGCCAGGCTACAATGTGGTGGGAGAGACCTGGGTGAACAGCAGTCCCTCAGTGGCCTATTGGCAGAAGGACTCGAAGCTGGCAGCCCCCTTCAACTCACAGCTGCCAACAGTGATGGACTTCCCACTGATGACATTGCTCAACCAGCAGGCAGGCGAGGAGACCGACGAATGGAACACTGGCCTTGCTCGCATCTACGAATACCTGTGTGGCGACATCGTGTATGAGAACACGGACAATCTGCTCACCTTCCTGGCCAACCATGACACCGACCGCTTCAACAAGACTGCCCAGGAGGTGGCCGACACAGCACGCTACCAGCAGGCCCTCCTGCTGCTCCTGACACTGCGTGGCACTCCTCAGCTTTACTATGGTGACGAGGTGGGTATGTTCTCAACCAAAGCGCAGGGCGACGGCCTGAACCGCCAGCCATTGCCAGTGAATGTGCTGACAGCCCGTGGCCGTGACAAGGTGCAGAAGAGCTATTACAACTACACTAGGCGCCTGCTGAACTGGCGCAAGCAGAACGTGGCAGCTCAACGTGGCAAGCTGGTGCACTTCTTTGTCCGACAAGGCTGCTATGTGTATAGTCGCGAGGCTGAAGGACGCAGATTCACCGTCATCATCAATGGTACGAGCAAGCGTCAGACACTGCCACGGGAGCCATACGCCGAGGTGCTTCCTGCCCAAAGCGCCAAGGATGTAATCAGCGGTAAGACGGTGGAGCTGGGCGAGAAACTGACGCTCCGAGCCCGCCAGTCGTTGCTGTTAGAGTTCTAAAAGACATCAACATATATTATTAATAATACAAACCAAAAACGCATGAACACGAAGTTAAATTTGCGAGTGCCCGCCGCTGTGGCAATGGGCCTTGCTATGTCGGCCAGCGTCTATGCCCAGGACATCGAAGTCACGGGTACTGTCGTTGACGACTTCGGAGAGCCTGTTCTGGGTGCAAACGTGGTAGTCAAGGGTACGTCCAATGGCGCCACTACCGACCTGGACGGCAACTTCTCTTTCAAAGCTCCTAAGGGCAGCACCGTGGTGGTTTCCTTCATTGGTTACAAGAACCAAGAGTTGGTCTTCGACGGACAGCCCCTCACCATTACCCTCATGGAGGACTCAGAGCTCCTCGAGGATGTGGTAGTGATCGGTTACGGTACCGCAAAGAAGAGCGACCTCACCGGTGCAGTCACTGCCATCAAGCCTGACGAGAAGAACAAGGGTGTCGTGACCTCGCCTCAGGACATGATGCAGGGCAAGATTGCCGGTGTGAACGTGACCAACAATGGCGGTTCGCCTGGTGGCGGCGCACAGATCCGTGTGCGTGGTGGCTCTTCGCTCAACGCCTCGAACGACCCATTGATCGTCATCGACGGTATGGCTATGGATAATCAGGGCATCAAGGGTGCACCTAACGCCTTGGCTCTCGTCAACCCTAACGATATTGAGACCTTCACCGTGCTGAAAGATGCATCGGCCACCGCCATCTATGGTAGCCGTGGTTCAAATGGTGTCATCATCATTACCACTAAGAAGGGTCGTGCTGGCTCAGCTCCACAGGTTTCGTACAATGGTAATGTTACCTTTGGTTGGGCTATGGATCGCCAGGAGTTGCTCAACGGCGATGAGTACCGCCGCTTTGTCTATGACTACTACGGACCAGACAGTGATGCTTACTCTAAGCTCGGTTGGCGCAATACTGACTGGCAGGACGAGATCTATCGCACCGCTGTCAGCCACGAGCACAACGTGACTGTGACCGGCGCCTACAAGTCGCTGCCTTATCGCTTCAGCATCGGTTTTGCCGACCAGCAAGGTACCCTCAAGACCTCTGACTACAAGCGCACTAACATCGGCTTGAACGTGAACCCAAGCTTCCTGGATAATCATCTGAAGCTGACCGTGGGCACCAAGTTCTTCTATAGCCATGCTCAGTATGCCAATGGTGATGCCATCGGCGAAGCCACCCGCTTCGATCCAACCCACGGCGTTTACTTCAATGATCAGGATTGGAAGGGTGAGCACGCCGAAAACTTCCACAACTACTTCACCTGGACCGATGACGCTTCGGCTCTGAACGATCCTAACTGGGATCGCGTAGTGAACCGTAACACCGCCAAGAACCCTGTGGCTCTGCTCAACGAGAAGGACGACCGTGCCAACTCTCGCGACTGGCAGGGTACCCTCGACCTCGACTATAAGGTACACAACTTTGAGGACCTCCTGCTCCACCTCAGCTTGAATGGCGACTATGCCAACGGTCAGCAGGACACCGATTACGCTCCTTGGGGTCCATCGAACCAGTACTATGGTAGCTATGGCACCACCCATGAGGAGAAGTTCAACCTTACACTCAACGCGTGGGCGCAGTATAGTAAGGACTTCAACGAGGACAATCACTTCGACATCATGGCCGGCTATGAATGGAGCCACATGAAGTACTGGGGCAACAGCCACTCATTCGGCCTCTATCCAGAGACCAACCTAGAGAAGCCAGGTGAGCTCTACAATGAGTCAAATGGCTTGTGGCGTCAGGAGTCATATCTCGTGTCGTTCCTCGGCCGAATGAACTACAGCCTGATGGATCGCTACTCCGTAACCCTCAACCTTCGTGACGACGGTTCTTCACGCTTCAAGGATCACTGGGCACTCTTCTACTCAGGCGCTTTGGCTTGGAAGATCAAGAACGAGGCCTTCCTCGCTGATGTGGATTGGCTGTCAGAGGCCAAGGTACGTGCAAGCTACGGTAAGACCGGCCAGCAGGACGGCATCGGCAACTACAGGTACTTCGCTTCATACAATGTCAACAACACCAACACCGATGGCCGCTATCCTATTGTTGGCATCAACGATTCGGGCTTGCTCTATCGTCCTGATGCTTACAACTCGAAGCTGAAGTGGGAGACCACCACTACCTCGAACGTCGGCATCGACCTTGGCTTCATGCGCGACCGCTACACCCTCAGCGCAGAGTGGTACTATCGTGAGACCACCGACCTGCTCAATGATGCTACTGTCAGCGCAGGTTCAAATTTCCGCAACAAGGTGACTTCGAACATTGGTTCGCTCAAGAACACCGGCTTTGAGGTTTCGGCCACTGTGCGTCCAATCCAGACCAAGAACTGGAACTGGGAGATCAACGCCAACATGACCTACAACCACAACGAGATCATCGAGCTCAATGGCGATGGTTCGATCATCCGTTACGAGAACAACGGCGCCGGTACGGGCAACTACATCAAGGCTTGGGCTTCAGGCCAGTCTTCGTCAGCCTTCTACGTATATCAGCAGGTTTATGACGAGAAGGGTGCTCCTATCGAGGGTGTCTATGTGGATCGCAATGGCGACGGCCAGATCTCGGAGAGCGACCTCTACTTCTACAAGCAGGCTGCTGCTCCTTGGATGCTCGGCTTGAGCTCACGCCTGGGTTATAAGAACTGGGACCTCGGCCTCAGCTTCCACTCACACCTCGGCAACTATGTATACAACGGCAACGAGATGGGTAAGATGAACATCGAGAAGCGCTACGACAGCTCATTCAGCTACCTGCAGAATGCTACTGCTTCGGGCATCGATCGCGGCTTCAATACCTACGAGAATCACCTCTCTGACTACTGGATCACCAATGCCAGCTTCGTGAAGCTCGACAACATCACCCTCGGCTATTCGTTCAGCAACCTCTTCAAGTGCGACAAATACAAGGGCCTCAACGGCCGTATCTACGGTGTGGCTTCGAACGTGCTGACCATCACTAACTACGATGGCATCGACCCAGAGCATAACAACGGTATCGAGAATAGCCTCTACCCACGTCCATTCAACCTCCAGCTGGGCCTTACACTTAACTTCTAAAACTACGCAACTACTATGAATAAATATTTGCTAACAGGTGCTGCCGTTGCCATGACCATGGGTCTCAGCTCATGTGTGGGTGACCTGGACGTTACCCCTATTGACCCAAACACCATCATGACGGTCGATGAGGCAGCTCTCTATACCAAGTGCTATGCTAACATGGCCTTGCCAGGTAACTATGGCGGCAATGGCGACTGCGATATCGATGGTCTTGACGGTGGTACTGCAGGTTTCCTGCGTCAGCTGTTCAACGCCAACGAGCTCACTACCGACGAGTCAATCTGCGCATGGGGTGACCCTGGTATCCCTGCCTTCAACTACAACCAGTGGGATGCCGACCATCCGATGCTGGCAGGTCTCTACTATCGTCTGTTCGTAGGCATCGACTACTGCAACCACTACCTCGACGTCTGCAAGGGTGTGAATGCTACCCGCGAGGCTGAGGTACGTTTCTTGCGTGCACTGTACTACTATCATCTGATGGATTGCTTCGGCAATGTGCCTTTCGCACTCGAGATTTCGGCTGAGAGCCCCAAGCAGAAACAACGTGCAGAGCTCTTTACTTGGCTCGAGACTGAGCTGAAGGAGATTGTGTCATCAATGCATGAACCAGTTGCCCGCAAGAGCACAGATGCTGGCTATGGCACTGCCGATCAGGACGCTGCCAACCTGTTGCTGGCTCGTATGTACCTCAATGCTGAGGTTTACACCGGCCAGGCTCGTTGGGCTGACGCTGAGACGTATGCCGAGAAGGTCATCGCTGGTCCTCACAAGCTCTGGAATAAAGAGGCCAACCAAGGCAAGGATGGTGTGACCGACAATAAGGGTAATTTCTGGTCAAACTACCAGATGCTCTTCATGGGCGACAATGGCGAGAGCGGTGCTTCGATAGAGTGCATCCTGCCATTGCTTCAGGATGGTGTGACTACCACATCTTGGGGTACCTCGCTCTTCCTGATGGCTTCGACCTGGAAGGCCGACATGGATGTGGACGTGACCTACGGCACCACTGAGTTCTGGGCAGGCAACCGCTGCCGCTCGGCTTTCGTCAAGAAGTTCTTCCCCGATGGCAAGGCTCCTGCTGTTGACTATCGTGCCATGACCGAGGCTGCTGGCGACGACCGTGCTTTGCTTCATGGCATTGACCGTGAGCTCAACGTTACGACTCCTACTGACTACGCTTCGGGCTATGCCTGTGCCAAGTATCGCAACACCTATTCAACCGGTGCTGCTCCTCACAACTCTCAGTTCGTAGACATGGACTACTTCCTGATGCGTACGGGTGAGGCCTACCTCATTTCAGCCGAGGCTGCCAAGCGTCAGGGTAAGCCTGCTGCAGCTCGTATCAATGCGCTGCGTGAACGTGCCCGTTGTGCTACTCGTGTCACTGAGAGTGACTGTACGCTCGACTACATCCTCGACGAGCGTGCTCGCGAGCTCTTCTACGAGGGCTTCCGTCGCACCGACCTCATCCGTTACGGCTACTTTGGCGGCAACAACAGCAGCCAGTACGTCTGGGAGTGGAAGGGCGGCAACGAGAGCGGCATTGGCTTCTCGGCCAACCTCAACGTGTTCGCTCTGCCTTCGGAGGACGTCAATGCTAACGCCAACCTCGTGCAGAACGCAGGTTATTAATTCACAATTCATAATTTATAATTCATAATTGAGAATTATATGAAAAATTATATATATAGTGCAATGATGCTTGGCCTGGTGGCAGGTTTCACCGCTTGTGAGACCGATCAGGACAATCCAACGCTCGACGTGAAGAGCTTGGAGCTCACGCTCAACACTCCATCATTTGCAGGCTCAGGTGCCTTGGTGCTCTATCCTGAGGACATCAATATGAACTTCACCTGGAGCTGCACGGGTTATACATTCCCATACGTTTCGACCTATGTGATGGAGCTTTCGAAGGATAATTCGTTCCAATCTCCTATCATCGTACCACTCATCGACAATGGCTCGGCCAGCATCTCGTCTAATCTGCTCAACAAGACACTCCAGCAGGAGGGCGGTTGGACTGAAGAGACTGTGCCTGATGTAATGGAACTTTATGCACGTGTCACCTGCAAGCCTTCATCTACGGCTGTGATCTCTGACAACTTCACCATCCATTCGAATGTCATCTCAGTCTTTGTGCGTCCTGCTTATCAGATGCTCAAGGCTGCTGATCCTGAGATGTGGTACATCTTGGGTGGCAACATCGGTGCAGGTGCCTGGAGCAACAATGCCGACAACATCTACATCAACAACCTGCCAATGCATCTCGTAGCCGGTTGCGACTATGACATCAACACCGGCAAGGGTCAGCTCACCTACACTGGCTACTTCATGGCCAGCCAGGGCTTCAAGATCCTGCCTTCGAGCTTCGACTGGAACTATGCAATGTGCGGCAATGGCACGGGCAACATCGTTTATCGCAATGGCGGCGACGACACCGGCAACATCGAGGTGGCAGCTGACGGCTACTACACCATCAACATCGACACCTATACCTACGATGCTACCCTCAAGGCATACGACGGTTCGCCTAAGTCATTTGACGGCATGTCTGTCTCTGGTTCATTCAACGACTGGAGTGACAGCAACATGACTGCCATCAACACCGTCGAAGGCGTGATCAACCACGACTGGGTAACCACTCTCGACCTCTCAGCAGGCGACCAGCTCAAGTTCAAGATGGCTGGCTCATGGGACACCAACTGGGGCTATGGCTCGGGTGATGGCGATGTCAATGCCTGGGGTTATGGCGTACAGGGCGGTCCAAACATCGGCATTGCCGAGTCGGGCACCTACCAGCTCTACCTCAACGACATCACCGGTTACTTCTACATCGAAAAGAAATAAGTAAAACGTAAGACACATTATGAAGAATTCATTATATTTTGCATTGGCTGCCTCGCTCGTAGCTTTCGCATCGTGCGATGACGAGGACTTCACCGACTGGGCAGCACCCACGCAGATTGAGAATGCTCAAGGTAATGTAGATCACCTTGATGCCTCTGTGTTCGAATGCAGTTACATCGACCTGGCGTCGCTGCCAGAGGGCACCACCACCGTTGCTCTTTTCAACCTTACTGTGACGGGTTGCGAGCTCACTTCGACAGCCGTCAAGCTCATGGGTGTGGAGTATGAGACCGACGCCAATGGTACCTTTGCAGTCGCTGACCTCGAGAATGCCATCATCTCGGCCTTCGGTCGTGCTCCCGAACCACGCCTTGTGGATGCAGAGGTGATTGCCGACGTGAAGTGTGGTGTGAACAACTATCGTTTTGAGTATCCATTCGAGTTCCAGGCTCAGCTCTCTGCTCCTGAGATCGAGAGCGGTTACTATCTGGTGGGCGACATGTGCGGCTGGTCGGCCGAGTCGATGCTGGCCTTCAGCCATGTGGGCGAGGGCAACGTCTATGACTACCCATGCTTCACCCTCACCTTCGAGACCACTGCCGACAATCAGTACTGGAAGATCATCGGTCAGAATGGCGTCGATGCAGGTGACATCTGGTCCGATCAGATTGGCGTGGAGATCGATGGCGATGTTTCGACCGAAGGCTTCCTCACCTCGAACAATCCTGGTGCAGGCAAGATCGAGACTGCCGGTAAGTACAAGATGACCATCAACATGCTCGAGGGTACCTATTCGCTTGAGGCTGTGAACTATGACGAGTTCATCTACTACATCGGTTCGACCGACGGATGGTCAAATGCTGACCAGCTCCTCAAGTTGCAGGACGATGCCACCGGCACCTACACCGGCTTCATCTACTGTGCCGATCCTAACGGTTGGGGCAATCAGTTCAAGTTCCAGCGTGTGGCTGGCGACTGGGGCACTGAGCTCAACAACAGCCACTTCACCACCTACGAAGGCGCAGCTACCGACTGTGGCGGCAACCTTGGCGTGAGCGGTGGCGAATCGGTCTACTACTTCGAGGTGAGCTTGGGCAACATGACCATCAAGGCTACTGAGATCACCAACATGAACCTTGTGGGTGACTTCAACGGCTGGAATGCTGCCGACGATGCCCAGCAGATGACCTGGAATGCCGACGAGCGTTGCTACGTGATGAATCGTGCTGAGGTCACTGCCAATGGCTGGAAGTTCACCGCCAACAACTCTTGGGACATCAACCTGGGTGGCCAGCTCAATGACCTCTGGGCCAATGGTGACAACCTCTCGGCTGTGGGCGGTTACATCAAGCTCTACCCAACCCGTACCCATAAGAATACCATCTACTGCACAGTAGAGGTACTCGATTATTAATTCGAGTTTTACAAGCTTCAGATGATTGGATTTTAGGATTTTTCGGACAATGCCTTCGGGTGTCGAAACAATCCTCTGACAAGCGTAGCATTTGTCCTCGAATCCTGAATCCAATAATCCCAACCAATGGCGTGGCTTTCGGCTATGATTGTCACGCCATTATTCTTTATTCCAAGTTTTATGAAGAGATCTTCGATCATTTCTCTGTTCTCAGTCATCCTGTCTTCGGCCTCATTCTGTGCTGTGTCGGCACAGGGCTGGCCAGCCGATTATGACGGTGTGATGCTGCAGGCCTTCTCGTGGGACGACTACACCAACACCCGCTGGACCGTGCTCGAGAAGCAATCTGCCGAGCTTAGCCAGTTCTTCTCGCTGGTGTGGGTACCTCAGTCGGGCAACTGTGGTGGCACCTCTATGGGCTACAATCCACTCTACTACTTCGACCAGAACTCATCCTTCGGACGTGAGGAGGCACTGCGTTCCATGATCCAGACGTTCAGGGCCGATGGCATCGGAACCATTGCCGACGTGGTGATCAACCACCGCCAGACACTTACGAACTGGGTTGATTTCCCTGCCGAGACCTATCGTGGCGTCACCTACCAGATGCAGAGCACCGACATCTGTGCTGACGACGATGGCGGCAAGACGCGCGAGTGGGCTGAGGCCAATGGCTATCAGCTCTCGACCAACAAGGATTCGGGCGAAGGCTGGGACGGCTTCCGCGACATTGACCATGCTTCGGACAACGTGCAGAACATCATCCGTGCCTACGAGGACTTCCTGCTTAACGACCTGGGTTATGCCGGCTTCCGCTACGATGTGGGCAAGGGTTTCGAAGCCAAGTATTTCGGCCTCTACAACGAGGCAGCACAGCCACAGTTCTCGGTAGGAGAGGTGTGGGATTCGAACCAGGTGATTAAGAACTGGATCAACGGTACCGACACCGGCCATGGCATACAGTCAGGCGCATTCGACTTCCAGTTCCGCTATGCCGTGCGCGATGCCTTGAACAACTCGAACAAGATGTCTGCCCTCAAGAACGACTGCCTGATGCGCAGCAGCGACTACAAGCGCTATGCCGTCACCTTTGTCGAGAACCACGACATGCAGGACCGCGGCAACGTGACCAACTACACCAAGGACCCTATCACGGCCAACGTCGTCCAGGCCGCCAATGCCTACCTGCTCACCATGCCAGGCACCCCATGTGTGTTCCTGCCCCACTGGCTGGCTCACAAGCCACAGATCAAGCAGATGATCGATGCACGCAAGGCAGCCGGCATCACCAACACTTCGGACTTCGAGGAACTCTACAGCGACAACACTGCCTACATCTACAAGTGCGGTTCCTTGCTCTGCATGATTGGTGGAGCCAAGAGCTCATACGCCACCGACCATGTGCTCATCATGAACGGCAACCGTTACTACATCTACCTCGACAAGCAGGCCGAGATGCCCTGGATCAGCCTCTCTTCGGCCGAATATCCCTACGATGGTGCTGCCCAGAGCGTGAAGCTCACCGCCGTTTCGGCAACCGAAGGCGCGCAGCTGGTTTACACCACCGACGGCACCGAGCCCACCGCCAGCAATGGTACGGTGGTGGAGAGCGGCACTTCGCTCACAGTGAGCCAGACCACCACGCTCAAAGTCGGCCTCTTGGCCGGTGGCGAGGTGCGTAATGTACAGACACGTCAGTACACCTGGCTTGAGGAGGAGGTCATCGATGCCACCCCAGCCACCATGCACGTCTGCAACGAATCCGGAGCCCTCAACCCATTATATATATATGTGTGGGCAGGACCCGAGAACGAGCAGATCAATGGCAACTGGCCAGGAGCCAAGGCTACCACGACCACTGAGATAGGCGGCAAGACCTGGTACACGCAGACCTTCCAGATTCCCAACACGGGCGACTATGCTGTCAACTTCGTCTTCACCAATCAGGCAGGCAATGCCCAGACGGTCGATGTGACCGGCATGACGCACGATGCCTACTATGTGATCAACAGCACCAAGGAGGGCTCTAAATACACCGTCACCGACGTCACCGCGCAGTATGCTGGCATAGAGTCAGTGATGCTCGACACCCCAGCTGCCGACGATGCCATCTATGACCTCAATGGCATGCGTGTGAACTCCATGGAGGCCGGCAAGCTCTATATCCGTGGCGGCAAAAAGATTGTAAATCACCAATAAAACGGCTAACCACCTAATCGAATAGCCGATTTGTCGATTAGCCGATTACCCGATTAGTCGATTCCCCGATTCCTCGAATAGTCGAAAAATCGAATAATCGAAACCCCGAATAACCGAAACCCCGAACTCATCCAAAATACTCTATGAAAAAAATGAAACACATCCTCCTGACAACAATAGCTGCAGCCACCTTCCTCTCCGCTTCGGCCAAAACTCCCAAGCCCGAGGCTGTGACTTGCGACGAGGTGATACTCCATGCCTGGAGCTGGTCGTTCAACACCATCCGCGAGAACATGGCCGACATTGCTGCTGCTGGCTTCACCATCGTGCAGACCTCGCCTGCCCAGCAGTGTGTCACCGAGACACGTGGCGACAAGGGCGGTGGTCCTCAGCTCTTTGGCCATGGCTACTGGTACTACCACTACCAGCCCACCGACTGGAAGATAGGCAACTATCAGCTCGGCACGCGTGACGATCTGGCTGCCCTCTGTGCCGAAGCCCGCAAGTATGGTGTGCGTGTCATTGTCGATGTGCTGCCCAACCACACCTCGGTCGATGATACCCGCGTGAGCGACGATCTCGATGCTGCCGTAGGTGGCCACGACAAGCTCTATCACACCAACGGTTTCACCGCCATCACGGAGTGGAACGACCGTCTGCAGTGCACCAGTGGCGAGATGGGTGGTCTGCCCGACGTCAACACGGAGAACCCTGACTTCCAGCACTATTATCTCACCTACGTCAACGACCTGTTGGCTTGCGGCGTGCGTGGCTTCCGTTACGACACGGCCAAGCACATCGCCCTGCCCTCTGACCCCAAGGATCCCTCGTCGCCCGAAAACGATTTCTGGCCCGTGGTTACCGGTCGCAAGTCAGTGAAGGGTCTGCATCTGTCCCTGCCTATGGACAGCCTCTTCATGTATGGCGAAGTGCTGCAGGATCGCAACGTCAAGGAGACCGAATATGCCGAATACATGGGTCTCACCGCCAGCAATTTGGGTGGATCGTTGCGTTACGACCTTGAGCAGGCCGACTGGCAGAAGGCCGACGTCATCTCCTACAACAACCCTGCTCCTGCCGAGAAGCTGGTCACCTGGGTCGAGAGCCACGACACCTACTGCAACGGCCACGAGTCGGCCCATCTCACCGACGAGCAGATCCGCCTGGGTTGGGTCTTCCTCACAGCACGTCAGTTCGGCACACCATTGTTCTACAGCCGTCCTGATGGCAGCGACGGGCCTTCGGGTAACTGGTGGGGCAACAACCTGGTGGGTGCCAAGGGCAACGACAACTTCAAACACCCATTGGTGGTGGCTGTCAACGCTTTCCGCGCTCGTATGCATGGCCAGCCGGAGCAGCTCGCCTTCTCGGACAATGGGGCTGTGGCAGTGGTGTCGCGTGGTCAGAAGGGTGCTGCCCTTGTCAACATCTCGGCCGATGCGCAGAGTGTCTCTCTGAGCACCTCTTTGCCCAACGGTACCTACAAAGACGCCCTGACAGGCAAGACCTTCCGTGTGAAGAAAGGCGTGGTTAAGGGCGAACTTGCCCCGATGTCGGCTTATCTGCTGGTGCGTTGAGTTTCCGTTACCTCGAACTCCTACTTAGTTCTGCACAGCGGCACTAATGTAACGTAACGCTTGTAACGCCCCTTGTTTGTCAAGCACAACAAGCAAAAGTCATATTTATCGTAAAAATATGCTTCAAAAAAGCTGTTTTTCCGAACAATCTATTGCACAATATCGTGAAATGCGCTATCTTTGCAGCGTTTTTCATGGTATTGTGTTTTTCATAAGGTAAGTTTTTAAGGTAATAATTTCAGATAAATGGCCGTCGTGAGACAGGCTATTTATTGTTTTAAATACAAAATTATGACAAATCAGTCAAAAACGCTGGCAAATGTTTGGAAATGTCGCGGATTTCAGTTATCTTTGCGCGCAGATTAAGACATTGAGCTTATTCGGGACATGGAGGACATTTCTGTCAAATCCTCAGAACCTGCATCAAAACATCAAAACAAATGGGAAAGAAAAGCACTAAAGGAGCTGAAAAGCTCATGACCAGGATCAGCGAGTGGTTCAGCACTCACCCCAAGGACTCGTACAACTACCTGCAGATTTCGCAGGAATTAGGCATCTTCGGTCGTTCGAACCGAAGTGACGTTTATGATATGCTCGTGCAGTTGCAGGCCGAAGGCTTCCTGCGTGAGGTCTCTTCAGGCCGTTACATCTTGGCCGACCGACGTGCTCAGGAGGAGCTGATCGGCATCTTCGACCGCCGGCACAACGGTATGCACAACGTGCGCATCACCGCCACTCGCGAGGATGGCCAGCCGCTCTACGAGGAGCCCTTCACCGTCTATGATGGCGATGACCTCCAGGCTCTCACTGGCGACAAGGTCCGCATCCAGAAGATCTCTGGCCGACGCACACGTCTGGGTGGCCCTCAGGCTCGTGTGGTCGAGGTGGTGGAGCGTGTGCCTCACCGCTATGTGGGCGTGCTGCAGAAGTCGGCCAAGTATGCCTTCGTCACCCCCGACAACCGTTCGCTCGACAAGGACATCTACATCCCCAACGAGCTGCTGGGCAAGGCCAAGAATGGCGACAAGGTGATTGTCGACTTCGAGCGTTGGCCACAGTTCTCAAAGAACCCCGTGGGGCGCATTGCCGACGTGCTGGGTCGTGATGGCGACAACACCACCGAGATGCATGCCATCCTGGCCGAATACGGCTTGCCCTACAAGTACCCCGAGTCGCTCGTCCGTGCCGCCCGCCATATTGAGGATGGCTGCACACCCGACGAGATTGCCCGCCGCCTCGACTATCGTCCCTATGTCACCTTCACCATCGACCCTGCCGATGCCAAGGACTTCGATGATGCTCTCTCGCTGCGCAAGCTGCCCAACGGACACTGGGAGGCAGGCGTTCACATTGCCGACGTCACCCATTATGTCAGTGTCGATTCAGCCATCAACCGCGAGGCCTTCAACCGTGCCACCTCGGTCTATCTGGTCGATCGCACCATACCCATGCTGCCCGAACGTCTCTGCAACGAGCTCTGCTCACTGCGTCAGGACGAGGACAAGCTCACCTACTCCGTGCTCTTCGAGATGGACGATGACGCCAACGTGCTCCGTTCGCAGATCCTCAAGACCGTGATCTGTTCCAACCGCCGCTTCACCTACGAGGAGGCACAGGATATCATCGAAACCGGACAAGGCGACCTGGCTCCTGAAGTGCTGCAGCTCGACCGCCTGGCCAAGCAGCTGCGTGCCCGTCGTTTTGCTGAGGGTGCCATCAGCTTCGAGAGGGCAGAGGTCAAGTTTGTCATCGACGAGGCAGGTAAGCCTCAGGACGTCTATTTCAAGGTGTCGAAGGACTCGAACAAGCTGGTCGAGGAGTTTATGCTCCTGGCCAACCGCACCGTGGCCGAAGCCATCGGCAAGAACACTAAGACGCAGAAGATCAACGGCAAGGCTCAGAAGAAGGCCAAGGCATTCGTCTATCGTGTGCACGACCAACCCTCGCCCGAAAAGCTCGAGAACCTGGCTGGCATTGCCTCACGCTTCGGTCATAAGATCGCGGCTCAGGGCAACAACAAGCTCATCAGCCAGGGCATCAACCAGCTCATGAAGGACATCCACGACCGCCCCGAGGAGAACCTCCTCTCGGCTCTTGCCATCCGCACCCAGGCCAAGGCTGTCTATACCACCGAGAACATCGGTCACTACGGTTTGGCCTTCGACTACTATACCCACTTCACCTCGCCCATCCGTCGCTATCCTGACTGCATGGTGCATCGTCTGCTCGACCGCTACCTCAACCACGAGGGCCGCTCCGTGCCGCTGCCTCAGCTCGAGGAGGACTGCAAGCATTGTTCCGAGATGGAGCAGCTGGCTGCACAGGCCGAACGTGCCTCGATCAAGTACAAGCAGGCCGAGTACCTGCGTGACCGTCTCGGCATGGTGTTCGATGGCGTAGTCAGTGGTGTGTCCGAATGGGGTGTCTATGTGGAGATCAAGGAGAACCTGTGCGAGGGCATGATCCCCGTGCGTGACCTCAAGGATGACCACTACGTCTTCGACGAGAAGAACTTCTGCCTCATTGGCCGCCGCACCCATCGCCGCTTCACGTTGGGCGACAACCTCAAGATCCAGGTCGCTTCGGTCAACATGGAACGCAAGACGGTGGACTTCGCACTGGCGTAGAGTGAACTTTTAGCATGGCTATTGCTCCCCTTAAGCATAGCCCAATGCTCCCCCCTTACAATTTCTCTTTACACTCTCTCCCTTCCGACAACAATGAAACCCCTCCTCATCACCACCCTTCTGTCCCTCCTCACCTTCACCCCTCTGCTTGCCAGCCGAGCGGGACACGGGGTGATGATGTTACGTCAGCCCGATGGCAAGTCGGTGCCGGTGTTGCTGCATGGCGACGAGCACTACAACTACTACACCACCCTCAGTGGCCGACCCCTGTTGCAGCTGCCCGATGGACGTGTAGTGCCCAGCACCTGGGAGGCGGTGCATCAGCAGGCTTGGAGCGAGGCACAACGTTCGCATCAGTCAGCACAGAGCCAGCCGGAGCAGCAGCGTGTCACCATCGACGGCTTCCCTGCCGAGGCCTCACACTTCCTGCCTCACATGGGCGAGCCTCGCATCCCAGTCATCCTCATGGAGTTCCCCAACAAGCCCTTCACCTACAGCCGCGAAGAGATAGGGGAGTGGCTCAATGGCACACAGACGCAGTTCACCTCCAGCACCCAGAGCACCTCGTCCGTAGCGGGTTATTTCGAGTTCTCGAGCCAGGGGCAGTTCCGTCCGGTGTTCGACGTCTATGGCCCCTACACCACCAGTCAGGATGAGCCTTATTATGGCTACGATCAGGGACTTAACACCTCGGCCCGACGCTTGGTGGGCGATGCGTTGCTGGCAGCTGATGGCGATGTCGATTTCTCGCTCTACGACAACTATTACGACGATCAGTGCCTCGACCTCGTCTATGTCATCTTCTCGGGCGAAGGAGCCAACAACTCGGGCGACAAGACGCAACCCTGGTCGATCAGCGGTACTGTCGCCTCGCTCGGCATCTTCGATGGTGTACAGTCTTGGCGTTATGGCCTCTCGAGCGAATTGATTGTAGGCGGTGGCAACACCTATCAGGCAGGCATTGGCGTCTTCTGCCACGAGCTGTCGCACACCATGGGTCTGCCCGACCTCTACGACTCCGTCAGCCTGCTCAGCAACTGGGACAACAACGGCCCTGAGGCTTGGGATCTGATGGACGATGGCGAGAACCTCGTCAACGGCATGTGGCCGATGCCCTATGTGGCTTGGGAACGCGACGCCTTCGGCTGGATCACACTCGACGAGCTCTCAGCACCGCAGGACGTCACCCTCTATCCGCTCAACGACCCCCAGGGACGCGGACGTGCCCTTCGCATCACCAACCCCGACTGTCCTACCGAATACTATACGCTCGAGGTCATACCCACGCAGGAACACTACGCCTGGCTCTCGCGCTACAATGTGCCTAGTGGCTTGATAATCACCCATATCGACTACGTGGGTAACCTCTTTGCAGCCAATCGCGTCAACTCCACTGCCAACCATCCGCACCTCACCATCGTGCCTGCCGACGGCTACCTGCTCTCCTCAGCCAGCATCGGGCAGGAACGCTACATCGATGGTGAGACGGTCATGGTGGATCGACCCTATTACCGTGCCCATTTGGGCGGTGACCCTTATCCCGGCACACGTGGCGTCGAAGCTGTGACGGCATTGCACAACTATCAGGGCACTGACGACCTGGCCCTCACGCACACCATTACCCACATCGTGGCCAACGAGGACGGCTCCGTGTCATTCCGCTACATGGGTGGCAGCGATCAGGCACTCAGCCACCTAGCCTCCGATCAAGCCCCAACCGCCATCTATACCCTCGATGGCCGTAAGCTCAAGGCCACGCACGTCTCTCAGCTCCCTGTGGGCGTCTATGTGGTGGGTGGCGAACGAGTCGTAGTTCGTTGAAGTTCTGTGCATTTATCCTTAAAATCCCTCTGCGGATCGGTGTGCTCTTTATCCGAATATCTTGGTTATAATTTAAACTGCAGGCGAGTTTTGTGACTTGCTTGCTGCAAATCTGCACACAAGCCACACGCTCTGTAACCACTTGCTGCAAACCTGCAAGCAAGCCACACACCCTGCAAGCCACTCGCTGCAACTCTGCAAGCAAGCCCCACATGCTGCAAGCCATTTGCTGCAATCCTGCACACAAGCCACACATGCTGCAAGCCACACTGCTGCAATCCTGCACACAAGAACATTACACATAACTCTGTCACAGCACTTTTGCAATGCCATCCACACGTCTCAATATCACTATCAACGGTTTGCGACACTACTTTCCGGACGGATTGGAGGGAGTCGAAGAATTCCAACGCCAGAACCCGCCCGGCAGCGTGTTGTCGCTGCACCTCAATGGCAATGGGCACCCTTTCCCCGGCTCTGTCTCGGCCGAAACTGAGGACTTCCGGGAGATTGGCACCGTATCGCTGGAGGACATCTATCGCGTGCGTCCACTCTTTGGCGATCGCACGGAGGGAGGCACCGTCGAAGCCCTCATCGTGGAGCACGGAAGCACCTACCTCATCGCCTCCGTGCCCGATCAGGGTCAATGCCAGCAGCCGCCCTACATGCGTCACCTTGAGCCAGCTCCGGGTGAACCCTGCCTGACCTATACCCGCAGGGAGACGCTTGCCCAACGCGTGGGTGACCGCCTGGAACAGCTGCTCGGCACGTCTCCCGGCCAGCAACCCGTGCCCCTGGAGAACCTCGACCCACACCAGCTGCAGAAGGTCCTGACGCGCTATCTGGACGTCTGCTGCCACTCCCTTGCTGCCGATGACCTCTACCAACGCCGACGCATCAGCAACCGCCTGCTGGAGCTCTTCACCGACCCCGACGCTGAGCTCTCAAAGCTCTCGGCCAAGCTCTACGAACAGATCAACGACTTCAAGCACGCTGGCACCCTGCAGGAGGTCTATGAGGCGCAGATTGCCGACATCAAGCAGGGCGACGGCAAGGCATTCCTGATGCGGTATCGCGCGACGCAGATCCTCCCGAGCAGCAACTACATCAGCTCGCTCATCGACTTGCAGAACCATGTGGAGAAGCTTCTGGAGCAGGACACGATGGGCCACTATCGCCGTCTGCGTCAGAACCGTAAGGGCTTCATCGTGTGGCTCTTCTATTCGCTCTTCGACCGCCAGAGCCTCTACCTCATCCTGGGCCGACTCATGGTTATCGACGATCTGACCGCTGCCATCGATGGCTACTTGCTCGAAGAGAGGGAGCGTGAGCAGGAAATGTCCATGCTGCAAGACCCTCAACCCCCGCAAGGCCTTCCACCTTTTCCCCCCCCCCCCCC
>JAZQQU010000078.1:0-33379 GCA_045629225.1 Bacteroidales bacterium | reverse complement strand
AAGGTAATAGTCAGCTGACTTTATTCTAACAAAATATGATTTATTGACCTTTTGCGCAAGACTTGGCAGGTCCCAAGTCCGCTGATTCATGCTCTGTTGGGTGTATCCTATATGGCTGACTTATCCCGAACTCGCGTTATTTATAAACGAACTTTAATCTGTGTCCAATGAACATAAGAATAAACGAAAAGAAATTACATTCGATATTAAGTGAAGAGATTCGTGCTGTATTAGAAGAAAACAAGAGAGGTTTGCTAAACGAAATGGCATTACCTCGCAAAAACTACAAAGATAAGGTGGATAGTTTAATCCCACAAATATTAGAGAATTGGTGCTTGGTACATTACTGCTCTATTATTGGTAGGACAGAATACAAGATACATTGGTCTGATGAATTGAGAGGTCATTTGCTGACCGCATCAAGATTTTCAATTAAAGGAAACGATTCTATGGAATCAAGAATGAAAGTGTTGCAAGAATTATGGGCTGAAAACGACTATAACCAAGTACAATTCCTAAATATGACGGTTGTGAACAAATTTATTAAAGAAGGGATAGATACATCATCTGCTGAATATGGGCATGTACTTGAAGATTGTATTGGCTCAGAACAAGATTTGTTTAATGTGATTCTATCAAGGGATGTTTCCTTAATAACAAATTATTCAAGAAGTATCTAAAAAATCCGTACCCCTAATTTGGAGTACGGATAAATAATGACCTATTCGGGGTCTAAAAGTATATAATTGCCTTTGTTCATGCACAATTCTTAGTTAGAGTTTTTGATAAGTTTTTGTGCATGCACAATTGTTTGCTTGAATTCCTAACAGACTTTTGTGCATGCACAATTCTTTGCTAGAGTTTTTGGTAAGTTTTTTGCATTCACTATTTTTGTTAGAGTTTGTGACTGCCTTTTTGTTTCGTATTTTTTAAAGGTATTCTAAGTAGTTCTTATTTAGCTCACCTCTTTTTCAACGCTATATTTCAAAAAGTCAATATATGATGTGCCTTCTTACCAATCAATCTTTACAGGATTACTCCCTGGCATAATGTTGAGGAGTAGGTGATCTCCGCAATTGTTGACGGGGATAGTCTGATCTGCCTGTAGTGCTTTTGGGTTAGTTTGACTCCAGTCTGCTCCGCGTACCTCGATGGTGAGTGGCTCTCTGAACAGGGATGTGTCGAGTGAGTGATGCACAGTAATTGTAGCAGAGCGTTTTGTGCCTTGCACTTCAACGATTGCAGACTCTTTCTCTGCTCGATAGGCTGCTACTTGTGCGAAAGTTCCTACCCATACTTTAGTTTCCTGTTCTTTGACCTCATCGAAGAAATGGTATAGCTGCTGAGGATCGTTCCAAAGATCCCAACCATAGGTAGTACCATGAGTCATGGTCACACCCCACTCCTCTGTATCGAGTAAGCTTTGAAGCCAGATGCGCATACTGTCGGGTGTGGTGTGGCTCTCTTTCTGTCCTTGTCCGGTTTGGTAGGTGCGTGTGCCTACGCGTCCCTCTTCGCAGATGGCTACGACTTCGGGGCTCATGGCGTTATAAGGATAAGCCATTGTGATGGGGCGATGACCTGTTACTTCTTCTAGTTTTGCATCGCACATTTCGAGTTCTTGACGAACCTCGTCAGCTGAGAGATTGGGCAATGATGGATGATTCCATGTATGATTGCTCATCTCGTGACCGCGATGGGCCAGATCTGCTACCTGATCCCAAGTCATCCAGGGATAGTCAGGCGAATTGCTGTCCATGTTCTTGCCTATAATCCAGAATGTACCCAAAAAACCACGTTTCTCGAGTTCTGGTGCAATGTCGGTATAGTGGCAGAGCATGCCATCATCGAAAGTGAAACTGATGGCACATTGTTTGCCATCGCGATAAGGAGTGACCGAGGCTTCGTACTGTACGGCCTGCTGTGAGCATGCTGCTACCATAAGGGAGAGGGGGAGGAAAAGGATTCGTTTCATTGTTTGTCGTTATTTGCCTGCAAAGATAGGAATTTTTGCAGACAATAGCAAAAAAAAACGTTTTTTTTAGTTAAATATGTAACATTCTGCCCTGTGTTACACTTGAAGATGCGAAATGTTACACTTTTTTTTTGATATATTTAAAATATGTATTATCTTTGCGGCAAAAACATAAAAACACGATTCTGAACATGAAAAATTACCTTATGTTGACATTGGCAGGCCTAGCTCTGCTACACTTTCAGACCATTTCAGCAGACACTTATACAGTGGCTAGTCCTAATGGCGCTCTCAAGGTGCTCATGACGTTGGGCGAAGGAGGAAGACCGCAGTATCAGGTGATGTTGGACGATGATACCGTGATAGAAACTTCGAACCTAGGTCTTAATACCACCATTGGCGACTTTACACAGGGTTTGTCATTGGCAAAGGTGAGCGAGGTGATGCCTGTGAGCGACACCTACAACATTGCCACGCTCAAGAAGGGCAACATCTCTTATACTGCCAATGAGCAGACTTTCACCTTCAACAACGACAAGGACAAGCCAGCCTTCGACATCACCTTCCATATTGATAACGACAACGTCGCATTCCGCTATATGGTCTATCGTCAGAAGCCTGTTCGAGGCGATGAGCGTGTCGCTTGTCTGGTGAATGACGAGATAACCGACTTCGTTATGCCTCAGGGAACTACCACCTTCCTGTGTCCTCAGATGACACCGCAAACTGGTTTTGCACGCACGGCGCCAAGTTACGAGACCTACTACGAGTATGATGGCGAAATGGGTAAGAATGGCCATGGACGCGGTTATACTTTCCCTGCATTGTTCAAGGTGCCAGCTAAGCAAGATGGCTCAAAGCGTTCGAACGGTTCGAAGGGTTCCGCTTCAAATTCCTCAAACCTCTCAAACTCCCTCTGGGTGATGCTCTGTGAGACCGATGTGGCTGGTAACTATTGCGGATCTCGTCTGGAATGCAAGAACAACACGTATAAATTAACCTATCCCGAGATGACTGAGTTCGGTGGCGTGGGCAGTGTTGAACCAGGCCTGATGTTGCCTGGCTATACACCATGGCGCACCATCACCGTGGGTCGCTCATTGGCCCCGATTGCTGAAACCACAATTATGTGGGACCTTGTAAAGCCAATGTATGAGGCATCGCAGGAATACAAGTATGGCAAGAGCACCTGGAGCTGGATTATCCGCATGGATGCCAGTTGCAACTTCGACGAGCAGAAAGAATACATCGACCTGGCAGCCGACCTGGGTTGGCAGTATGTTCTGATTGATGCCTGGTGGGATGCCAACATCGGTTATGAGAAGATGGAGCAGCTCTCGAAGTATGCTGCCACGAAGGGTATTGGCCTCTTCCTGTGGTACAACTCGAACGGATACTGGAACGATGCTCCTCAGGGACCACGTGGCAAGATGCACCGTATGCTGGATCGTCGTCGAGAAATGGCTTGGCTGCAGAAGGCTGGCATCAAGGGCCTGAAGGTGGACTTCATCGGCTCGGACAAGCAGCAGACCATGCAGATGTACGAGGATATGATGGTCGATGCCAATGACTACGGCCTGATGATGATCTTCCACGGTTGCACCATACCACGTGGCTGGGAGCGCATGTTCCCTAACTTTGTGGCTTGTGAGGCTGCCCGCGTGAGCGAGAATCTGGCCTTTGGCCAGTATGACAACGACATCGAGGCACTGGCAGCAACCATTCATCCTGTATTGCGCAACGCCATTGGCAATATGGACTTCGGCGGCTCGAGCCTCAACAAGCACTATTCGAAGAACAATCAACGTGGCACAGAGCGTAAGACTTCCGACGTCTATGCCCTTGCCACCGCTGTGCTGTTCCAGACACCGGTGCAGAACTTCGCACTCACACCCAATAACCTCACCGATGCACCCACTTGGGCTGTTGACTTCATGAAGCAGGTGCCAACTCTGTGGCAGGATATGAAGCTTGTCGATTGCTACCCAGGTAAGCATATTGTCATGGCACGTCAGGATACTGATGGCAATTGGTACCTAGCTGGTGTCAATGCTACACGTGAGCCTATGAAGGTGAAACTCGATCTGAACGGTTTGTTCGTGGAAGGTCAGGAGATTAGCCTCTACGTCAACAACGAGATGAAGACCATCAAGGTCAATAACAAACTGCTGAAGAAGGGTCTTGACGTTGTGATTCCTTCTGATGGAGGTGTGGTGGTTAAGTAATAATGTTATTATGTTGTTTTGTTATTTGTTCTTAGGAGACAAACAGTTTTTAGCAATCAGTAATTAACATAATAACGAAAAACCCATTAACAGGAAATTTATATTCATTACCAATAATAATATGAAGAACAAGAGATTCCTCAGCATGGCAGCCGCCATGTTCCTGGCCCTTACATCGGCCATGGCTCAGCACGAAGGACCAGTGCTGACCGATTACTTCAACGAGGTGCCAGCCACCCAAGTTTCTACCCCTGACGAGCAGGGATTCATCCGTCGCTGGATGTTGCTCGAACCAGTAGGCAAGCCTAACCGTTCGAATACCCCATTTGTCGACAGCTACCTGCGTGAGCACCTGAATCAGGAGTATTTCAAGGACCAGATGACCATCATGCCAAAGGCTGGTCAGAAGGTCAATGTCACCTATACCGTAGAGGAGATGCCTGCCAACTTCGACTACCGCAACCCAACCCCTCCTACGATCAAGACTGTGAAGGGCAAGCTCGCTTGGCATGAGCTGGAGAGCAAGCGCTACAATGTGAAGCTGTTCCGCTTCGCTTCGGGCTTGGACAAGACTGTGTATGGCGTCATCTTCTTTGCTGTCACCGTGATCGATTGCGAGGAGGACATCGAGAACGTACGTCTGGCCGTTGGCTCTAACTCAGGTTCACTTTGGTGGCTCAATGGCGAGGAGACCCTCATCCTGAGCGGTGACCGCCGTATGGTACAGGATGACTGTGTGTCGAAGCGTATCACCCTCAAGAAGGGCCGCAACGTGCTGCGTGGTGCCGTGATCAATGGTCCTGGCATGAGCGACTTCTGCGTGCGTTTCATCGATGAGAAGGGTAATCCAGTGAAGGGTTACAACGTAATTTCAACAAGTGCTAAATAATTTTTTAAGAAGAAAACGACTATGAAAAAGATTAATATTCTTGCCTCTTTGGCAGTTATGGCACTTGCCTCAAATATGAACGAAGCTAAGGCCCAGATCGGTCAGCCATGGATCCATGATCCTTCGACCCTTGTGGAGTGCGATGGCAAATGGTATACCTATGGCACCGGTGGCGGTGGTCTCGTTACCGAAGATGGCTGGACCTGGACTGGTCTGCCACGTGAAGCCCGTCCAGGCGGTGGCGCTGCTCCTGATGCTATCAAGATGGGCCCTAACAAGTACCTCATCGTCTATGGTGCTACTGGTGGTGGCCTCGGAGGTCGTCACAATGGTACCATCCTTACTATGTGGAACAAGAACCTCGATCCTAACCATCCAGACTTCAAATACACTGAGGCTGTCCAGGTGGCTGCCTCTGACGGATTCGAGGACAATGACGCTATTGACCCAGGTATTCTGCTTGACCCAACGACCGGTCGCATGTGGGTTTCCTATGGCACATACTTCGGCAACATCCGTATCATTGAACTCGACCCAAAGACCGGCAAGCGTGTGGAAGGCAACGTAGCCAAGGACATCGCTATCGACTGCGAGGCTTCTGACCTTCTGTATCGCGATGGCTGGTACTATCTGCTCGGCACTCATGGCACCTGCTGCGATGGCGTGAACTCTACCTACAACATCGTGGTAGGACGTTCTAAGTCTGTCACTGGCCCATACATTGACAATGTAGGTCGCGACATGATGGCAGGTGGTGGCAAGATGGTAGTCTATGCTGGCAATCGCAAGACCGGTGCAGGTCACTTTGGCCGTACCGTCATCGACGAGGGCGTGGAGGTTACCTCATTCCACTGGGAAGCTGACTACGACCTGAGCGGTCGCAGCACCCTCGCTATCCACCCATTGCTCTGGAAGAACGGTTGGCCAGTTGCTGGCGAGCAGTTCAAGGAGGGTACCTATATGATCGAATCGGAGCGTCGTGGCTATGCTCTCGAGCTCGCAGTCGATTTCGAGCGTCAGCAGGTGGAGCGTGTCCGTCACTGGGGCGTTGATCCTAACGAGCCAACTAAGAAGCTCGACGTACAGACCCTTGATCAGGTGAAAGGCAGCTGGCCAACTGGCGAAACCGACATACGCATCGGTGACTACATGTTCCGTCCTCATCAGCGCTGGACTATCACCGCTGTACCTGAGGCTGGTGGTTACCTCTCAGCTCCATACTTCAAGATCTGCATCGAGGGTACCAACCGTGCTCTGGCAGCTACTGAGAATGGTGACGTAATCAGCGTGCCTGAGTTCACTGGTGCTAACGAGCAGCTCTGGCGCATCGAGCAGTGCATCGACGGTACCTACCGTGTGATGCCAAAGCAGATTCCTGGTCAGGAGGGCATTAACACCAAGTATGTGCTTTACTCTATTGGTGATAGTACTCCAACCCTTACCAACTGGGACTTCAACTCAGACAACGCCAAGTGGAACTTCAAGCAGCGTTAAAAAAATGAACAAAAGCGTTTCTTAATAGACCTCTGTTTCCTTATATATTATATATAATGAGAAAACAACTACCAATAAGCATGCTGGCACTTGGTGCCAGCTTGCTTTTCACTCAGGCTAAGGCTCAGCTGTCGTCCAATGCAGATAAGTTCTTGGGCAATATCACCACAAGTGGTCAGGTGGATTTCGGAGCAGAGAAATACTACACACTCTGGAACCAGATTACACCAGAGAACGAGTCGAAATGGAGTTCGATCGAAGGCCAGCGTGGTCGCTTCAATTGGGGAGGTTGTGACAATGCCTACAACTATGCCAAGGATCATGGATTCCCCTTCAAGTTCCATACCCTCGTGTGGGGTTCCCAGTATCCTACTTGGATGGATGGCCTTTCGACGGCAGAACAGTATGACGAGATTGTGAAGTGGATGGACGCCATCAAGGAGCGTTATCCTGATCTTCCAATGATCGACGTAGTCAATGAGGCTGTTGCTGGTCATGCCCCTGCTCCCTATCGTGCTGCTTTGGGTGGCGAAGGCAAGACTGGCTATGATTGGATCATCAAAGCTTTCGAGATGGCTCATGACCGTTGGCCTGACGCTATCCTGATCTACAACGACTACAACACCTTTCAGTGGCAGAAGGATCAGTTTGTCGAGCTGGTGCGTACACTGCGCGATGCTGGTGCTCCCATCGATGCATACGGCTGCCAGTCGCATGACCTGACCGACATGAACGTCAATGCCTTCAAGGCTGCTATGGATGAGATTCAGGAGGCCCTGCAGATACCTATGTATAGTACCGAGTACGACATCGGTACTACCAATGATGACTATCAGCTGCAGCGTTACAAGGAGCAGATCCCTTACATGTGGGAGGCTGACTATTGCGCTGGTATCACCCTGTGGGGTTACATCTATGGCCGCACATGGACCACCGATGGCAATTCGGGCATCATCAAGAATGGACAGGATCGTCCTGCCATGACCTGGCTGCGCGAGTATATGCAGACCGAAGCTGCCAGGAATGCCAAGAGCCCATTCCCCGGTATGGTCAAGGAGGCTTCGATCTATGTGAAGCCAACAGCCATCAGTGTCACCGAAAAAGAGCCTATGACCATTGACGTACGTGCTTCGATGAAGACCAAGTCCATCGATCACGTGGAACTCTTTGTTAAGGGCGAAAAGGTCTGCACCATGACCGATGCTCCATATATCGCAGCATATACCCCTACTGATAAGGGTAAATATGATATCAAGGCTGTCGTGGTCACCACTGATGGCACCGAATACACCCGTCTCTCCGGTTTCACCGCCTTTGGTTCACGTGCACCATTCAAGGGTGAACCCATCACACTGCCTGGTCGTCTCGAAATCGAGGATTTCGATCAGGGTGGCGAGGGCCTCACATTCCATGACTCTGACACCCGTGACGAGGGCAATGCTGGCTATCGTTCCGACAATGGCGGTGTGGATATCGTCGGCACAGAGACAGGCTATGGCATTGGCTATACCGCTCAGGGCGAATGGCTGGAATACACTGTCGAGGTGACTGAGGCAGGCATGTATGCTGTCGATGCATACGGAGCATCGGGCATTTCGGGCTCTGCATTTACACTCTCGGTCGATCAGGGCAATGGTTTGCAGCTCATGACTACCGTCAACATTCCATGCGTTGCTGACAACGATTGGAGCAGATATGGCATCGCACATAGCGTATGCAGCGTGCCTCTGACCGTTGGTCGTCACGTGATCCGCCTTACCATCACTGGTGCTTATGCCAACATCGACTACATCGACTTCTCACTGGCCGAGCGCAGGCCTTACGATGGCGTCATTGTCATCCCTGGCATCATCGAGGCAGAGAACTTCGACTGTGGTGGCGAGGGCTTGACCTTCCATGACAGCGATGCTAAGAATGAGGGCGATGCCAGCTATCGCACCGACAATGGCGGCCTCGACATAGGTCTTGGCAACAATGGTTATGTCATTGGCTACACCGCACAGGGCGAATGGACCGAATATACTGTGGATGTCACCATCGCTGGTGAATATGAGTATGTTGCTACGGTATCTTCTGGTTCGAACAACTCTGGTTTCTCCCTCTCTGCTTGGATCGATGGCCAGCTCACTCGTCTGACCGACAAGATCAACGTGCCAAACGGAGGCAACTGGGATGTCTATACCACCGTATCCGGTAATGTTCTCATTCCTCTGCAGAAGGGCCAGCAGACATTCCGCCTGACCATTGAGGCTCCATACTGCAACATTGACAAGATCGAGCTCAAGTGCACAAGCGCTGGTATCGAACAGATTGACAACGATGAGAGTGTTGATGGTGCCATGTATAGTCTTTCAGGCCAAAAGGTCGATGCGGGTTACAAAGGATTTGTGATCCGTGGCGGTAAAAAGTTCCTGAACCGATAAATCCTATTTCTCCATCAGAGGAATTTCATGCGATTCCTTTGATGGAGAAATTAAAGTACAATAGATAATAGACATGAAAAAAACGCCTCTACACCACTTTCCTCTTGCATTTGGAGTCCTCCTCATGACTGCCTGCAATAGTCAGTCTGGCAGCAATCTGCCCCTTGAGGTCTCAGTGCTCGACATTGCTCAGGATGGTCACAGCTCACTCCTGATTAACTATCATGGCAAGTCTGTGGCCGAGATTACTCGTCTGGGCATGGTCACCAGCATTGATAGTGCCAGTGTCTGGAAGGTCACCTCACAGAGCGAACCAGTACAGATACATGAATCATACGACATGCTCATCGGCAAGCGCCTTCACTGTGAGAATGATGGCCAGCAGGTTCACTATATGCTTGAAGATGGTCAGGGCCATAAGCAGCAGCTTGAGGTTCGCACTTACACCGACGGTGTTGCCTTCCGTTATGTACTTAGTGAGGGCTATGAATCTTCCGTCGATCTCAAGGGCGAACAGACCAACATTCAGATGCATTTCGACAACGGTTGCCAACGTTGGCTCTCACATTGGACTGAGCCTTACGAGGACTTCTTCCCTTTGAATCCTGACGAGAAAGAGGGTGATCACTGGGGTTACCCAGCCCTCTTCAATCCACGTCATAATGGAGAGGAGCAGGATGTATTTCTCTTGCTCACCGAGGCCAATGTGCTACGTGGCCATAGTGCATCTAGCTTCTATACCGACCTCTCCGAAGGTGCAGGCTATCGTATCCAGCCCGATGAGATGGAGAGTCAGGTACAGACTGGCTGGGCCACACCTTGGCGCGTGCTCATCTTCGGTTCGCTGTCCGATGTGGTGGAATCTACCTTGGTCACCGACCTCAGCGAGCCTTGCAGCTACGAGGACACCTCATGGATCCAACCAGGCGTAGTGTCTTGGATCTACTGGGCATACAACCACGGTTCGAACGACTATAAGATTGTCTGCGACTATATCGACATGGCTGCCCAGCTCAAACTCCCCTACATGCTCATCGATGCTGAGTGGGATGAGATGGGTAATGGCGGAACCATCGAGGATGCCTTGAACTATGCGCATGAGAAGGGCGTGAAACCACTCATCTGGTATAATTCTACCACTGCTTGGATTGACTGGGCACCTGGTCCTAAGTATCGCCTCAACGACCCAGAGAAGCGTGAGGCTGAATTCCAGTGGTGCGAGGATCACGGCGTGGCTGGTGTGAAGATCGACTTCTTCCAGGGTGATCGTGAGACCACAATGAACTATTGCATAGACCTTCTGGAGAGTGCTGCACGCCATCACCTTTTGGTCAATTTCCACGGTGCTACCATTCCTCGTGGCTGGTTCCGTACCTATCCGAACCTGCTCAGCACTGAGGCTGTCTATGGTGCAGAGTGGTATAACAACCGTCCTACTCTCACCAACCGCGCAGCAGCACACAATGCTACATTGCCATTCACGCGCAACGTGATTGGTTCGATGGACTATACTCCTTGTACCTTCACCGACTCGCAGCATCCGCACATCACGACGAATGTGCACGAACTGGCGTTGACCGTACTCTTTGAGTCTGGTCTTCAGCATTTGGCTGACCGTCCATCGTCTTATCTCAATCAGCCAAAGGAGGTACAGGATTTCCTGTCCACATTGCCTTCGGTATGGGATGAGACACGCCTCCTAAGCGGTTACCCTGGCCATCATGCCGCCATTGCTCGCAGAAGTGGCGACACCTGGTATGTCGGCTGTATCAACGGTACGGACGAGCAGTTGGAACTCGCGCTCGATCTGACAGACATTATCGGTGAGGAGGTTACAACTTTCATGGATGTCCCTGCCCCGATGCCAGCATCGCTGACCGATCCTGAAGAGATTGCCAAATATTGGCTTATTCAGAAGAAGACGGTAGGCGTCAATGCGGGAGAAAAGCTCATGAAATATGAATCAGAGGTCTCAATGTCACCTCGTGGTGGATTTGTGCTCGTAACCAAGTAACAATTATACATTATTAATTATGAATTATAAATTTTTCCTGGCCCCAGCCCTGTTGTTGGCCGCCTCACAGATGATGGCCCAAGACCCCGTCATCCAGACCAAGTTCACTGCCGATCCTGCCCCTATGGTATGGAACGACACTGTTTACCTTTACACTACCCATGATGAGGACGATGCTCGTGGCTACGCATTCAAGATGCACGACTGGCTGCTTTACACTAGCACCGATATGGTCAACTGGAAGGAGTATGGTGCCGTAGCATCATTGCAGGATTTCAGCTGGCGTACCCGTGACAATGGTGCATGGGCTTTGCACGTAGTTCCTCGCAATGGCAAGTTCTACATGTACTGTCCACTTCATGGTCACGGCATAGGCGTGCTCGTGGCCGATTCGCCATACGGCCCATTCAAGGATCCCCTTGGTAAGCCACTCGTTTGGCAGACTGAACACTGGGATGACATCGACCCAGCTGTCTGGGTCGATGATGACGGCCAGGCTTACATGTACTGGGGCAACCCGCACACCTACTGCATCAAACTCAATCAGGACATGATCTCTACCTCGGGCGACATCCTGGTCGTTGACCCACGCGACGGTGTGATGCGACCTGTTAAGGAGGAGGGTGCTCGCATTGACTTGAAGGTCGATCCTAAGAAAAAGAAGTCTTGGGCCTTCCAGAACTATCAGGAGGGACCTTGGTTCTGGGGCCGTGTAAACGAACAGGGTGAGAAGAAGTACTACCTCTCGTTTGCCTCGACCTGCTGTCCTGAAGCCATTGGCTATGCCATGAGCGACAACCCTACAGGTCCATGGAAGTGGGTCGATTACATCATGGCTCCTACTGAGCGTACCCGTGGCAATCACCCAGGCGTTATCGACTACAAGGGTCATAGCTATGTATTTGGCTTGAACTACGACATCTTGCGTCGCATCACCAAGGAGCACAGCGAGCGTCGTTCGGTTTCGGGTGCCGAGATCAAGTATCGTCCTGATGGTACCATCGAGCAGCTGCCCTATTGGCTCGACTGCGATCCTATCACTCCACTCGAGAACTTCAACCCCTATCGTCGCAACACCGCTACCACCATGGCCAACTCTTGGGGCCTGAAGTCTGTCTATCATGGTGGCATCAGCACGGCTGAGGCCAAGTGGACACCTGCTCCAGGTTTCGGTCCTGGTCAGCCAATGGGAGCAATGCGCGGCACCAAACTCAATACCCGTGGTGTTTATCTCACCGACATCAACGATGGCGATGCCATGCTCATCCGTTCGGTTGACTTCGGCCAGCAGGCTCCTGCCATGCTCGAAGTCTCTGTGGCCAGCGCCAAGTTCGGAGGCACACTGCAGGCTCGCATCGATGGTCGCGAGGGGCAGATCATTGCTGAGATCGAGGTGCCTGTCACTGGCGGCCAGGAACATTGGATCACCCTGCGTACCGAGGATGTCAAGTCAGTTCGTGGTGTTCACGACCTTTACTTCACCTTCGTTAACAGTGCAGCCTTCCGCCAGACAGGTATCGAGGAGCGTGTCAACCCACTTTTCAACTTCGACTGGTGGCAGTTCTATACAGCTGCTGACAAACCAGCCACCTTGGAGCAGATTATTGCCAAGACCAAGCCAGCCGAGACCAACATCGACGGAGCAGAGTTCCCTCGTATCGATGCCGACGGACGCGTATATTTCCGCTATCGTTCGCCTCAGAGCCGTGAGCTCGTGGTGGATATCTGCGACAAGAAGTACCCCATGCAGAAGGATGCCGAGGGCTATTTCACCTGTCAGACCGACCCATTGGTCGTAGGCTTCCACTATTATTTCCTCATTGCTGATGGCGTTTCGATCATCGATCCTCAGACCACTAGCTTCTTCGGCTGCAACCGCTATGCAGGCGGTATCGAGGTCCCTGAGGGCAAGGAGGGCGACTACTATCGCTTGTCACAGGTGCCTCATGGTCAGGTGCGCAACGTGAACTACTGGTCAGAGAGCCAGCAGGAGTGGCGTCATGCCTTGGTTTACACTCCTGCCGAGTATGAGCAGGGCAAGAAGAAGTATCCTGTGCTCTATCTGCAGCACGGCATGGGTGAGGACGAGACAGGCTGGAGTCATCCGCTCCAAGGCCGTGCAGGCATCATCCTCGACAATATGATTGCTTCGGGCGAGTGTGTGCCTATGATTGTTGTAATGGAGAGTGGCGACACTCAGGCTCCATTCGGCTGGCGAGGCACTACGTTCGACACCTATGGCAAGTCATTCAACGAAGCTCTCATTGCCGACCTCATCCCGATGATCGATCGCACCTTCCGCACCAAGTCCGATCGCGAGTATCGCGCCATGGCTGGCCTCTCGTGGGGTGGACGTCAGACGTGGGAGTCAGCCCTGCCTAATCTCGACAAGTTCAGCTACATTGGCACCTTCTCAGGCGCTCTGTTTGGCATGGATGTCAAGAAGGTTGCCGATGGTGTATTCCAGCGTCCTGACTTCAACCAGCAGGTACACTATCTCTTCCTGGGCGTTGGTACTGAGGAGAACTTCGGCACTCAGCAGATGGTCAAGGAGCTGCAGGACATGGGCGTCGATGCCCATCTCTACGAGAGTCCTGGCACCGCTCACGAATGGCTCACCTGGCGTCGCTGTCTCAAGGAGTTTATTCCACATCTGTTCAAGAACAGCAAGAAATAACATCGTTGGTACATCGAATTCGTACCTTTAGTGACCGATTTATACCATCAAAGAAATCAAAAGAAAACCATAACAACCAGTAATCCTGTGATTGGTTTTCAATGATTTCTTTGATGGAGGATAATGAAAAGCCTGTTGCTGAATACCAAACTTGGATTCCTTATTATTATTATGAAGCATCTATTTCTAATTCTGTTCCTGCTCGTAACCTGTGGACTAAGCGCTCAGACACAGCCCCAGTATCCTATCGCTGCTGATGCCCCAGGTCTGGAGTTCGCCTTCGAGCTCAAAGTCAACATCGCTGCCCCCTTCAGCGTCGGTCCAACTTCTCATGGCGAGCGTGTGGTCATCCCCATCACGGGTGGCACCTTCGAGGGGCCACTGATCCATGGCACCATCCTCAATGGTGGTGCGGACTATCAGTTGGTCGATAAGGGGCGCAACCGCACGGAGCTCGAAGCCATCTATTGCATCCAGACTCACGATGGCGTGAACATCCACGTGCGCAACCGAGGCATCATCTGGAGTGGGCGCAACGAGCATGGCGAGGATACCTATTACTTCCGCGCAGCCCCTACCTTCGAGGCCCCGGCCGACAGTCCCTATGCCTGGCTCAATAACGCCATCTTTGTCTGCACAGTCGTGCCCTACGAGGGCGGTGTAGGTCTCCGCATCTGGAAGGTGCAGTAAACTGACGCGTGTCAAAAGCTGCGAACGACTAAATATATTACATCATAAATAATAAGTCCACCCTCGCTACAATATGCTGTAACGAGGGTGGATGGCATTTTATACTTATGCTTTATTATTTGCAGGGACTTTTGATACAGCCTCTTCAGGTTTCGCAAGCTCCATTGGCTTACTCCCTTTCGAGGTAGGTGTATCCGTACAGGCCGTTGCGGTAGTTGGTGAGGAACTCCTTGCCCTCGTCGAGCGAGATGCGGCCGGTCTTCACTGACTTGGTCACCCAGGTTTCGAGCGTGCGCACCATCTTCTTGGTGTCGTACTCCACCCAACGCAGCACATCCTGCACGGTCTCTCCGTCGATGGTCTGGTCTATCTCGTAGCCCTCCTTGTTGACCACGATATGCACAGCGTTGGTGTCGCCAAACAGGTTGTGCAGGTCACCCAGGATTTCCTGATATGCTCCCACGAGGAAGACACCGAGGTAGTATTTCTCTCCCTTCTTGAGCGAATGGATAGGCATGGCATTGACGATCTGGTTCTCTGCAATGTACGAAGGTACCTTGCCGTCGGAGTCGCAGGTCATATCCTGCAGCGTGGCTTTGCGGTCAGGGCGTTCGTCAAGGCGCTGGATAGGCATGATGGGGAAGATCTGGTCGATCGACCACATGTCAGGCAGCGACTGGAAGAGCGAGAAGTTGCAGTAATACTTGTCGGCCAAGAGCTTCGAGATCTTGTGCAGCTCTTCAGGTGCGCGCTTCATGCCCTGTACAAGGGAGTTGATCTCGCGCGTCACGCTCCAATAGAGCTTCTCGATCTGAGCACGGGTCTTGAGGTCGATCATGCCGTGGCTGAACAGCTGCAACACCTCGTCGCGTATCTGTTGTGCATCGTGCCAAGACTCCAGGGCTGAGCGCTGGGTGAGGTTGTCCCAGATCTCGTACAGCTCCTTCACCAGCTCGTGATCCTCTTCGCTCACTACCCACTCTTCGGGCATTTCAGGCAGAGAGGCGGTCTCGAGTACCTCCATGATCAGGACGCTGTGGTGGGCGCTGAGTGAGCGTCCGCTTTCGGTGATGATGTTGGGGTGGGGCAGGTCGTTCTTGTCGGCAGCCTCCATGATCTGGTACATGATGTCATTGACATACTCCTGGATCGAGTAGTTGACACTCGACTCGTTCGAGGCTGAGCGTGTGCCGTCGTAATCCACGCCCAGACCACCGCCAGCATCTACGAACTCCACGTTGAAGCCCAGCTTGCGCAACTGTACATAGAACTGCGAGGCTTCGCGGATGGCTGTCTTGACGTGACGGATGTTGGTTACCTGGCTGCCGATGTGGAAGTGAATGAGCTTCAGGCTGTCCTTCAGGTCGTGCTCCTCCAGATATTCCAAGGCTTCGAGCAGCTCGGATGAGGTGAGGCCGAACTTCGAGGCATCGCCACCCGACTGTTCCCACTTGCCAGAACCAGACGAGGCCAGTTTGATGCGGATGCCAATGTTGGGGCGCACGTTGAGTCGTTTAGCTATGCGGTAGATAATCTCCAGCTCGTTGAGCTTCTCTGCCACGATGTAGATGCGCTTGCCCATCTTCTGTGCCAGCAGAGCCAGCTCGATGAACGAGTCGTCCTTGTAACCATTGCAGATGATGATGGTGTCATAGTCGGTGCAGGCAGCAATCACCGCATGCAGCTCGGGTTTCGAACCAGCCTCCAGACCCAGATTGAACTTGCGTCCGTGGCTCACCATCTCGGTGACTACGGGCTGCATCTGGTTCACTTTGATGGGATAGACCGTGAAGCACTCGCCGCGGAAGCCATATTCCTCTGAGGCTTTCTTGAAGCACTGCGACATGCGCTCGATGCGATTGTCCAGAATGTCGGGGAAACGGAGCAAGACGGGTGCCTGTATGTCACGCAACGCCAGTTCGTCCATCACTTCGCGCAGATCCACCTGCACGCTGTCCTTCTTGGGAGTAACTACCACATGGCCCTTGTCGTTGATGCCGAAGTACGACACGCCCCAGCCATTGATATTGTAGAGCTCGGCCGAGTCCTCAATATGCCACTTTTTCATCTCTGTGTTGGTTCTTTTACAATTAACGTTTGACATAAACCCCACAACCCTTAGTGGGGGAAGATTTTAATTCATAATTACGAATACATAACTCATAATTGGAGTGCAAAGTTACGCTGTTTTGAGCAAAAGACCAAATATATTATATAAAATGTGTCTGTTTCCCCCGTTTTTCTTGCTTTTTCGTGTTTTTATGCTTATATTTGCACGTCGAACACAACAACAAAACAACAGTTAACAACGCAAGGCAAAGCAACAAAACAACAAAAATAACAAAACAACACATTAACACCCCCCCTATCATGCTCAAGAAACTTCTCCTCCTTCCCCTTTTGCTCCTGACCCTGTTGGTGTCGAGCTGCGGAACCACTTCCACCGTCCCTCTCACAGGCCGTCAGCACAACCTGCTGGTCGATGATGCCCAAGTGCTCAGCCTCAGCAAGCAGCAGTACACTGAGTATATGAAGTCAGCCAAGCCCTCGACCAACGCGGCCAACACCCAGCTCGTGAAGCGTGTAGGCCAGAAGCTCGCCACCGCTGTTGAGACCTACCTCAAGAACAATGGCTTTGCCAACGAGGTCAGCAACTTCGCCTGGGAGTTCAACCTCGTGAACGACCAGCAGGTCAACGCCTTCTGTATGCCAGGAGGCAAGATCGTAGTCTATGAGGGTCTCTTGCCAGTCACTCAGGACGAAGCTTCGCTTGCCGTAGTCCTCGGTCATGAGATTGCCCACGCCGTGGCTAAGCATTCGGCCGAGCAGATGAGCACTCAGCTCCGCCAGCAGTATGGCACCCAGATTGCAGCACAGCTCCTCGGTCAATACACCAACGCCAACGTGGCAGGCCTTGCACAGATGGCGGCACAGATGGGCTTCTCGTTCGCCAACCTCAAGTACAGTCGCGATAACGAGACCGAAGCCGACTTCATGGGCTTGATCTTCATGGCTATGGCTGGCTATGATCCTCAGCAGGCCATCCCATTCTGGCAGCGCATGGCCGCCAACAGTGGCAACTCTGGCAGCGACCTCTTCAGCGATCATCCAAGCGATGCCAAGCGCATCTCGGCGCTCCAGAAGGCCATGCCTACAGCCTTACAGTTCTACACCCCAGCGCCGGCTGCTAGTACAACTCAGTCAGGCACGACTAAGAAAACGACTACAAAGAAGTAAAATACCAGTTCACCCAGCAGTGGTCTGCACCCAGCAACGGCCAAGAGGGTGTGTCAAAAGTCCAAAGTACTTTTTTGAGCTGTCATTTTGATGCTACCAACAATACAAGAAGCCGTTTTAGAGCAGAATATGAACTGAAATCCATGTTCAGTAATGATTTAATAATAAGGTTTTTATTGTTTATGCGGGTGCAAATATAGTAAAAAAACAGCGAAGTAGAGTACTCAAATCAACAAAAAATGTAAAAATGGCAGTTTTTTGTTGAGCGTTTTTTGATGTTTTTTTGCGGTATTTTGTGTATATTTGCACGTCAAAACAGCATAGGAACAACTAAAAAGAGTGTTGATAACATGGGTTTGGATTATCTTTTTTTCATGGTGGTGCACGGGTTGTGCGTGGGCATTCTGGTCATGATCGGATTGTATCTGATCGTGTCGGTCAGAAGCGCCTTTCAGGAGGATGTCGAGCCGAATGCATTGGTGCGTAAGACGGCAGGCTGGAATGCCTTGCTGTGGGCAATGACGTTTGCCATCACACTATTGTATCCGCTGTTTGAGCATTCTGAGTTCTATGACATTCTGCCTCGACTCGACATCATGCTCAGCCTGATGGTAGTGCCAGGTGTGGCTGTGCTGCTGCTGAGTCTGCTGCAGATGCAACATGCCATACGTCGATACTTCTGGCTGCACCTTTTGGCGCCTGCCTGCCTGATGATGTGGTATCTGTTCGACCCTGGTCAGTTGCAGCTGCATCTCTCGTTCGCCTATTGGTCGCTCTATGCACTGGTCGTCGCCTTTTGGTTCTACAGACAGGAGCATCGCTATCGTCGCCACCTGCGTGACCTGTATTCCGACCTGGAACACCATGAGATACGCTGGATCTACCAGATCATCGTGCTCCTGATCATCTATCTGGGTCTCTTCATCCTGGCGCACGTCACGGAGAGAACCTATGCGTGGCACTATGTGTCCTATGCCTACTGCATCGGACTTTGGGCATTGCTGACGCATCATGTCGACTACCATGAGTGTGCCGTGCGTTTCTGGGTGGGAGCACCTGAGGCTCCACTGTCTGAAGTCGAGGCTGAGGCCTCGCTCGTGTCCACTGAGGCCGAGCACCCGGCAGGTAGTGACACTTCTCAGCCAGAACCTTCGGCCCCCGAGGTGGCTACCGTCGAACCTGCTGCCGTGCGCGACCTGAACTGGATTGGCGAGCGCTTACGTGAGAGGTGCGAGGTGCCCCAGCTCTATCTGCATCACGACCTGGGCATCGACGTGCTTGCTACTCACCTTGGCACTAACCGAACCTACATCGGACGGTACCTGGCCTCGAAGGGTATGACCTATTATGGCTACATCAATGGTCTGCGCATAGGCCATGCCAGGCAGATGATCGAGCAGGATGCCGACACTACAATTTCGACCATTGCCTTCCAGAGCGGATTCAAGAGCGACAGCACCTTCCGTCGTGCTTTCATGGAGATTGAGGGCTGTACGCCTTCGGAATACGCCAAGAGAATCAAACAATTACACGCCTGATCTTACAGATTCCTTCATGTGGATACTAGATGGTGACGTTTGCCCGCAAGTGTCACCATCTAGTATCCCACAACGTTGACGTTTGCCGGCAAGTGTCACCATCATGCGTCCACAACGTTGACGTTTGCCGGCAAGTGTCACCATCATGCGTCCACAGCGTTGACGTTTGCCGGCAGGTGTCACCATCATGTATCCCACAACGTTGACGTTTGCCGGCAAACGTCAACATCTTGAGCAAAAGGTTAGTAAATGGGGTAGTAAACAACAAAAAAATCCTATGTAGAGAGGTTCTACGTAGGATTTTGTGGGCTGGAGGGGTTATTTTAACAAATGACCACCTCCATTCGTGGAGCTGGAGGAATGTTTGAAATGACTCTCACTGGCAGTTTATACGCCATTTTTAGGGTATCTTCTAAGAAGAGTGAAATGGGTACTTTCTTGTAATGTCAGCACACCGTCAAGTACCTTCAGAAATCGGGAGAGGTATTGCTCCCCTTAAAATTTCTTCATATTTTTGCACCATCAAAATTAAAAACTGCGAATATGAAAGAAATCAAGTACAATACCCGAGTCTATGTCGATAGACGAAACTCACAGGTGATGATCCGTGTGCGTTGGAACAAAAACGAAGAAGCTGCATTTGCCCTCAAGTGTAAAGCCGAGATTGAGAAATGGGACGAGACACTACAACGCGCCCGTTTCAATACCATCCACAAGATTGGAGAACAGAATTACTCCGCCCGTATCGTGAATGGATTTATCGAGGCCGCATTGA
This sequence comes from Bacteroidales bacterium, assembly GCA_045629225.1. Classification (GTDB taxonomy): domain Bacteria; phylum Bacteroidota; class Bacteroidia; order Bacteroidales; family UBA3663; genus Liminaster. The sequence goes on along the minus strand of JAZQQU010000078.1, from coordinate 13,442 downwards.
ATAGAATCGACACTATCTTCACTGAGTTCGCATTGATGGAGGCCGTTCCCACTCGCTCGATGCTCAAGCATGAGTATGAATATAAAGAAAAGGAAGAGAAGAAGGAAGATGACACGCCACCGCTGAAGAGCACTTTCGAAGAGATGTATGAAGAGTTTTGCAATAAATGTTCCGATGAGCGTAATTGGAGTGCCAATGTCCATTATAAATACCAACAGATATGGAATCAACTTCATGGCTGTGATCCTAATATTACCTTAGAATCACTGACCAAAGAAAAAATGGTTCAGCTCAAGAATTGGTATGTAGAAAATGGTTATCGAAACATCACCATCAAGAAGCAATTCAAGATACTCAAATCAATGCTTCGTTGGCTGCAAGGTGCTGGCTATACCATCCAACCAGGAGTCCTTAGCTATAAGGTCAATCTCACTGTGGTACCAAAGACCGTGACCTTTTTGAAATACAAGGAACTGATGGCATTCTATGAATATGAGTTTCCTGAAGGAAAAGCATATTTGAGCCGGGCCAGAGATCTGTTCTGCTTTATGGCTTTTACATCCCTGCGATACTCAGATCTATATGCCCTCAAGAAGGTTAATGTCATTGGCAGTAGCCTTATGTTGTGTACCCAGAAGACCTCTGATAGCTTAACAATTCCACTTATCGATCATGCAAAAACTATTGTGGCAAGGTATTGGAAAGAGGAAGAACCAATGACGAGTCAGTTGTTCCCTGTAATCAGTAACCAGAAACTGAACGAATACATTCAAGAGGCTGCCAAAATTGCAGGACTAGACCGCGAGATTTTCAACGTCTATTATACTGGTTCAACTCGTCATGAAGAGTATCGTCCTTTCTATGATATCATTTCTTGCCATTGTGCCCGTCGCACTTTTGTATGCTGTTCATTGGCAATGGGTATTTCACCTACGATTGTCATGAGCTGTACTGGCCACAAGGATTATGAATCTATGAAACCCTATATTGAAGTGGCAGACGAAACGCAACAAAAGGAAATGTCCAAATGGAATGCTGGAAGTGACAAAGACTCTATGCTCAAAAGCCTTGAATCAATTCCAGAAGATAAGCTCCAAGCAGTCTTGAAACTGCTTGGTGTAGCTTGAAATGCGTTCATATCTATATTGGTTGACGAATTTACTTTCCAATATGTCTCTCCAAAGTGATAGTTCGCATGACGAACTGCAGTATCACGATTTATTGTTTGGCATTGTCGGAAAAATGTAGTATCTTTGCCCACAAAATATAATACCTTTATGGCAAAAAAGCAGGCGATAAGTACAGACCAAGGGATGCTTGAGGTCACAGACCGTGACCTCAAGATCTTGACAAGTGATTATATCCAAAATTGTATTCATATTGTAAGAGGCGAGCAGGTGATACTTGACCGTGATCTGGCGAGATTATATCATGTGGATACTTCGCAGTTGAATAGACAAGTAAAGCGTAACATCGAGCGATTCCCCGAAGATTTTATGTTTCAGTTGACCAAAGAAGAGATCTCTGATTTGAAATGCCAAAATGGCACTTCAAGTTGGGGAGGTGATAGAAGAGCTCTTCCTCATGCCTTTACTGAACAAGGCATTTCGATGCTTTCCGGTCTTTTGAGGAGTGAAGTTGCGATTAATGCAAACATTGCTATTATGCGAGCTTTCGTAGCAATGCGCCGTTTCCTTTCGGCCAATGCAGGCATGTTCCAACGTATAGAGAGATTAGAACAGCACCAGATGATTACTGATCAAAAGGTAGAACAGGTTCTCCAGCGCATGGACGAACTGGCACCTGCTGTGACACCAGAACAAATCTTTGCCACTGGCTGCATCTGGGATGCCTGGGATTATGTATCGCAACTGGTCCGCAGCGCCAAGCAGCGAATCATCCTTATTGACAATTTCGTAGATGAACGTGTGCTGACTTTATTCTCTAAACGCTCTAATGGAGTTGCCGCTACCGTCCATACTCGATATACCCAGCAGTTTCAACTTGACTTGGAAAAGCACAACAAGCAGTATGCCGAAGTGGAGTATATCCAGCTACCACAAAAGGCACATGACCGTTTCCTCATTATAGATAACGAGGCTTACCTCCTTGGTGCCAGTGTAAAGGATATGGGAACAGGACTATGCGCAATAAAGAAGCTGGAGTCCAGTCCAGAAACAATCTTAGCCCTTTTGAAATAACCTCATACATTATATATATTATGGATATAACCAATATTATATCTTTATTACCAGAAGAGCAATCTTCTGTGTCCGTGACTCAGATCTCTTGCGATTTGGGCTCATTGACCGCATTATTGCACAAATTTGTGCAAGTCGGTGAGCTTACTTTTGAAGAAGACAAGAAACTATTAGGATTCTTCATGAAATATAAGGACACCAACAATCTGGTATTTTATGCACTTAAATCCATGAAGGAAGAACCCTCGCTTTGTAGCGAAGAGTTCAACTCATTGTTAGACGCAGCTAGCGGATTCCTGTCATACACCAATGAACATCAAGAACTATCTAGAAATTTGGAATTCCAGTCAAATTGCAAAAGGTACCTAGCTCCTTATGAAGAAGAGCATAATCAAAACATGAAATATGCCAACGAATGTTGGAAAGCTTTCCAGGGAGTATCAAATAAACTTGATTACCTTGATGAACGAGCAGACGATTATGATGAACTTGTACGAGATATGAACGAGAAAGAATTGCGATACAAGTCCGCTCATGCCAGAGTCGATGAGACATATTCTATCTTACAGGAAAAGAGAAAAGATATTTATGCCTTGTATAGTTTTGATTTCAATATGCTACTGATTGTGGTGGATAAACTGAAACGGATTTCTCTTTCAGTTATTAACGATCTCAATCAATTGAAGAAAGGAGATTGTGCACATGACTGATCAAGAATGCTTTTACCAGACCGCAAAACAGATAGATTTTGTAGAATTTTTCCTTTGCTTTAAGCTTTATGACCTTTGTAATGACAAATTGATTGCCGGAACAACTCGTAGTAATTTCATAGGTTGGTTGAACTTGAGAATTCCAGATCCTCCAATCAAATTGTTGCCTCGCGAGAAAACACGGTTCTCGTATTTTATTAAGGTGATCGCAGATCATCTTGTCATAAAGCAGTACAAAAATGATTGGATAGACGCGATGCTAAAGAGCTGCGACGTTCCCAGAAGTCATTATGAAAAACATAATTTTGAAGTAACATGCAATAAACAAGTTGAAAAGAACAAAGAACTGATTGACGGACTAGAAGCAGCATTTATAGAAGCTGCCGATTTTTACAAGACTCAACTCAAATACTAAAAAGAGGCAATACCTCTTGACCATCTTCCACAAAAAGGATGGCCGTATCAGCAACTAATCGACTGATACGGTCATCCTTTTTTTTTCATTTGTTGAGGTCTCTGCATCTAAAATTATGCACTTTTACCACGGAAAAACACGCTTCCACCACGTTTCTTCATTTTGACAAATCTGTACCATGCTAATTATCAATATTCTACGTATTTTGATTTCTCTCAAAAAACCACGTTTGCACCACATTGTGCCCCACAAAATAGTTAGTAACTTTGCATCGCAATTCGGATAGGATATCCTATTTCGGAAACGCATAAATTTCAAGTGTAATAAAAAATAACTATTATGTCCATTTTTGACTATCTCATTTCATTTTGGCAAGAGAGCGACAAAATGCCATTTTCGACTTCCGAAGCGGCAGTATATCATCATCTGCTCTACGAGGCGAATCGAAATCATTGGGTTATGCCAATCCGATGCTCTACGGTAATTATGTGTCATCGTCTTTCTACTTCAAGACAGAATATCCAGAAAGCGAGAGAAAGTTTGAAACAGCGAGGTTACATTGATTATGTGAAAGGCATCGGTAAACGTAAGCCTGCAGAATACACACTGCTTGCGTTGCCTGGTCAGTTGCCGGATCAGTTGTCACATTATAATATAAAGAATAAAGATGTAATAATCGACGTCACCACAACGCAAAAGGAAGAGGCAGAGTTGCTGAAAACTTCTTCACTAAGAGAGATTCTTCTATCAGATATTGATTGGCAGAATAAAGTGATTGCACTTATCGAGAGTAATGGAAACAAGATTGAACAGGAAGAGCTGACACGTCAAATCGTTCTTTTTTTTCAGACTTTGTCTGTCATGGGAATCACAATGAAGACCGATCATGACTGTCGTAGCCATTTTTATCACTGGGTATGTAAACAATTAGGAAACTCAAAAAATAATAATCATGATAAAAATACCAATCCACGTAGAGGAGTTGATGTCCCAGCTCCTTCAGAACAGAATTATGAAGGTGCCTTCTAAGCTCGCCATGCCTGCAGAACAAGCCTTTGACGTTCTGTGTGCATGTTATTTAGCGGAAGTCAGATTTCGGAATAGAGATTTTATTTTCTCTGAAGAGTTGTCTGCCAAGTTGAAGTCTGTTGTATTTTGGCTAACCAATCCTTCAGCGAAGCCGTGGCTATTATTATGCGGTAGTTGTGGAAATGGAAAATCCACCATGGCGAAAGCGCTTAGACAATTCTTCAAGCTCTTCCCCGTCAACGATCCGCGCGACAACAGCCCAATGACTCTGGTAATGACTGATGCCAAGACAATCTCTTCTTTCTGCAGAGCAGAGAGCAAGATGTATTGCGACTTGATGAAGAAGCCTATGCTGGCAATAGATGACCTCGGTATTGAACCTCGGGAAATACAATTGTTCGGCAATATATGTACGCCACTCGTCGATTTATTAACCGATAGGTATGAAGAACAGAGAATCACTGTTATTACAACAAATCTTACTCCTGCCCAAATCCGTGAACATTATGGAGACAGGATTGCAGACCGTCTGAATGAAATGGCGGAAAAGATTGTTTTCTGTAATGGAACATATCGTTGCGAAGAAAAGAAGAATGATTGTCTAACTAGAAAATAACCCCACATTGTACAACAATATGAATATAGATCTAAACAAGTCCCTTTTCAATATGACTCTGGGAGATCTCAAAGATGTGATCAAGTCCGTATTAGACGAGCGTGCTGCTGATGATGCAGTAAAGGCTTCTGAAAAGAAGTACGTTTACGGCATTGCTGGAATTCGAGATCTTTTCGGATGCAGCGACAGTACCGCTCTTCGCATCAAGAAGAGTGGAGTCATTGATGATGCAATTACACAACAGGGCAAGACCATCGTAGTCGATGCAGAATTTGCCTTGGCTCTTGTCAAAGCGAGCAAATGGAGGAATGCATCGAGTCTTTCCAAGGTCAACCCAAAATAATTCTCTCACACATAATATTCTGTCTGCTTATGAATCAGGAGCAAGAACAGCAAAAGTATAATGACCAGTTGTCCCTGGTAGCCAAATTGGCCGTGAACTATGCAAGGACAGGCTATGGATATTTCACAATGTGCACGTCTTTCAACGACCTTTGCGACCTGTCAGGAGCAAACAAAGGCATTGATCGAGATAGCTCTATTGCCAGACGAAAACTGCTCGTTCAGAGCATCTGCATAAAATGCATCTCTTCCCTATCTTCGGTAGAGAACAATCGACTAGAAAGCCAACTCATGGAGATTGCTGAAAATATTCCCGAGCAACACTGCTCGTGCCGAATGCATCGATAGTCTCTACTTCCTCTATCGAATTATTAATTCTATCAATACCACTTTTATTATTTTTACTTATGAACAAACAAAAGATTTATTATTGCTATGCTCTGTCAGAGGAGCAGTTGGAGTACCTTCGAAACAAGAAATATAAAATCGACCGTATGGAGTGCTTCTTTTCTCTGATGCCTCTTGTAGAACGAGTTTCGAAGTTGGTGCCAATCAGCAAGACTCAACAAATTGAGCTCATGCCAGGCCAGTTTATGATCGATAACACTCAGCTCGCCAACCTCTGGGACAGAGATCGTAAAACGGTTCCTAAACTGCTTATGGCAATGGAGGAACTGGGGATTTTCTCTTCTCAGAAGGTTAAAGACGAGCATCGCATTCATACAATTCATTCCCTCACCGGCTGGTATGTTGATGGTCAATTTGTTCATAATCCATACGGATTGAAGCAAGGTCTCGACAACAAACTCATCCACGCAGAAGTCGCACCTGCGAGAGTTATAACTATCTCGGAACCTATTGCCCCAAATACGGATGAGCCTGTTTCTAACTTTGAGAAGGTGATTACACCTGAGACAATAGTGCCACCTGACTTGCCTCCTTCTTCTCTTGTTTCCCTGCCATCACTGCAATCTAATGATGTTGGCAATGTGGTTGCATCTGAAACAGAGGTCAAAACTTCCGCGCCTCCATCCAACAACATTTCACCTCAGTCTGGAAGCGACCGTAATTCGGCGGGCTCCCCCCTCTCGCAGAGTGGGGCGGTAGCCAATCCGAATGTAGGGGGACAGAACCAGAGACCACCACAGCAGCCACCCAGTCAGCCGAACGGCTTCCAGAGACCGCCTTTTATCAGCAGTCCGGGCAACCCTCCAGGGTCTAACGGTTTGAACAACCCTAACGGCTCCCAGAACCCTCAGAGATAACGCATGGACATGGTCTGTGACCTGCATAGTCCATCCATCCCAAAGGACGTTTCACAATGTCAGTACTCAGCATCTGCGAAACGCTTTTAGCGGCCCCGTGGGGATTTGGGGTGTTAAAAGGTCCGATATTTTATTGGATCTTTTCGAGAAATCCTTTTGTAATACAGAACCCGTGACCGCGTTTCTGTATTCCTAAAAGTTTCTCGGGCTACTCGCAGGCTCGCAGACCGTGTCCACCTTTTTAACTATCTTATTTCCATTCCTATAGTCAATCCTGATTGCCTATGAAAAAGAAGACCATTGTAAAGAAGCCAGAGACCTCTCCGCACTCTGTCCGATGCACGGATCAAGAGTGGCGCGACATCACTCAACTGGCCAGTCAATGCGGGCTCCCTCCGAGCCGCTATCTCATTGAAGCAGGGCTGAAGCATCACCCTCGACAACGTCTGACCCAACAGGACATCGATGCCCTTAACTCCCTCTCGGTAGCTAGGACGGATCTTATAAAGGTGAGCAACGCGCTCAAAGGAAAAACAGACGAGGAAAAGTCCAAGTTCTTCAGCAGCGTGAAGTTCATGTCGTGGTGGGTAGATGCCGTGGCCAAACTGATAAAGCACTGGTACAGCATCGAGGTGAACATAACCGAAAGTGTACTGACCAAAATCCCAGATAAAATATGATCATGCTCGCTAAAACCGTACCCTACGGAGGTAATGCTGTGCGGTACGCTTTGGAGAAGGAGAAGGCAAAGACGGTCAAGGTGAACCACATGCCAGAGGATCTTGCCCCTACTGCCATCTGGTACATGATGAAGCATCATTGCCAGCTCCATCAACAGGACAGAACCGTAGGCCGTAAGTTGGAACGCTCCATGGTGACTTTTGTACTCTCACCCTCACCAGAAGAGTCCGCCGGCTTCGGCATGGATGACTGGGCGAACCTTCAAGACGAAGCCTTGGAAGCTCTGGATTCCGTCGGACTCAGACCCAAGGGCTTCAAGAAAGAGGTCAAGACCAATTTCCGCAATTCTATGAATGTGGGAGGTCTGCACGAAGATTCCAAGTCTGGAATACTGCACCTTCATCTTGACTGCTGTCGAGTCGATCAGGATGGCGAGACCAATGACGTTCACGATATTCATATCAGAGCAATGAAGGCCGCGGAGATCATCAACATGAGGCATGGATGGAAACAGCCTCAGGCAATACGCGACATGCGTAAGGATGATATTGCCAGAACGTTCGAATACACCCTGAGGAACATGGACACATGGGACGTTGACCGATACCTCAGTCTTCTTCGCTTCCAGGGCTATGAGGTGAAGCCACGCTATGACAAGCAGAATAAGCTTGTGGGCTACACCGTCGGCAAGAATGCTTCAGTTTTCAAGGCATCAGAGATCGGCCGCAAGTTCATGGTATCTCAGCTCGAAGCCACATGGAAGAAACTTCATCCGACTCCAGTTCAGGTCAAGCCAAAACCAGTCTCACCTTCCGTTACTCCTGCCGCTCGCCCTGTTCGTCCTGTCGCACCAAGCGCCACTCACACCCAGACCATGGTTCTTCGCAAAGCTCAGGCACAAGCGGAGCAGCCAAAGCCAGTTCCTACATGGACCATCTTTGACATAGACACCGGATCAGGACACCAGAAAGTCCAGATTCCGAACGCTATCAAAGACGTGTTCTTCAACGAGGCTCAGGCTCCGTCTGACAACGACACCGCGACTGTCGAGAACGTGGCTCACGTTGCTATGCTGCTGTTTGCAGGTTATGTCGATGCAGCTACGGACATGTCCGTGAATGTAGGCGGCGGTGGATCTTCCCCACAGTCTGGATGGGGCAAGAAGGATGACGATCTGGCATACGCGCGTCGCTGCCTCCAGATGGCTCACTCAATGTGCAATCAGCAACGCAGAAGAAGCTTCCACAGATAACACAACCATTATATTATGATCAAGAAAAAAATACCAAATGAAGATATGCCGGACTTCGATGATATGATGAACGAAGCCCAACAGGAGATTGAGAGCCATGACGCAGAGGACAACCTCGATAAGCGTCTGGCTGCACTCCTGAAGGTGAATGAGCAGGTCGAGAAGACTACGAACAACCTGATCAATGCCATACTCGAACTGGAACGTGCTTTCGAGATCTACCGTCAAATGAAGTCCGATATAAAAACTACTGTTGACGGGATCTACCAGAAGGTTGACTCCATCAAGAGCCATACAGATGAAGTTGCCAACGATCTTCATGACAGGCTGCATGTGAGGATAAACCTTACCGATGCAGCAAGGACTGAGGTGGCAAAGATGTTCGAGGAACATCGTACCGAAGTCAATGAGCAGCACAAGAAGAATCTGCAAGAGGTCGATAGAATGCTTGTAGCCGAACGGAAGGAAACCCAGGAACGTTTCAAGGAGTGTGACGGAACCTATTTCGGTCATTACGTCCAGTGGGTCTTCTTGGCTTTCTTCTATTTCGGAGCGTTCTGTTTCTTCGGAATTATGGGCATGTGGCTCGCGAAGCACAACGGATGGTTTTAATCATCTTGTGATCCCCAAAAAGGATTGTGGGATTCAATCTGGGCTCCGGCTTGCCGCGCGACAGCAACAATTAACCCTCTGACCCGTGGCATTTCTGCTGTGGATCAGAGGGGTTTCTTATCGGGTTATCAATCTTGAAAAGATGATTTATCTATCCAACAGTTGTTTCAAAAAGGCTTTCGCCTTATCTACGCAAATGTTGTTGGTAAAGTTGGCTTCCTTCAACATTTCATCGATGGCTATACCGTTAAACTGAGCAGCACCTCTTGTGTTTCTGCCTGCCCAGTGGAACTGAAGAATTGTATTATCAATCAACTTTTCATGGTAAACGGAACATAGTAATGTTTTGAAAATGGAATTTTCGTCAACACCTATGAAGAAAAACAAGAATATACTTCTTGAATCTGCCATCTGCTTCAAGAACTTATCCACGTTATATGCCTTAGGATTTGAGTTAAGATAGATTACCTTTGTCTTAATGTCAGTATAGGTGTCACCATTGTTGAATTCTCGGTAATAGTCTCCAAGGCCATTTTTGGTGTCATATGAAGGTAAGGCTGCTTCAAGATTATGTAGATTATTGATAATATGCTGCCTTTCTTCATCATTGGAAGTAATAAGACTTTCTATGAGACGACCACGAATATTCGTGTTTTCTATGTGGGATGCAATAAGGATTTCTTTACGGCTTTTATTGCATCTTTTGTTCAAATCATCCTCCAATACGGAAAAATTGTCCGATGAAATAAAGTCAACGGCTCGTGATACAGATTCATATATGTTCTTTGATTCTGCATCAGAAGGTATAAACTTTTGATTGACAGGCTTGATATTTGACGAGGCATCAACAAGTCTTGACAAATTATCCTCCCAATCTAAGCCTTGATGCACAGCAAATAAGTAATCAAAGTTATCTGGAGTATTTGTCTTATTATCATAGTCTCTCATAATGTCAGAGCCGTTGAAGCTGCCCTTTATATTAGTCATACTCAGTTCCTGAGAACTATGGCTGATTTTCTTCAGGAAAGTAGTATTTGCGAGCAATATCAAATTCGTTGATGGCTGGCGAACAAGAACGACAAAGAAGGGAATCTTGTCATATTTCTCGAGCGCAGACAAACTAAGAACGGTATTACTAAACGAATCAGAAGCGGACTTCGAATAACTAAATCTCACAGCAAAGTACTCATTATGATATACTTTGCGGTCTTTAGTAAGATTAAACTTTGCGCATACGTCATCTTCTACAACCTGTTTGTTGTTCTGTGGAGCGTGATTAACAATGTAATCTACGAAATCTTTACATCTTGTATTCATACTATTTATTCTCCCAATATGTCTTTATTGAATTGAACCATGTTTTACGTTCTCCAATTTTTGATATTTCTTCGTCATAAAATGCAAATAACTTCTCACATAGTGCGAGCATCCATGATTTCCGAAGAGTATTGTTGTCTGGATCAAATATCAAATTATTTGCATTCGCGATTTGTATTTGTCCCCAACCTAATGCTCCTAACGTTAAGCAAGCCCAATTGAACGATTCTATCCTCTTAAAATGACAGTTTTGATATTCTATTTTACCATTTACCACTTTATATGAAACAATCAAGATACAAAAATTGTTGTTGTCATCATTTTTATAAAACGTTGCCAGCCTCTTTACAGATATTAAATTGGGCATGTTAAAGTCAGTATCAATATTATGAGTCTTTACGTCAACCGCATAATAATTGCCATTAGTGTCCTTAAAAGCCATGTCCTCCATTGCTCTTCTTCCGAATTCAGAGCTAACGTCAATTCCATAATTAGAAAGAATTGTAGTTAAACCTATTTCTCCTAAATAGTCTTGAACGGCATCTCCAACTGCACGTGGAGAAGAAAGAGAACTTCCTGTAACAATATTTGTTGCATTAGTTTGTAAGTCAGCAAGTATTGCTTGTGCTATATTGTCCAAGTTAAATTCTTCCATAACTTAATCAAATAATGTAGGGGATAAATCTATGTTCTTCACTTTCTGTACTTTAGCTTTTGGCGTTACTTGTTGTTTCTTCTGGTCACCTAAAGAATTTCTCTCCCAAAAGACACCATCAGCATATCCTTGTATGGTATTGTCAGAGATGGAATTAATCAATCGCTTAACAGCCCATAAGCAGTACTCTCGGTTTATTTCTACACCGCAGTACTTTCTGCCGAGTTTATTTGCCACAACAGCAGCAGTTCCACTTCCTAAGAATGGATCAAATATTTTATCTCCAGGCTTAGAAGAAGCAAGAACTAACTTGGCATATAGTTTTTCTGGCTTTTGGGTTGGATGGTCAGTATTCTCTGGCATTGACCAGAAAGGAATGCTTATGTCATCCCAGAAATTTGATGGATATGTGATTCTAAAATTACCAGATTCAGTTTCCTCCCAATCTTTTGGTTTTCCATCCACCTTGTAAGGTGCAATAACTTTACGTTTCATCATTACTGATTCAACGTCAAAGTAATAGTCCTTGGGGTTCTTAACTGCAAACCAGATGTCTTCCATGGCATTTTTCCAGTTAGATTTTGCACCTCTTCCTTTTTCACGCTGCCATGTTATACGGTTAATTACAGTAAGTTTTTCTTCGATAACTCTCTGCATGGATGAAGTACACTTCCAATCACCACACATGTAGAGAGTTCCATTTGGTGCAAGTTTATCGCATACTTTGTAGAACCAACTTCTTAAATAGTCTTCGTATGCATCAGACTTCATCGACGAAAACTTCTTGCCATGGAAGTCCTTGTCAAGATTATATGGTGGGTCAATGATAATTAAATTGAAATATCCATCAGGAATAGAATCTAAGCAATCAAAAAGATCAGCGTTAATAACGCAATCATCTACGAATTCATTTTTGATGTCATTTGCTGACAAAATGAATCTTTCTAATCCAGGTATTTCACTTTCAGAAACAGTCAATGTTCTATTACGTTCTGCACGGTTTTTTTCTGCCATAAAATTTATGAATTATTGCTTACTAATAAGTCCTTTACATCTATCGAGAGGACGTTTGCAATCTCATTCAACGTTTTTAGGTCTGGTTGAACAGTATTGCCGCACCATTTACTAACAGTACAGGCAGACTTCCCGACTTGTTCAGCCAGCCATTTACTTGTTTTCTCTTGTTCAGCGAGAACAGCTTTTATACGATTTAACTTCGCCATGTTAGTCAATAAAATTAAACTTTGGTGCAAAGTTAATAAAATTCCGTGAAATTAAAGAGACTTATACTTAGAAAGTTAGACATTCAACTGTATTTTCTGAGAAAATACTATAAAATGCTATCTGAAAAAAACACTTTTCGAAAACAAATTTCCAACTAAATCCATTTTTAAGCCAGATTGTTGAAACGACAATGAGGTTCATAGCACCTGATTTTCCACCTTCGTGAACCCAGTACAAAATGATAGGAAATGAAAATTTCTCTTCTTTTCCGTGTTAAGATATGTTAAGCAAATGTTTTCATTTTTGGGTTTTTGATTTTTTTTGTTTCCAGTTTGTTTCTTTTGGATGTTTTGGCTATCGTAGAGGCTGATTATCAGCAGATTACAATCTTGAAGCAGACTCTCAAGAAGAAGATTATGATTGAAACTTTGAAATACATAAAAGATCTGTCATTCTGTAATATGTTATAATGTAGAAATGAAAGATTGCGTATGATATTTGATATCTGTATATTGCAAATCCTTAAAATGGCGAATTTTAATCTTTTTTTACAATGGCAAAAATCGAACTTGTTTTAGGGTTCAAAAAGCAAAGGCTCCACAACAAAAACTTGTTTTCTGGCAAAATAGGGGAGCAAAAAGGGGAGCGTAAAATAAAAATCCTACGTAGAGTGCATTCTACGCAGGATTTTTGTGGAGCTGGAGGGGTTCGAACCCTCGTCCAAACAAGGAACATCTGTGCTTTCTACATGCTTATTCTGGCCTGAATTGTCGGGAGGCACCAAGACCCAGACCACCACGTGACTCCGTATCCGCTAAGATTTCACCAAGGCCGCGCGGCCAACCTTGATTTGACCCGGTTTACCTGCACCACCGGCTCCTCCGTCTCGTGTCAACGACCTTGGGGTGATGTCTTGTCAGCCGCGCCTTGGCAGCCGATTAAGCCTCAATCTACTGTGCTTCGATTAGGCAGCAAGAGCGTAGTTAGTCTCGCCAATTATGTTTCGCCATCGTGGATTATAGTGATAGGTGACGTCTCACTGCATGCTTACACAAAGGTTCATCTCGCTGTCAAAGCCAGTCATCCCCATGTTTTAGGGTGCAAAGATAGGACCTTTTGCACG
>JAZQQU010000077.1:0-34292 GCA_045629225.1 Bacteroidales bacterium | reverse complement strand
AAAGCAATCAGAAAAAGAATGATCATCCTTATTTTGGGCGAAACGATCATCATTGCACACTGTTTTCAGCAAGTAAATATAACACTTTTTATGTCTGAAACCCACTGAAAAATTGTGATTGATTGCAATTCTGTCTATATTTATACCGGAGTATGCTGCACAAGTACGCTCCGGTTGTTAGTATTAGAGTAATTATCAAATCATTTTCAAACCATTTATGGAAGCACAGAAGGTCTTAGAAAATCTCAAGCGCCGTTTCCCGAACGAGCCAGAGTATCTCCAGGCAGTTGAAGAAGTTCTCAACAGCATCGAGGAAGAGTACAACAATCATCCTGAATTCGAGCGTTACAACCTTATCGAAAGGCTCTGCATACCTGACAGAGTTTATGAGTTCCGTGTAAACTGGATGGATGACAGCGGAAAGATCCAGACAAACATGGGTTACCGTATCCAGCACAACAACGCCATCGGTCCTTACAAGGGCGGTATCCGTTTCCACAGCTCAGTTAACCTCAGCATTCTGAAGTTCCTCGCTTTCGAGCAGACCTTCAAGAACTCTCTGACTACCCTCGCCATGGGTGGTGCTAAGGGTGGTTCAGACTTCTCACCACGTGGCAAGTCTAGCGCAGAGGTTATGCGTTTCTGCCAGGCATTCATGCTCGAGCTCTATCGTCACATCGGTCCTGACTGCGACGTTCCAGCAGGTGATATCGGCGTAGGTGGCCGCGAGGTAGGCTATATGTTCGGCGCTTACAAGAAGTACTGCCGTCAGTTCCAGGGCGTACTCACTGGCAAGGCTCTCGAGTTCGGTGGCTCACTCATCCGTCCTGAGGCTACTGGTTACGGTACTGTTTACTTCCTCCGCGCAATGCTCAAGACCAAGGGCCTTGAGATCGCTGGCAAGAAGGTAGCTATCTCAGGTTCTGGCAACGTTGCACAGTATGCAGCTGAGAAGGTACTCCAGCTCGGTGGTACCGTAATGACCATGTCTGACTCTGACGGTTACATCTACGATCCAGAGGGCATCGATCGCGCTAAGCTCGACTACATCTTCGACCTCAAGCAGGTACAGCGTGGCCGTATCAAGGAGTATATCAACGAGTATCCTAACGCTAAGTACGTAGAGGGTGCTAAGCCATGGGGCGAGAAGGTTGACATCGCTCTCCCTTGCGCCACCCAGAACGAGCTCAACGAGGAGCAGGCTAAGTGCCTCGTAGCTAACGGCTGTATCGCTGTTGCTGAGGGTGCCAACATGCCTACCACTCCAGCTGCTATCAAGGTATTCCAGGATGCTAAGATCCTCTACTGCCCAGGTAAGGCTTCTAACGCTGGTGGTGTATCAGTATCTGGCCTCGAGATGGCACAGAACTCACAGCGTCTCTCATGGACCAGCGAGGAGGTTGATGCTAAGCTCCTCTGGATCATGGAGAACATCCACGACAACTGCGTTAAGTACGGTACCGAGGCTGATGGCTATGTAAACTACGTGAAGGGTGCAAACGTTGCCGGCTTCATGAAGGTTGCCAAAGCCATGATGGCTCAGGGTGTATTCTAAATACCACTCTGAACCATCAAGGTTCACCCGAAGATGGCTCAGGGTTTATTCAAACGATAAAAGGACTGTATTGGCTCACAAGCTGATGCAGTCTTTTTCTAAATCAACACCTCCGAAAACAGGGCAATCATATGCATCTTGAGCGAAAATGCAAGGTTTTCAGCGAATTTTTCCCTCAGGATTTGGATATCTCGAAAAGTCTTATTATCTTCGTGGCATCAATCCATACATTATATAATATTATAGTACATGAAAAAGCAATCATACCTTGTGGCTGCACTGCTGCTGATGGGCACTATGCCTACGCTGACCTCATGTTTTGTGGGGTCGTTTGGCTGTATGAACAAGATGTTCGAGTGGAACTATGAAGTCTCGGACAACCGATACATTGCTGCCTTGATTGGCATCATCCTCGGCCCTATCGAATTTGCCGTAGGCGGTTTCCTCGACACTGTGATCTTCAACTCGATGGAGTTCTGGACAGGTTCCAACCCCATGGCTGCCACTCAAGTGGTCAAAGGTAGCGATGGCCAGTTCTATGCCGTAGCCAGCAACGGTCAGGGCGGCTACACCGTGACCTGCCAGCAGACAGGCGAACGCGTGGAGTATCTGTTCGATGCCCAGACACACACCTGGAGCCTCGATCTGGATGGACAGCGCATCAAGCTCTTCACACTCACCGCGCCCAATGAGGCTCAGGTCTATGTGGCTGGCATGGGTCAAACCATGAGCATCAACCTCGACCAGGAGGGCATCATGGCCTACGAAGCCATGGTCGAAGACAGCAACCTGCTGGCACTTGACTAACGAAGGCTATCCCGAAAGCGAAACAAGAAATCCAAAAGAGAAGACGATAAACAAGAAACTACCATGCTTCAGCTCAAAGATACCAACTTTACGGACCTGATGCAGCGCCGCATCTGCAACGTGCTGCTGATTGCCAATCCGTATGATGCCTTTATGCTCGAGGACGATGGCCGCGTCGATGAGAAGATCTTTGCCGAGTACGCCAAACTGGGCCTTCGCTTCCCTCCTCGATTCATTCAGGTATCGAGCCGTGAGGAATCTGAAGCTCACATGAACCGAGGCGACATCGATCTGGTCATCGTGATGCCTGCCCGTTCAGCATCGGGTCAGGACGAGGACGTGTTCGAGATTGCCCAAAGCATCAAGCAGGCTTACGAAAATGTGCCCATCGTGGTACTGACCCCCTTCAGCCACGGTATCACGGCAAGAATGCAGGAGGTCGATCTTTCGATCTTCGAATACGTATTCTGCTGGCTGGGCAATACCGACCTGCTGCTCACCATCATCAAGCTCATTGAGGACAAAATGAATCTGGAGCACGACGTCGCTTCGGGCGTGCGCATGATCCTGCTGGTGGAGGACAACATCCGCTTCTATTCGTCGATTCTGCCCAACCTCTACAAGTTCGTACTGCAGCAGAGTCAGGAGTTTGCCACCGAGGCCTTGAATGCAACGCTGGAGACCTTGCGCATGCGTGGTCGTCCGAAGATTGTATTGGCACGCAACTATCAAGAAGCCCGCGAGCTGTACGACCGCTACAAGGAGAACACCTTGGGAGTCATCTCCGACTGCCGCTACCCGCTGGAGCCTGCCAAGGGTGCCAATCCGACGGACGACGAGAAGAATGCACGTGCGGGCTTCAAGCTGCTCGATGCCATCCGCGCCGAGGATCCTTACATGCCGCTCATCATGGAAAGCGCCGAGGCTGAGAACCGCGAGGAGGCCGACAACAAGGGCTACCACTTCATCGACAAGAACTCGAAGAAGATGGACGTGGATCTGCGCGAAATGGTACACTCATGCTTCGGCTTCGGCGACCTGATCTTCACCATTCCCGACCCCTCATTCCCCGACTCTCCTGAGTTCTCGACCCAGCTGCATGTACACAACCTTAAGGACTTGCAGGACAACATTCTGAGCATCCCGCGCGAGTCGCTGCTCTACCACGTGAAGCGCAACAACGTGTCGCGCTGGTTGGGTTCGCGTGCCATGTTCCCCGTGTCGGACTTCCTGAAGCACATCACATGGGATTCGCTGCAAGATGTTGAGGCACATCGCCAGGTGATCTTCGATGCTATCGTCGCCTATCGCCGCATGAAGAACCAGGGCGTTGTGGCTGTGTTCCAGCGTGGCCGCTTTGACCAGTACTCCAACTTTGCACGCATCGGAGACGGTTCGCTGGGAGGCAAGGGCCGTGGCCTGGCTTTCCTCGACCACATCATGGGGCGCCATCCAGACCTGCAGGAGTTGCGCACCGACCGCTTTCTGACCCATGTGCGCCGCAATGGTCCGCTCGACGAGCTGCCCCAACAGGCACGTGTCAGCATCCCAAAGACGGTGGTGCTCTGCACCGATGTGTTCGACGAGTTCATGGATCAGAACCGACTCTATCCCATAGCCCTGAGCGATGCCTCTGACGAAGATATCTTCAACGCCTTCCAGAAGGGACACCTGCCCCAGCACCTGCTGGCTGACCTAGAGGCCTTCATGGAGGTGGTGCGTGGGCCTATCGCAGCCCGCTCTTCATCGTTGCTCGAAGACTCACACTATCAGCCCTTTGCCGGTATCTACTCCACCTACATGATTCCTTATGTCAGCGACAAGTATCGTCGTCTGGAAATGATGGCCAACGCTGTGAAGGCCGTCTATGCCTCAGTGTTCTACCATGGCTCGAAGGACTACATGACTGCCACCAAGAACGTGATCGACCAGGAGAAGATGGCCGTGATCCTGCAGGAGGTGGTGGGACAACAGCATGGTCAGAGGTTCTATCCGCACATCTCGGGAGTGGCTCGCTCCATCAACTACTACCCCATCGGCGACGAACAGGCCAACGAGGGCACTGTGTCGCTGGCGTTCGGTTTAGGCAAATACATTGTGGATGGCGGCACAGCGCTGCGCGTCTGCCCATCGCACCCCAATCAGGTGCTGCAGATGAGCGAGATGGAGATTGCCCTGCGCGACACACAGACAGCCTTCCTGGCACTAGAGATACCCGAAGAGGGTGCAATGGAGAATCTGGACTTCAAGGCCGACGATGGCTTCAACCTGCGCAAGTGGCCAGTGCGTGTGGCCGATGCCGACGGCACACTGCCTATGGTCTGCTCTACGTTCGACCCTATGGATCAATGCATCTACGACGGCTACTACGAGGGACGCAACCGCAAGATCATCAGCTTTGCCGGAGTGCTGCAGAATGGCATGTTCCCACTGCCCGAGCTGATGCAGAAGGTGCTGAAGTACGGCGAGGAAGAGATGCGCAGACCCGTGGAGATTGAGTTTGCCGTGGATTTGCGCAAGGGCGAAAGGGGCACCTTCTACCTGCTGCAAATCCGACCAATGGTGGACAACAACATGAAGCTCGACGAAGACCTCACCCTCATCCCCGACCAGGACTGCCTGTTGCGCAGCCACTCGGCCATCGGGCATGGCATTGTGACCGATGTGGAGGATGTGGTATACGTCAAGACCCTTGGCCCAGACAGAACTGACGGTTCAGCCCCCGACATCATCTACTACGCCGGTCACAATCCACAGATAGCCGAGGAAATCGAGAAGATCAACCGCCAGCTGCTCGACGAAGGCCGCCACTGCATTTACGTAGGCCCTGGACGCTGGGGATCGAGCGACCCATGGTTGGGCATACCTGTCAAGTGGCCGCACATCTCGGCTGCCAAGGTGATTGTAGAGGCAGGCTTGGATTCGTTCCAAGTGGATCCGTCGCAAGGCACACACTTCTTCCAGAACCTCACATCGCTGGGAGTGTCATACTTCACGATCAATGCTTTCCGTGGCGACGGGCTCTGGCGCGAACAGATGCTCAATGCCCTGCCAGCCATCAATGAGTCGAAACATGTGCGTCACGTCCGTCTGCCACACCCCATGACCATCAAGGTCGATGGCATACATCGGGAGGGTGTGATTACATTTTGAATGTAAAAATGAAGATGTAAAATTATATAATACAGCTTTTGCAAGCTCAAACTGAAATGGATATTAGTATTTTTAGGATATTCGGATACTAGGATAATACCTACGTACGTCGGAAGTTATTCGACAACCGGTACTATCCTCCTAATATCATATTTAAATCCTTAATTTCCTATAATCATAATAGTAGAGCACTTGCGAAACTTAAATGATATAAAAAGACCACCCTCGCTACTGCATCTGTAACGAGGGTGTACTTTTTTGTATTGAAATAATGTCCAGTATTTCGAGGCATTTGTCACGAACCAAGCCAAAACAAGTGGCTCAGGGACAGGACTATCAACAGCAGATGGCTTAGAACACGAAGATCAACAGCAGGTAGCCTACCACGCCACCCAAGACGCCGATGATGAGGCCAGCCTTAGCCATGTCAGAGGTCGAGATGATGCCAGTAGATGAGGCAATGGCGTTAGGAGGAGTAGAGATTGGCAGAGTCATGGCGAGCGATGCAGCCATAGCGGTTCCGAAGAGGAGGGACTGCATGCCACCCACCTCGAGCAGGGTTGGACCCATGCCTACACCCACTGCACAAAGGATAGGGATGAGCAGGGCTGCGGTGGCCGAGTTCGAAATGAAATTGGAGAGCAGCCAGCAGATGAGGCCTGCGGCTATGAGCACTACGATGGGTGACCAGGTCTCGAATGGGATGGAGGTCACCAAATCCTTAGCTAAGCCCGACTGGTTGAAACCAAGGCCGAGTGCAAAACCTCCAGCCACCATCCAGAGCACTGACCAGTTGATCTTCTCAAGGTCCTTCTTGCTCAAAAGGCCGGTAAGGCAGAGGCAGCAGATGGGCACGAGGGCAACTACGTTGGCATTGAGACCATTGAGCTCGCCGGTGAACCACAGCATTACGGTGAGCACGAAGGTGGCAGCAACGACCCAGGTCTTGTAACCCTTCTTGAGATGGCCGTCGATCTTGAGCACGATGCGCTCGCCATCAGCAAATGGGAAGAGCCACAGCAGCACTACCCAACCGATGGCAAGAGTGATGAGGGTGACTGGGGTCATGGCAGCACACCACTGGCCGAAGGTCACCTCGCATGACTCCAGACCCTTGGCCTGCAACGCCTCGATGGTCGAAGGATCATTGAGGTACTTCATGGCCACACCGTTAGGAGGTGTGCCGATTGGGGTAGCAATACCGCCGATGTTGGCACCCAGAGGAATGGCCATGGCCAAGGCTATCTTGCCCTTAGAGGTGCCAGGCAGCGAACGGAGCACAGGAGCCAGGAAGGCCAGCATCATGGCTGCGGTGGCAGTATTTGAGATAAAAGCAGAAAACAGCGCGGTGACCAGAATGAAGCCTGCGAGCACAGCAGAAGGATGACTGCCGAAAGGCTTGAGCAGCGCTTTGGCCATGAACACATCCAAGCCAACCTTCTCCACACCGATGGCCAGAACAAAGCCGCCCATGAAGAGCATGACTACAGGATCGGCAAACGTGGCCATGATGCTCTTGTAGCTGATGCCGAGGCCGAGGGCCTTCTGCACGTCCTCTGGGTCGCTGGCCTTGGCTACCTCGAACAGCCAGAGCGAAGAATCGGAACAGGTGAGAAGCATCACCACGATGATAAGCACAGAGGTACACCAGGTGGGGATTGCCTCCGAGATCCACAGGATGGCAGCAGCCAGGAAAATGGCAATGACACGCACTTCGACAGCGGAAAGGCCAGGGAGGCCGTATGACGCCGGGTCGATGAAAAGGGCGCCAAAATAGGCAAGCAACGCTATGATGCTGCCCACAACCGTCTTGACGTTCGACGGATTACGAAAGTCCCTGTAGCGACGCACAAGGACGTTGTTTGTAAGACTCATTGTTGTTTGTTAGTTGGTATTATTGTTGTTTGTTTTCGGCAATAATATGAGCAAATGTGACCCCAAAGATACGCGTTTTTTTAATACAATGTAACAAAAAGGCTAAAAAAAGTTGTTGTTTTGGTGGTTTTTGAGCAAAAAGTGTATCAAAATAGCGTGAAAATGCGTATATTTGCACCATGAATATCAAAGAAAAGTGGAATGACCTGATGCGCAATCAGGTTCTGAAAGACAAGCTCTACGACATCATCTTCGAGAGCGATTCGCCCATGGGCAAGAAGTTTGACATCCTTCTGATGGTGGCCATCACGGTCAGCATCCTGATTACGATGTTCGACTCAGTGTTCACCAACTACTACGCCACCTTGGCGCTGGTGGTGCTGGAGTATGTCCTCACACTATTCTTCACGTTCGAGTATCTGGCTCGTCTCTACTGCTCGCCCAAGCCACAGGCCTACGCGCTGAGCTTCTTCGGACTGATCGACCTCTTTTCGATCCTGCCCATGTACTTGGGCTTCTTCATCCACGGCGCGAGGTTCATGATTGTGCTGCGCTCATTCCGTCTGATCCGCATCTTCCGCATCTTCAAGCTCTTTTCGTTCCTGCAGGAGGGCTATCTGCTGCTCGAGAGCATCAAGCAGTCGATGCGCAAGATCTCGGTGTTCTTCCTGTTCGTCGTGATCATCGTCACCTGCCTGGGCACCATAATCTATATGGTTGAGGGTGACGAGCCTGGGTCACAGTTCACTGACATCCCCACATCGATCTATTGGGCCATCGTGACCATGACCACCGTAGGTTATGGTGACATTACCCCAGTGACGCCTGTGGGCAAGTTCTTCAGCGCCATCGTCATGCTGCTAGGCTACACCATCATGGCTGTGCCCACAGGCATAGTGAGTGCCACCATGATTCGCAACAGCCAGAACGCTGCCCGTCGTGTGTGTCCCAACTGCGGCAAGGCTGGACATGACGAGATGGCCACCCACTGCAAGTTCTGCGGCAGCGAGCTTGAAGATGCCATTGATGATCAATCTAAGGGTGACCTGTTGTAAGGCGAGAGAGCTTGTGAAATTCGAATAATTTATCAATTCAATCTTAAAAATGGGCCACAAATACCGCAAAGCAGACAGCTTGGCAGAGCTCATCAGCGAAGATTTCCGCCTGCTGCAGGTCATGAGCCGTTTTGGCATAGCACTGGGCTTTGGAGACAAGAGCGTGGGTGAGGTGTGCGAAGAGAATCATGTGGATTCGGACACCTTCATAGCCGTGTGCAACTTCATCAGCCAGGGCATACGTCCTTCGTTCGACGAATACACAACCTTGAACGTCAGCAGTCTGCTGACCTATCTGCGCAACAGCCACACCTTCTTCCTCGACTTCATGCTGCCTTCGATCCGCAGCAAGTTCATCCATGCAGTCGATTGTTCCACGCACAACGAGATCGGCTTCCTGATACTGAAGTTCTTCGATGACTATGTGGTCGAGATACAGCGCCATCAGGAGTATGAGTCCGAGCACTTCTTCCAATACGTTGAGGGTCTGACTCGAGGCAAGCGTCCTGCCGACGTGAGCTTGGCACGCTTCGAAAACGACCACACCCACCAGAACCACGACAAGCTCATAGCCCGTAAGCTGGCCGACCTGAAGAATATCATCATTCGATACTGCCCCTCGTCAGACAACAGAGAGCAACTCAACGATGCTCTGCTACACCTCTTTGAGTTTGAGGCCGACCTGACCAGCCACACACAACTCGAGGACTCGATCTTCATACCCGTGGTGTCGTTGTTGGAGAGTCAGGTGGATGTGAACCAGGAAGAGGACGACGAGGCTGGCGACAAGAACGACAACTGTAAGAGCTGCCTCAGCGAGCGCGAAAAGGACATCATTCTGGGCGTCGTGAAAGGCCAGACCAACAAGGAGATAGCCGACAAGCTGTGCATCAGCATCCACACCGTATTGACCCACAGGCGCAACATTGCCCGCAAACTCGAGATTCACTCTCCCGCCGGCCTCGTGATCTATGCCATCGTCAACGGCATTGTGGCTATTGACGAGATTAAGGAAATAAGCTATTCGTAGAAAAAAATGATTCACATTGGCGATACACTCGTGAGCGAGGACATCCTCGCACAAGCATTCTGCTGCGACCTGAAGGCCTGCAAGGGAGCGTGCTGCAACAGCGAGGGCGAGAGCGGAGCTCCCCTCGACGAAGAGGAACTCCGTGCCCTCGACGAGGTGCTGCCCCTGGTGTGGGACGACCTCACACCGCGTGGCCAGCAGGTCATACGCGAGGAGGGTGCCTACTTCAAGGACAAGGCCGGCGACTGGGTGACCTCGGTGGTCGAAGGACGCGACTGCGTGTTCTGCACCTATGACACCCTCACCCTGCCCAATGGCGAACGTGTGGAGGGAGCCTGCCTCTGTGCCATCGAGAAGGCCTTCCGCGAGGGCCGCTTCCACACGCTCCAGAGCTATCGACAGGGCAAGAAGCCCTTCATGAAGCCTATCTCCTGCCACCTCTATCCTGTGCGCCTCAAGCAGATTGGCGACTACACCGCCCTCAACTACGACGAGCAGCCCAAGATGTGCGGTTGCGCCAAGAAACTTGGCCGAAAGCTCGAACTCCACGTCTATCAATGCCTGCGCGAAGCCTTGACCCGAAAATTCGGTGCCGACTGGTATCACGAACTCGACACTTGTGCCGAAGAAATGAAAAAAATCGGCATGATTTGAACCAAAAAATCATTAAAAAAAGAAAAAAAAAGCCTCGGTTTGACAAAAATCGGGGTTTTCTTTTTGCAGTTTGACAAAAAGTTTGTATCTTCGCACAGAAATTTTGTGTTTTTATCAGGTTCCTTAACCGCAATATACCCGTCTGTATGTCCATGAGCATAGACCTCCGATCTCTGACCGCTGAGTTGCGGTCGCTCATCAGTCAGCTCAAGATCAGATGCACCTCAGCAGAGGCTCGTGCACAGGAATTACAGCAGCAGGTGCAGGTGCAACAGGACACCATCCACCAACTCACACAGCAGTTGGCCGAGCTCAACACAAAATATCAGAATCTGCAGACCGGAATCGATGCCACGGGCCGAAAACCCGAACAAGTGGCACGCCTCCGCGAGCAGTACCTCGCCATGGTAAGCGAGATTGATGCCTGCATCGCTAAGCTTCAGAAGTGACGCACCAAGACGATAACGACGAGAACGACGACAACAAGAACGACGAAAAACAACTACGCTGGCGAACGACTCTGACGACGACGAACGAAGCTAACGTAGAACTGAGACGAAGCCTTAGTGTTGCAATATGGATAAGAAAATCAGAATCAATATACAGGTTGGGGAGTCGAAATATCCCATTTGGGTAGAGATGGACGAGGAGCCCCTCTTCCGCGAAGCTGCTCGCATGATCAATCGACGACTCGTTGCCTACAATACAAAGTTCAGGGGTGCCAACCTCCCGTCCGAGACCGTTCTGGCCATGGCTGCCATCGATCTGGCAGTCAGCAGTCAAAAGCAGGTGCAGGAGGCAAAGGCAGCCGCCGCAGGGAGCGAACTGGCCGACATTGTGTCCGACCTTCAGCAGTTTACAGCCTCGCAGACTGGGCAGCCAGCAACCTCGCAGCAGGCCGAATGACCCCCCTCACCCCACCCACGGTTTTCACAAATTCCAGCATCATACAATCCCGTTTGCCAGCAGTAGTTCCCAGCACTCGTGCCCAAGGACTACGGCAGGCTTTTTTTGTGTGTGCCTTGCCCTGCACACCAACACTCCCCCATACACAACAAACAACAAAACAACAAAAACAAAAGAACAAAACAACCAAACAACAAATTAACAACAAATGAACGCATCTATCATCATAGCAGCAATCCTGGGTCTCCTCGTGGGTGGAGGCATCGTCTTTGCTGTATGGAACTTATTCTTAGGCAAGACCTACAAGAACACATTGGCCGAGGCTGAGAAGGCTGGCGAGGTGCTCAAGGAGCAGAAACTCCTGGACGCCAAGGAGAAGATCAGTCGCATGCAGTCTGATCTGGACCGCCAGGCCAACCAGCGTAACCAGAAAATCCAGCAGAACGAACAGCGCATCAAGCAGCAGCAGCAGCAGTTGCAGCAGAAGCAGTCTGAGCTCGACCGCCGAATCAACGACAACGACAACACCCGCCAGAACCTGCAAAAGCAGCTCGAGATGGTGGAGCAGAAGACCCAGGAAGCCGAAGCCCGTATTGCTGAAGGCCGCCAGATGCTCGAGCAGATTGCCGGACACAGCGCCGAAGAGGCCAAGAAGACCCTGATCGAGAACCTCAAGGACGAGGCCCGCACCGAGGCTGCCAGTTACATCAACGAGATCATGGACGATGCCCGCATGACCGCCAACAAGGAGGCCAAGTCCATCGTCATCAAGACCATACAGCGTGTGGCCAGCGAGACGGCAGTCGAGAATGCAGTCACCGTGTTCCACATCGACTCGGACGAGGTCAAGGGCCGCATCATCGGTCGCGAGGGCCGCAACATCCGTGCCCTCGAAGCAGCCACCGGCGTCGAGGTCGTAGTCGATGACACCCCCGAGGCTATCGTGCTCTCGTGCTTCGACCCCGTGCGTCGCGAGATTGCCCGTCTGGCCCTGCATCAGCTTGTGCTCGACGGCCGCATCCACCCTGCCCGCATCGAGGAAGTGGTGGCCAAGGTACGCAAGCAGCTCGAAGAAGAGATCATCGAGACCGGCAAGCGCACCTGCATCGACATGGGCGTACATGGTCTGCATCCTGAGCTCATCCGCATGATCGGCAAGATGAAGTACCGCTCGTCCTACGGCCAGAACCTCCTGCAACACGCTCGCGAGACGGCCAACCTCTGTGCCATCATGGCCGCCGAGCTGGGTCTCAACGTCAAGAAAGCCCGCCGCGCTGGTCTGTTGCACGACATCGGCAAGGTGCCCGACGACGAGCCAGAACTGCCACACGCCCTGCTCGGTGCCAAGATTGCCGAGGAGTACAAGGAGAAGCCAGACATCTGCAACGCCATTGCCGCTCACCACGAGGAGTGTGAGATGACCTCCATCATCGCCCCCATCGTGCAGATCTGCGATGCCATTTCAGGTGCACGTCCTGGTGCCCGCCGTGAGATTGTCGAGGCCTACATCAAGCGCCTCAACGACCTGGAGAACCTGGCTCAGGCCTACCCGGGCGTAGTCAAGTCGTACGCCATCCAGGCTGGTCGCGAGCTCCGCGTCATCGTGGGTGCCGACAAGGTGAGCGACGCCGAGTCGGAGAAGCTCTCAGCCGAAATCGCCACCAAGATCCAGAAGGAGATGACCTACCCCGGTCAGGTCAAGATTACCGTCATTCGCGAAACACGCTCCGTAGCTTATGCCAAGTGACGTATTCCAGACCGAACCCAGCCTGAAGGACTCCGACAACTGCCGCAGTCTGACCAACATCTGCCGCCAGAACAAGCCGCAGATGGTGTTCGACTACATGGGCGATGCGCCCGAGCTGGTGGACGAGTGCCCCTACGTGGAGGTTCAGTTCAAGAACACACGCAAGGGCTACTACCTCAACGACCAGAAGCTCGACCTGCACAAGGGTGACATCGTGGCCGTCGAGGGCACACCCGGACACGACATCGGCGAAGTAACGCTCACCGGCTACCTCGTAAGCCTGCAGATGAAGAAGAGCAACTTCCACTTCGACTCGCCCGACATGCAGAAAAAGGTCTTCCGCATAGCCCGCGACAACGACATGGAGCGTTACCGCGAGGCTAAGGCACGCGAGCACGAAACCATGCTCCGCAGCCGCGAGATTGCCGAGGGACTTGGCCTCGAGATGAAGATTGGCGACGTCGAGTTCCAAGGCGACGGACAGAAAGCCATTTTCTACTACATAGCCGACGGACGCGTCGATTTCCGCCAGCTCATCAAGGACCTTGCCGCCGCCTTCAAGGTGCGCATCGAAATGAAGCAGATCGGTGCCCGACAGGAAGCCGGCCGCATTGGCGGCATCGGGCCCTGTGGCCGCGAGCTGTGCTGCGCCAAGTGGCAGACCAAGTTCCAGTCCGTTGGCACAGCCGCCGCCCGCTTCCAGGACCTCTCGCTCAACCCCCAGAAGCTCGCCGGCCAGTGCGCTAAGCTCAAGTGCTGCCTCAACTACGAGGTTGATTGCTACATGGAGGCCAACAAGGAGATGCCTAGCCGCGACATCGTGCTCTACACCATGGACAGTGAATACCACCTCTTCAAGACCGACATTCTGGCACACCTCTGCACCTACTCCACCGGACGCGAGGGCGGCTTCAACACCGTGACCATCACCTCACAGCGGGCCTTCGATGTCTATCACATGAACAAGCGCGGCGAGAAGCCCGAAAAGCTCGCTCCAGACCACGACGACCCCGACCAGCAGACACCCGAGTTTACCGATGGTGTGGGCGACGAGGAGATCAACCGCTTCGACCGCCGCAAGAAGAACAAGAGCCGCAACAAGAAGAACAATCATGACAAGAAGCCTCGTGAACCACGCGAATCTCGTGAACAGCGTGAACCACGCGAATCTCGCCAGCCTCGTCAGCAGGGTGGTGATCATGCTGGCAATCATGGCGATAGCCCTGACAGGACTAAGCGCGTGCAGCAGCCCGAATGAGCCACACACAGCCGTCTATGACTATTCGGTCGATGTCCCCCAAAGCGGGTGGACATCGGCCGATACGCTCTTTTATGACCTGCTGCTCACCCAGCCCGCCACCATCAAGAACCCCATAGTCCCCCGTCGCACTTATCAGCTCAGTATGAGCGTACGTTTCGACGCCTCCTTCCCCTTCACCGCGCTGCCCCTGCAGCTGCTCGTGCAGCAGACCGACACCATGGGTGGCTACCTCCACCCCGTCCGCAACCTGCTGCGCCGCGACCTCGCTCCCCAGCTGCGCGACTCCCTCGGTCAGCCTATCGGCCACACGTGGGGCTCGCTCATCACCCAGTCCATCCCACTGCCCGACCTTACCTTGCGCTTCGATTCTGCAGGCACCTATCGCCTCCTCATCACCCCTCAGACCGGTAGCCATCGCTCCATCCCTGGCATCGCCTCCGTGGGCGTGAGGCTGACGCAGGAATGAGCCCCCATCCCGTCAGAACAGGGTGTAAGGCGACCTGAATGGCGATGGCCAAGTCCCAGCCGCCGACGTCACCCTGCTCGTAAATAGGATCTTGGAGAAAGAATAAAAACCGACATTCTCACTGAATAAGACAAGCCCACCCTCGTTACATTCCCTCCATCGTCACTAGCCGACTATTGTGTGGACACAATGACACGCCAGAGGTCCAAGCAGGCTGATGTGGCCGCTCAAAGGCCTTCCCAGACCACTGGCAAAGAATTTTGGACGCACAAAGGCTTGCCAGCATTCTGAGCAGAGGATTGTGGATGCACAATTGCTCGCCAGCACTCCGAACAGAGGATTGTGGACGCACAATTGCTTAGCTGATTGCAAGAGGCAGGCACAAGTTATGACAGGCAGCCGTCACTACTTACGCATAGCATCAGTGCAGGGCCACACATGGATCTTCGAAAAATCCCTCACTCCCTCACTTCGGGCCCTAATCTCCTGATATCCAATAAGCGTTTGAGTGAGGGATTGGTGAGAGATCCCTCACTAATCCCTCACTCAAAAAAGTGAAGTAAGTCATTTGATTTGCAACAAGATAGTTATAGCCAGTGAGGGAGTGAGGGATTTTTTGAAAATCCATGTGTAACCAAGTCTCACGTAAGCGGTGCAATCTCTTGTTAAGCTGCCAAAAGGTGCCAGTCCTTACGAACGAGCTTCTTTCCAGCCACAAATGCTTGCCAGAGCTTACGAATGAGTTTCTGCAGATTAGCAGAAGGGCGGCAGCGCTCCCCCAAGGAGCTTCTGCAAATCTACAGAGGGCAGCAGCGTCCCCCAAATGAGTTTCTGCAGATTAGCAGAAGGGCCTCAGCGCTCAAGAACGATGCTCCGCATCCTTGCAAAGGCATCTACAATTGTCACGTTGAAAAAAACAATAACGCGAGTTCGGAATATCCTGCCGAACTCGCGTTCTTTTACTTTACAATGACTGTCTGGCCCTTTATGAGATATTGTCCGGTACTGAGTCCGATCAGATGCTGACTGACTACGATGGTTCTGTCAGGAGCAGGCGTCGTGACGTCGCGTATGAAAGACCCTTCATCAGCACCCTCTACATTCAGCACGAGAGAGCGGGCCAAGCCGGTAGCGTCGTCCACATTGGCATTGTAGCCACCCTCTTTGTCGCTGATGTCGAGGTAGAAGCGGCAACTCCCCTCAAGTCGAACTTACGATACTTGAGTTAATTACTTCACGGTGACGAGGAAGTAGTTCTTCTTGCCCTTCTGCAGGATGAGGTACTTGCCCTGCAGCATGTCGGCCTCGGTGATTTCCTGATCGAAGGCTGCGAGCTTCTGCTTGTTGAGGCTGATGCCGCCACCCTGAGCGAGCTTACGGAACTCACCCTTTGAGATGCCGATGCCCTCGGCGAAGAGGTCTACAGCCTTAGCGCTCTCGGCCAGCTGATCCTTGGTTACCTCGAAGGTAGGCACTGACTCGAAGATCTGCAGGAGGGTCTGCTCGTCGAACTTGCGGAGCTCGTCGGCGCCACCATTACCGAACAGGAGGTTCGAGGCGGCTACGGCCATCTCGTAGTCCTCCTGACTGTGTACCATCACGGTAATCTCCTGAGCCAGACGCTTCTGGAGTGGACGTAGGTGTGCTGCCTCCTCCTGCTGCTTCTCAAGGTCAAGGATCTCCTCCTGGGTGAGCGAGGTGAAGATGCGGATGTAACGCTTGGCATCCTCGTCGGTCACGTTGAGCCAGAACTGATAGAACTTGTATGGAGAAGTGCGCTTAGGGTCGAGCCATACGTTGCCTGACTCAGTCTTGCCGAACTTCTTGCCGTCAGCCTTGGTGATGAGTGGGCAGGTGAGGGCGAAAGCCTCGTTGCCAGTCACCTTGCGGATCAGCTCAGTGCCGGTGGTGATGTTGCCCCACTGATCTGCACCGCCAAGCTGAAGCTTGCAGTTGCATGCCTCGTTGAGGTGCAGGAAGTCGTAGCCCTGGAGGAGCTGGTAGGTGAACTCGGTGAACGACATGCCCTCGGCACCGTTCTCGCCGGTGAAGCGACGCTTTACGGAGTCTTTCGACATCATGTAGTTCACGGTGATGAGCTTGCCGATGTTGCGGATAAAGTCGAGGAAGGTGAAGTCTTTCATCCAGTCGTAGTTGTTGACCAACACGGCTGCATTAGGAGCATCACTATCGAAGTCGAGGAACTTGGCAAGCTGCTTGCGGATGCACTCCTGGTTGTGACGAAGCATAGGCTCATCGATCAAGACACGCTCCTTCGACTTGCCCGAAGGGTCGCCGATCATGCCTGTGGCGCCACCGATCAGTGCGTATGGCTTGTGGCCGGCACGCTGGAAGTGACGGAGCATCATCACGCCCACGAGGTGGCCGATGTGGAGTGAGTCGGCAGTTGGGTCGATGCCGAGATAAGCAGAGGTCATCTCCTTTTGGAGCTGCTCTTCAGTGCCGGGCATCATGTCCTGAATCATGCCGCGCCACTTGAGTTCCTGTACAAAATTCATCATATCTTTGTTCTTTTTGTTGTTTTGTTCTTGTTGTTGCTTTGTTGTTTTTGTTGTTTTGTTTTTTTGTTAATTTGTTGTTTTGTTCTTTTGTTGTTTTGTTGATGCTGTGTGTCGCAACAATAACAAAAAACACAGCAACAATATAACATATTAACAAAAACAAGCATTACCCCACATATCAGATTAACCTGTTGATCCAACGAAACAACTCATAAAAGCGGGCGCAAATATACACATTATAATATATATAAGCAAATATCGAAGCAAAAATCTTTGTTTATTCTGGATTTTGGCGCTCTATGCTCGCTTTTGTGCCAAGTGCTGTTTGCTTTTTTATTTTGTATTCTGCAGGTCTGCTCTGATTATTGCACGGTTACGCTGACTGGCTTCAGCTCCTTCCACGCCTTACACCATTCGAACCAGCGGAGATAATCCCAGCGGCCATCGGCAGTGGGGGCAAAGGTCTCGAGGTCGGGCGCAGCACAGGCAGCGCGGTAGATGAGCGAGCCGTCGGCATTGAGGCGTACACCATAGAGTATCTGTTCGCGACGGTCGATGGTGCGGGTCACGTTCTGGGCAGGGAGCGACACAGCCAGGGCGGCCTTCGACATGTAAGGGAAGTTCTTGCGGTTGCCATCGGGCCAGTCCTTGCCATACGAGGCACAAAGACCCTCGCCATCGAACATGTATTCGTTGATGGCCACATCCACGCTGTCGTGATTGAGCGAGCCCACCTTCATCACACCTGTCACGAACTCCAGGGAGCTGAGCTCGTCGTTGCCCTGTTGTTTTGTCGTTTTGTTGTTTTGTTCTTCGAGCTGCTGAACAATCTGGTGCTCACGATTGCCAGCATAGAGGATGTAGCGGCTCTTTGCATTGAGCACATGGCCCTTGTACTGCCAGCCCTCCACGTTCATATCCACGATGGTGCGCACAGGGCCGCGAGCCACGATGCGTGCCTGGCGCCAGTCGAAGGGCTTGAGCATCTGCATGCAGGGATCGGCCAGCTTGGCTCCGGACGGGGTGCTGAGGTAGTTGGGGTCGTCCTTCGAGTCGTCCCAGCCACGCAGGGTGCCGAGGGTGGCTGTCTGACCCACCACGATGTAGTCCTCGCCGTAGTTGTAGATGGCGGCAGAGTCGCGGATCTCAGGTGTGTACCACATCGAGCGCTCCAGTTCGAGCTGAGGCACACGCTTTCCATAGAGGTCGGTGCCCTGATCGCTGCGGAAATAGACGCGGTAGCCCATCAGCTCATTCTCGAAGCAGAGACCGTGGGGAAAGACCTCGTTATACCAGGCATCCGATGTGCACGAGATGGTGTCGATCAGCGGGTTCTGCTCCGTGAGGTCGATGGTGCGGCCCTTCTTCACATTGCGGCGACGCATGGTGGCAAAAACGCGGCTCTCGTAGCGGTCGGCAGGCAGGGGCTTTTTGCTCAGGGTCACCTGCAGGGTCTTGCCTTGGTTGGCAGCCAGGTCGATGACCAGGGCCAGCTCGTCCATCACACCATCGCCATTCAGGTCGTCGAGCTGCGAGGCTATCTCCACGCCTTCGCACCACACAGTGGCACCCTGCCACTTGTTGGCCTCAGGCAGCTTTACGCACACGGGTGCATCCTTGTACTCTGTGGCATTGGGGTTGCTGACCTCAATGCTCACCACGCCTTTCTTGCTGATGCTGGCAGCGTCGAGCGTCAATTGTGCGGTCGAGGCGACGTAGGCCATCTCGGCGTGCTCTTGGGCCACGATTGCAGTGGCACAGAGGGTGGCAAATATGGATAAAACAGTTCTTTTCATGATTGGGGGCTCAAAGATTCGGTCTTTTCGAGGAATCGCTTTTTTTCGAAGCAACGATCCTTCGATTGTCAGGATTGCGGTTATTCGATGTTCTTGCCATTTACCATCAGACCTTCGATGGCGATGTTCTCGGCATGTTCGGTCATCAGTGGGTCAATGCCCTCGGGCAGGTAGAGGGCCACGTTCTGGATCTTGATGTCGCGGCTCTCGTTGATCTCGATGCCGTAGTCGGCAGTGACCTGGGCATTGCAGATGTTGATGTTGGTCACAGGCATCTCGGGCAGTCCGTTGAAGTAGAAGGCACGCATGGCTCCCTGGCATGTCACGTTGTTGATGTAGATGTCCTTGAACTGAGGCGTCTCCTCGGTCACAGCAGGCACGGGCTCCTCGGGCACAGGCAGTCCGGCTGCTATGAGGCGCTGGCGTTCAGCCTCCTTCTCGCGCTTCTGCTTCAGGGCATCGCTGGCCGAGAGTCCGGTGTAGTGCAGGTCGAAGAGGATGCAGTCCGTAGGGATGTCGATCATGTTGACGTTCTCGATGTGGATGTTCTCCACCACGCCGCCTCGACCGCGGGCCGACTTGAAGCGCAGTCCGACGTCGGTGCCCAGGAACATGCAGTTACGCACACTCACGTTCCTGACTCCGCTCGACATCTCCGAACCCACCACGAATCCTCCGTGGCCATGATACACAGCACAGCCATCCACGACCACGTTCTCGCACGGGGTCTTCAGGTCGCGGCCATCCTTGTTCTTGCCGCTCTTCACGCAGATGGCATCGTCGCCCACGTCGAACTTGGTGTTCACGATCAGGCAGTTCTTGCAGGCCTCCAGATCCAGTCCGTCGCCATTCTGGCTGTTCCAGGGGTTGATCACCATGACGTTGTCAATCACTACGTTCTGGCACATGAAGGGGTGCAGGTTCCAGGCAGGCGAGTTCTGGAAGCAGACGCCCTCGAGCATCACGTTCTCGCAGCGCTCAAAGTTGAGCAGTGCTGGGCGCAGGAAGTCGCGAGCCTTGAGCCAGTCCTCCTCGGTCTGGCACCAGGTGGGCACGTTCATGTCGCATCGCTGCAGCTCCTCCAGTATCGATGGTGTGGGCGACCATACCTCCGATCCCTGAGCCACACCGGTCACCGAACCAGGCACCTTCAGCAGCTTGTTCCATTCGCCCTCGGTCAGTTTCGATCGCTTGATCCATCGCCACGCGTCGCCATGTCCGTCGATGGTACCGAAGCCTGTGATGGCTATGTTCTTCTTGCCATTAGCATTGAGGGGCGACTGGCAGCGACGCGTCTTCAGTCCCTCGAAGTAGGTGTCCACGATGGGGTATTGGTCAAAGTCGGCGCTGAAGTAGATTACCGCACCCTCCTGCAGGTGCAGATCCACGCCATCCTCGAAGGTGATAGGGCCCGTCAGCCACACGCCACGAGGCACCACCAGATGGCCTCCACCATGCTGGCTCACAGCCTGCATGCCTTGAGCAAAGGCTGCGGTGTTATCGGCATGGCCATCGCCCACGCCGCCAAAATCGGTGATCGATTGTGAGTAATCAGCAAACGAGGGGCGGCACACCTCGCCCATCTCGAAGGGCAAGTTCTGCAAGTAAGCCTCCAGCCCGTCCTCTGGGCTCGAGGCAGCAGGGGCGCACCCTGTCTGTGTCAGGAGCATTGTAGTCATGGCGGCTCCAAGGCCGATCCATGCTGGTAACGAGAGTCTCTTCATGTGTGGTATAAGTATTTGTTAGTTCGACGTTTATTCAATTCCTTTCGCTATGTCGGACGTTTATTCACTTTGTATCGCCTTGGTGGGCGAGATCTTGGCCACCTGGGCCGAAGGGGCCAGGAGCACCAGCAGCGTGACCACTATGGTGCCCAGGTTGATGAGCAGTACCATGGGCCAGGTGAGGTGGATTGGCACCCACTCCAGATAGTAGTTTGTGGGGTCGAGGGCAATGATGTGCCAGCGGTTCTGGACGTAGCAGAGCAGCAGTCCCATGGCATTGCCCCACAACATGCCCTGACCCGTGAGGAAGAGGGCTATCCACAGAAAGACGCTGCGCAGCCGGCCATTGTCGAGGCCCTGAGCCTTGAGTATGCCAATCATCTGCGTGCGTTCGAGTATGATGATGAGCAAGCCGCTGATCATGGTGAATGCTGCCACCACAGCTATGAGTATGAGGATGACCCACACGTTGGTGTCGAGCAGTTCAAGCCAGCTGAACACCTGCGGATTGAGCTGTTCGATGCTCTGCACATAGAAAGGCGTGCCCTGGCGGTCGGTGAGCATCGTGGTGGCTGAGGCATCGTCCGTGGCTCCTTCTCCGTCAGCGTCAGCCCGATATCCCATCAGATAGTCCATCGTCTGATAGTAACGCTGCTCCAGGCGGTCGAAGTCATCGATCTTGAGCGACAGGGCGCTATACATGTCCTCGTCCCATCCGCTCACCTCCTGCAGCAGTGACAGAGAGCAGAGCACCATCTGACGGTCGATCTCGGAGAAGTGCGTCTCATAGATGTCGGCCACCGTGAGCTTGCGCACCTTCACTTTGGTGTTCTCGGCACCGAGGGCAAAGGGGTCGGCATGCGGGTCGGTCTGCACGAAGTAGGCCGACACCTGGTCGCCCACTGCGAGCCGCATCTTATCGGCTATGTGGCGACTCAGGACGATGGAGCGGGGATCAAGCCCCTCCTCGTCATCGTCTTCGCCCCCCACAGTTTCGTCTTTGGACCCCTCAGTCTCATCCAGTGCACTCTTGCCTCCTCTCAGTACTTCCCCTTTTCCCTTCATCACCACGCTGATGAAGTCCTCGTCAGTCTTCAACACCGCAGGCTTGGTCACAAAGCCCTCGACCTGGGTGATGCCAGGCAACTGGCCGAAGACTTGCATCAGGCTGTCATCCACGCAGACAGGTGGCAGCTCGTAGGTCTGGTTTGACACAAAGGCCTGCAACTGCAGGTGGCCACCAAAGTCAATCACCTTCTGCCTCACCTCTTGCTTGAACCCCACCACAATGGCCACGGTCACCAGCATCACCATCACACCGATGGCAATGCCGGCAATGGCAATACGAATAGCGGGCGGTGACACACGCTGCGTGTCATCGCCCTTGCTGAAGTGTATGCGTCTGGCTATATAATAAGGGAGGGACACAGAAAGGGTGGTATATTAAGGGGAGAGCAAAGGGGACTCTTCCCCTCAGTCCTCCTGGTTCATGACCGTAGCCTGATAGACCTTGATGGCCTTGCCCAGCACGATGAGCGCATGCTTCAGGTCCTCCTTGTTGAGCACGTAGGCCATGCGCACCTCGTTCTTGCCGAGGCCAGGGGTGACATAGAAGCCATTGCCCGGAGCCATCATCACCGTGCAGCCCTCGAACTCAAAGTCCGAAAGACACCAAGCGCAGAACTTCTCGGCATCGTCCACTGGCAGCTTCACCATTGTATAGAAGGCACCCATAGGCACAGGCGAATAGACGCCATCGATGCGGTTTAGGCCGTCAATCAGGAACTTGCGTCGCTCCACGTACTCGTCGTAGGTGTCGAGCATGTATTCAGGGTCGGCATCGATCGAGGCTTCGGCCACAATCTGGCCCAGCAGCGGTGGCGAGAGACGGGCCTGGCAGAACTTCATGATGTTCTGGCGCACGGCAGCGTTCTTGGTCACGATCGAGCCCACGCGGATGCCCGTCTCGGAGTATCGCTTCGAAACCGAGTCGATCAGGATGACGTTCTGCTCGATGCCCTCCAGGTGCATGGCCGAGATGTAGGGCGAACCGGTGTAGATGAACTCGCGGTACACCTCGTCTGAGAAGAGGAAGAGGTCGTGCTTCTTGACGATGTCGCGCAACTGGTTCATCTCCTTACGGCTGTAGAGGTAGCCCGTCGGATTGTTAGGGTTGCAGATCAATATGCCCTTGGTGCGAGGAGTGATCAGCTTCTCGAACTCCTCCATCGGAGGCAGCGCGAAACCCTCGTCGATACGAGTAGGGATGGACTTGATCACGGCACCAGCCACGATGGCGAACGACATATAGTTGGCATAAGCCGGCTCGGGCACGATGAGCTCGTCGCCCGGATTGAGGCACGACATGAAGGCAAACAGCACAGCCTCCGAGCCGCCCGTGGTGACGATGATGTCCTCCAGGCTGACATTGATCTTGAAGCGGCGATAGTAGCCCAGCAGCTTCTCGCGCAGCGACTTGATGCCCTCCGAGGGCGAGTATTCGAGAATTTTGCGGTCAATCTTCTTGAGCGAATCGAGGCCTGCCTGCATGGTGTTGAGGTCGGGCTGGCCGATGTTGAGGTGATATACCTTCACGCCACGAGCCTTGGCTGCATTGGCCAAAGGCACGAGCTTGCGGATAGGCGAGAGTGGCATCTGTTTGCCACGTTCTGAAATATCTGGCATCTTAAAGTAAATGTAAAATTAAAATGATGTAGAATTAGAAATCCATCGCGTCGCGCGGGGCAATAAAGCGGCCCCATGTGGCAATCGATTATTATTCACACGGGCGCAAAGATACTGAAAATTTGCGAAACTACCAAATTATCAGCCCAAAAACTATCTCCGAAAGGGGATAAGGGGAGTAAAAGTGGCATAGAAGGGGTGTAAAAAGGGCGAAAAAGGGGGTTGTCCCACTCCTCAATTCCTCGCATTCAGCGCAGCATGATAAGCCGCAGCATTGCGCAGATGCTGACTGTAACTCGTCGCAAAGTTGTGAGTACCCGAGAAGTCAGGCTTCGCACACATATACAGATAGGTGTGGATGCGGGCGTTGAGGATCGAGTCGATCGTGGCCTTCTCCACCATGCGGATAGGTCCTGGAGGCAGACCCTCGTGCAGATATGTGTTGTAGGGCGACTCCACCTCGAGGTGCTTGTTGAGGATGCGCTTCAGCCCGAAGTCCTGCAAGGCGAACTTCACTGTGGGGTCAGCCTGCAGCGGCATGTCGAACTGCAGACGGTTCCAGTAGAGCATTGCCACCTTGCCACGCTCGGCACGGTTGGCCGTCTCCTCCTCGGCTATGCTGGCCAGCACCGAGACCTCCTGAGGCGTCAATCCCCACGAGTCAGCCTTCTGCACACGAGCCTCCGACCAGAAGTGGCGGTACTCCTTCAGCATCCTGCGCATCAGGTCGGGAGCCGACGTGTTCCAATAGACCTCGTAGGTGTCGGGCAGGAAGACGCTGATCACGTTGAGCGTATCCATCTCGGCCTCCTGCAGGAAGGCAGGGTCGAGCATAGCCTGCATCAGCTGGGCACTGTCGCACAACAGCTTCTCGCTCACACGCTTGGCCCACTGCTCCTTCAGTCGTATATTGTTGAACGAAAGGCGAATGGGTGTCTGCTGATGGAAGCATATCTTCTGAGCAATCTGCCGAGCCGTCATACCGCTGTCAATGCGATAGGCACCCTCCAGACTGCCTGCCTGCAGCTTCTCGTCGAAGTGATACAGGCCGAGAGCCTGCTGTATGCGGCTGTCAGCCAGCAGTCCGGGAGTCTGCACCTCGCTGCCCACTATGTACACCCACTGCGTGTCAGCCACAGCCTGAGTCTTGGTGAGGCGGTGCCACATCCAGTAAGCCACGCCGCCACCCAGCAGCACAATCGCGGCAATGACCGACAAAACGATCCGCTTTGCCTTGCCACCGCTTTGTTTCTTCACGTCTTTCTTTTCGCGCATATTTTCGTTTTTTTGATTCGAGGTTTTTGAGGAAATTGAGGATTTCTGAGGGCGATACTGTCAGCGGACAGCATCCCTTGCTCTTCTTAGTGAAAGCGAAAAAATGGTTCTCACTTGTCATGTTGAGCAAAGCCATCTTTCCGCTGCAAAGATACACATTTTTCGTCGAAAAACCGCAGCTTTCCTCATTTTTTTATTCAATTGCACACTTTTTCTCATTTTTTTGCCAAAAAATTTGGAAGTTTGCAAATAAACCCCTATCTTTGCCCTCGCTTAATCGATGGCAACTGGAGAGATGGGTGAGTGGCTGAAACCACCGGTTTGCTAAACCGACGAACCTGATTAGGGTTCCACGAGTTCGAATCTCGTTCTCTCCGCTACAGAACGCTTGCATTCATTTGCAAGCGTTTTGTTTTCTTTGGTACCTTTACAGCTTCTATATCCTACATCTCAAACATCCTCGCAACGTCATGACGGTTTAAGCCTTTGCGAGAGGACCCAGAGGTATTGATTCTTCAACCTAATTGGGATTGCCAAACAAGAAATCAAGGCACTTGAGGGTGGAAGCGCTTAGAAAAATTCAAGTCTCGCAATGCGAATCTCATAACATCTACACCCCAATGAAAGCAATCATGAAATGGCGTCTCCTGGCCATCGTCACCAGCATCGTCGTAGCTTTGCTGCTACTGATACAACTGGTGCTGCCCCCAGTGCTGCGCAGCTACATCAACAACCACGGCACCGAACTGCTGGGGCGCAAAGTTTATCTGGACGATGTCTCGGTCAACGTGCTGGGTGGCATCGTCACCCTCGACTCGCTCACCGTCTATGCTCAGCAACCCGACGAGGAGCCACTCCTGCAGCTGCATCAGCTCAAGGCCAACCTGGTGATGCACCATCTGCTTGTGGGTGTGCTCGACATGGAGTACCTGCGGCTCGACGGTCTGCGCCTCAACATCGAGCAGCGCGAGACGGTCCTCAACTTCTCCGACATCCTGCTTCGACTCTCCGACGACGAGGCAGCCGACCCCGATCCTGCTGACGAGGGCCTCCCCATCGTGTTGCGCGACATTGCCATCACCCGCAGCTACCTGCACTACCAGGATCTGCTGGTGCACAGCAACTTCCGCATCAACGACATCGACCTGCGCATACCGGGCATCGACCTGCGTGAGCTCAACACCAGTGTGGGCATGGACCTCACCTTCTACGAGGGTGGCAACCTCACCACACAGTTCGTCTATGATGAGCGTCGCATGACCTACTCCATCGACCTGCGCCTCACCGACTTCAACATGGAGGGCCTGCTGCCATACGTGCGTCAATACATGATGGCCGAGGGCTTCGATGGCTTGCTCAATGGCGAGCTGCAGATGAGCGGCAAAATCAGCCATGTGCTCGACTTCCAGATGACAGGCCATGCCGACGTGTACCACCTTGTCCTGCGCGACGATGACGATCAGGAGGTCTTCGTCTGCGACAGCCTCTCTGTGGGTGTCAGCGAGATGAACCTGCTCAAGAACCGCATCGGCCTCACACACCTGATGATGCACAATCCCATGCTCGACATCACCTATGGCCGCGACAGCATCGACAACTTCACCCGCATGATGAACAAGGCCGAAGCCCAGCTGGACGAGGAAGCACAGTCCGATGATCCCATCAGCGAAGTCACCGAACCGGACAACCAGCCCGACTTCCAACTCAACATTGCGCAGATGCAGATTCGCGACGGTCACCTCTTCTATCACGACCTTGCCACCAACGTCGAGCCCTTCCACTACCAGATAGGTGGCATCAGCCTCAATGCACCGCAGTTCTCGCTCACGGGCCATAACAACGTCAGGGGCAAGGCTCTGATGGGGCATGGAGGCAGCATCACGCTCGAATATCATGGACGTCTGGACGATCATCACAACATGCGCTTCAATCTGGCAGCCTCAGGCATCGAGCTCAACGACTTCACTCCCTACACTCTCCAGATGTTCGGCAACGAGGTGCACAACGGAACCCTCAGCGGCAACATCCAGGCCAACGTGCACAATGGCAATCTGCAGGGACTCATCCACTTCACCGCCCGCGACCCTCAGGTGAGCAAGCGTCGCAAGGACGTCAAGGCCGAGATGCACGTTCCCTTCCGCACAGGAGTGTATGCCCTGACCGACCGGAATGGTGTATGCGACATCGAGCTGCCCATGTCTGGCAACATCGACGAGCCTCGCTTCTCATACAAGCGCCTCATCTTCCGCACACTGGGCAAGCTTTTTGTCAAAGTCTGCACCTATCGACGCAGCCACAGCTCCACACCCACTGCCATGGGCGACGACCGGATGTCCGACTTCGATGCATTCGACATCGAAGACATCGACATCGAAACATTTGCCAACGACACCATCGACTAATACAAAATAAAAAATGAAACGCCATCTCACTCATATCTTCTTCCTCCTGCTGCTTGCTACCCTCTGCTCGGGTTGCAAGCAGGTGATGCAGTACCCTGTGGAGTTGCTGCGCATAGACAGTTTGACCTATGTTAATCCTGATAGTGCATTAGCAAGACTGGAAAATCTGGCTCACCAGATGGCCGAAGCTGACGAACCCACGAGGAACTATTACCAGTTGCTCATGGTCAAGGCACAATGCAAAGCTCATCAATACCCGGCTACTGCAAGTACTGTTCTTTCTATTCTTCATTATTACGAAACTGGAGGCGATCCGTGGCTCCTACCAGAAGCATACTATTATGCTGGCCGAGTAATTCGCGAATTTGGAGATACACCTCAAGCGCTTGACTACTTCCAACAAGCACTTGAAACGATGGAGCAAAGGCGTTTCATAGAAACAACAGATAAAAGATTCATAAAATTGCAAAGTGTGATATATGCCCAAATGGGGTATATTTTCCGACGTCAGCACCTATATTATTATGCTATAGATGCAATGAAGAAGTCATACCTCATCGATAGTATCAACCAAGACACCACTGGCATGATACTATCACTTTGCGATATTGGTCAGACATATCAGACCCAATCTCGCAGCGAAGACGCAATACAATACTTCTTGTTATCTGGAGAACTAGCAGCGAAGGCTAAAGATACGGTCAATCAGTACGCTTCAATCTGTCAAGAGGCATATTCTCTGACAAGAATGGGAATGTTTCAAGAAGCAGAAAAGAGGCTCGCTATTTGCAAGAATGAGAGAATAACTAAAAATGAAAGCTTGTATCAAGGCGTAAAGGCCATATTGTCATGTTATAAAGAGCAACCAGACACTGCGGCATATTATTTTTCCTTGCAACAGGAAAATGGCACCTACGAACAAAAAGCTCAAGCCAAGCTATGGTTGGCAGAATATGAATTAAAACGACATAGTCCAGAAACTGCGGTTGCTAAAATCAAGGAGTATTTGAGTTTTTTAGAGAAAAAGCATCAGCAGGACAATGCTGAAGTTGTCGGATTGGCCAACGCTCTCTACAATTACCAGTTGAGAGAGAAAGAAAACACCAAATTGAAGATTCAGCATGTTCAGGACCATCAA
This sequence comes from Bacteroidales bacterium, assembly GCA_045629225.1. Classification (GTDB taxonomy): domain Bacteria; phylum Bacteroidota; class Bacteroidia; order Bacteroidales; family UBA3663; genus Liminaster. The sequence goes on along the minus strand of JAZQQU010000077.1, from coordinate 6,241 downwards.
TCTATCATTGTAACCCTTTCCGCCACAGCAATACTATCGTTGATCAGTTTGTTCCTTGTATTTTTGATTCGCAAGAATCACGAAAATACAAGAAAACAGCGACAACGACTGCAACAGCTGTACGAGTCAAAAGAAAAAGATTCCTCTGTCATCAAAAACAATGTAAGACAAATTTCCCTTTTGCAGCAACAGCTGAAAGAATCATCAAATACCTGCGATAGTTTGAGACTACAACTCAATGAACTTCTTGCCCAAAACAAGCAAGGCGAGTTAGCAGAATCCTTTGATTTGCGCTGGCGCTCTACAGAAGAATGCAACATGATTAGTAACCACATTCTGGAAGGAGAGCCATTGAAAAATGATGAATGGAAAAATATAGAAGCCAAAGTCCGATTGATGAATCCTTTCTTTATCTCAAGGTTACTTGCTCTGTATGATTTCACAGATATTGAATGGAAGATTACTTTACTCATCCGCTTGCATGTTTCACCCAGTAATATAGCCACGTTGTTATGTCGCTCCTATTCTGCTGTTGGCAATGCCCGCAAGCGCCTCTACAAAAAAGTATTGCAGAAAGAGGGCTCTACAGAAGATTGGGACAAGTTTATCTTAGGTCTGTAATGTTACATTTTTGCATTTTTTGATGTTACATTTGTTACAAAATCGTTTGTGAACTATTTGTGAAGTCATATTCTTGTCTGTTTCGGGGAAAAACACCATCTTTGCGGCAAGTTTTTAACCCTTTATTGTAACAAGAATATGAAAAAAACACTTTTATCTATTCTCTCTGCATTGACATTATCCATTGTCTTTGCAGAAGGGAATGACGACAATGACAGAATCGTCCTCCTAGGAGATTGTCACTACACAGAAAGTGGCAGATACGACATTCCCGTCTTCCATGCGGAGATCAACGCTAACAGCACCGTTCTGGTTCAAGCTGATCGTCCCACAGACTTTGAGATTACAAAATAAACTGGGGTTGGGGAATAAACAATTATGATGACTATTATTTTACCCCACTCTTAGACCCGGAAACAGATGGTGTCAATGCAAGATATACAAACCTTCAAATTTTAAATACAACATTATGATTAATTACAAAAACATTTTATTAAGCCTTGCCATGCTACCTATGGCAGGCTTTGCGCAAGAGGGTGAAATCAACGCATTCCGTGATGGCAGCGTATGGGTTGAAGAAGTTTTTGTTTGCGACGCATTTGGTGATGAATATATTTGTTACAACATATATAGCCTCAGTGGAGAATGCACTGTGAATGGTATTCAATGCTTGCAGATGTGGTTAGAGCTTAAAGACAATCCCATAAATGACGATATTAAGATTCCTTATGGCTATGTGTATCGTGAAGGTGAAAAAATCTGGTATATTTCAGAACAAGCAGACAATCCCACATGCCTGCTCTACGACTTCGGAATCGAGGCAGACGACGTCGTAACAGGATTAGGATGTCCATCTCTAACCTATCCGGGCATCTGGCAGATGGATTCGAAGTTGAAGTGTGACGGCATCAGTACGCAAAATTATTTGGGTCACGAATGTACGGTATTCGACATGTCAGAACCCAACTATCCCTACGGCAAAGGCCAGTGGATAAAAGGCATTGGAGATACACGTGGTGTGTTTAATAATTGTCAGTACTCTGTTATTGGCGATTACGGCACTAAGCTTGTCGAGGTCATTATTGGTGGAGAGGTCGTTTATGGTTCCAGTGTGCTCAGCCTTGATAGTCTCAATAATGCAGAAGCAGCTCCAGCACATGGCTCCAAAGCATTCATCGACGGACGCTTTATCCTCAGCCAGGGCTCACATCAGTACAATGCCTTTGGTCAGAAGATCAAGTAAGGCATAAGCAGAGTAATTTCAAAAAAAAACCATTATGAAGACTTTACACATTGTATCTACAATTGCTGCGATTTTCTTCAGTTGCATTGGTTTGTCAGCCCAAAGTTTCAACGAGCGTGACGTGGTGTATCTTTATGATTCTGCTACCCCAGGTTATCTCGGCCTGGAGGAGGACTATCTTTACAGCAACATCAGCAAGGCTCTGCCCGAAGACTATCAGCTGGTGCCTGTTGAGATGTGTCAGATCGATGAGGAGGGCTTGAACACGCTGGCATCGTCCAAACTGATCGTCGTGAGCGATACGGGCAACGACCGCACTGCTGAGGATCCTGTTGTGAAGCGACTTGGCGAATTAGTAGATAGAGTCCCCATGCTTTGCCTTAATGCAGACTTCACCAACTTATGGACCTTTGTACATTACGATGAACCAATCTTGTTCCATATCGAACGTGATATTGTTAATCCTAGCATTCACATTACCGACACCGAACAGCAATTTGCGCTGTTCGATGATGTGCTGTCAGCCGCAGATGGTACGACCTCTCTCTATCTCCCCGGCATAGAGCCCAGGTTTAATGCAGTCATCTGTGATTGTATGTTCCTTTTCGAATACCGCATTTTCGCCCGTGTGGACTTGCCAGACAGCTACGCTTTCCCACCCAATATCATGCTAAGTACTCTATGCGGCAACTTCTTCTTCCTCGGTCTGGCTCAACCACTGATGTCAAACCTGTCAGCTGCAGGCAGGAACCTGATCCGAAATGTGGTAAAGTACATGTTTGACAAAGTGTTGTACTCGCAGAAACCACACCTCTCATGGGTCATGGCGAATGATAAGCCTGTCTCAGCAGACTTCATGGCAGAGTTGTCATCTGGTCGTGCGCATCTGGATGTAGAGTACGATACATATAAGTTCATCTACCTTTCGATGGAAACTACCAGTCATGACTGCCTTTACACAAGCCGCTGGCACATTGATTATTCTGCACAACAAGCCTATATCGAGTACTGGTATGATGATAATTATGATATCTATACTATAGACTATGACTTCGTTGAATCCGGCACGTCCATCAGCACCATCAGCAACGACACTCCGAAGTCGCAGTCAGCGAAATTCGATCTGCAAGGAAGACCTGCTCCGCATTCCTGCGGACTCATTATCGAGAATGACCAGGTGGTCTTGAAAAGATAATTCTGCTTCGTGACACAATTCAACCCTAACAGAATCACCAGCGAATGTGCAAATCCATGCACTAACGCTGGTGATTTTTGCATTTTATAGCAGTAAATTTGGAAAGAATCGAAAAATACGCTATCTTTGCCGAAAAAATAACATTGATTATGGAAAGATCAGACGAACAGACGTTGACCCTTCTGGGCAACAAGAAGACCGTATATAAGCAGGACTATGCGCCTGAAGTGCTCGAGACCTTCGTAAACAAGCATCCTGAGAATGACTACTGGGTGAAGTTCAACTGCCCCGAGTTCACTAGCCTCTGCCCCATCACTGGGCAGCCCGACTTTGCCAACATCGTGATCTCGTACATCCCCGACGTCAGGATGGTGGAGTCGAAGTCGCTGAAGCTGTACTTGTTCTCGTTTCGCAACCATGGCGACTTCCATGAGGACTGCGTCAACATCATCATGAAAGACCTGATCCGACTGATGGATCCGCGTTACATCGAGGTGACAGGCATCTTCACCCCACGCGGAGGCATCGCCATCCATCCCTACGCCAACTATGGCCGCCCAGGCACCAAGTTCGAACAGCTGGCATGGGAGCGGTTGTCAAGGCACGAGTTGTAGGTTATAACCTCACAGCCTTATAACCTCAAAAACCCAAAACCTCAAAACCTCATAACCTCAAAACCTCAAAACCCAAAACCCAAAATGCATCGTCTCCTCCTCATCGCCTCTCTTGTTGCCACGACACCCCTCCTTGCCCAGCAACAGCACTATGTGGGTGGCGACATTTCGTTGCTGCCACGCTACGAGCAATATAACACCCCATATTATGACCAACAGGGGCAGACAATCGACGACGTGCTGCTCTACATGCGCGACGAGTGCAAGCTCAATGCCATGCGCGTGCGTCTCTTTGTCGATCCCAACCCCAGCGAGTCCAAAGATGGCGTGGTGCAGGACCTGGAGTACGTCACCGCCCTCGGCCAGCGCATCAAGGAGGCAGGACTGCAGTTCATGCTCGACTTCCACTACAGCGACACCTGGGCCGACCCCGTCAACCAGAAGCTGCCTGCTGCCTGGAGCGACTGCACCACCCCCGCACAGAAGGCCGAGCGTCTCTATCAGTACACGACCGACTGCCTGACCTCGCTCAATGCCGCTGGTGCCACCCCCGACTTCGTGCAGGTAGGCAACGAGATTTCGTATGGCATGGTGGGCATCCAGGTGCATCCCTACGACAAGGCAGGCGACGACTGGGAGGGCCTGCTCACCGTCCTGAGCGAGGGTTGCCGTGCCGTGCGCCAGTGCTGTCCTGAGGCCCAGATCATCATCCACACCGAGCGTGCTGCCAAGGCTTCGGACACCGAATATTTCTACCAGAAGCTCGCTGACCTCGACTACGACATCATCGGCCTGAGCTACTATCCCATCTGGCATGCCCCCATCACCACGCTGAGCGGTACACTCTCGATGCTCGCCTCCTCGTTCCCCACAAAGCAGGTACAGATCGTCGAGACCGCCTACAACTACGAATGGTGGCCCAACAAGGGTGTCACCTACGACACGCGCGACCTCTGGCCCTGCTCGCCCGAAGGTCAGCAGCTCTTCCTGCAGGACCTCATTGCCGAGCTCAAGCTGCACCCCAATGTGAACGGCCTCTACTGGTGGTTCCCCGAGGAGAATGGCAATGGCGGCCCCACATGGAACGCCAACACCATCGTCATCAGCTCCTGGCTCGACCGCGGCCTCTGGAACAACAATGACCACCGTGCCCTCCCCGCCCTCTACGACCTTCAGTCCTATCGTTCTGACGATGCCTACGTGCCCACTCTCAGCATCGAACCTGCTCCCTCGTCCACACTTTTCAACGCCTACGGACAGCGAGCGAGCGAGATGCGAAGCGGAGAGGTGTATGTGTGCGAGGGCAAGAAGATGATGGTGAAATAAATAACACCCCGAAGTCGCTTACTATCCCTGTTCGAGTGCTCGAAAACCCTGCCAGACTTTGTGACGGAGTTTTCGAGCACTCGAAATGTTTGCCAGAGGTTCAAATGAAGTTTTCGACGTCTCGAAATCCTTGCCAGAGTTTCAAATCAGAAATTGTGGATGCACAATAGTCCGAGTTGGCACAAAGTCGGACTATTCGAGTGCTCGAAACAACATTTCAAAGTCCGGACAAGCAATTGTGTGCGCACAATTCCCAATTTGAAACTCTGGCAAGCTCTTGTGGACGCACAGAACTTTGTCCGAAACTCTGGCAAGCCATTGTGCCTGCACAAAAGTGCATTCCCAACCCCTGGCAAGCTATTGTGTGCGCACAAAAAAATAAAAAAATGTGGCTTTGAGTGTTACAAAACGCGAAAAGCCACGTTATATGTATGAAAGCCGCTGATAACAGGAGGCTGAAAAACCGATAAACAATGAGCGAAAACAATCTGATAACGACATTCACCAAGGGACGGAGCCGCCTGCTCCAGATGGCCCGACGGCTGCTGGAGAGCCAGGACGATGCCGAGGATGCACTACAGGAGGCCTTCAGCCGACTGTGGCCTCGGGCATCGACACTCCGCTCAATGACTGAGGCCGAGAAACTGGCCAGCGTGACGGTGAGGAACATCAGCATTGACCAGCTCAGACACAGGGCAGAGCATCCGACCACCGACGTGGAGGGCCTCGGCGAAGACACCTCACTGGCACTTGACACCGAGGCCGAACAAGAGAGGCACGAACAATATCGCATCGTACGCCAACTGATTGACACCCGGCTCACCCCCTTGCAACAGCGCATCGTACAACTGCACGACATAGAGGAACTGGGCTACGATGAGATAGCCCGACGCGAAGGAATGCAAGAGGCGGCGGTGAGGATGCAACTGTCGAGAGCAAGAAAGACGATTAGAGAATGCTACAAGCAAATGAATGAAAAATATGGAACAGATCAAGGATAAACAATACTGGCTGCAACTCTGCGAGCGATACTTCGAGGCCGGGACCTCCGACGAAGAGGAACGTGCTCTGAAGCAATTTGCTGCCAGGACCGCCGACCCGGACTTCCGCGAACTTCAGGCCGTAATGGGCTTTACGTCAATGGGGCGTGCTCACAACCTCAAGACCTCAAAACCTCAAAACCTCAAGACCTCAAAACCCCCAAACCTCAAAACCTCAAAAACCCCCAAAAACCCCAACAAC
>JAZQQU010000076.1:0-74112 GCA_045629225.1 Bacteroidales bacterium | reverse complement strand
GCACGCTGGTTGAAGTGATAGTGTAAATAATCACCAGATGGAGAAGAAGAATGATGAACTGTATCGCACCATCGCCCGGAAGGATCGCCAGTTGGATGCGGAACGAGTGCCGGACAAAGATCTGGTAACCGATGCAGAGGTATGGGCATACGGTGAGCGTCGTGACCACTACCGTATCGCCTTCCGCTATGCAGGCGTACTATTCAACCTGTCAGTATCGACCTTCATGGAGCGAGACTTCGACCTCGGCCTTGAAGCCCGAGAGCTTGCAATCAACCATCTGCATGAAGTGCTTCCTTACTGCCTCGATTGGGAGCTTGAAGATGCGGAAAGACCGGAATTCAGAACCCATGTCGCCAGCCTTTTCTTTTCATTGATTGATAGCGTGACAACTCCATCTTCTTCTACTGGAGGTGGTGGTGACACTTCAAGCCTCAGATGGGATGGCAAGAATGACGATGAAGAGAATGAAAACTTGCGTCGAGCGTTATTCAGCAAGGCGTATCAGATTGTGAAGTGCGGACGAAGTGGATATGGATTAAAGAAATGACACTTTTACATACCACTAATATAAAAGATAGTAAAAACAATGATATTCCGCTCATTTTATTCTCTTATAATTTGTTTATGTCGTAAAAACAGATTATATTTGCGACAAAAATAATATAAAATGTGCAATAAATCTATTGAAGATAAGATACTTGAATCGACGAAGAAACGCGGAAGGGGTACATTCATTTTCCCTTCCGAATTTGTGCGCTATGGAGAGCAATCCACTGTGAACAAAGCTTTGGAGCGATTAACGAATCAAGGCTTAATCTTACGCATTGGTCGTGGTATCTATTACTATCCAAAAGAAGACAAGATGCTTGGATTGGGTGTACTTTATCCTACACTCGAAGACATTGCAGAAGCGGTTGCCAGAAGGGATAAGGCTCGTATCGTTCCGACAGGGCTTTACGCGCTCAATAGGCTTGGGCTATCTACACAAATACCCATGAACGTCGTGTATTTGACCGATGGATACAACCGAAAACTGACATTGTCTAATGGAGCAACAATCCAGTTCAAGCATACAACACCTAAGAACCTTGCATTTAATAGTCATCTGGCCATGCTACTCACTTTCGCTCTAAAGAGTCTTGGACAGGACAACATAACAGATGAAATCAAATCACAGGTACGAGATCTTCTGATGAAGGATGCTAACAGAACCGTAAGACAAGATTATAAACTGATGCCTGCCTGGGTGTCATCATTGATAAAATCACTATATGAAGAAGAATGATTTTTTCTCGTTGCCAGAGACACAACAGCGCATGGTGCTTGAACAGGCAGCCATACGCCACAACCTGGCAAAGCAAGCCGTGGAGAAGGACCTTTGGGTTACTGCAATAATTCAGATTATCTTTACGTTGCCTTGTGCAGACTCTCTTGTATTCAAGGGAGGCACGTCACTCAGCAAAGTATGGGGACTGATAAACCGCTTTTCTGAGGATATTGATTTAGCTATTGACCGCACAATTTTCAATCTTGATGGAGAATTGACAAAGAAGAAAGTGAAACAACTTCGAAAGGAGTCATCTGTGTTTGTGCGAGATGAATTATACAGACAGCTGTCAGATGCTATTGGGCAAACGCCATTGAACGGTCGTTGCACGATTGAACCGCAACCGGATGGCGAGGGAGATGGTACCTATCCCGAACCAAGGACGATCTTCGTCCGTTATCAGTCATTGTTTGCTGATCAGATATCTTATCTTTCCCCTATCGTCAAGGTAGAAGCTGGATCACGGTCATTGCTTGAACCTACGGAAAGTGTGGAAATAAACAGTCTGATCGAAACAGCCCTGCCCACAATCAGTACCACTGTTGCATCGAGTAAGGTCAAGACAGCCATAGCGGAGAAGACATTCCTTGAGAAAGCGTTCCTTTTGCACGAACTGTTCTCAACAGGGAAACCTGTCGAGGCTCGTCGTCGCTCTCGTCACATCTATGATTTGCACATGATGATGCAAAAAGGTCTGGCCGAAAAAGCTATCGCCAACAATGAACTTTGTGAAACAATCCATCATCATCGAGCAACATTGACCAGTATGCAAGGCGTTGACTATACGCCAGACATAAGAGATCGTATACAGTTAGTCCCACCGACAGAATCTATGGAGAGCTGGAAAAATGATTATGAAGAAACCAATGGTTCTATGATTTACAATAATCCTCCTTCTTTCGCAGATTTGCTAAAGAGCATGAATTTGTTAGAACGATTATTCAGACAGCGTACTTGTCTCTCAGCAAGTTCAACGCCAAGCAAGTGACTCTTCCTCCTCCCTATCCGAGTAGAGTAGGTAGGGAACCTTGCGAGGAACTGATCGGAGAATAGATACACGCCATTCGATGAGCGTAAGCCTGCAAAACGATGGCAGTTATCGACTGCTGAGCATCTCCACCGACAACCGCAATTATGGCGGTTTCGATGGCCCTGTGGCCAACATCGTTATCAATGTGGCAGACTACGTCTTGGATGGCGATTACCCAATCATGCTGCGCAATCAGGTTTTGGCCGAAGTCACGAATGCTGATCACAAGGTGCCTTCGACCGAAGCTGTCATTCATGTGCGCAATCCGGAGTTCACGGTCGATACGGCTCTGCCCGATGTGGAGATTACCGACCTCAGTGGCCTCGACAATATGCTCTACACCACTACCTTCAAAGCCCTACGTGGCCGTCAGGCGACCTTGGACCTCAAGATGCGCAACAGCACAGAGATCACAGGATTCCAAGCTGACATCCTGCTGCCCTCTGGTTTTGCGTTGGCCAAAGATGCCCAAGGCAACGCCTTAGCGGAGTTAGGTCATCGCACCAATTCATCACGCCATGCACTCAACGTGGCACAACAGGCCGATGGCAGCTACCGTGTCATTGTCTTCTCAACCACAAACAACACCATATCGGGAACAGATGGAACGGTGGCAAGCCTTACCTTCAACGTTTCGGAAGAGATGGAACAGGGTGAGTACAAGGTCATCATCCGCAAGCAGGAATTGGGCAAGCCAGACAACAGCAACATCAAGCCAGAGCCTGTCAATGCAAAGCTAAGGGTCGAGATTCCTGGCTACACTTACGACCTCATGAGCCTCAAGCCATACATGCTTTACACCGACAATGTGGGTGTCCATACTGGCGAACGTGTCACGATTCCCATAGGCATGGCCAACCTGAATGCCATCTGCGGTTTCCAAGCCGACCTCATTTTGCCCGAGGGCGTCACTGTGGCTACTGAGACGGATGAATTTGGCGACGAGATGCCTATGTTAACCTATGGCACACGCACAACGCCGGAGAAGCATAGCATCAACTGTGTGCGTCAGGCTGATGGCTCGTATCGCATCCTTTGCGCATCGACAAGCAACAAGAACCTGTCGGGGCATCTTGGCACAGTGTTCTACCTGACCCTCAACGTCCCTGCCGAACAGAAGTGCAAGATGTACACCATCTACATGATAAATCAGGAGTTTGGCGAGTCGGACAATTCGCAACACAAAACCTCCATTCCCTTCGTGTCTCGTCTGTTCGTGCGAAACCAGCTCCCCAAGATGGCCGACCTGACGAAGGATGGCAAGGTGGACACAGAAGACGTGGAGGCCATCACCAAGATGCTGCTTCACACAGATACCGAGGAATACGAGGAGGAAGCTGGCGACTCCAACAAGGACGGTCATTTCTCCATCGCCGACTTCATCGATGTCATTCGTGCTGCGAATAGTGGTCACTGACATGGCCGATTAACCGTTGTGGACACACAGAGGGGCAAAACGTGCAGCTTTTGCCCCGCTGTTGTTGCTGGAGGTTGACACTTCGTACGATGTGTCAAGTCTGTGGACGCACAGAGGGGCAAAACATGCAGCTTTTGCCCCTCTGGAGATGGCGGAGGTTGACACTTCGTACGATGTGTCAAATTTGTGGACGCACAGAGGGGCAAAATATGCAGCTTTTGCCCCTCTGGAGATGGCGGAGGTTGACACTTCGCTCGATGTGTCAAGTCTGTGGACGCACAGAGGGGCAAAATATGCAGCTTTTGCCCCTCTGTAAATAAACAGCAAGAAATCAGCACAGATTTTTGACGCAAAAAGTGTATGTTTTTGGGGTGCATGGAACCATTTTGGCGCAAGGAGACGGAACAAAAGATGTTTTTTTGCCCAATTGTTTGGAAAACCGCAGGAATATCGCTATCTTTGCGGTCGAAAACATGAATTAATCTAACTCAACTTTTGCAAACAGCTCAAGTTTGGGGTTTTGAGGCTATTCGGTTTTGAGGGTTTGAGGTGTAGTTACCTGATGCAGAACAGCGGAGATTCCAACCTTATGACCTCACAACCTTGCAACCTTATAACCTATCAAGTTGAAGCTTGACCAGGAAGATAAAGAAGTTAAGGAAGTTAATGTAGATAAGCACAATACCTAAATCGCCTAGTATTGTCTTTAACTTCCCCAAACGACGAAGGAGCTAATTTCTTCATCTTCATTAACTCCCTTTAAGAAACAAGTTACGAGCTTGCGAAGCTTGTGTAAATCTAATTGCTTATGAAACGTTTACTCATTACCTTTGCTGCTGCCATGCTGGCTGTTGCCTCGTGGGCACAGGAGACAAACAAGTATCTGGAGGCTGTGAAAGCCGACCCGCAGAAGGCCTATGGCACCGACTACCCCTACGGGTTTGTGATGGAACCACTCACCCCATCGCCCAAGGGCTACACCCCCTTCTACATCAGTCACTATGCACGCCACGGTTCGCGCTACTACTGGAGCGACCAGCTCTACATGCAGCTCGACACCATCCTGACGAAGGCTCACGATCAGCACAAGCTGACACAGGAGGGCGAGGCATTCTTCGACCGCTTCATGCAGTGTAAGGACGAGCTGATGACAGGCGTGAGTGAGCTGACCGAGCGTGGCTGGCAGCAGCACCAGCAGATTGCCCGCACGATGTACGATCGGTTCCCCGAAGTCTTCAAGAAGGGTGGACACATCACCGCCATCTCCTCGCTCTCAGGACGTTGCGTCATCAGCATGTCGGCCTTCTGTCAGGAGCTGACACAGTGCAACCCCAAGCTCGAGATACGCGAGCAGTCATCGCGCTTCACCCTGCATGCTGTGGTGCCTGACGACAAGCAGAACCCACTTCGCAGGGAGTTCCCCACCGTCAAGCCTCGCTACGAGAGCAGCCCGACCAAGATTCCTCACGACTGGTCGTATGGCAAGGTGGTGCTCGACCGAGTGTTCACCAGCACCGAGGGCATCCCTGGAGCCTTCATGCTGGCTGCTCAGCTCAAGAACCTCTACACCTCGCTCCCCAGCATCGGACATGAAGGTATGATGGGCAACATCATCACCGACGACGAGGTGGTGAGCCAATGGGAGGCTTCGAACCTGGGTTCCTACTCGTGGGTATTCGGTCCGCAGTACAAGATGATACCGATCCTGGAGGACTTCCTGCAGCAGGCACAGGATGTGATCGAAGGCAAGAATGCCGATGTGGCATCGCTCCGCTTCGGCCACGACACCTGCCTGGGTCCCCTCACCGTGCTGATGGGCATCAATGGGGCAGACAAGGACCCCGAGGACCCCTACGAGGTGAAGAACGTCTATCAGAACTACAACACCTGCAAGGCCTCGAACATCCAGTGGGTGTTCTACCGCAGCAAGAAGGCTGGCTCAGACATCCTGATGAAGTGTCTGCTCAATGGTTCGGAGGCCACGCTGCCCATCGCGACCGACATGTTCCCCTACTATAAGTGGACGGATGTGGAGGCGTACTATTCAGAGAAATGCAAAGTGAAAATGTAATCAGAACTTCTTCACCCGGAGGTGGCAATAAGGCTCGCCTCCGGTTTTTTCGTAGTAGCGCTGGTGATAGGCTTCGCCAATGTAGAAGCGGGTGGCAGGGAGGAGCAGGGTGTTGACCACGTCGCCTCGCTGTCGCAGAATGTTGATGACCGCCTCGGCTTCAGCCCGTTGCTGTGCATTGCGGTAGAAGAGGCAGCTGCGATACTGAGGGCCGAGGTCAGGGCCGACGCCATCGGTCTGTGCAGGATCATGAATCTCGAAGAACACCTTGCAGAGCTGAGTGAAGCTGGTGACCGCAGGATCGAATTCCACGATGACCGCCTCCACATGGTGAGTCTTGTGGTCACGCACATCGGCATAGCTGGGGAATTCCTCCTCGCCACCCGTATAGCCAGCCAGCGTCCGCTTGACGCCAGGCTCCTTGTCGAACTGATGCTGTGTGCCCCAGAAACAACCACAGGCGAAGATGCCGACCTCAGTGTGTCCGTCGGCAGGAGCTGTGTATAGGTCAACGCGCGAACAGGCCTCGATGGCTGCCTTGACCATCTGCAGGGCCTTGCCATGTTTCTGCTGAAGGTCGGGGTGGGCCTTGCCACGGGCGAAGTTGTGCTGCAGGTCATTGTGCTTCACCTGCAGAGCGATGGGATTGCCCGAATCGATGATGCGCTGCACGTAGTCGAAGTAATCCGTGTCCTGCTGAAGAGCGAGCAGTCGGAGGGCATTCACCACCCCGTTGGGGATGCCTGCACGGAGCAGGTCGTCGAAGGTGAAGTCAGAATCCTCCACCACATCGTGCAGGAATCCCGCCATCTTCTCCTCGTCGGTATGGCCCATCAGGCCTACGGTGAGCGGATGCAAGATGACTGGGTAACCATCACGGTCGAGCTGGCCAGCGTGTGCCTTGCTGGCAATGTCGATAGCTATATCAATGGGATGCATAGTTGTACACTTTTTTTTTTCGGGTGGCAAAGGTACACAATATTCGTCGATTAAGCAAGGATTCGCTCCTGAAAATGCTGATTGACACTCTATTTTGTAACCCATATCTGCAGAATGTTTCTTTTCGAGCAAAATGTAAGCGTTTTTACCTCATTTTTATAACCTTTTCTTACCATCGTATTAAAAAAACTACTATCTTTGCGCAAGAATTCAAGTATCATCACGAGCCTCGCACGCCATTGCAAGGGTGCTGGCCATAAATAACGCGTTTGTTAATGAAGAACTATTTATTTCTAACACTTGCAGCAGCAGGGATGCTCGCTACAAGTTGCAGTGACTTTGATCCTTGGGACGGAAACCGCGCCCAAGTGGAATATCGCAAGGATTTCCTGAAGACCTTCGGCAACATTGATCCTAACCACACTTGGAACACAGCTGAGCAGCGCACCATGGAGTTCCAGATCAACGTGCCTGGCACTTTTAACCTCCGTATTTTTACAACCAATCCTAAGAACTCCGAGACAGGCAGCGAGCTGCTTGCCAACTACACCAATGGTGACCAAGGTTACAAGAGCGGTGAAACCCACACCATCACTTTCGACTGTCCAACAGGTCTTCGCAAGGTCTGGGCCGACATTCAGTATGTAGGTTCAGAAAGGCATATTATCCAGCAGGTGGAGATGGACATGGAAGGATTTGGCAAGGCTGTGTTTGGAGAGGACACAGCAACTCGTGCGACAATTTATCCAGCAACAACAGACCACCTCTCAATCACAAAGGGTGGCAAGGAAATCTTCTCGAAGCGTGCCTATACTGGTGACAAGAACTTCATGGACGTAATTCCGGAAAATGTAGAAAACACATCGAAGGAAGACGTGCATACCGACTTTGTCTATGTGTCAACGGGCGAACAATACCATCTCTATCCTGTCTATATCTACACAGGTGCTCATGTTAAGGTGGGCGTACAATGCCGTCAAGATGAAGAGTCAGAATGGGAGGAGGAGATTCTGATGGTTGACACTCAGCCAACTTTATTAGCCGGTGGAATTGGCGATCGTATCACTCGTCTGTTCTCTGCCGATGCTCCTGCTGGCAAACCAACAAGAACAGCCATTGATAATGCAACACTTGGAGTGGACAATGACTTCAACTGGAGTATCACTAATTACGATGGTGACGGTAGTACTGCCACCGCTACCTACTTTGACTATGGTCATCCCTCTACCTCAAGTAATGCAAAATATGCCACCTTGTACGATGATACTAATGCGCCCAACTTTGTAGGAACCCTTTGTGACGAGATTATCCTAAATGTTCCTCAGGGCTGGGAATTCCGCTTCTGGGTTCAGCAGGACTTGAACGATGGACGTTCGTTGAAGCGTTATAGCGACCGTGAGTCAAATCCTGACAAGAAAGTTTACTTCGGCACCTTCAACAATGGACATAAGCACAATGATCAGAATGTTCTCTATCTTGGTGTTGAAGACTGGTCGAATGTTGTTCATGACATCAACGATATTGTTTTTGCTTTTGTTGGTTCAATTCCTACTATCATCGATGAAGGTGGTCCTCATTACCTCGACGCCGAATACGTTATTGCCTACGAGGACATGGGCCTGAACGACTTCGACTTCAACGACATCGTGCTCAGCGTGCAGCATGTCGCAGGTCAGGATACTGCCTCTGTCAATATTCTGGCGTGTGGAGGTACGCTGCCAGTTTATCTCGGCTTTGAGGATAGTGGCGACACAAGCGATAAGGTTTGCACAACTGCAGCCAACGCACTGAAGCTATTCGATGGCACAGAGTTGCATGAGGCATTGAGCGGAAAGCCCAACTCATACAGCGAGCCTATGAATGTGGACGGTGACAACAATCGCGTGGTTAATCGTTCAGAGTTGAAGTATAAGCCCAAGCACTATAAGATGACGGGTGTACCCACCACATTCTCCGTTGTTGACAAGGCTCAGTATTTCAAATTGAAGGTAGTGCAAAAACCTGAGGACGGCATTGCAGAAACAAATGCTACCGCAGAGATTACTACTCCAGTCATCGGTAGTGATGACCCGACGCCTCAAGCCTTCGTAGTCTCCTACACAAACTGGGAATGGCCTACTGAACGTACACAAATTAATAAGGTGTATGAAGACTTTGACGCATGGCTGGCTAAGCATGACAGCACAGATGGTATTAAGTGGTACAAGCCTATCTGGTCAGGTCTTGACGATGCTTCATCGAACGTGGATTATTCTACTACACTTCGCCCAAGCTATTCATTTGACATCTGTTTGCGCACACGCGACCAGATTGGTGACAATCTCACGGTTACCATTCCTAAAGCTGATTTCGCTACCCATGGACTGACCGAAAGCACAAGCCTTGTCATGGCATTTGTAGTTACAAACCGCAAGGTTGGCAAGAGTCCTACGGTGACTGTTTACAAGAATGACGCATCAGAAGGAAACAAGCTTGGAAAGATTACGTTCAGCGATGTCTCTACCACCTCTACCACCAGTAGCTATGGTGATGCAGACAAGGTGAACATCGAGATTGAAAACTGGAATGATGTAAACAACATTATCGTGGCATTCAACAATGATAGCGATGATCAATGTAAGCTCAACTCTATCTGGGCAGCTAAGGCCGACAAGAACATCAAGATGCTCGACTATGAAGATCTGATAGGCTATACCGAGGATTGTAATGAGCCTACACATCATCATGGTGATGGTACTAATTGTAATAAAGATACAGAAGGAAACTGTACCAATATTTACCACCATGATAGGCACGAGGTTATTGGCAAACTTGCAAAGGTCGGTGACCACATTGAGGTTGCTATCGCCAACTCGTCTACCACACGTCCTCGCTTCCTCGTCTGCAATGGAACTGTAATCCAGCACCAGCATTCGATTGCCAGCATGGAAAGCAATGCTCAGGCTATTGCTATATCACAAAGCTCATCAAATGAATACAAAGCACGCTTTATCTTGACAGTAGAAGAGATTGCGAGTGATGGCTGTCCTATTGTAAGCATCAAGAGTACGGGTCAGAATCAGTGGCTCGAAGCTAGTGGCACAACTGCTCGATGGAGCAGCAGTCAGATTACGACCTTCAAGATCTGTCGTGGCGTAGGTGGTAGCCGCACCTCATGTATCCCTGGCTGGAATGATGATGACATGTTCCGCTTCCAAGCTGTTGGAACCAACAACTATCTCAATGCCGATGGCCCAAGAATGGCTAGTGGCAACGGTGAGTGGTCACTCTGGTACATGTTCCAGATTATTCCTAATCCTTAAGCAGGACACAAACAACTAAATAATACGCGAGCAGGGCACTCAAACGAGTGCCCTGCTTATTTATATATCTCCACCACACCAACCAATCAGCACAAATCCTCCCTATCTTTCTAAAGCGTTTTCTATCGTATAGCGCGTGTTATTTAAGATGGCATGAGACGGAGGAATGGAAAAACGAGGCAGTTCTTGGAACTAATTGTGCCTTTGTTTGCATTTTCTGGCTCGATTATTTGCTTTATATATAAATAATGTGTACCTTTGCCACCAGATTATTGACCACAGATGAAGCATTGGACTCACAGTCCTGCTTCGTTTGACAATCGAGCACACACATCCACACACTAATCTTCATATCTTATGCTACACCACAAGATTCATCTCACACTGTTAGCCCTGTCATTCTGCACCCTGCTGTCTGCGCAGACCGAACGCTGGACGGCAGACAATGGCAATGGCACGTTCACCAATCCACTGCTCTACGACGAGTTTTCCGACCCCGACGTGCTCCGCGTTGGCGATGACTACTATCTGGCTGGCACCACCATGCACACCGTGCCTGGCCTGGTGATACTGCATTCGCGCGATCTGGTGAACTGGGAGAATATCTCCTACTGCTTCGACCGCTTCGACTTCGACGATGATGCCTTTTCGCTCAAGAATGGCCAGGAGATCTATGGCCAAGGCATCTGGGCACCTTGCATCCGCTATGCCAATGGCCAGTTCTATCTCTACTCGAACGTCAATGGCAAGGGCCTCCAGTGCTTCACTGCCAAGGACATCCACGGCCCATGGCAGCACCACAACATGGAGGGCAGGATCTACGACCTGAGCGTACTCTTCGACGACGATGGCAAGATCTACGCTATCCACGGCTATGGTGAGGTGCATTGCACTGAGCTGAAGCCCGACATGAGCGGCCCTATCGACGAGACAGATCGCGTCATCATACCCAACGGCACGGCCGTGGGCGAAGGCCACCACATGTATAAGATCGATGGCATGTATTACCTCATCTCGACCGACTACCGCCCCAACGGACGCACCCTCTGCTCGCGTGCCAAAAGCATCTGGGGACCTTATGAGACGTGCGTCATTACGGCCGACGAGACCTTCGGCTACCACCCTGTGGGCCTGACCGAATGGGAAGGTCGCATCGTGCCCGATGGCAGTCAGTTCCGGATCGGCTTCGAGGACGTCAACGCCACTGCTGCCACCAACATCCATCAGGGCGGCATCGTGCAGACACAGAAGGGCGACTGGTACGCACTCCTGATGCAGGACTTCCATTCTGTAGGTCGCACCGTGACCCTCGCCCCTATCACATGGAAGGAGGGCTGGCCAATGCTCGGACTGGAGGGCAACCTGGGTCGCGCACCACGCACATGGTTCAAGCCCGAGATTCCTGGCAGCGTGGAGGTGACGCCTCACGCAGCCTACGAGCGCAACGAGGACTTCGACGGCAAGCAGCTCGGCCGCGTGTGGCAGTGGAACCACAATCCTGACGATAAGATGTGGCGACTGAAGAACGGACGCCTGCAGCTGAAAACGATGCCTGCCGAGCAGTTGATGTGGGCTCGCAACAGCCTCACTCAACGTGCTGTAGGTCCACGAAGCATCTACACCGTGGAACTCTACTACGAAGGCATGAAGGATGGCGATGTGGCTGGTCTGGGCAACATCAACGTGCCCTGCTCATGGATAGGCCTGGTGAAGCAGGACGGCGGGGTAAGCCTGCAAGCCTTCGAGCAGCTGAACAACGACACCACCCGCCTTTCGATGCAGATCAAGCCAGGAAAGGGGGCTAAGATACTGCTGCGTATGGTGGGCGACTTCGACAGGAATGTGTCGCACTATGAGTTCTCGCTCGACGGAGGAGCTACCTTCGAGCGTCTGGGTGGCAACATGCCTCTCTCCTACCAGCTTGTCACCTTCCAGGGTGTGCGTGTGTCACTCTTCGCCTACAACAGGGAGGGCAGGAATGGCGGCACGGTGGAGTTCGACAACTTCACCTGTGAGGAGCTCGATGCTGATCGCTCGGGCAACATCCCATACGGCAAGACCTTCCGCATCATCAACCTGGCCACTGAGCGTCCGATGTTTGCCATGCCTCACGGCCTGCTGCACGACACTGAGCCTATCCGCGAGGCTCCTGCCGATGCCAAGGTCAATAATGGTTCGCAGAACGAGATGCTCTTCCACCTCATCGACCGAGGCAATGGCAAGGTGCTGCTGCAATGCGAGGACGGACGCTACGTTTTCGTCAGCGGAATGGGTCTCCCTGGCGATGTGCGACTCACACTCGATGCAGACAAGGCCGAGGAGTTCCTGTGGCAGGATTACCTCAACCACGAGTTCATGCTCATGAGTACCCGCACACACACCTACATCGGTAAGAGTCCAACCACGGGCAGCCCCTACTCAATGGATTACAAGGGTGCCGACCCAGCTCGCAAGAATGGTGCTGTGTTCCGTTGGGAATAAGGCAACAACAGAGAGCTTTGTCAAAAAGTTTGCGAAACTTGGATCAATAATACAAAAAAGGTCCACCCCCGCTACAAGATTCTGTGGCGAGGGTGGACTTATTTTTTGACTCAAGTTTTGCAAGCACACTTGAGGGAATTTAAAGAAGAAGATAAAGAAGATAGCTCTCCTTCGTCGCTTGGGGAAGTTAAAGACGATACTTGGCGATTTTGGTGTCGTCCTTTCTCCTTTTAACTTCCTTAACTTCTTTAACTCCCTTAACTTCTTAACTTCTTCTTTAACTTCAAAGTCAGCGGAGCTTGCGAGACTTGAATTTATGATTTATGCAAATCAATAATTCTCTGCCTTAAGCTGGAAGTAAGCCTGTGGATGGCTGCAAACTGGGCAGAGCTCAGGAGCCTTAGGGCCAACGTGAATGTGGCCACAATTGCGACACTGCCAAACGCAATCGCCCTCGCGGCTGAATACGATGCCCTCCTCGATGTTCTGCAGGAGCTTCTTGTAGCGCTCCTCGTGAGCCTTCTCGACAGCAGCAACGCCCTCCATGAGGTCTGCAATCTCGTTGAAGCCCTCCTCACGAGCGGTCTTGGCCATCTCAGGGTACATTGAGGTCCACTCGTCATTCTCGCCAGCAGCAGCATCCTTGAGGTTGTCGACGGTGCTACCGATGCCATGGAAGAGCTTGAACCACATCTTGGCATGCTCCTTCTCCTGAGCAGCAGTCTCCTCGAAGAGGGAGGCAATCTGCTCGTAGCCTTCCTTCTTGGCCTTCGATGCGTAGTAGGTATATTTGTTGCGAGCCTGCGACTCGCCAGCGAAAGCTGCCATCAGGTTAGCTTCGGTCTTTGATCCTTTGAGTTCCATAATGTTTGATTGAGTATTAATAGATTATTGTTGTGAAAAAAGTAACGAATGTTGTCCAGTTGAACACTGATGGGACGAATGACCGGACAATAGATTCCGCAAGTCCCAAAACACAGTCTTACTTCACGGCCTTGAAGCTCATGTCGAGTCCCTTGACCGAATGAGTGAGGGCACCGAACGAGATGAAGTCGACGCCAGCCTGAGCATAGGGCAGCATAGTGTCGAAGGTGATGCCACCTGACGACTCGGTCTCAGGACGCTGGATGCCATGCTCCTGAGCATACTGAGCAACACGCTGCACGGCCAGAGCGGTGTTGGCTGGGGTGAAGTTGTCGAACATGATGCGATCCACGCCCTCGGCCAAAGCCTGATCGAGTTCGTCGAAGTTGCGCACCTCCACCTCGATGCGGAGGTTCTTGCCCTTGTCAGCACAATACTGCTTGGCGCGGGTCACTGCGTTATGGATGCCTCCGGCAAAATCTACGTGGTTATCCTTGAGCAGAATCATGTCGAAGAGACCGATGCGGTGGTTGCAGCCGCCACCAATCTTGACGGCCTGCTTCTCGAGGATGCGCATGCCAGGGGTGGTCTTGCGGGTGTCGAGCACACGGGTGCCTGTGCCTTCCAGAGCCTTGACATAACGGGCAGTCATGGTGGCGATGCCGCTCATGCGCTGCATGATGTTGAGCATCAGTCGCTCGGTCTGGAGCAGCGACTGCTCACGACCTGTCACTACGAAGGCCACGTCGCCTGGCTTCACATGGGTGCCGTCCTGAATGAAGACCTCCATCTGGAGCTCTGGGTCGAAGGCAGCAAACACCTGCCTGGCGATCTCGACGCCTGCCAGAATGCCCTCCTCCTTGACGATGAGACGCTGCTTTCCGATGGCGTCGGATGGGATGCAGCAAAGGGTAGTATGATCGCCATCGCCGATGTCTTCGGCAAAGCTGAGCTTGATGAGCTCTTCGATGAGTTCGTTGACTATTTTCTGGTCCATAGTTGTAAAAGGGTTATAAGGGGAGTGAAAACTTACGTCAGCGGCATAGCCTCGTCCTTCTCGCGTTCGAGAGCCTCGCGGTTGACCACTGGATTGCTGTACATGGTGAGGAGCATCTGCCAGAGGAAGTCCTCGTCCTTGTTCGGGATGTCGATCTTCTCGAGCTGACCATTGAGGTAAGCGGCTGCCTTGGCCTGCTCCTCAGCGGTGTACATGTGGCTGTACTTATCGGTATTGAAACGGATGTCGTAGGCCATGTAATTGATTGGATAGAGCTGCATGGCTCCGTGCAGAGCGCGATCAATGGTCTGGCATACGCAAGTGGTCTGAGCCGTCTTATCGTTGATCCAGGGGTAAGTGTCAAACTGCTGATTGAGTGCTGGAGTGACGGTGTAGATGACGCGACCTTTGTAGCCACGCATGCCGGTGACCATGCTCTTGACATCGTCGGCCTTGCTCTTCTTCCACTCCGGATTGTCGCGCTTGAGCTGGAATTCGGCAGCCTTGAGGTAGTCGCAGGGGTCAAACTCGTAGCTGATAGCGACAGGATGAATGTTGAGTGATCGGATGTTCTGCATCAGATCGCGACTCGAACCTCCCATGGCCAGCATCTTGATGACCGAGGACTGGGTCTGATCGGAGTTGTCCTTCGAGCGACCTTCGCGCTGGGCAATCCAGACCGGCTGATGCTTCTGCTCAACCTCCTGATGAATGTAGGCAGAGAGCTTCATCGATGACTCGAGCATCTGACGACCGGTGAGATCACGACGCACTACGAACGACTTATTGATCCTCACGAGATCCTCGATCCAGGGAGCAGCGAAGAGATTGTTGCCAATGGCTATCTCGCAGGTGGCAAGGCCGTGGTCAGAGAGCAGTGTGTTGAGATAGGCGCTGTCGAGCACAATGTCACGATGATTGGTTACAAACACATGACCGCGTGAGGCATCAATCAGTTCGGTGCCACGAATGGTCAGCTCGTCGCAGCTCTTCTGGCTGAGCAGGTGCAGGAAGTAGATGACTACGGACTCCTGAAAATCCTTGATGGTGCGCACGCTCTTGAGTGTGGCTCGTATCTGATCCATATCGGCCTGGGGGAAGGCTCCTGTGATGAATGCTGCTATCTCAGGACGATCGGCCAGAGGCCAAAGCTTGGCAGGGATGTCCTCGTCGTAGTAACAACGGATATCGTCAAAATTATATTCCATAGTTTTTGAATTTTTTTATTGATTGATCACGTCGTCCATCACCTCACTGATGTCAATGCCAGCAGCACGTACCTCCTGCGGGATGAACGAGGTGGCTGTCATGCCTGGGGTGGTGTTGACCTCCAGGAGATGAGGCGTGTCGCCGATGATGATGTAATCAACGCGGATGATGCCCTTGGCTCCGACGTAGCCATAGATGCGACGGGTGAGTTCCTGAACGCGCTCTGTCATCTCGGGCGAAAGGCGGGCGGGGGTAATCTCCTCCACAGCACCATTGTACTTGGCATCGACATCGAAGAACTCCTTCTTGGACACTACCTCGGTGATAGGCAAGGCCTGCAGACCCTTACGCGACTGATAGCAGCCGCAGGTAATCTCGGTGCCCTGCATGAATGACTCGATGATGACCTCGCCTGTAGCCTCCTGCTTGGCAGCTGCGATGGCAGGCTGGAGTTCTTCGGCGGTCTTGACCTTGAAGGTGGCATAGCTCGAGCCACCGCCATTGGGTTTGACGAAGACAGGAAGACCCAGCTCAGCAATGCACTCAGAGGTACCAATCTCCTCATCGTGGCGCAGCAGGATGCTCTTGGCCACTGGGATGCCAAAGGTCGAAAGGAAACGGTTGCAGGCGAACTTGCTGCAAGTCAGTGCTGCTGCCAGCACACCACAGCAGCTGTATGGCATCTTGATCATGTCGAAATAGCCCTGCAGGATGCCGTTCTCGCCTGGAGTGCCATGAATGATGATATAGGCAAAGTCGAACGTCAGACGCTCGCCATCGACCACAACAGAGAAATCCTGACGATCCACCTCATAGGTACGCTGCCAGTCGTAGTCCTGTCCATCGTAGTGAACCAGTCGCCAGTCGGTGCCTCGCATCACGACGATGTGGGTATCATACTTGTCGTGGTTCATAAAGCTCCAGATGCCCTTGGCACTGCGGAGCGATATCTCGTATTCACTGGAGTCACCTCCAGCCACGATAGCTATCTTTTTTTTCATTATTCTCGATTTGAAATGTATTGTCTCCATTTTTCGATCAAGGCCTGCATGTCGGCTGGCAGTGGGGCCTCGAAGTCCATCTCTTCGCCTGTGCGAGGGTGGCGGAAGCCGAGCGTGCGGGCATGGAGGGCCTGGCGCGGGCAGACCTCGAAACAATTGCGCACGAACTGCGAATAACGTGCGAAGGTAGTGCCCTTCAGGATCTGGTCACCGCCATAGGTCTTGTCGTTGAAGAGGGTGTGTCCCTCATGTTTCATGTGCACACGGATCTGATGGGTCCGGCCAGTCTCGAGTCGGCACTCCACCAGCGTGACATAGCCCAAGCGCTCCAGAACGCGATAGTGGGTCACTGCAGGCTTGCCCTCATCGCTGCCAGCGGGATAAAAATCCATGAGGATGCGGTCGCGATGGTTGCGGCCGATGTTGCCCACGATGGTGCCTTCGTCCTGATTGACATGCCCCCAGACCAGGGCGGTGTAGAGGCGGCGTGTGGTCTTGTGGAAGAACTGGCGCGAGAGCGAGGTGCCTGCATCTTCGGTCTTGGCGATGACGAGCAGACCAGACGTCTCCTTGTCGATGCGGTGGACCAGGCCGAGTCTTTTCTGGTAATCAGGCGTGCGGTTGGAGGGTTCGGATTCCGAAGCAGCAATCATAGCACCGGAGGCAGAACCATCAGCACCGGAGGCAGGACCCTCTGGAACGGGGGCAGACTCATCGTCGGAGTCCTGAGGCTCTTCGTCAGCGCCACCCAGGTCGATATCAATGCCTTCCTGAATGAAATGATGCGCCAACGCATTGACCAGCGTGCCTGTGTAATTGCCATGGCCGGGATGCACCACCATGCCAGCTGGCTTGTTGACCACCAGCAGGTCATCGTCCTCGTAGATGATGTCGAGGGGAATGTCCTCGGGCAGGATCTCGGTTGTGTGGCGCGGACGATCCATCATGACCTGCACCACGTCGCATGGTCGCACCTTGTAACTGCACTTCTCCGGACGACCGTTCACCAGGATGAACCCTCCGTCGGCTGCCTTCTGGATGCGATTGCGACTTGTACCATTGATGCGATCCACCAGGAACTTATCGACGCGCACCGGACCTTGACCACGGTCAGCCACGAAGCGGAAGTGCTCAAAGAGCTCGCTCTCAGGCGCACCTGCCATCAGCATTTCATTGTCTGTCTTCACTCCATCCATGCATTTTCAGTCTCTTCGTTTTCAGCCTCAAGAGCCACATGTGTGCTGCCTACACGCACCACGATGTGGGTATGATAAGGGTATTCGCGCCCTGCCACCATCTCGCCGCCTCCGCTCTGGTTGACGCCGAGCACCAGATCGTCGAACTCGCAAGCCACCTGACGCACCGAGTCGATGACAAAACCCTCGCGACGCAAACGACTCTGAGCCTCACGACTGCTCCACTCCATCACATCCACCATGCGAATCATGCGCACGGCCTTGGCATTGATGGTGAGGTATATGATTCGACCTTTCTTGACAGGCAGACCAGCCACAGGTGACTGCTCGACTACGGCACCCGGCCGGCCGTCGGTATAGACCGAATCGATCACCAGGGCTTTGAGGCCAAGACCCTCGACGTAATACTGTGCGTCCTCAGCAATGATACCATTGAGGTCGGGCACTTCGATGCGCTCATCATGACGTGTGTAGGATCCCAACCATGTGCTGAGGCCCCACAGCAAGCACAATACGACGACGCCCATCAGTCCCAGATTGAGAAGGATGGGTTTCCAAAAGGTTTTCTTCTTCGATGCCCCATTCCGGGGCTTCTTATCTTCGTTCTGTTCCATTATTTCGACTATAATATGGGTGCAAAGATACTAAATTCCGTGTAGAAATGCAAGCAAAAGCAGAAAAAAACACTATTTATTATAAAAGATGTTATAAAAAGGCCTCACATTTGGGATTTTTTTGCTATCTTTGCAGCCGCCAAAGAGCAGAATTTATCGGAATTCGAGGAAGACGGTTCTTGATTCTCCTCCTGGCCACAACAGTAAACCGCCAATTCGTAATTCGTAAATTTCATAGCAGATCATGAAAAAGAATGCCATTATCATAGCCGCCACCATCCTTGTGCTCGGCATGTTGGGAACAGCAGCGTGGTACATCCACCAGCAGCAGCAAAAGATTGAGGAAATGCAGGAAGTCTTTGCCCTCGAAAAGGAGGAGATGGAAGACGAATACACCCAGCTCGCCATCCAATACGAGGGTTACAAGCTGCAGGTGAACAACGACTCGCTCGAACAGAAGCTCGAGGACCAGCGCATCAAGATGCAGCGACTGGTGGAGGAACTGCGCCAGACCAAGGCCCAGGATGCGCGTAAGATTGCTTCGCTCAAGAAGGAGCTCGAAACCGTGCGTGGCGTACTGCGCTACTATGTGGCTCAGGTGGATTCGCTCAATCGCGTGAACGAGGCTCTCGTGGCCGAGAATGCCCAGATCAAGGGTCAGATGCAGACCGTCCAGGCTCAGAACCAGCAGGTGCGTCAGCAGAACGAGACACTGACACGCAAGGTGACCGTAGCTGCACAACTATCAGCAACCAACGTCAGCATCGTGCCTCTCACGTCAAAGGATAAGGTGGAGAAAAAGATGCGCGTGGACAAGTTAGCCAAGTTCCAGATCAACTTCACGATAGCGGCCAACGTCACTGCCACCCCAGGCGAGAAGGACGTCTATGTGCGCCTGCTTCGCCCTAACGACGAAGTTCTCACCAACGGCCAGAGCGGCAAGTTCAGCTACGAGAACGCCATGGTGGACTACTCGTCGAAGAAGACCATCGAGTACGGCGGCGAAGAGACCCCCGTCACCATCTATTACAAGCGCGTAGAGAATCTCGAAAAAGGAACCTACCGTGCTGAGATCTATTGCGATGGCAACCTGATTGGCCGCGGAAGCGTAGCGCTGAAGTAAGGGGTTGAAGGGGAGAGAGCTCGATTGCTCGAAAACTCAAAAACTCTATAGTTCGATTGCTCGAAAACTCGAATACTCGATAGCTTGAAGAATTGAAACGAAACAATGAAGAAGATTAACTGGCTGTTACGATTCCTGACCCACGACATCTGGAGCATAACCAACGAAGATGTCCGTGGCGTTTATCGTTGGCTCATGAACATCTTCAAGGCCCTGTTTCTCAGCATTCGCTTCTTCATTGCCGACCGCATCATGGAGAAAGCTTCAGCTCTCACGTTCTATACGCTGCTTGCCATCGTGCCCACAGTTGCCCTGCTGCTGGGTCTGGCCAACGGCTTCGGCCTGCAGGACATCATCCACAATTCGCTTGAGGAGCTGCTTCCCGGTCAGCCCGAAGTGGTCGATTACGTGCTTCAGTTTGCCATCAGTTACCTCAATCATGCCAAGAGGGGCATCATCATGGGCATCGGCATCGTGATGCTGCTCTACGTAATCTTCAGCCTGATTGACAATGTCGAGACGGTGCTCAACCGCATCTGGCAGCAAAAGAAAGGACGCACCACGCTGCGCAAGATAACCGACTATCTGAGCATCATGATTCTGGTGCCTACGTTCCTGCTGATCTCATCAGGTGTGCAGATCTTCCTTAAGACCTATCTGCGAGCTGGTATCGTCGATCATGAGTTAAGCCACCTGTTGCTCAACGCGCTGCAGTGGACCCCTTACGTGCTCACCATCATCTCGCTCACCTTTGTCTATGTCGTCATTCCTCACACCAAGGTGCGCTTCAAGAATGCCTTCATTGCCGCCTGCATCGCGGGTTCGGCCTACATGTTCTTCCAGGGGCTGTTCATTTCAGGACAGATCTGGGTGTCGAAGTATAACGCCATCTACGGGTCGTTTGCTGCCCTGCCCCTGCTATTGCTCTGGATACACATGGCGTGGGTCATCTGTCTGTATGGCGCAGAATTGTCGTATGCCTCACAAAACATCCAGAACTTCAACTTTGAAAAGGACACAGAGAACATCTCGCGCCAGTATCGCGACTTCCTCACAGTGCTGATGGCCAGCGTGGTTTACCGACGTTTTGCCCAGAAGGAGCCTGCTCCTACTACCGAAGAGATGTGCCAGCAGTTGCGCATGCCATCGAAACTGGCTGGCAGCATCATTGCTCAGCTGGCCGAACAGGAGATCATTCGCGAGACCATCGACATCCAGCATCGAGGTGACCAGCACACCTGGATACCAGGGCGCGACATCTCGGACTATTCTGTAGCATCGCTCATCGAGGAGATAAGCACCTATGGCATTACCGATTTCAAGTACGAATACACCAAGAGTTTCTCGTCTGAGTGGGACGTCATATTAAATATGTACAAAGCCAGTCATGATGCCGGCCACACACACTTGTTAAAAGATGTGGAAATGACCGAGGTGGTTTAAACCTTGGCCAACCGAAGGATTCTAAAAGGAAAAACAAACCAAAACCCCAACTAAGTATGAAGAAAATACTTTTCATTGCAGCCCTGGCCATGACCATGGTGTTTGGCAGCTGCGTAAGCAAAAAAGAGTACATGAAACTGCAGAGCGACTATGCCGCCTTGCAGAAGGATCTGAGTGATGCACGTGTAGAACTAGCTGGCTGCGTATCGGGCAGCAAGAGCCTTGACGAGCGTCTGGCCGAAGCCAAGGCCGAGAACGAGAAGTTGCAGCGACAGTATGCACGCCTGCAGGCTTCGCTCGACAAGAGCATCAACCAGTCGGGTGCCAATATCTCGAAGCTTGTGGACGAAATCAACGCCTCGAACAAGTACATCCAGCAGCTGGTGGACGCCAAGTCGAAGAGCGACTCGCTCAACGTGGCTCTGACCAACAAGCTGACCCGCTCGCTCTCGCGCGAGGAGCTCAAGGAGGTTGACGTGCAGGTGCTGAAGGGCGTGGTCTATATCTCGCTCAACGACAACATGCTCTACAAATCGGGCTCGTACGAGATCAGCGACCGCGCAGGCGAGACCCTCTCGAAGATTGCCAAGATCATCACCGACTACTCTGAGTATGAGGTACTCGTGGAGGGCAACACCGACAATGTGCCCATCAGCCGCGAGAACATCCGCAACAACTGGGACCTCTCCTGCCTCCGTGCTTCGTCGGTGGTTCAGGCCCTTCAGATGCAGTATGGCGTCAATCCAGCACGCCTCTCAGCTGCCGGCCGTGGTGAATACAACACGCTGGAGAGCAACGACACCCCAGAGGGTCGCGCTCGCAATCGTCGTACACAGATCATCATCACTCCTAAGCTCGACCAGTTCCTGGAGCTGATCGACGAGGCTCCAGAGGCAAAGTAACCGGAGCCTGCGAATCAAAGCAAACAGCAACTTAAGAATTTAAGTTTCGGAAGTGAAGTTAACAGGAGTTATTTCATGGAGTTATCGAGAGTTAACAGGAGTTATCGGGAGTTAACAGGAGTTATTTCATGGAGTTATCAGGAGTTAACAGGAGTTATCGGGAGTTAACGGACGATAGTATCGGCTGCTAAAATGTCCGAAATATGGCAAAGAGGTAATGTCCGTTAACTCCTGCTAACTCCCGTTAACTCCAGCGAAGCTAACTCCCCGTTAAATCCAGCGAAGCTAACTCCCCGTCAACTCCAGCGAAGCTAACTCCCCGTTAAATCCTGACAACTACTAGTTTTCGAACTTCCGAAACTTAAGTTAAGAATCAAACTGAAATAGAAGAATAGTGAATAGAGTCAGCGGCTGAACATTGGCCACCAGCTCTATTCACTATTCTTTTTTTGTTTATGTTCGCAAGTGCTCAACGATTCTGGAGCACCTTACTCCAGCACCGCATCAATGATTCCCTTCACCACATCCACACCTTCGCGGATGTAGTCACTGATACCATCCTTGACGGCCTTGACAGAACTCTTGGCAAACGACTTCACGCAGCGGGCTTTCAGCTCGGTGTACTCGCTTCGTTGCGAGGGCGTGAGCTTCGAGCTGTCCATACTGTCATCAATCGCCTTGAAGCGATAGTAGGCATCCTTCCACTCATTGACCGAATAGTCGGAGCCTTGACGCTCTATCTGCGCAGTGAGCGTGCGCATCTGGCTGATGCCCCTGCGCTCTGCACTGCATGACACCAACAGCAATGCCAGCGTCAGCATCATGCATAGTCTCAGCACTTTCCTCATTGTGGGTCCTCCGTATTACTGTGTTCTACGATTCATCTGCTTCGGAGCCACCGTATTGCCCTTGGCATTGGCGCCTCCCTTCACGTTTGCGCCCTTACCCTTCTGGCCAGCGGCGCCTTTGTTCATGTAGCTCATCCAGGAATTATCCTTCATAACTGTATAATTATTAATTGTTAAATAGTTTTTCTTATGGGAGTTATAGGGGACGCTACCTTACTACTCGATCGTCAGATGGCTTCCTTCGAAACGCTTACTCTCGTAGAGCAAGTGGTCAGCGCGACGGAAGATTTCGTCGAACGACACAGGCTCCTTGCCATCATAGATCACAGCACCCACACTCAGGCACACCTTCTTGCCTTGCAGTTCTGGCACCACGATCGAAGCAATGGCATCGAAGAACCGCTCGAACATGCGCGTGGCCTCCTCCTCAGAGATGTCGTGCATGAAGAAAGCCACGAACTCGTCACCACCATGACGTATGATGACCGAATCCTCGTCATGCACAAACACCTTGCCCAATTCGACCAACGTCTTGTCGCCCACAGCATGGCCGTAGGTGTCGTTCACCTTCTTGAAGCCATCCATATCCATCACCGCAAAGACGGCAGGCGTCTGCTTGGCTAAGAGCTGGCAAATCTGTTGCTCGCCACCATAACGGCTGCGCAGACCCGTCAGACCATCGTATTCGGCAATGAGCTTCAGCTTGCGCAACTCCTTGAGCTCCTCGTCGATACATTCGCACATGAACAGCGCCTTATCCAGGTTGCCATGCTCGTCGTACTCGGCCGGACAGTAGCTGAAACGGCACCATCCCTGCATCTGCGTCTCGAGCTCCACGTTGATCGACTTGCGTCCCTGCAGTCGTTGTGCCAGCGTGGTGTGGTCGCAGAAGGCCAGCAGGTGCTCAGCCCATTCGGGCTTGATCACGTAGCGTATGGAGTAGTCGTTCATGGCCTGCTCGGGGTGATACTCCTGTGGCGGGAAGTCGCGCAGGAAAGGTGGCGGACCCTGCAGTATCTTGATCGAGCCATCCTCCACCTTGACCAGAGCCATCACCTCATAGACCGACTTGAGACCCTGGGCCATCTGGTCGTATTCGCGATGCGACTCCATGCTTCCGATGAGCTGCTGCGAGAGCCAGCGGTTGTGCATCTCGTTCTCCTGAATAATGCGGCGCAACTGTGCCACACTCATGCTCTGATCCAGACGCACATGCTCGGCACGTTGCTGCAGGTTATGTGCAGGTTCGTAGTCATAGACAAAAGGCACATGACTATCGTTGACAATCTCCTGGAAGATGCCCTGATAGATGTTCTTCCAATCCTCATCCACCATGTGCTTCAGCGTCGAATAGGTCTTCGACGAGCTGATAATCGACTCGATGATCTGAGGATTGTAGCGCGTGCCAGCCTCAGCGTAGAACTCGTCCATAATCTGGCAGAAAGGCTTGGCCGAACGATAGTTACGTCCGATTCGGCTGGTGGCAGCCTCGAGCGAGTCACAGATCGAGACGATGTCCACCAGTATGCGCTGCTCTGGGTGGCGGAACTCGTAGTTGCGCGGATAGCCACCCTTGCCATCGTAGGTGACGTGGTGACCCTCTATGATGTCAGCCCACTGGTCGAACCAGGGTTCCACGCCCAGCATCGAGCGTCCCTCCGAAGGGTGCAGACGCAGCAGCCGGAACTCGTGGTCAGTGAGTTTGCGGTAGGAGTTGGTGATGATAGGCGTCTGGCGGAGCTTGCCGATGTCGTGCAGCAGACAGCCCGTCCGCATGAAGTCGAGCAGTTCCCGACGGTGGCTCTTGACCGAAGCCGCGTCGTTGATGCCTGGCAGCACACCTACAAGCAGGCGTGGACGATGGTCGATCAGATGCGAGGTGATCACCTCGGCGTAGGCAGCCATGGCCTTGGAGTGGCTGTAGGTGTCGAGCGTCAGCACGCCCAGCGAACGCACCAGGTACTCGAACTTGTCCTGAGCCGTCAGCATGCGATTGCCCAGGAAACGGCTCAGGATGAAGCAGGCAATGAAGCTCGACTGGCGGTCGGTAGCCTCGTTCTTCCTGCGCTTGAACAGCTGCAGGAACAGCTCCCACGCCTCCTTGGTATAGGCGCGTCCCTCCTCGCGCGAGAAGTGGCCCAGCTTCATGGCCGAAACAGCAGCCAGCAGCAGGATGAGCAGCGACATGATGTCAGCCGTATTATAGACGGCATTCTGGCTGTCGCGGAAGTATGCCAGCTCCTTATAGTCCCACGCAAAGAGCTCGCTGGCCGGCATGGTGCGGAAGAGGTGAGCCTGCAGCAGGCGGTCGATGCGCTGTGTGTACTCGTGCGGGTAGCAGGTGTCGAGCACACCATTGTCCAGATGCTGGCGCACGTAGAGGAGTTTCTGATGCAGCTCCTCCCGATCCTCCTGCGTGAGGTGCCCCTCCTTGATCGAAAGCTGGGCAGCACGGAGCACAGGATAGCAGCGGGCATTCTGCAGCAGGAAGGTGTAATAGGGCAGCAGGATCGGGTCGCGCAGGGTGACAGCCTTCGGCCCAAGGACGTGAGCACGCAATTGCTCGTAGTATTCGTCGCGTTGCCGGCTGGTGACCTGCGGCAGGTGGAACAGCTCGTAGTGGCCGATGAGCTGGCACAGGGCATAGATTTGATACTCGTAGGCCGGGTCTTCGCGCTTCAGGGGCTCAGAGATGGCCAGGCACTTCTGGAACATCTCATAGATGTGGTCCGTATCGGCCGTCTCGCCCATCAGGTGTATGCCTATGAGCGAGTCGCCCATGTGCAGGTAGAGCTTGGCCAGACGCCCTCGTATCACGTTTTCGGGCATCTCATACTCGCCCGAGGCATAGAGCTCCTCATAGTGAGGCAGCAGCACGGTGCCCACCAGATATTCGGCCATGAAGGCATCGAGCGAGTTGCGGTAGGCCAGCACCAGATTGTAGAGGCGCTCGTAGTCGTCCTCAATCACGTTGCCATGCGTAAAGTAGTTCTGTATCTGCTCGAACTGACGCTGGTTGCGCCAGCACATGTCGCTCTTGAGCATGGCGCCATTGTCCAGATAGCGCAGCCAGGCCTGCTGGTCGCCTATCTTGAAGAGGTCGTCGTTCAGGCGGTCGTAGAGGTGACGGTCGGCACGCAGCAGGTAGAAGGCCGTCTCCAGGTCGGGAATGCCACCCAGGTCCGACATCACATAGTTGCCCTCATACTCCTTGGCTTTGCGACAATGCTTCAGGACGCACTGGTAGAGCTGGTCGAACGTCTGGAACTGCCCGCCCCTATAGGCCTGGGCACCGATGCTGAACGACGGACGGTAGCCCACCAAGCCATCGACCTTCATCTGATTCAGGTTCTGGAAGAAGCGGTACATCCACTGGCCGAACAGCACGCGGTCGCTCTCGAGCAGGGGGAAGAACACGCCGAACTCATCGCCACCCAGACGCATGCACTTGCCCTGAGGGAAGGTGTTGCGCAGCACGCGGGCAAACTCCATGAGCAGGTGGTCGCCCACCAGGTTGCCGAACTTCTCGTTCACCATCTTGAAGTTGTCGCAGTCCACCAGCAGGTAGGCGCCATGTTCGCCGCGAGCCAGGCTCTCATTCACCTTCAGGCCACCACTGCGGCGATTGTCCAGGCCCGTCAGCTGGTCGGTGGAGTTGACGTGCACCAGCGTCTCCATGTTGCGGATGCTCTGGTAGTGGAGCGAGAAGAGCAGCACCGTGCTTCGCAGCAGGAAGACCACCGAATCCAAGTGCCCCGGCTTGAGGTTGACCACCGAGAGGATGCCCTCCAGCCGCCCCTGCACGATCATGGCCACCGACACCCACGACCTCACACCAACCCCCAGCATCATATTGTAGAGCGTCGGGTCGGCCTCGCTGATCAGCTCGGGGTCCTCGATCACCACAGGCTCATTGCGCAGCAGCTCGGAGTGATAGACCTCGAGAATCCTTTTGGCAAACGCCGCCTCATGCAGGTTGCTGTTGGTCTTGTTCCAGGCACGCCAGCCATACTTCACGTGCGGCACATGCTCCTCCCCTATCCGGTTGTAGATAAACACACGGTCCGACTCCAGGTACATGCCCAGCCCCTCCAGCACCGACTTGGTCACCACATAGAGCTGCTCCGAAGTCTTGATGCCGTCGAATTTGGTCATCTGGTTGTACGCGAAGTGCTCCATCCTGCGGCGGAAAGCCACCTCAGACTCCACAGGGCGCGTCAGGTCCATATACGATGTTCGTGTCTCCATCTGTGCGATCGAATTATTAGACTTGGTAATCGATTGAAAAGATAATACGGGCGCAAATATACTGTTTTTTCCTGTAAACACCAAATTTTCATGCATCTTTCTCACCGACGATGCCGATTTCGTGCGCTTTCTCTCCCCATTTATGGCATTCGGACACAATAATAGGAGCCAGAACGCCTCCTGCCACCCCCCGCATGGATATGAGTCAAAGTGCCAAGGGGAAAACTGAGTTTGACACCTTGACACTTTGACACATTCACACCACCACCACCGGCTCCACCTTGCGGTATCGGCCACGGGCCACGGGTGTGCAGAGCTCGTTCTGGCACCAGTTCTTCACCATCTGACGGGCAGCGTTGGCCGAGCAGTCCGAGCCCCTGGCTCGACGGGCATCCTCGAGGGCGAACTCCGTGGGCAGCTGGTCGAAGATCGTGTCGTTGGCACCTCGCTGCTTGCGCTTGTTGCCCCTGCTGGCGGCATTCTTCTGGTAGGCTGCCTCGATGCGTTCGCGGAAGAAGTACAGGGTGTTCTCCATCAGATAGTCGGCCATCACCGCAAAGCTCTCCATCATGGCCTCCGTCTGGAAGCGGGGCAGCTGGCGGCTCACGGCGTCGGGGTGGGCTCTCAGGTAGTCGGCAGCCGTCTGAGCGCCATGCGCCCAGGCAGGCAGGGTGGCACCCTTGCGGCGATGATCGAGTTTCTGCAGCAACCACTCGGCGTAGGCGCAGAGCATCTGGCAACACGTGTATCGCATGGACGTGACAGCCACTCTCATACGCTGTCGGGCATAGACGCGGTCCCAATCCTTCATCGTATTGAGGCGCACGTCCTCGAGCCACTGCTGGCAGGCCTCCTCGAGCAGAGGCAGATCCACGTCGCCCGCCATGAGTCCCAGCACGTCGGCCACCTCGCGTATGTTGGCCTCAGCCTTGGCCGAACGGGGCTTGACGCGCACCAGGCGGCTGAACGTGTTGTCGGGCGTGCGGGCCAGTGCCTTGCGCGTCTGCTCGCCATCGGTCACGTTGGGAGTGGCTCGGTGCAGGCCGTCGGGCGTGGTGGCCAGGGTCATGTTCCAGAGCGTCTCCTTCACATTGGCGTTGACGGCCGACGACCCGGCGTACGACGATTTGAACTCCGCACCGTCGTAGGCCAGACGCAGCAGCACACTCACGTCGGCAAAGGCTCCCGACTTGCGGCTCTGGCTCAGCTGGTCGGCCTCCGAGCCGAACGAGATCAGATGCTTGCCCTCGGCATTGCTCAGGTGGTCGAGCACATCGGCCATCGAGCAGCGCAGCGGTTGCAGACGGATCCTGACCACGGGGCGAGGCGTCTTCTCGCGTTGCTTGGTGGGCAGTGCCTTCCACTCATTCATAATCGCTATCTGCACATCGTCCTCCTGGATCAGCCGATGGCACCACAGGCGGTAGAGAGCATCGAGCTTCGACTTGCCGCTGGCAGCGTCGCCTACGACGAAAGCCACCAGATTCAGCCTCGACCACTCGTCGTGCACCTTCAGTCTCACGCCCGTGGCCAGCCCTCCGATGAAGGGGCCTATGCCCGTGATCACAGCCATGTGGAGCGAAGGATGCACCCCTTCGAGCGAATCGCGAATGCCCATAGGCAGGCGGCTGTCATGCCCGGTGAAGCACTGGGTGAACTGGTCGATGTAGTGCTGCAGGTCCTGCTCCTCCTGTTCGTCGAAGGCCTGAATCACCTCGGGCCTGTCGGTGTGCTGACGCTTGATGGCAGCCACCACCTCGGCAATCTTGTGCGGCATGGTCTTGATGTCGTAGCTGCAGGCGTTGCGTATCTTGGCCAGCTTCTCCTCCTGGGGGAAGTCAGCGTAGCAGGGTATCACACGGTCGAGCACCTCCACCGAATTGCCGCAGATGTAACGCAGCTGGTAGGCCAGCTCGAAGATTTTCGTATCGCGGTCGCCCACGCAGGGTTCCTTGCCCTCGTTGTGCAGCTTCCAGTACATGTCGATGTATTCCGTGAGGGGGATGCCGCAGTAGGTCAGGTCGAGGGGTTGAGAAGGAGTTTGAGGGGGTTGAGAAGTTTGAGGAGTTTGAGGGGTTTGAGAGGTTTGAGGGGTTTGAGAGGTGGCGCTTTCGGGCTCCTCGAGCATTTCAACCTCAGCGGCCCTCACCTCAAAGAGCTTCTCATCGAGGTAGATCAGCCTGTCCGAAGGTGGAGTGAAGAACACGCGAGTGATGTCCTTAGCCCCCTCGTCGTACTTCACGCCCAGCAGATCTGCCGCCCATCGCAGATTCTCCTCCTGCGAGAGGCCAGCTCTGCGTCCGAAGGCCATGTGGTAGCCCTTCGTAGCCGAACGCTCCAGCATCATCAGTCTCAGCTGCTCCCTGTGGGCCATGATCATCTGCGGCACCTCGGCCATCTTCTGCTCGTAGTCGGGTGCCTGAGGGTCGAAGTCAATGTCCATGCCCACCGTGTCCGACACTCGCGTTGACCCCTTCAGCGGGCCGCATTCCGCCTCTGCCGAAGCCTCTACGTTGGGCAGACACGAGTAGTTCATCTGCACCATCTTGTGCTTCTCTGCTGCCCGGTTACGTTCACTGTCGCGCAAGGCCAGGTACTCTGCCTTGCTCTTCACGGGGCGCATCATCTTCGCCCCGTGTTCATAATATATCGTATAGCAACTCATAGTCCAATCTGATACCTAAGTAATTCGACCACAGCCTCCAGAGCCTCCTGCTTGAAGCATTTGGCTGCATTCACGCCTTCGTCCTTAAAGACCTTCAGCGTGAGCTGGTAAGCCCCGTCCTGAGTCTCCGACAGGCGGCCATGAGGCAGCTTCACGATCTGCTTGGCGCGCGAATGATAGCATGGCTTCATCGTCACCTCGAAGGTTCCGTCACTCGCCTGTACTATCAGGGCCCTACGTTTCAGGGGTGCCATCAGCCCAGGAGTCTCCACATCAGGCTCGAACTTCACAAAGCGTTCGTCTTCCACCTGGTCAAACATAGCCATACCCAACAACTGCAGGTGGCTCATCTTCTTGCCCATCGCAGGGCTCTTTGCCGTATTCGTTTTCTTTTCCATCTTTTGAGTTTTTTTAGCGAGAGAACATCAGATTCTTGTGCACTTTACCCGGGAATATCCTCTGCTGTCAACTCATAGTCTTAGAATCAATATGTATATTTTTTAGTGTAGAATGCGTAATTAGCTCGTCTTTTTTGCAAGCGTGTCTTGAAAGGTCCGACTTTACATTCAGATAAAGATGCGTATGTCATTAAACACTCGCCCGCCGGAGGCACGAGTACCGAAGTCCAGATCACCAGCTATCACATCGCCCACTTTGTAGGCACGCTCGGCAAAAGTCTGCACCTGCTGGCCATGGAGGGTCACGAGCAGCAGTTGCTCACGCGTACGCATCTCATTGCCCACACTGTTGCCATGCTGGGCAGGATTAGCCTCAATGGCGTACTCCTCATTCCAGCCGATGATTACATCCTGACGCTTCCACGTCTTGCCATTCGTCTGGCTCACGCCCTCCACTGGGGCGTTAATCACTTTGATTGTTGCTTGAATTTTCATTTTTTTATTTATCAATTAATTTAAGTTTCGGGAGTTCGAAGACTAGTAGTTAGCAGGAGTTAACGGGGAGTTAGCAGGAGTTAATGGGGAGTTAACGGGGAGTTAACGGGAGTTAGCTGCGCTGGAGTTAACGGACATTACCTCTTTGCCATATTTCGGACTTTTTAGCAGCCGATACTATCGTCCGTTAACCCCCGATAACTCCTGTTAACTCCCGATAACTCCATGAAACAGGGAGTTAGCTTCGCTGGAGTTAATCA
The DNA here is from genome assembly GCA_045629225.1 of Bacteroidales bacterium. Lineage (GTDB taxonomy): Bacteria > Bacteroidota > Bacteroidia > Bacteroidales > UBA3663 > Liminaster. The sequence goes on along the minus strand of JAZQQU010000076.1, from coordinate 43,279 downwards.
CGCTTAGGGGGAGGGCTTATCCCAGCATCTCCTGAGAACGCTTGATGAACTGAGCCAGAGCCTCACCCTTGAGCATGCCGCCTTCGAGCAGAGCCAGGTCGATGAGCTGACGCAGGGTGGCGTCGCCCTTGGCGTAGTCGGCTACAGCCTCTGACTCCTGCTTCTTCAGGCCCTCCACGTCCTTGCGCAGAGCGTCGAGCAGCTCGTCCTTGTCGTGTGGGAACTCGCCAGCCTTGGCCTTGTACTTCTCCTCCTCCAAAGGCTTGATCTGGCCATCCTTGTCCATGATGTCAGCAGCCACAGGGGCGAGGGTAGGAGTGAGGGCCACAGCAGCCTTGTCGAGCACCGACTTCACCACAGGATGCTCGGTGTTGACGATGAGGTTGAACTGCTCAGGCATCTGACCGTAGAAGTTCATGCCACCGCCCTGCACGCGGCTCATCTCCTTCATGCGGCGCATCCATTCGTTCTGTGCAATCATCACAGGCTTGTCGGTCTCGTCCATGGCCTGGAAGTCCACGCTCCACTCCACCTTCTTGCCGTCCTGGCTGTAGGCAGCAGGGATCTGCGACTGGAACAGGGTCATGTTCTCGCGGCGCTGTGCATCGGTCATCTCCACCTTCTTCTGGTCGGCCTTGCGGATCAGGTTGTTGAGCGTGTCGGCATCAATGCGGTTGAAGTGCACGCCCTTGCTGCCCTCGGCCTGCGACTGCTTCTGCTCCTGCTGGTTCATGAATGGAGTGTCGAGCTGACCATCGGCCACGAGCACGTCATAGCCCTTGTTCTTGGCTGCCTCGATGTAGGAGTACTGAGCCACCTTGTCGTTGGTGTAGAGATAGACGAGCTGGCCGTCCTTGTCCGTCTGGTTGCCTTCCACGAGCTTGCGGTACTCCTCGAGGGTGTAGTAGTGGTCGTCGGTGTTCTTCCAGAGGGCAATCTGCGAGGCCTTGTCGTAGAACTTCTCGTCCGAAAGCATGCCGTACTGGATGAAGATCTTGAGGTCGTCCCACTTCTCCTCGAACTGCTTGCGGTCCTCGTTGAAGATCTCGAGCAGACGGTCGGCCACCTTCTTGGTGATGTAGCCGCTGATCTTCTTGACGTTGGCATCCGACTGCAGGTACGAGCGGCTGACGTTCAATGGAATGTCTGGCGAGTCGATCACACCGTGCAGCAGCATCATGAACTCTGGCACCACGCCCTCCACCTGGTCGGTGACGAACACCTGGTTGCAGAAGAGCTGGATGCGGTCGCGATGGAACTCGTTGTTCTCGATCTTTGGGAAGTAGAGCACGCCAGTCAGGTGGAATGGGAAATCGACGTTCAGGTGAATCCAGAACAGAGGATCAGGAGCCATAGGGTAGAGGTCATGATAGAACTTCAGGTAGTCCTCGTCCTTCAGGTCGGCTGGAGCCTTCACCCAGAGTGGGGTAGTCTCGTTGATCTGGTTGTCCTCGGCGGTCTCCTGCTCCTTGCCCTCCTTCCATTCGGTCTTCTTGCCGAAGACCACTGGGATAGGCAGGTACTTGCAGTACTTCTTCAGCAGGCCCTCGATCTTCGACTTCGAGGTCATGTCGGCCTTGTTCTCATCGTCCAGATAGAGGATGATGTCGGTGCCGCGCTCTGCCTTGTCGCACTCCTCCATGGTGAAGTTAGGGTCGCCCTCACAGCTCCAGCGGGTGGCTGGCGCATCCTTGTACGACTTTGAGACGATCTCCACCTTCTTCGACACCATGAAGGCCGAGTAGAAGCCCAGGCCGAAGTGGCCGATGATGCTGGCGCCGTCCTTCTTATATTTGTCGAGGAACTCCGTTGCGCCCGAGAAGGCTATCTGGTTGATATACTTGTCGATCTCCTCCTGGGTCATGCCGATGCCCTGATCGCTCACGGTCAGGGTGCCAGCCTCGGCATCCACCTTGATGCTCACCTTCAGATCGTCGGTCGAGCCCTGGAACTCACCGGCGCGAGCCAGTGTCTTGAGCTTCTGTGTGGCATCGACAGCGTTGCTGACGAGCTCGCGAAGGAAGATCTCATGATCGGAATAAAGGAACTTCTTGATGACCGGGAAGATGTTTTCCGAGGTCACATTGATTGTACCTGTTGTCTGTGCCATAGTTATGTTGTTGTTTTATTGTTGTTTGTGTTGCTTTGTTCTTTTATTGTTTTGTTGCACGAAGCCTCAACTCGGTTTGTTCGGATATACGAATCACCATACTTCCCCCTTGCAAATCCTGTGCCAAACCATCTGATGAGGACAAAATGACAAGCCGATGTGTTGTGTTGGCACAAAAGGCTGCCAGCAGTTCTGGCACGTCATTGTGCGTCCACAATTCCTTGCCCACGGCTCTGGCACCGCATTGTGCGTACACAATGCCTTGCCAGCAACTCTGGCACGTGTTTGTGCGTCCACATTTTTCTGCCAGCATTCCGGGCACGCTTCTGTGCGTCCACAACCGTCGGCTTGAAACGCTGGCAAGTCATTGTGTGTGCACGTAGTCATTTTACTACTTTTTGACTAAAGCCCCGTCACAGCGTGACAATAACAGCGTCACAATACTAGTACCCACACTTTCAAAGCAGATAGTTGAATATATAACTCATATATCTATATTACAAACAGATAAACCACATTTCAGTAGCATCCACATCCGACTCATGTGAAGGTCTTATTGTGTAGTTGTGACGTACAAATAATGCTACCACTGTTTGCCATATTTGATTATAATAATCAAAATAGCCCCCAACAAAGCATTTTTTCTGCCTCAAATAATTGCAGATTGAGAGAAAAAATATTATATTTGCGGCGAAAGTTCAATTGATGACTACAACGTCAACATAAATTCCACTGCAGCAAGATGAGGGCTAATCCCCCAAAGACTATAAACAAACACAATAATAATTATGAAAAAACAACTATTTACCCTCATGCTACTACTGCTTGGCACCCTCACGGGCCATGCGCAGTTTTCGGTGCTCAACGGTGATCTGAACCATGACGGCAAGATCACGGTGGAGGACGTCACAATGATGACTAACATCATTCTGGAGAAGAATCCGGCCGAGGCTATCGAGTCGGCGACGGAACAGAAATATGTTGAGGTGTCAGACCTGGCAGAAAGTGCCGAGCTGATGAGCGGCTGTGACTTCAATACCACCATCAAGCAGTTGGTCAATCCTTTGGCTTATTATGAGACTTATGACACCACCATCAAAAAGATCACCTTCCACCAAGGCAGCACGACCGAAGGCACTGTAGTCAGCAGCGCATCCTCGCTGGGCGAAGCACGTGCCGTATATAACGCTGAAACGCAGGAGGTCGACATCTATGTGGCTGCAAAGAAGCTCGTGTTCCCAGAGGATTGCAATTCATTGTTTTATTATTTGGGCTCTGTCACACAAATCGACTGGTCAGCATTCGGCTCGGATATCTACACCAGCAATGTAACGAATATGAGCCGCATGTTCTCTGGTTGCTCTGCCCTCACCACGCTCGATGTCTCAAACTTCGACACGAGCAATGTGACGGATATGAGCTGCATGTTCAATGGGTGCTGGACCCTCACCACGCTCGATGTCTCACACTTCGACACCAGCAATGTGGCGGATATGCACAGCATGTTCAATGATTGCGAAGCCCTCACCACGCTCGATGTCTCACACTTCGACACCAGCAATGTGACGGATATGAGCGGCATGTTCGCGGTTTGCGAAGCCCTCACCACGCTCGATCTCTCACACTTCAACACCAGCAATGTGACTAGTATGGGCCACATGTTCGGTGGTTGCAAAGCCCTCACCACGCTCGATGTCTCACACTTCGACACCAGCAATGTGACGTATATGAGTGCTATGTTTTCTGAATGCAAATCCCTCACCACGCTCGATGTCTCAAGCTTCGACACCAGCAATGTGATGAATATGAGCTTCATGTTCAATGGGTGCTCTGCCCTCACCACGCTCGATGTCTCAAACTTCGACACTAGCAATGTGATGGTTATCATTGGAATGTTCGAGGGTTGCCAAGCCCTCACCACGCTCGATGTCTCAAACTTCGACACCAGCAAGGTGACGTATATGGGCTACATGTTTAAGAATTGCTCAGCCCTCACTACGCTCGATGTCTCACACTTCAACACCAGCAAAGTGTGGTCTATGCTTGAAATGTTTAAGTTTTGCTACAAGCTGTCTTCATTAAAGTTAGGCAGTGGCTTCACGATTGCTGATGGATGTGATACTAGCGATATGCTCTATAACACTCCTAAAGATGCCGACACCCCAAACTGCACCATCACCTGCACCGCAGCCACTAAGGCCAAGCTCCTCGACCCAAACGCAGACCCAGGCACACGCATTGATGAGTCCAAGTTCAGCTGGGACATCATTTGACAATGACGACAACTTTTGGTATAAATCTTTCATCGTGGGTTCGTGAAAATGATAATATAGTTTGCAAAACATCCTGATTTTCGTCTTTTCATGAAGATTTAGACGATTTGCAAATTTACTTTCAGTAAAAATGCTTATATTTGCGGCAGAATTTGTGAATACAGTCAACGATGAACGAATAACAATTAACAATAACACATAAAATCCATAAAACACATGAACAGAAGATTACTACTTACTGGTTCGTTAATGGCGTTGATGCTCATGGGCGTCAATGCACAGTCAAAACTCTCGACCAACACGAGGATGCTTATCTCGGAACAGGGCAGCAAAGCCACAGCTCAGCAGCGACTGAAGAAGGCTTCGCACGCCAAGAGCGAGGTGCTGACCACTATCATGCTCGAGAAGGGCCGTCAGCTGAGCGACCAGCAGCTGGCCGCACTCGACATCCAGGTTGTGAGTCGCAGCGGTTCGATCATCTTTGCCAACGTGCCCATCAACCGCCTGAGCGAGCTGGCTGACATGGAGGACGTGCGTATGGTGGACACCGGTGCTCAGCGCAAGCATCAGAATGACCTGTCGCGCGAGGCCTCGGCTGTGTCTTTGGTACACAATATGAATGTGGAGGGCAGCGCCTCAAGCGAGCACCCTGAGAAGTACCGTGGCAAGGATGTGCTGGTGGCCATCATCGACACTGACATCGACCTGGCGCATCCCGTCTTCCTCGATGCCGATGGCAACAGCCGCATCAAGCATGTCATGCAGACCACTCCTATCTATAACAGTCAGGGCTTCGTCTTGCGCTACGAATACCTCCACTACGACGAGGGGAACCTGGATGATGCCATCGAGTTCTCGAACAAGAAGGAGATGTTGGGCGATGGACATGGCTCGCATGTGGCTGGCATCGCAGCCGGTTCGACCGACTGTCTGCCCGACAGCGATCCGATGAAGAAGTTCTATGGCATGGCTCCTGAGTCTGACCTTTTGCTCTACGATGTGCGTGGCAACGACTCGGAGCTGCTCATGGCGATGGCCGATGCTATTGACCGGGCTGAGCAGATGCAGCGTCCTCTGGTGATGAACCTAAGCTTTGGCAGCAACAGCGCACGTCTGGACGGCACAGACGAATTCAACAAGAACCTCCAGGCTCTCCTTGACCAGAAGGACATGACTGGCAAGCTCATCTGCATCAGTGCAGGCAACGAAGGCGGCGACCTGATGTCGGTGCAGATGGACTGCAACAAGCCCATCGTAAACAACGACTGGACCGTGCAGCACGTACTGCCAGTTGAGCCTGACACCGTAGCCTCGGAGCTGCCTGATGGAATGAGCGACATGGGTGACTTTGAAATCTATGGAGGCAGATTTGAGCTCACTTTCTATGCAGCTGATAACCGCGACTTTGCTGTGACCTACTACTTCATCGATCCTTACAACCACGATATTTTCTACAAGTCTCCTCGCTTGGTGGCCAGCGAGACACAGGAGCTTGAGAAAATCCATGAGGACAATCTGTTTGCCGAGGATGGCGAGCCTCACTATAGCTTTGATATTGAAACCGTCTCTGAGATTACGTCTACTAATCGCAACTATATGCATGCCTACGTGGATTACGGCTTCGGCAAACCAGTGCTTGTGATAGCATCAATAGAGACCAAGAGCGAGGGTATGCAGATTGATGGTGCTATTGAGGGTGCGCTCTTCGACAACCTGTCGAAGGAAATGACCACCGAGGCTAACAGCGCTGGCAGCATCAACCCAATGGTGTGCAACGACCTGGTGATCGGTGTGGGTTCGTACACCACTCGTGGCCAAATCACGATCTTTGACCAAGAATACGACTTGGGAGAGACTGGCGCCATCTCACCATTCTCAAGCTGGTGCGACACACACTATTACGGCAAGCCCAATCCTACGGTAGCTACTCCTGGCATGATGATCGTTTCGTCAATTCATCGCAATGCCGAGGATGGCGACAACCCGATTGTGGGCGTTTCGGAGTACAATGGCGAGAAGCACCTCTGGGCTTATATGGCTGGCACCTCGATGGCATCGCCAGCAGCTGCAGGCATCATTGCTCTGTGGCTCCAGGCCAACCCTCAGCTCACCCTGAGCGACGCACTCGAGGTGACCAACGAGACCAGCGACTACGACGACTACTGCCAGGACATGCCTCTGCGCTTCGGTGCTGGCAAGATGAACGCCAAGCGTGGCATCGACTACATCCTCGGCTCGGCTGTGGGTGTAACCTCAGTAGAGGCTTCGGCCGACATGATGCCAACCAAGTTTGTCGATGCTGATGGCCGCATCAAGATCCGCAAGGGCGAATGCAACTATAACGTCATGGGCGTGATGGAGCGCTAAGCGAGCGTGCAGGCTCTGCTTGACTTGGAAGATAAAGAAGTGAAGGAAGTGAAGGGAAGATAAGGACAATACCTGAATCGCCAAGTATCGTCTTTAACTTCCCCAAGCGACGAAGGAACTAACTTCTTTATCTTCTTTTAACTCACTTCAGGTAAGCAAGTTAAGGACTCGCGAAATTATTTTTTATAAATCACACATAATTCAAAAAAACACATGAACAGAAGATTACTACTTTCTGGTTCTTTAGCCACTTTGATGCTTATGGGCGTCAATGCTCAGTCAAAGCTTTCGATCAACACGAAGATGCTTATCGCAGAGCAGGGCAGCAAGACCACAGTTCAGCAGCGACTGAAGCAGGCTTCGCACGCCGAGAGCAAGGTGCTGACCTCCATCCTGCTCGAGAAGGGCCGTCAGCTGAGCGACCAGCAGCTGGCCGCACTCGACATCAAGGTTGTGAGACGCAGCGGTTCGATCATCTTTGCCAACGTGCCCGTCAACCGTCTGAGCGAGCTGGCAGACATGGAGGGCGTGCGTATGGTGGACACTGGCACTATGTGCAAGCCTCAGAACGACCTGTCGCGCGAGGCCTCGTCAGTGTCTTTGGTGCACAACATGGACGTGGAGGGCAGCTCGTCGAGCGAGCGACCTGAGAAGTATCGTGGCAAGGATGTGCTGGTGGCCATCATCGACACTGACATCGACCTGACGCATCCGGCCTTCCTCGACGCTAATGGCAACAGCCGCATCAAGCATGTGACGCAGGCCACTCCCGTTTATGACAGTGAAGGCCACATTACTGACACCGAATACCTTGACTACGAAGAGGGTAACCTCGATGAAGCCATTGAGTTCTCGAACAAGAAAGAGATGAAAGCCGATGGCCATGGCTCGCATGTAGCTGGCATCGCAGCAGGCTCGACCGACTGTCTGCCTGACAGCGATCCGATGAAGAAGTACTATGGCATGGCTCCTGAGGCCGACCTGCTGCTCTACGACATGCGTGGTCTAAGTTCGGAGTTGCTCTTTTCGATAGCCGATGCCATCGACAGAGCCGAGCAGATGCAGCGTCCGCTTGTGGTGAATTTGAGTTATAGCAGCCACAGTGCACGTCTGGATGGCACCGACCCTTTCAGTTACCTCCTAAAGGACTTTATCGTTGGCAAGAGGGACATGACTGGCAAGATCATCTGCATCGGTGCAGGCAACAAAGGTGGCGACATGATGTCGGTGCAGATGGACTGCAACCAGCCCATCGTGGACAACGACTGGACCGTACAGCACGTCCTGGAATGTGTGCCCGATTCCGTTAGCCTTCCTCTGCCTGAAGGCGCCACGGGGGGCATCTATGGTGGAAAACGCTATCTCACGTTCTATGGAGCAGACAACCGCGATTTTGCTGTGACTTACAGCTTCATCGATCCTTTAACCGACGAGGTGATCTACACGTCTCCTCGCCTGGTGGCCAGCGAGACGCAGGAGCCTTCAAACATCCATGAGGAGAATATCGCCCCTGACTTTTCGTCTATGGAATATGCCTTTGACATTAATACTACTTCTGGCAATGAGGTAAGCAATCGCTACTTTATGAAGACCGTTCTGGATTACGCCTTCGACTATCCGGTGCGCGTGCAGGCAGTGGTTGAGACCAAGAGCGAGGGTATGCAGATTGTCGGTGCTCTGGAGGGTTCGTCGTTCGACAACCTGTCGGAGCGCATGACCACCGAGGCAAACAGCGCTGGCAGCATCAATGAGATGGTGTGCAACGATCTGGTGATCGGTGTGGGTTCATACACCACTCGTGGCCAGCTTACGTTCAATGGCCAAGACTACGACTGGGGAGAGAATGGTGCCATCTCATCATTCTCAAGCTGGTGCGACCCACGCTACTATAGCAAGCCTAATCCTGCGGTGGCTACTCCTGGCTTGATGATCGTTTCGGCCATACATCACAATGCCGAAGGTGGCAGAAACCCGACTGCAGGCGTTTCGGAGTACAATGGCGAGAAGCACTTCTGGGCTTATATGGCTGGCACCTCGATGGCAACGCCAGCTGCTGCAGGCATCATTGCTCTGTGGCTCCAGGCCAATCCTCAGCTCACGCTGAGCGACGTGCTCGAGGTGATCAACGAGACCAGCGACTACGACGACTACTGCCAGGCCATGCCAATGCGTTTCGGTGCTGGCAAGATGAACGCCAAGCGTGGCATCGACTACATCCTCGCCTCGGCTGTGGGTGTGACCTCAGTAGAGGCTTCGGACGACATGATGCCAACCAAGTTTGTCGATGCTGATGGCCGCATCAAGATTCGCAAGGGCGACTGCAACTATAACGTCATGGGCGTGATGGAGCGCTAACAGAATGCGGATTGAGTGCTAATTCAGCGCTTGTGATCGCTGATTGAGCGCTTAGTGATCACAAAACATATTCGAACTATAAATCGAGGGTGTGTCAATGCATTTTTGGCACACTCTCGATGCTGTTTTTGTAGATATTTCTTGCTCGAAAATGTTCAATAACATTTCCATTTTGCTGCAAAAAGGGCGAAAAGGAGGCATTTTTTTGCACGTTTTAGTGTGTTTTTTTGCATCGAACAGATAAAAACATTATCTTTGCGGGCGTATTATATTATAATAAGGTATTATGAAAATCGGTTTCGACAACGAAAAATATGTGCGCATTCAGTCAGAGCACATCAAGGAACGTATCTCCAAGTTTGGTAACAAGCTCTACCTCGAGTTGGGAGGTAAGCTCTTCGACGACCATCATGCCAGCCGTGTGCTGCCAGGCTTCAAGCCCGACAGCAAACTCTCGATGCTGCAGCAGTTGGCCGATACTGCCGAGATTGTAATTGTGATCAGCGCCGTAGATATCGAAAAGAACAAGGTTCGTCAGGACTTGGGCATCACCTACGATGAGGATGTGCTCCGCCTGCGCGAAGAGTTTATGAAGCGTGGCTTTGTGGTCAACAGCGTCGTCATTACACATTGCAACGGCCAGTCATCGGCCGAAGCCTATCGCCAGCGTCTGGAGCGACTCGGCATCAAGGCTTATTTCCACTACACTATCGAGGGTTACCCCAACAACGTGGCTCTGATCGACTCAGACGAGGGCTTCGGCAAGAACGATTACGTCGAGACCACCCGTCCGCTGGTGATTGTCACCGCCCCTGGTCCTGGCAGCGGCAAGATGGCTGTCTGCCTGTCGCAGCTCTACAATGAGCACAAGCGCGGCATCGAGGCTGGGTATGCCAAGTTCGAGACTTTCCCTGTGTGGAGCCTCCCACTGAAGCACCCAGTGAACATCGCCTACGAGGCAGCCACCGCTGACCTCAACGACATCAACATGATTGACCCCTTCCATTACGAGGCATACAACAAGATTGCCATCAACTACAACCGCGACATCGAGATCTTCCCTGTGCTCGATGCGTTGTTCGAGGGCATCTACGGACAGAACCCCTACAAGTCACCGACCGACATGGGCGTAAACATGGTAGGCTTCTGCATCTCGGACGACGATGCATGCTGCGAGGCTGCCAAGGACGAGATCATCCGTCGCTACTACACCGCCTTGAACCACATGGCTTTGGGCGAGGGCAACGAGCACGAGGTCTCAAAGATTGCTCTGCTCTTCAAACAGGCAGGCATCAACAGCGCCTACCGCAAGACCACCGTGGCTGCCAAGGAGCGCAAGGAGCAGACTGGCGGTGTGAAGAACGCTGCTGCCATCGAGCTGGCTGACGGCACCATCATCACAGCCGAAGGCGGCGAACTGCTCGGCCCAAGTGCTGCTCTGATCCTCAACGCAACAAAGTATCTGGCTGGCATCGATCATGAGGTTAAGCTCATACCCGAAAGCATGATTGAGCCTATCCAGATGGTCAAGACCGAGTATCTGGGCGGACACAACCCACGTCTGCACACCGACGAGGTGCTCGTGGCACTGGCCGTACACTCTTCGCAGGACGACAACTGCCGTCGTGCCCTCGAAAAGCTGCCTGAGCTCCGCGGCTGTCAGGTGCATAGCACCGTGATGCTGAGCGAGGTGGACAGGAAGATCTTCCAGAAGCTGGGCGTGGGCCTCACCTGCGATCCTGTGCGCAAGGGGTGATTGCGTGATTAATCGATTACTCGAGTTCTCGAATTCTCGATTATTCGGTTATTCTTGTTTCTCGATTCTTCGGTTATTCGGTTATTCGAATTCTCGAATTCTTCGGTTATTCGAATTCTCGAATTCTCGATTATTCGATTTCTCGATTTTTATAATTCAAAACAAATATACTATGTCTGATTACAAATTCTCCTACTGCCGCATCGGTGGTGTGACTCGCGTCAACATCACTTCGGCCGACGACATTCGCCACCTCTGCGAACTCGACAAGAAGATCTGGACCGTGCTCTCTTGCCCAACCAAGGGCCTGGAGATTGACGAACAGTCACTCAAATATATCGACACTAACAATGATGGAGCCATCCACGTGGACGAGGTCATGGCCGTGAGCTCTTGGCTCAGCAAGGTACTCACCGACCTCAAGCCTGTGATGGAGGGCAAGGACACCCTGACCCTGAGCATGCTCAACGCCTCGGACGACGAGGGCAAGAAGCTGCTCGAAACAGCTCAGGGCATTCTGGCTCAGCTCGGCAAGGCAGATGCTACTGAGATTACACTGGCTGACAGCACCTCGTGCCTCGACAGCTATCGTAAATCAAAGTTCGAAGCTGCTCTCGCCGCCGCCAAGGCAGCTGCCGAGGTGGCTGCACCTTACGGCGACAAGACTGCCGACATCGATGCTGCTTACAAGGCTCTCGATGCCAAGGTGAAGGACTACTTTATGCGTGCCAAGCTCACTCAGTTCTCTGCCGAGAGCTCTGCTGCCCTCGACGTGCAGGTGAGCCGCATCGAAGCTATCTCGGCCGACAACCTGACCGGCAAGATGGACGAAATAGCTTCTTATCCATTGGCTCGCATCCAGCAGGGCCAGCTCAACCTGCCTCTCGATGCCTCGATCAACCCAGCATGGGCTGCTCAGTTCGCTACCATCAAGGGTGCCCTCGACGCAAAGGCTACCGAGCTCACCGAGGCTGCTTGGGCAGAGATAGGTGGCAAGCTGCAGGCCTTTGCCGACTACCAGAAGAGCATCAGCATCACTGAGGCCGACATCACCCTCGATGACGAAGCTGCTGCCGCCCAGTTGGTTGACAAGCTGCTGCACCTGACTCGCGACTTCTACACTCTGCTTCGCAACTACGTTTCGCTTCAGGACCTCTACAACACCGAGAAGAAGGCTATCTTCCAGGCTGGTACCCTGATTGTCGATCAGCGTGCTCTCGACCTCTGCGTGGCTGTAGCCGATGCTGGAGCAATGTCTGCTCAGGCCACCAAGAGCTACCTCTACTTGCTCACCTGCGACTGCGTCAGCAAGCACACAGGCAAGGCCAAGAAGATCATAGCTGCTGTGACCGTGGGCGACGTCAACGACCTCTATGTGGGCAAGAACTGTATCTTCTACGATCGTGATGGTGTGGATTACGATGCCCGCATCGTGGCCATCAACGACAACCCGATCTCTGTGAAGCAGGCCATGTGGACGCCTTACAAGAAGATGGGCAAGATGATCAGCGACCAGATCGACAAGTTCGCTGCCGACAAGGAGGCTGGCGTAACTGCCAACACCACAGCTGCCATCAACGAGAAGTCAGAGGCTGTCACAACCGCTAATGCCGAAACCGCCAAGGAGGCCGGCACCAAGGCTGCTGCCTTCGACATTGCCAAGTATGCAGGCATCTTTGCTGCAGTAGGCATGGCACTCGGTCTGATCGGAGCTGCCCTGTCTTCGATCTTCGGTGGCTTCGTCGGCCTCATCTCCGGCCAGCCACTCTGGAAGTCAAGCCTCATCATTCTGGCTGTAATCCTCGGCATCATGGTGCTGATCTCTGGTCCTTCGATGTTCATTGCCTGGCGCAAGCTTCGTCAGCGCAACCTCGCTCCAGTGCTCAATGCCAACGGCTGGGCAGTCAATGCTGGTGCCAAAATCAACATCCCATTCGGCAACACCCTGACTCAGGCCGCCAAGCTGCCTAGAGGTGTGCGTGTCAATGCCAAGGATCCATTTGCCGAGAAGACTTCAACCGGTTGCAAGCTGTTCTGGTGCCTCGTAGTGCTCGCCATTATTGCTGGTGTGGCCTACTATCTGTGCAAGAATGGCTATTGCTGCTGCTGTTGCGCTTAATAATATCCTAATAGTTGAGCATTTGCGAAACTTCATTACTATAAAAATTGAGGCTGTGTCCAAGTAGTAAAATAATAATGACATAGCCTCAATTTTAGTGTCGATTGGGATGAAATATACTTGTGCAGAATATGCAATCCAGTTGCAACGATCATTCGAATTGTGGTGAATGCAACTCGTTTGCATAATTTTTGCCCTACCTTTGCAGCGTCAAAATGATTAACAAATCGCTGTAAAAACAATTTAACGATGAAAAAGTCTTACAAGATTGAGGTTGATTGTGCAAATTGCGCTAACCTCGTAGAGAACGAAGTTAAGAAAGTCAATGGTGTGAAGGAGGCTACCATCTCGTTCATGACTCAGAAGATGAAGATTGAATTCAATGACGATGCCGACATCGAAGCTGTATTGGCTGAGGTTCTCAAAGTGGCCAAGAAAGTTGAACCAGACTTCGAGATTCTGTAATCATGTACCATTCACAAAACTAGAAGGCACAACTACAGATGTACAGTTTAAGCAAAAAACAACGCACGATGCTGACGCGCATCGTTGTAGCAGCCGTGATGACTGCGGTGCTGGCTTCGCTCTCTGATGTTGAGTCGCTCCCATTGGGCAGCGTAGGCAAAGGGGTGCTCTACTATCTCATAGTCTATGTCATCATCGGTTATGACATCCTGAAGAAGTCGTGGCGTGGCATTCTCAATGGCCGCATCTTCGACGAGAACTTTCTGATGGCTGTAGCCACGGTGGGTGCCTTTTCTCTAGCTCTCTACGAACAGAGTGGCGACTACATGGAGGCCATTGCCGTCATGTTGTTCTATCAAGTGGGCGAATTCTTCCAGAGCTATGCCGTGGGCAAGAGTCGCAAGGATATAGCTTCGCTGATGGACATCAGACCTGACTATGCCAACATCGAGAACGAGGATGGCTCGCTCCAACGAATCGATCCTGACGATGTTGAGGTCGGTCAGATCATTGTTGTGCAGCCAGGCGAAAGGGTACCCATCGACGGTGTGGTCATGAGCGGTCTCTCCTCGCTCAATACTTCGGCCCTGACCGGCGAATCCCTGCCTCGCGAGGTACGTGAAGGCGAGGAGATCGTCAGCGGAAGCATCAACCTGACAGGAGTGCTGCGCGTCAGGACGACCAAGGAGTTCGGCGAATCGACCGTGTCAAAGATTCTTGAACTGGTGGAAGACAGCGCCTCGCACAAGTCTCAGTCAGAGGACTTCATTGTGCGCTTTGCCCGCGTCTATACACCAGCTGTGTGCTACGGAGCTTTAGCCTTGGCCTTGCTGCCTCCGATCGTCCAACTCCTGATGGGCAATGAGGCACACTGGAGTCAGTGGATCTATCGAGCCTTAACATTCCTGGTCATCAGCTGTCCGTGCGCTTTAGTGGTCAGCATTCCGCTTTCGTTCTTTGCTGGCATAGGTGGTGCAAGTCGGCAGGGTGTGCTCGTCAAGGGTGCCAATATCCTCGAAACCCTCTCGAAGGTCAAGACCGTAGTGCTCGACAAGACAGGCACATTGACCCTAGGTGTATTCGAAGTTGTAGCTATTCATAATGAGGAGGATCATGATGATTTTCATCAAGACGAAAAGATGCGACAGCACATATTGGAGGTGGCTGCCTTGGCCGAATGTGCCTCGTCGCACCCCATCAGCAAAAGCCTGCAGCGAGCTTATGGCAAGGCCATTGACCATAGTCGTGTCAGCGACATTCAGGAGATCAGCGGCCATGGCATCACCGCACGCATTGATGGGGTAGAGGTAGCTGTAGGCAACGAGAAGCTGATGCGTAGTCAGGGCATTGAATCGTGTCATTGCCACACAGCTGGCACAATAGTGCACGTTGCCTGTGGTGGACACTATGCCGGACATATCGTGCTCGGCGACATCGTCAAGCCACATGCTGCCGAAGCCATCAAGGCACTCCACCAGACAGGCGTCGGCCACACCGTCATGCTCACAGGCGACAGCCATGCCGTGGCTGAACAGGTAGCCACCCGTCTGGGCCTCGACAAGGTCTATAGCGAACTGCTGCCATCGGACAAGGTTGAGAAAGTAGAGCAGATGCTGGCATCTCAGTCAAAGAACGAACGTCTGGCCTTCGTGGGCGACGGTATCAACGACGCTCCCGTACTGTCACGCGCAGACCTGGGCATCGCCATGGGAGGCGTAGGTAGCGATGCAGCCATCGAGGCAGCCGACATTGTACTGATGGACGACGACCCGCTAAAGATAGCCAAAGCCATCCGCATCGCACGCAAGACACTCGGCATTGTTTGGCAGAACATCATTCTTGCCCTGGGTGTCAAGGTGCTCTGCCTCATACTCGGAGCCTTCGGCATTGCCAACATGTGGCTGGCCATCTTTGCTGACGTGGGCATCATGATCATTGCCGTGCTCAATGCCATCCGTGCCATGTACGTCCGAAAGTGTTGACGTAAAGGGATAGATGACATTATTTATTATTCTAATGTATATTTATGACAGATTTTTTATTAATTTCCTTGCTGACAACCCTGTTACCTACTAGCGAACCCATCGAAGCAGAAAGGGTGGACAGCCTCCGTCAGGTGCAGCTCGACGAGGTTAACGTGGTCACGACCATCAAGGAGAATGGCCAGATGCGCCAACAGCCTTGGGCCGTGACGCTGATAGGGAAGGGGCAACTCACGGATCATCATGTGACTTCGTTGAAAGGGGCTGGAGCTTTGGTGCCAAACCTCTTCATGCCTGAATATGGCAGCCGCATGACCAGCGCCATCTACATCCGTGGTATAGGCAGTCGCATCAACACCCCAGCCGTAGGATTGTATGTGGACAATATCCCGTATATCGATAAGTCTGCCTTCGACTTCAACTTCTGCGACATCGAGCGCTTAGATGTGATGCGAGGCCCACAGGGAACACTATACGGACGCAATACGATGGGTGGCCTAGTGCGTGTCTATACGAAGAATCCTTTCAGCTACGAGGGCACCGACCTGAAGTTAGGCTATGCCACTGGCGACAATCACCGTAGCCTCTCGCTCACTCACTACCATCACGTTAACGAACGTCTGGCTTTTTCGGGTGGTGGCTACTTCGAGGGTGGCGACGGCTTCTTCCGCAACTCGACGACAGGAGAGAAAGCTGACGACATTCAGTCAGGAGGCGGACGTATCCGTGGCATCTATAAGGCATCAGATCAGTTGAGTCTGGACTTCAACCTCAGCTATGACCATAGCGACGAGGGTGCCTATCCTTATTTCTACACAGGTTCACTGACGGACAACGAGGATTATCAGCCACTCGTCGGACAGATTTCCAACAATCGAAAGCATACCTATCGTCGCGGCCTGCTCAATGCCGGCCTGAACATTGAATATAAGGCCAATGGATGGCAGCTCAATGCTGTAACGGGATATCAGGACATCAATGATCGCATGTTGATGGATCAGGACTTCATCGCTCCAGACATATATACGCTAGAGCAACGACAACGCATCCATACGCTCAACGAAGAGATCATCCTGAAGAATACCGATCAGCAGAGTCGCTGGCAATGGATCAGCGGCATGAACCTGTTGTACCAGTGGCTCGATACCAAGGGACCCGTCACCTTCTATCAAGACGGTTTGGACTGGTTGGCTGGTAACATCAACGCCATGATGCCCACCATCGACAAGATTCCGATGCTGCAGCGAATGGGCTTTGGCGACATGGGCATCGCATTCCGTGGCGACCAGCTCCTGATGAGCGGCACTTACCACACGCCCACGATGGGAGCTGCCCTGTTCCACCAATCAACCTTCCGTTTGACCGACCAGTTGAGCGCAACACTCGGACTGCGTCTGGATTATGAGCATCAGCAGATGGATTACGATTCGCCTGCCCATGTGGATTACGCTTTCTCATTACCCAACCGCATGAACGACAGGATGTCAGTCTCGCTACAGGATCTGGAGTCAGATGTGCGTTACGAGGGTTCTCTCAACCATGACCGCTTTCGTCTCTTGCCAAAGGTTGCGTTGCAGTACGACTTCTCTTCGTCGAGCAACCTCTATGCATCGGTTGCCATGGGCCAGCGGTCAGGTGGCTACAACCTGCAGATGTTCAGCGACATGTTGCAGGGCTCCATGCGTATAGACATGATGGAAGGTGTGAAGGAGGGCGTAGGCAACTATCTGGACTACCTCACAGCCAACACCCCTGGTATGCCCAAGCAGTTGCCAGACCCTGAGAATCCTGGCCAGATGATTTCACTGGCTGACTATGTGCGCAGGGCAATGGCACAGAACATGCCACAGCTTCAGGTGCCCAGCACACAGCAGGTGGTCTATAAACCAGAGTACTCGTGGAACTTCGAACTCGGGTCTCACCTCACTCTTACCGACTGCATGCTCACGCTCGATGCAGCCCTGTTCTACAACCGCATCTTCGACCAGCAGATAGCACGTTTCGCACCCTCGGGCCTGGGTCGCATGATGGTCAATGCCAGCCAGAGCCAGAACTATGGTGGCGAACTTTCAGCCCGCTGGCTTCCCGATAGTCACCTGGCTTTCACTGGCAACTATGGCTACACACACGCCACATTTCTGGACTACGACGACGGCAACCACGACTATTCGGACAATTACGTTCCATTCGTACCCATGCACACGCTCAATCTCGATGCTGCCTACACATGGCATTTCAGCGATGGGACAGGACTGCTCGGCATCCGAGCCCTCACCCTCGGTGCTGACTGCACAGGCACAGGCCGCATCTACTGGACAGAAAGCAACTCCGTGAGTCAGCCATTCTACACGACGTTAGGCGCACATCTGACGCTGGAATGCCAACAGCTGACCGTGAATCTGTGGGGCAAGAACCTGACAGATGAGCGCTACAACACGTTCTACTTTGAGAGTGCTAGCCGAGGCTTCGAACAACATGGCAAGCCACTGCAGGTGGGCATAGACCTAAGCCTGCACTTCTAAATCCGAGCCTGAAACAACGCATTGCTGCGTAAAATTTGATACATTCTATAAAATCTGTATCTATTTACAACAATTTTGTCCTGTGTAGTTGTCTTTTCGGAGGATTATTGTTATCTTTGCAACGTTTTTTCGAACATTGGTTGCAACAGCATAACAGAATTACCTCCTAATACAAAAACAACTCATGAAGACAAAATTGTTTTTTTCTCTTGCCGCTCTCTTACTCACGGCTTGTGGAAATCAGGAAGGCGCCAATCATTCACTCGTGCTCAATGACCTCGATTACTTCGAGCAGCAGGGTGTCAACGTCCTTGTGTTCAGCAACGACTTCAATGGCGGCTTCAATGACGAAAAAAATTCGGGTATCGAAATCATTCATCACGGCGTACGCACAGCTCAAGGTGGTTCTATCCGCTTGAACAACACACCTGAGCAGTGGGACCTTGTGCCAAAAACCATCGATCGTAAGGTCAACAAGGAAGACAACTCCATCGAGGTGACCATGCGCTACGACGAATACGACTTCGAGAGCCGCGTGGTAGTCACCGGCAAGGGCAATGCCGTAGAGATTGCCGTCTATCTCGACAAACCAGTGCCCGAATTTCTGGCTGGCGAAGCTGGCTTCAATCTGGAGTTTCTACCATCACAGTACTGGAACAAGACCTTCACTATGGACGGTCGCTTGAACCGTTTCCCACGCTATGCAGCCAGCGAGACCCTCTCACGTCCCAACAGCGAAAAGCCGCGTCAGTACAAGGGCTTCAAGACCTACGACGACCGTGGCACCGACCAGTTTGTCGATCCTAAGCCACTCGAGAAGGGTCACACCCTGCTGATGGCTACCGACACTCCCGAGCGTCTGATCAAGGTCACGAGCGAGGACTCCGAACTGCAGTTGTTCGATGGTCGCATACTCGCACAGAACGGCTGGTACGTGCTCCGCAGCGTACTCCCTGCCGGCCAGACAGGCAAGGTGGTGACCTGGACCGTAGAGCCACACGCCATCCCAGGCTGGGTGCGCGAACCAAACATCGGCTTCTCGCAAGTAGGTTACATGCCTGAGCAGCCTAAGGTAGCCGTCATCGAGCTTGACAAGGTCGATCAGGTCAAGTCATCTGCCACCATCTACAAGGTGCAGGACGACGGCAGCGTGAAGCAGGCTTACAGCGGAAAGACCGAGACCTGGGGTCGCTACTATAAATATAATTACGTGAAGTTCGACTTCTCGAGCGTCACCGAGCCAGGCATCTACTACATCCAGTATGGCGACACCAAAACTGGCAACTTCATCATCGACCCATCGGTTTACGACAAGATCACCGATGCCACAACCGACGTCTGGGTTCCTATCCACATGAACCACATGACCGTCAATGAGGGCTATCGTATCTGGCACGGCGAACCCTTCAAGGAAGGCTACCTCCAGGCTCCTCCCAGCGATCACTTCGACCTTCATTATCAGGGTCCAACCACCGACACCAAGTACAAGCCTCTCGAGCTCATTCCAGGCCTGAACGTGGGCGGATACTTTGATGCTGGTGACTACGACATCGAAACTGGTTCGAACATTAATGTAGTGCAGAACTTCGTGCGCACATGGGAGCTCTTCCGCAGCGAACGCGACGAAACCTTCGTCAGCCAGGAGCAGCGTTACGTCGATCTGCATCGTCCTGACGGAGTGCCTGATCTCTTGCAATATATCGAACATGGCACCCTGAATCTCGTGGCACAGGCCGAGCAGATCGGCCACATGGCTTCGACACTCTCCAACTCCGTGCTCGACAACTACCATCACCTCGGTGACATTTCGGCCATTACCGATGGTCTGCACTACGATCCACGCCTCAAGCCTTATCAGGTTTCGGCCGATGGCAAGTCGAGCGGAACCCCCGACGATCTCTGGGCATTCACCACACGCAATCCTCAGCTCGACTTCCGCGCTGCCACTATGTTCGCAGCTGCCAGCCACGCACTTGAGGGCTACAACGACAAGCTGGCTCAGCGTGCTCTCGTGCAGTCCAAGCGACTCATGGCCGAGGCACAAGAACTTATGAAGAATGGTCAGAAGGTCAACGACCGTGACTCCCTCTCGATGAACGGATTCGGCAGCATGGCCACCAACCTGCAACTCTATGGTGCTACCCACGAGCAGCAGTACCTCGACCAGTTTGTGCAGCAAATCTGGCAAGCACTGGAGCGCAACGTCACCTACACCATCCAGACTGCACTCGATGCCATCCCATTCATGGATGCCGACTACCAGCAGCGCCTCCGTCCTTACGTTGAGAAGTATGCCGAGTACATCAAGAAGCTCGACACCGAGAATCCATACGGTGTGCCCGTCGGTCTGGGTAACTGGGCAGGCAGCACTCAGGTGGCTAGCTTCGGTACCACGGTTTGCTTCGCACACAAGTACTTCCCCGACATCGTCAGCCGCGACGAGATCTTCCGTGCTGCCAACTTCCTCTTCGGTTGCCATCCTTACCACAACTACTCGCTTGTAGCAGCCGTGGGGGCAGCTCGTCCTAAGAACGTGTTCTATGGCAATAACCGTGCAGACCTCTCGTTCATCCCAGGCAACATGGCTCCTGGTGTACTCTTCCGCAAGCCTGACCACTTCGAGAACTACGACGATTGGCCGTTCCTCTGGGGCGAGAACGAGGGCACCATTGCAGGCAATACGCAATACGTGATCTTCGGATCAGCTCTCAAGGGTCTCATCAAGTAAGTTTTGCAGACTGGAGTCTTCGTGCTTCAGTCGTTACACCACACAGAAATCCACAAATTTGACACTTCGCATCATGTGTCAAGGTTGTGGATTTCTGTGTGTTGACATTTGACGGCATGTGTCACCATCGGGAATGCTTGGCGTTGACGTTTGCCAGCATGTGTCACCATCGGGCGAGCTTGGCGTTGACGTTTGCCGGCATGTGTCACCATCGGGCGTGCTTGGCGTTGACGTTTGCCGGCATGTGTCACCATCGGGCGTGCTTGGCGTTGAGGTTTGCCAGCATGTGTCACCATCGGGCGTGCTTGGCGTTGACGTTTGTCGGCATGTGTCACCATCGTGCATACACAATTACTTTCAATGAATCGTGCTTAGCTCTCTGCATTTAGGAGTAGTCCGACCTTATGGCAAAACGGACTATTATAAACGAACGAAGACGCATCCCCATACGGAAATGCGTCTTCGTAGTTTTACAGTGATTTGAACTACAGTTGTTTCGTCTATTTTACGTCATCTGGAGTCATGTCGGTTACTTCGGTAGCAGGAACTTCATCAGTCGAAGCCATGGCATGACTAACATCTGCCTCGTTGGTAGCTGGGATCTGATCTTCAATACTTTCGACCACTACCTTGGTGCTATCGGCTTCTGGATCCTTGTCGATGACGAACCGAATGTGGGCGTCGCCTTGGTGAGAGAGAAGCTCTTCGCAGAGAATATCCTCAACGTACTGCTGCACAGCGCGCTTCAGCGGTCGGGCGCCATACTGCTTGTCATAGCCCTTCTGTCCGAGGAAGTCCATGGCGGCATCGGTAATGCTGACCGGGTAGCCGAGCTCCTCGATGCGACCGATTACGCCACGAAGTTCAAGGCGGACGATGCGGTGGATGTCGTCACGACTGAGCTGCGAGAAGTGGATGATGTCATCAATACGGTTGATGAACTCTGGAGCAAACGTCTTCTGGAGGGCTTTGGTGATGACTGATTGTGCCACTTCGTTGACCTCCTCATCGGTTCGTGCAGAGAATCCGATGCCAGTGCCGAACTCCTTGAGCTGACGGCTACCCACGTTGGAGGTGAGGATGATGATGGTGTTCTTGAACGACACGCGACGACCCAGCGAGTCGGTGAGATGGCCTTCGTCGAAGATTTGAAGCATGAGGTTGAAGACATCGGGATGTGCTTTCTCAATCTCGTCGAAGAGGACCACAGAATAGGGGTGACGACGCACGCGCTCGGTGAGCTGTCCGCCCTCGTCGTAACCCACGTAGCCTGGAGGTGCACCGATAAGTCGGCTGACGCTGTACTTCTCCATGAACTCGCTCATATCCACACGAATCAGCGAGTCCTTGGCAGAGAACATCTCCTCAGCCAATTTCTTGGCCAGATAGGTCTTACCTACACCTGTCGGACCAAGGAAGAGGAAGGTGCCGATGGGCTTCTGAGGATCTTTCAGTCCGATGCGATTGCGCTGAATGGCACGCACCAACTTCTCGATAGCCTTGTCCTGACCGATGACCTGACTCTGGAGCACGCCTTTGAGGGCGAGGAGTTTCTGGCCTTCGCTCGAGGCAACCTTCTGCACAGGGATGCCCGTCATCATGGCCACACATTCAGCTATGTTCTCGGCCGTCACAGCTGGTCGGTTCTTGAACTGCTCCTCGCTCCACTGCTTCTGAGCCTCCTTAAGCTGCTGTGTGAGAGTGCGCTCCTGATCGCGGAAGGTGGCAGCCAGTTCGAAGCTTTGCTGCAGAATGGCCTCGTTCTTCTGACGCTTCACCTCTTCGAGCTGCTCTTCGAGCTGTGTGAGGCTTTCTGGCACGTTCGACGAATAAAGGTGCATCTTTGAGCCAGCCTCGTCCATGGCATCAATGGCCTTGTCGGGGAAGTTGCGGTCGGTGACGTAACGGTCGGTGAGCTGTACACAGGCTTGCAGGGCATCGTCGGTGAAGCGTACGTTGTGGTGTTCCTCATATCGCTCGCGAATGTTCTGAAGGATGGCGAGCGTATCGTCAGACGAAGTCGGTTCGACCATCACCTTTTGGAAACGTCGCTCCAGGGCGCCATCCTTTTCGATGGTCTTGCGATACTCGTCGAGCGTAGTGGAGCCAATGCACTGAATCTCTCCACGCGACAAGGCTGGCTTCAGCATGTTAGCTGCATCCATCGAGCCCTGTGCATTGCCAGCGCCTACCATGGTGTGAATCTCATCAATATATAATATAATGTCGCGGTTCTCCTCCAGTTCCTTGATGATGGACTTGAGGCGTTCCTCGAACTGTCCACGGTACTTGGTGCCAGCCACCAGGCCTGCCATGTCGAGCGAGATGACGCGTTTGTCCTGCAGGAGCCAGCTCACCTTCTTGCTCACAATGCGTTGGGCAAGTCCCTCAACGATAGCGCTTTTACCTACACCTGGCTCGCCAATGAGGATGGGGTTGTTCTTCTTGCGACGCGACAGAATCTGTGTGACACGCTCTATCTCGTCCTGACGACCCACGACAGGATCGAGTTTGCCGTCGCGAGCAGCACGGGTCATGTCGAAGCCGAAGCGATCGAGTGCAGGGGTGCTGCTCTCGGGGGCTTGCTGCTCGGTGGCACGTCGCTGTTGCGTGGCGCGGCCACCTTGCTGCGAGGAGTTGCCACCCTCGTCTTCGTCATCGTCATCCTCGTCGGGCATGTTCTCGTAGCTGTCCGTGTAGGCATTAGGGATATCATTGCCTTGTGCTGAAGGTTTATCTGTCTTGTCACCATCGATGAGACCATGCGCACGGGTATTGTTCTGATCCTCGGGCTGGATGTTGACCATGGCTGCCACCTGTTTATAGTAGGAGTTGTAATCCACATCGTACTGCATGAGGATGCGGCTCACCACCGATCGGTCATCCTTGAGCATAGCCAGGACGATGTGTTCGGGAGCGATGACCGAATCCTTCATCATGCGGGCTTCGAGCTGCGAAAGCTTGAGAGTGCGGTCGCAGCCACGATCCAGGTGCTGACGGTCGTCGTCGGCCGTGTCAGTTGCTCCGCCATCGTTGTATGGCACGTTGTCCCAGTTGTCACTGGTGGTTGAGTAAATGGTCTGCTCGAGGTCTGTACGCAAGCTGTCGAGATTGACGCCCTGACGCAAAAGGGCATCGACGGCACGTCCGTGACCATCGCGCAAGATGCCAAGCATCACATGCTCGGTCTTGATGAGAGGACTATGAAAGCGTTCGGCCTCCTCCTGACTGTACTTGAGGATAGTGCGGACGCGAGGGTTGAATCGGTTGGTCATATTTTGTGAATAGTCTGCCAAAAAGTCGCAGAAATGACTGCAAAAATAGTAAAAAAAATAATAGAGTGGTCAAAAAATACTAATAATGTACAATATTTTGTCCGAAATGGTACAACATTGAAGAATATTTGTTATATTTGCAACCCAAATAAGACATCAATTATGAACCATAAGGAGTTTTTGTCAGAAGTGCAAAAGTCGTGCCATGAGGATTATCCGCATTGCACGGCATTGTTGAGTGCTTTGCTCAAACTGATGGCCAAGGCTGCCGTGGAGCAGATACCAGTGACCATACCAGGTTTAGGCACTTTCGTTTCGCACAAACATCCGGAATACATACAGGACAACGAAGAGACAGGCGAGCAGGTGCTCTACCCGCCACGCATCAGTTACCGCATGAGTTGTGAGAGCAAGGGCGCAGTGAGTGTGGCCGAGGATCTGGCTGAGTCATCGCACCAGTCGCTTGAGTTCTGTCAGGAATTCCTCTCAGCCATGGCTGCTATAATCAATGGCGCATTGCAGAACCGCGAAGAGGTCAATGTCCATGGCTTAGGCAATTTCCACCTCATTGAGGCACATCAGAGCGAACTGCATCGCATAGCCTTCACACCAGATGAGGTGATGCGTGAGCAAGCCAATGCCCCCTTCAACTGCTTCGAGCCAGTGGTAATCAGCAGGGCAGAGGCTCCTGCTGCTGTAACCGAAGGAACTATAAATGAGACAGAAGAAACGGTCGCTGAAGAGGTTGCAGAAGAGACCGAAGAACCTGTTGAGGAAACTGAAAAAACTGTTTCTTTACAGGAAGAGCCTGTTTCTGAGAAAGAAAAGTCCGTCATAGAGGCGGTAGAATCTGTTACTGCGAGGACAGCTATAATCGAAGAAACAACCGCTGTTGAAGAAGAGGTTCAGGCCGAAGAGGCTCTTGTTGATGAGACAGTGGCCACAACCGGAATCGCTACAGCTGCTGATGTGGTGGCTCCTGTTGAGGATGTTCAAATTAACGACGAGGTAGCGATAGAAGAACAGACTCCTATGGACAACGCTTCTGTAGTTGACAAACAACAAGAATCCCAGAGCACTCAAACGAAAGAGACCGAGAAGGTGCCATCAACTGATGACGAGACCTTGGACGAAGAATTTGAAGACGAGTCATCATCGTCGAACAAATTGCTTTACACGTCACTTTCAGTCATCTTAGTGGCTTGTGTCATATTAGGCATCTTCATCCTAAGTCTCACTGATACTGACTATGAGACAGCACCTTTGACCGTCAAAGAACCTGTCAGAGTGACTAAAACCGTGACCGAGCCTGATAGTGCTTTGACAAAGGATACGCTACTTGAGACTGGTGCTGAACAACAAAAGGCAATTGTACAAGAACCTGTAGAGCACATAGGTGTCGAACCCAACACAGTTGAATCAAAGCCCGAAGTGCAGAAGATAGTTGAATCAAAGCCTGCTGAGCAGAAGACTGTCGAATCAAAGCCTGTTGAACAGAAGACTGTCGAAACAAAGACCATGCATCGACTGATGGGAGCAGACGGGCAACCTGTCACCGTCACTTTGCAACAAGGCGAACGTCTGACCATCGTGGCACTGAACCATTTTGGCGACAAGACATTCTGGCCATACATCTTTGATGTCAACGCCGATAAGATCAAGGCTCCGAATCTGGTGCAGGCTGGCATGAAGTTATATTTACCCGATCCTGCATATTACGACATCGATGCCCAAAGCGAAGAGTCACTGCGCAAGGCCAAGAACCGAGCTGCACAACTCCTCAAATAAACACTGATTCATTATTCAATTTGCTACAACTAACGACTAATTTTTATTATACAATGGATTATATACTCGTTGGCCTTTGGGCCCTGTTGTGTGGTGGTCTGCTGTGGACAGGCTCGAGCAATAAGAGCATACAGACTGCAGACATCAAATCAAATACGCTCGTCGCAGAGGAACAATCGCTTGTGGAGATTCCTCAGAACAATGTGGCCAAGCCATTTAAGGTTTCAAATGCGCAGCAAACCACAATAGTGGAGACACCGCAACAGTCTGCCGACCAGGCACAAGCCTTAGCCTTCAAAAAAAGCAAGAAACAGAATAAAGTAAAGACTGACAAGCCCAAGAGCAGCGTCTTTGACAAACCAAGATCGAAGACGACAGATAAGGCCGATTTGGCCAACGCCAATATGCAGCAACAGCAGCGCGACACAGTTATCGTGTTCCGCGTCACGACCAATGACGACCAGTCAGTAGCCGAAGTTGTGATGACGCCCGATCAGCTCAATCAGTTACCTACCGATGTAGAAGAACTCAGCATCACCGAGCCACTGTTCGATCCAGAGCCCGTGGCACCAAGCCGACAAGTCTACAAGCAGCAAGGACTGAAACTGCCGGGTCAGATGACTGTGGATCAGCTGATGTGCGACCAGGACGGTGCCCCAATGCGTCACATCCTGGTACGTGGCGAATCGCTCACACAGATTGCACAGAAATACTATCATGAGGCCATCTTCTGGCCGTATGTCTTTGAAGTGAACCGTTTTCAACTCAGTTCGCCTGACAAGATACAGGCCGATATGAAGCTCTACTTGCCCGACCCCTTGTACTATGGTATCGATGCTAACAAACCTGAGTCGATTGATAAGGCCAGAGCCTTGAAGCAGAAGTATCTGAAGTAATTAGTTTATGTTATCGTTTGAATAAAGCATCCTCAAAATGACAACCAACGAAGAATTGCAGGTGGTCACGACCCTCTGCCGCGACATATTCACTAAGAAAACCTACGATTACGGAGCCTCATGGCGCATCATGCGCCCGCAGTCGGTCACCGATCAGATATTCATCAAGGCCAACCGCATCCGTTCGCTCCAACTCAAGGGCGAGAGCAAAGTGGGCGAGGGCATACAGCCAGAGTTCATCGGCATTGTCAACTACGGCATCATGGGCTTGATACAGCTGCAATACGGACATGCTGATGAAGTGGATATGCAGCCTGAGCAGGTTGTTGCCCTCTACGACGAGTATATGCTGAAGACTCTCACCCTGCTCGAAGCCAAGAACCATGACTATGACGAGGCTTGGCGCCTGATGCGCATCACAAGCTACGTGGATCTGATTCTCATGAAGATACAGCGCACGAAGCAGATCGAGGACCATCAGGGTCACACACTCATCAGCGAGGGCATCGATGCCAACTATATGGACATGGTCAATTACTCGCTCTTTGCACTCATCAAGCTGGTGTGCGAAGGGGAGGAGTGAGGCTCTCCTAGTTTCGCTCTGGCTCAGCTATTTTGATTTTTCGGATACTCAAATATCATGACTATGCAAATCCTTCGCTACACCACTCGTCTGTTGCAAGTTGTCCTGGCCCTCACATTCATCGTAAGTGGCTTGGCCAAGTGCATCGATCCGTCGGGCACAGCGTTGAAGTTTGCTGAGTATCTGTTGTACTTCGGCCTGGACATCCTTGTAGATCTGACGTTGGGCATGGCGTGGATCATGTCAATTGTGGAGTTCATTGTAGGCATTAACCTGCTGCTTGGCACAGCACGCATTCGCACTTTGCTGATTGCCTCACTTCTCATGCTTGTTTTCACGCCCCTCACGCTGTGGCTAGCCTTGACCAATGCCATACAAGATTGTGGCTGCTTTGGCGATGTGCTACATCTCACTAACTGGCAGACATTCGGCAAGAACATAGCCATTGATCTGGCTCTGGTCCTTTGCTGGTGGCGACGCAAGTCAATGTACCAGCTCACTGGCCCGACCTTCCGTGCTGTCTATGGCTACTGGGCATTCGGCATAGCGGTGTGGCTCTGCTGGTTGGGCACCTGGAGCGAACCTTGGATCGATTTCCGTCCGTTTCATCCAGGCGTTTCTTTGCGCGAGGCTGTGATGCGGGGATCATCCGACCAGACCATCTACACATGTGTGTATGAGCGTCAGGGCGTGCGTCAGGAGTTCGACCTCGATGATCTGCCCGACGAAGAAGAGGGTTGGGTGTTTGTCGAAACCATCGAGCATCCGGCTTCGATAGCTGAGGGGCAGGATGATAGGGTAGAGGTGGCTACAGGTTCGTCCATTCCGCTGGACTTCTACGTCAAGGACACCGATGGAGAACTCTGCACCGACATGTTGCTTGCCGACACCTCCTACACCTTCCTTTTGCTCTCGCCCTCGCTCGACGAAGCCAGCGAACATGACCTCGACCTCATCGAAGCACTCTATGAATATGCAGTGGACCACGATTACCGCTTCTACTGCCTTACGTCGAACGATCCGATGCAGACACTACGCTGGCAGGAACGCACAGGAGCCGAATATCCCTTCCTCTATACCGATGCACAGATCATTGAGACCATCACGCGCGCCAACCCTGGCTTCATGCTGCTCAACGATGGGCAGATATGCTGGAAGTCGAGGTTTAAGTCGGATTTTAACTTACCCGATGCAAGTGCAAACTTAAATGAGCAATCATACGGACAAATCCGTTATTTTAATCTGCGAAATCATTATTTTATCCTTTTCCTTTTGTTATTTGTGCCATTTGCACTATCTTTGTGCGTTGAAATAACAAAATCTATTAAGGTATTAACTAAAAATAAACATTCCAAAAATGCGTAAGAAAATCGTAGCTGGCAACTGGAAGATGAACACCACCCTCCAGGAAGGCGTAGCTTTAGCTGAGGGTCTCAAGGAGGCTCTCGCTGGTAAGACCGTGAACTGTGACGTTGTAGTTTGCACCCCATTCATCTCTGTAGCTTCAGTGGTTAAGGCTGTTGAGGGCTCTGTAATCGGTGTTGGTGCTGAGGATTGCTCTGCACACGATAAGGGCGCTTACACTGGCGAGGTTGCTGCCAACATGGTAGCTTCTACCGGTGCTAAGTATGTCATCCTGGGTCACTCTGAGCGTCGTCAATACCATGGCGAGAACAACGAGCTTCTCGTTGCCAAGCTCCAGCAGGCTCTGGCCAATGGCCTGACTCCAATCTTCTGCGTTGGTGAGGTTAAGGAGGAGCGTGAGAATGGCACCTTCAAGGCTGTCATCGAGGGCCAGATGGAGGCTATGTACACCCTCTCAGCTGAGGACTTCGCTAAGTGTGTAGTTGCTTACGAGCCAGTTTGGGCTATCGGTACTGGTCTGACCGCTACCAGCGAGCAGGCTCAGGAGGTTCACGCTTTCATCCGTGCCTCTATCGCTGCCAAGTACAATGCTGAGGTTGCAGAAAACTGCTCTATTCTTTATGGTGGCTCTTGCAAGGGCTCTAACGCTCCTGAGCTCTTTGCTCAGCCAGACATCGACGGTGGCCTCATCGGTGGTGCTGCCCTCAAGGTTGACACCTTCATGCCAATCATCGAGGCTTGGAAGTAATTTCTAAGGCTTCGGCTTTTTCAAGGATATGCGAACCATAATCTGGCATCGTCCCGAGGGTTCGCACATCCTTGATTATGCTTTTTTATAAACCTATTCCACTAAACGATTGACCAGTTTATTCTATTGATCACATTTTTCCGCTCATGAAGCATCTGATTCTTTACGTCCTCATCCTCTTAGCTACGCTTTCGGCTTCGGCTCAAAGCCTCACCAGCGCCACAGGCATCTGTAGCCATCTACAGGTCACGGGCCGGGTGCAGTTGATTCAGGACGGACGTCTGACCGAACTGCTGGGCACGCAGCCAAAGTCGTACTATGCCACACCAACCAAGACCAATGCGCAGGGTGTGATCACAGCCATGGGCTATCGCATCCGTGTATTCTCGGGCAATCAGCAGAACACTTCAAAGAACCGAGCCTACAGCATACAGCGCGAGATGTCAGAATCGATGCCTGACCTGAAGACCTATGTGGTGTTCAAGACCCCTAACTGGCGACTGCTGGTAGGCAACTATCGTACGAGCGAAGAGGCCAACGCCATGTTACGCGAGCTTCGCAGGGCCTTCCCAGCCTATGGTAAGGAGATGTTTGTGGTGAAGGAGGAGATAGAGCTTTAAACTTTCAGCTCCCCAATCACTCTAAACGCTAGACTCCTGCAGTTTCGCATTCGCTCAACTGCTGATTGTTCTACATTCACCACTCTTAAACAAAATAGCTAATAATTCCCTATTTCACTGAATTATGACCGAAGAACTCATTTATCCCACCGAACTCACCCAACAACTGGCCGACGGCATTCGCCAGACGTTGACCCTCATAGGCGAAGATCCCGAACGCGAGGGTCTCGTCAAGACACCCGAACGTGTATCCAGATCGCTTCAGTTCCTCACCAAGGGCTATCAGCAGGACCCTCAGGCCGTGTTGCGCAGTGCCATGTTCCGCGAGGACTACCAGCAGATGGTCATCGTCAAGGATATTGACTTCTACAGTCTCTGCGAACATCACATGCTGCCCTTCTTCGGCAAAGTGCATGTGGCCTACATCCCCAACAAGTATATCGTAGGCTTGAGCAAGATTCCTCGTGTAGTCGAAATCTTTGCCCGCCGCCTCCAGGTTCAGGAACGTCTCACCATGCAGATCAAGGACTGCATTCAGGAGACGCTCAATCCCTTGGGTGTCATGGTGGTAATCGAGGCTTCGCACCTCTGCATGCAGATGCGTGGCGTACAGAAGATGAATGCTACTACCACGACTAGCGATTTCTCTGGCGCCTTCACTGACATCAAGACACGAGAAGAGTTCCTTAAACTGATAAGCAAACAATGAATAAAAAACCGACTCCTATGTTGCGTCCTTATTATCTCATCTTAGCATTCCTTGTTGCTGTACCGTGTCTCTTCTCATGTGCTCCCAGCGATGAAGAGGAACTCCAGGATGTCCAAATCGACAAAAACCTGATTGTGGGCCATTGGGTCAACAAGTCCAACTCGGCAGAACACTGGCGTTACGAGTCGATGAACTCACAAGGCACAGGTACTGGTGTCTATTGGGATACCTCGGAGATGAGCTACGAGGACGCCGCCAAGGGCCCTGGCTTGTTCCAGTATCACTTCAACTCTACGGGACTGATGCGCATCTACTGGATGGAGACTACACAATCTTTCTCCAACCCCGACACCGAGGCACCCTTCATCATTGATGTGCTGAACAGTTCGACCATGACCTATCATCCCTCTGGATCATCACGTTCGTACTCGTTTTCAAGGAAGTAATACACATTCCCTCGTTCCTTCCTCCCTCACTACACCTTATTCTTATCACTCGCTGACGAGATGCCACGTTACCTCAAGATTACCCTTATCTCCATAGTCAGTCTGCTGGCTGTCGTTGTAGCTGTCATTGCCATAACGGTCAATGTTGTCTTCAATAAGGAACGCATCACTCCCTTAGTGCAGAACAATTTACCAAGCTTCCTTACCTGTCCTGCTGAGCTTGATGAGGTGGAGCTGACGTTCTTCTCTACTTTCCCAAATTTCGTGCTGCACCTCAAGGGATTCACGTTAATCAACCCTATGGAGGGAGCCCCCTCTGATACATTGCTGCATGTCGGAGATTTGTCTGCCATCCTCGATGCACAGAGCTATCTTAATGAAAAAAAGATCGAAATCACTTCGCTCCATCTCAGTCAGGGAATTGCCCACCTCTTCCTTTCGGCCGACTCTGTAGCCAACTTCGACGTTTTGCCACCCAGTCAGAACGACGGTTCACCTTCGCCACTCGACCAAGTGGTGCTTCGCGACGTCCACTTCGACCATGTCCACTTCTGTTATCTCGATGCCCTTCATGAGCAGAGAGTTTCTGTGTTCGACCTTTCGGCCAATGTAGAGGGTGACACGCATCTGCAGTCGTTGACAGGCAAGTTCACGTTCGATGCCGAGACCTCGCGCTTCGAGTATTCCGACTCGGTCACTTCACTTGCTCTCGATGGCATGCATCTTCCGTTGTGCGAAGTCAATCTGCCTGACTCCACTTCCTGTCATCTGCATCTCTCCACCTCGCTCGACACACTCAGGATTCAGCTTGAGGGCGAGAGTCCGTTGCAGCTCGCATTGGATCACGTTCAGCTGCCCGACTTTGCGCTCTCGCTCAAAGGGTCTGACCTCAATGTCTCGGGCCATTCGTTTGAGATTGACACCCTCTCGCTTCAGCTGGCTGGCACCAGTCCGATGTCACTACAATTAGGCCGCACAGTTATCGACCTGCCTCAGACCTCATTCTCCGACCAGTTTCAGGCACAGTTCAAAGCCGACACACGCAGCATTACACTCAACACACCTCAAGAAGGTGATCTGTTGCGCAATCTGCCTACCTCAGTCTCGCTACAGCTTACATCCGACTTGGATTTCAATCACATACGATTGTCAGATGCACACATCTGTGCCGCAAAGGAGGAAATCACGCTTTCAGCCGACCTTGATCGTCTTGACTCGCTAACTACACATCTCAGTTCGCAGTTCACTTTGCTGCCCACCACCTTTGTGCGCCTGCTCTCGTTCGTGCCCCGAGCTTATCGCAGTTCGTTGGCTGGCATCGATCTAAGGGGCAACTTAGGTCTGCTCACTGCCAGTGCCTCGGTTATGCTCAAGGAGGGTCAGCAGCCTCTTATCGAGTCATTTGACGCTAGCACGGTGGTTTCCAACCTACATTTCCTTCAGGATTCACAGATGACGGCTACTGCACAGCGTCTTTCGTTCGAGGCTCATTATCCATTCGACGACAAACGTATTTCTTCACTCAAGCGGCAGCAGCAGTCCAAACGTCAGAAGGCTATCAACACTCATCGTCGCAGCCAGAGGGCATTCGACGCCAGTTTCCTTCAGACCAAGTTGGATTGTGACCGACTTCACTTCGAACTTCACGACTCCTCCGAGGTCGTTGCCGACCTGCCCACAGCTCGCTGCAATCTCACGCTCTCCGACGAACTGCTCCACGATTCGCAGTCTCTACCTTTTGTCTCAGCCGACTTCACGTTCAGCAAGCTCTCTGCTCAGGTCGATACACTCACTTTTCAGACTCATCAGCTGAGTGGCTCTTTCACCATGGCCGATGGGCTCAAGGGTACAAAACAGTTCATCGAGGCTTGCTTCGACAGCAAGGATGCAACCATCGACATGGGACAAGCTATGCATGTCGTCTCTGGTCCGCTCGCCATCGAGGCCTCGTCTATCTTTGACCCTTCACAACAGGACGACCTGCTTCGCTACAATCCTCTACTCAACGTCAAGCTGAACGATGGCCTTGTTCAAATGACCGAGGTGCCATATCCATTCCAGATTCCTTCTATCGACTTCGACTTCAATCTGGGTCGCTTCCTTATTCGTGACTCGCAATTCCGTTATGGAGACAGCGACTTCCAGCTCACTGGCGAAGTGCGAAACCTGCGCGAATATCTGAGCCATGAAGCCGATCTGCTTGCCGAATTGCAGCTCAAATCCCGACAGACGCACGTCTATCAACTCATGGATCTCACCGAGCTATTGGCTGGTGTGCCCGACACTGCAGCTGTCACCACCGATGCTGACCCCTTTATGGTTCCACTCTCCGTCGACCTCAAACTCACCACCAGCATAGATCGTACACTGGTTGGCGAGAACGAGTTCAACAATCTGGGTGGCCAGCTCATGATCAAGGACGGCAATCTCGTCCTCGAGGAGATGGGCTTCAGCAGCAAGGCTGCCCGCATGCAGCTCACGGCTCTCTATCGTTCGCCCAAACGTGACAATCTCTTCGTCGGAGCCAACTTCCATCTGCTCGACATCAATGTGGCCGACCTCATCCACATGGTGCCCGAGATTGATACCATCGTGCCCATGCTCCGTTCGTTCGATGGCAAGGCTGAGTTCCATTTCGCAGCCGAGACCAATCTGTTTGGCAATTACAACGTCAAGATGTCCACGCTCAAAGCCACTGGTGCCATTGAGGGCAAAGACCTGACGTTGCTCGATGGTGAAACCTTCTCCACTATCTCCAAGTATTTGATGTTCAATAAGCAGACCCGCAACCGCATCGATACGCTCAGTGTCGAGATGGCAGTCAATCGTCGTCGTATGACCCTCTATCCGATGCTCATCGGCATGGACAAGTACCAGGCCGTCATCAGCGGCAACCACGAGCTGACGGGCTCCATGCCGTTCAACTATCACATCTCTGTCACCGACTGCCCGGTCGTAGGTGGCCATCTCGGTCTTGACATCGAAGGCGATCTTGAGAAACCCGAAGACTACACCTTCAAGGTTGTCGGTTGTAAGTATGCCAGCCTCTACAAGCCCGAGCGACGCAATGTCACACAAGAACAAACGCTCCAACTCAAGCAGCTGATAGCTGATGCGTTGAAGCGTACGGTTCGGGATCAATAGTCTCAAAAAACGAACTCCAGCCTAAAAACCTTTAGCACATAGTCATCCCCCTGAAATCTCATAAAACCTCATAACCTCACTTAATTGTATTCGCCAACTTGTCGATGTTCAGGCTACGTGCCGAAGCATCGACAATTTCTTTGTAAATGCCACCCTTGTGATAGAGGCCGTCCGGATCGCCAGACTGCTGTACACGTCCGTCTTGCAGGGCATAGACCAGATCTGAATCAATGATTTGCGAGATGGAGTGTGAGATGATGATCACTGTGCGGTCCTTTTTGATGGCATCAATCGAGGCCTTAATCTGCTCCGTGGCAATGGCGTCAAGCGAGGCCGTTGGTTCGTCAAGGAAGATGATAGGAGGGTTCTTCAGGAACATGCGAGCTATGGCCACACGTTGCTGCTGACCGCCCGAGAGCTGCGTGGCTTGCGACTTGAAGCCGTTCGGCAGCTTCTCGACCTGCTCGAGCAGGAAAGCCTTGCGTGCGGCTTCGCGTACCTCATCGTCGCTGGCATCAGTGCGTCCGTAGCGTATGTTCTCTTCGATCGTACCGTCGAAGATGTGGTTCTTCTGCAAAACCAGACCGATGTTGTCGCGCAGATATTGTGTATCATATTCTTGTATGTCAACACCATCGAGCATGATGCGACCCGACTGAGGAACATAGAACTTATCCAGCAGGTTTACGATGGTCGATTTACCTGCTCCAGACAGGCCCACAAAAGCCGTAACCTGGTTAGGCTCGATGTGCATACAGATGTCATGCAAAGCCTTCGTGCCATTAGGGTAGGAGAAGTCCACATTCTCAATATCAAAGCGTCCCTCAATCCTGGCAGGTCGGTAGTTGCCCGAAGCCTCCACCTCGCCATCGGCCTCAATCACGCTGAAGTAGCCTTCGGCATAGATCAGAGCATCGTTGAGCGTGTCGAAGATACGCTGCAGCTGGGTGATCGGAGCCGTGACGTTGGCAAAAAGCATCACATGATACATAATCTTGCCTATCGTCATGCCTGGATATTCGATCAGCACCAGATAGGCTGTCAGTATGATGATCATCACCGTGCCGATCTGCTGTATGAAGCGTTTCCAGCCGTCATAGTAGAGCATCAATCGACGAGTATTCAGCAGGTTATCGGTCAGATGCGACTGTATGTCCCATTGCTTGGTCGATTCTATCTGCTCACGGTTGAACGATTTGATTACGTTAATCGACTCAATGATGCCCACTATGCCGTGCGACTTCTGCTCCCTGTACTGCCGCATCTGCTGACGCCAGCCCTTCAGTCGCTTGCCTTGTCGCACGGTGATCCAGATGTAAATAGGCACAATGAAGAGAGCTGTCAAACCCACGTACACGTTGGCTGCAAACATCAGTATCAGCGCCAGTATGGCCGAGGTGAAGAGTGGGAGCAAATCGATAAAGGTGTTCTGCACCGTGGTCGAAAGCGAACTAACTCCCTGGTCAATACGCGTCTGCAGTCGTCCTGCCTCGTTGCCTTGTCGACTGAAGAAGGCCATACGGTAGGAGAGGATCCGGTCCACAGCCAGTTGAGCCAGGTCCTTCGACACATGCACACGCATGCGTTCGCCGAAGTAGTTCTGTGCGTAGTTGATCACAACGCTCAAAGCCTCTTTCGACAGGAGTATCACAGTGATCACCGTCAGTATCCGTGCAGCATGGCTCCATTCGAAACCTGCAGTCTGAATCAGCTCGTTGATTGCATCGACCGTACGGTCAAGCACCAGCGCATTGACCTGGGCGATGCTCGAACCGATGAGCGTGAGCACCAATGTGGCCAGAACCAGCCACTTATATGGCCGGACAAAGGGCCACAATTTGCGGAAGAGAGCAATCAGGGACATAGTTTTTTTTAGTAGTAGTGGGGGTGTGTTGGGGAATATAAGTAGTTGCAGGGTAGAAGAGGAGCAGATCTGGATATAGTCAATCGGAACATTCGTCCCTTTCACTCCTTACTCCCTTCTAGCGACAAGAATTCACTTCTTGTGCTGAAAGATCCTATCAGGTGGATTTTGATATAGAGTACTTAGGGATAGATAAGCCGTCACTTTTCCATCAAAAACAAATACTCCCTGTATCTTTCATCGGAGTTGATCCACTCGTTAGTCCATCTCATGGTGCTCATTACATTCTTTTTGTAATCGATTTCTTGAGCCGAGAGGACCCGACCGTTCGAACGCAGAATCGAGTCCAGTTCCTCCTTCGTTGCCCTGCCTCCAGAGCTGTATGACAGCAGGATGTACTTCGCATCTGCTTCCTCGATCATTCTTCTGATCGCCTGCATCGCAATGAACGATCCATCTTCGTTCCGTCTGTACTCCTCAAAGACCGAAGGCGTGCACCAGTCTCTCGAATCAGCTCTCCGATTGGCGCGTCCAAATACGGCAGGATGATCATTCAGAATGACCGTCTTCCAGATGTGGTAGTACGAAGCATAGCGCACACGGCTTGGAGGCATCTTCTCATTATTTGAACCATAGGGCGGATCAAAATAGACCAAGTCGTACGATTGTTCCTTAATTGCTTCGAAAACATCCATTTGAGTGGCCCTGTTATTAGTACGGATAGGGAAGCGTCGAGGCAGTTCCAGCTTCAACGTCTTATAGGATCTAGGCGACCAGCCCGACAGATAGGCAGCATAATGTCCGAGCGTGTTGTCAACCGAATCCAGGGCACGTATCAGGCTGGTCAGCAGTACACATTTGTCAGTATATTCGAGGTCGAATTCCTCAATCCTGTCACGAATGGCATCCAGGCGCATCGTGTTATGCATCTGGAACGGCATCTTGCCCTCAGCAGCCTCGCCGCCATAGTGTTCCGAAAACCATCCACGATAACCTGTGAGCGAATTCAGCTCGTCAATGTATGGCTTATAAAAATCATCTGGCTGGTTGGCAATCAGATAGCAATGAGCGAAAACATGCGACCAAACAGCAACGTCATTAGCCGTTGTGTCAACACCGCTTTGAGCCAATGCCTGGGCCACTCTTGTTGAGCCGGAGAAGGCGTCAAGGGCAGTCCGGATATTCAATCCTTCGATCGCTCTCAGTATATAAGGTATTATCTTCAGTTTTGACCCAGTATATTTTATGCCCTCGGTCGAAGGCACAACATATCCATCGTCAAAAGAAGGTTGTAACTTGTTTGTCATATCGTTCATTACGGCTGCAAAGTTAATCAATTATATTCAAAGTCCATCATTTTTATTATACAAATCCTTCCAAATCCATTCATTTTCTTTACATATCTGCACGTTTTTCATTTTATAACGCTATTTCGAATGATTAAGAATCTGCTGGAACTAGAGTAATCAGAACGATTCTAAGGCAATTGCTCAAAGTTAAAATTAAAAGTAATAGTAGAAACATAGAATTTGTAGAAAGTACTGTCATGTTTTTAGGAAATCACTAATCGTCATAATAATACTTACCATCATAGATTTCTATTCATATAGAGGAGGATCATGAGTTTCATCATTCTATAACTTAACATAACCCGAATTAGATAATTTTTACGGCGACCAAAATGATCATACATTCTGTTGGTAAGACAAATCTCATAAAAATAAGACTTCCTCATATTTGATATATATTTTTTAATAAGCAGAGTTAGCTTATGCAAGAAACACACGCTCCGTTTGCAAAACGAAACGTGTGCATAATGTGATTAAACTACAGCAGCGACACAAGCCGTGGTTCCAAGTGCAGCGGCCAGAGCCGTAAGTACACTGGCGAGTATCTGTATTATCCAACGGATGGTTTCTTTCTTAGAATCAGTCATTGGCTATTTTTGGAAATTATGTAATAAAGTCTTACTCGTAGCTATTACCCGAGTTCTCAATCACGATTTCGTTGCCACCAGTTGATGGATTCGAGCCTGTGCTATTGGTATCATTACTGCCCGAGCCTGAACCATCCGAAACACTATTATTCAAACCACCAGGATCTGTGGCATTGTTCTCTTCATCATTGCCAGGTGTATCGCCATTGCCATTGCCCTTGCCCCCACCCAGACGCTGGTTCAGTCGGTCCTTGGCCTCCTTGATGATCTGGTTCATCTTGCCCACCAGCGCATAGGCCTCGGTAGCCTTGGAGACATTTGTAGGTGTAGGATCGTTGGCGATAGCAACGAGGGTGATAGAGAGCAGCTTATAAGCCTGATCGGTGGCACGACGCAGAGCATCGCTATATACTGGGTCGGACGAACGCTCTGAGATACGGTCCTGGTAGAAACGGCCGAACTTAATGTTGGCCGACTCCAGGTCATCGAGGTCGGAGTCAATGCGGAGTGCCTCAATCTGCTCGTCGTTGAGCTGTTCGCGGCAGTCGAGGACAAAGCCAGCCAGGATGGCGGTCTTCTCCTGAGCAGGACGGTCACAGTCCGAGCTCTTATAGAGCGTGAGGAACGACTTCTGCACCAGCGACTTCATCTTACCCACATCCGAGGTCTCGTCCTCGTAGTTGACAGCTTGCATCTTGTAGCGAATCAGTCGGAAGATGCGGCAGCGAAGTTTGTCAGCCTCCTCCATCTCGGCGGTGAAAGTCGAAGCCTGAGCGCGGTTCACAATATCCTGTTCGGCCAAAATGGCATCACGATAGGGATTGAACACTGAGGCACTCAGTCCGATCTTGTCGGGTGAGGTCGTAGTGATTAGGTTACGAATGTTCGAGTGGAACTGCACGTGTTCAGCGTGCTTCATATTGGCAAGTGTAATTGCCTGAATAGTAATAATGTTGTCCATAGTTTTGGTTGTTAGGATTTGTTAGGGGTTTGAAAGTTAGAAGAGTTTGAGGGGTTGAAAGGTTTGATTATTAGAGGCTTTATTTAGACGGCAAAGAGAAATATTTTACTTTTTTTATTTATACGATTTACATTTCTTTTCTCTTCCGTGGCGGGGAATGAGCGTTCGAAATCGTAAACTTGTTTGAAAGTGCGCGCATAATGAAGAGGCTTACTATTAAGATGGTGCAAAGGTACGCATTTTTTTCGATCTTTGCAATACTTTTCCCACAGCACGTGACCAGATTTCCCACAGCACATGACTGAGAGCCATAAAAAATGAACGGAAAATGCAAATTATAAGGTCGGAAATTTGGTGGAATGAAATAAATGCTTTATCTTTGCACCCGTAATTCAATTATTTCGATGACGAAAGGGTATGAACCATACTCTCTTTCTTGGCATGTAAATCAATCTACTATGAAACTAAGAAATGAAATTATAGCAATTTGCAAGCGAGGAGGCGGCGCCACCCCCCCTATTAAGGCTATTTGATTTCATTTTGCTACTATTCTCTCATGCTTTCAAATGCTTGCGTCTGTTTGGTCATGAGATAATCAATTTGTTTACTGCACGAAATATGCTCACGCTGTCAAGGGATGGCGTGGGGATTGGTACGCGGATATAATGAAACATACTTACTAAAATTATAATCTTATGAAAAATTTTCTATCACTCATTCTTTTGCTATTCTGCGTTTCTTTATGTGAAGCACAAGAAGCAAAGTTCAAGGTTCTGGATAAGGACATCAACACTTCTGTTTCAGATTTTCGGGCGCATCTTGATAGTTTGGGGTATATGGGAGAAAATCCTGTCGTTACATTCAGTGGCAGGGAATGGACTTTATCATATAAAGCAGATCCAAGCGATTCAATTCACTATGTGTTTTTGGAATATCGAAATAACTCGAATCGTGAATTATCCGATTATTTTGAGAAATTAAAAAGAGGATTTGAAACTATTTACGGAAAACCTTTTGATAATATCGATAAAAAAAATGGTACCATGTTTTTCTATTATGGCAACATTGATTCAACAAGTGTTACATTAGGGTATAATTCCAAAGATAAATATATCGGTGCTTACTATTTAAGAACAGGAACAACTCGTTACAAAGAACTTGAAAAAAGAAAAAAAGCTGAAGATGCCATTATTGAAAGAAAAAGCAAAGAGATAATACAAAAAGCTCGGAAAAATACGCTTCAAAATATCCCAGATCATGCTGATGGTCTTTTCTTCTTATCCTACAATAAATTAATAAACTCTATGAATGACAAAGATTTTATTGTAGTAAACGCAGAAGGGAAGAATAGTAACGAGATAAAGAATGATATGCTTTCATCATTAGCCTCTATGTTTAAAAGTCCCTCTAATGCAATAAAGACGATTGGAGATAATATTGTAGTTGTAAATGCAATATCTGATCAAATTCTCTACAACGCGGAAAAATCAATAAATTATCTTGTTCAATTTCAATACTCATTACAAATTGAAATAAGAGAAGGAAGAATTAAGATTAATATACCTACACTCAGAAATATCAAAGAAATAACGATGCCTAAGGTGGCGAGAGAACTTGTTAGAGATCACTATAATGATATTACAGAAGGCACTCTATTCTATGATTTGTCTAAAAATATGAAAGCTCAGATTGCTTTTGAAGAGACATTTAATGTCTTTATCAGAACACTTGCAGTGGAACTGAATAAGACTTCTGAGGATTGGTAAGAAACTATTTGAAAAATTTCCAACTATAAGTAACGGATACAGAAAGTAGCCCCTGGACGTGTCTGTTCCTTTCTATTCCAAATTATTACTATGGAAGAAAAGAATTCAGATGTTCTTCGTATATTAGAAAACATCAAAAGTCTGTCG
Organism: Bacteroidales bacterium; assembly: GCA_045629225.1. Classification (GTDB taxonomy): domain Bacteria; phylum Bacteroidota; class Bacteroidia; order Bacteroidales; family UBA3663; genus Liminaster. The sequence goes on along the minus strand of JAZQQU010000076.1, from coordinate 2,354 downwards.
GAGGCTTACAAGTACACAACCGTTGGCACCACGGTTCTGCACGGTGAAGGATATAATGATGTAGCACGCAAGTCGCTTGTCTTCGCAATGACTACGGAGGCAGCGGCGTTAGCTGTCAAGTTGAGAAGAATAAGGCAGCGATGGGAGCATTACATGCCTTACTGTGAGCTTTTGGATGTTGATATTTCTACATGGATAAAGACGGTAAAACAGATAAAGGAAGACCTGCGAAATCATGATGGGTGGTATGAGCCAAAAGCAGACTTTTTCACAGATTTCCATCATTTATATCCTAAAGAAACTGCCGATGATACAGAAACGGCTGAAACTATGGACTATATTAATCTCGAGGTTGACCAATATTCCGACTACTACGACGAACGAAAAGTGGAATGGCAAAATGGAAGTTATAGGAATTATTTCGATGATTTGATAGGCAAAGAATTACAGGATATGTATGAGCAGCATCTATCAAAAAGATATGACGGAATTGTAAATATGTCGGAGTTCCCTCGTGCCGATGAGTTCTACCATTCTATCTGCCATAATGAAGAAATTTACGAATGGTGTGAAATGGCATTGGACAATCTTGTCGATAGGTTGAACGACATCTATAAGTTCAATCTGGATTTCAAACCAAGTAAAGCGTCTCTCAAGTTACTTGCAGAACGTTATATCAAGTGGTACTTTCCAGTAGATCGTTATGATCAGAGTGAGCAAATATCGAAACTGAAAACCTGCTTTGATAATGAAGCAGAGTTATACGAACGTGCAAATGAGTGCTATCAGGAAGAGAAGAATGCTTTGGAGACAAACGTGTTCGCCAAGGAACTGGAACATGTCATCAATCTCGATAGCCCGAAGGAAATCAATTATGAAGAATTGGGCAATTTTATATATTGGCAGCGCAAGAAATACTTAATGAATCGTAGCGAAAGAGTTGCTACACGAGATGATATAGATGAAATCATAGGTAAGTGCATTGTCTTGACGATGTGGTATAAGGAGGTCTTGAACTATAAGGCACAAAGACAGCAGAAACAAGAAAAAACAACTTTATCCTTTCGCGAGTACATAAAAAGAGCAGATAAAGCAGACGAGATTGTTGCCTTTCTACACAGGGAGATTGCAATTCAAAAGAATCCCAAGGACAGATTAGCCCCAATCAAGGCAGCTATGGTTGCTGAAGATAGTGATGGACAGATTGCGTTAGATGAAAATCTTCCATACAATCTGCTTATTGAAGAATTTGAAGAATTCGATAAAAGCAAAGATCCCAAATACTCTCTTTCAGTTGATACATATAAGAACTGGATAAAGGGGAATCACGGATGTTCATATATCGAATTAGATGAAAGGGGTCATGAAATAGAAAACTACTATACGCGTTGTATATCAGAAATTGAAAAGATACTGAACGGTATTAGTAATCTCTATTTTACACATAATTAATAAACTTACGCGCCAATTACGCACCGATTACGCGCCACCTACGCATTTAGTGTTGGTGGCTTTTTTTGTGTTAAAAATTACCCTACCTTTGCACCGCATTAGGGAAAATCCCAATGTAAGTTGCAGCTTCTAATAATTAACCCCATGCAGATGATTGAAGTCCATCTGCACCAGGCGCCTGGCATCTTACTTCATTGGAGGTACTATGCCAACAAACTATTTTTTAATTGAGCAGCATCATTATGCTATGCTCTTTACCGCGCTTACGAGCGACGAGGCCCTCGAGGCAGGCATTGTGACAGAGAAGAACATCACGCCCATTCTCTATTTCTGGATCTTGGTCTGGGAGGATGAGAGACTTCAGAAATGGCTCTTGTCAAATAAGAAGAGACATCTGAATGAGGGGAACTGGCTATGCATCGTGCGGTGGCTGAAGGACGAACACTATCTGAATGCACAGAAAAACAGCAAGATAGCCGATTTACTGATGCAGGAGGGCCGGTTGCGCTTCTACACTACAAGCCGAAGCATTCAGACCGTGATGAGCCGGCCTATAAACAATAAGGCAATCCTGTCGAAACTGAGTGAGATGATAAGAATGGCGCATGAACATTTATTGTCAACAAAAAACTGAGAAAAAACAAATAATTGTTGACAATCGGGAAAAAGATTATTAAAAACCCGATATTTGCACCGTCAAAATGACAATTGATAACAATAAAAATTATATTACATCAATCATGACAAAGAATACTGATTATTTAACTAAAGTTTCCCACACCCGACTGTAAGGGGTGTAGATAATATCAAGCCCAGATGGCAGAAGATCTGTCACTGGCTCATGTTCTTTGAAATCTTGATTAAATTTTTGAGGGAAATAACAGATTCCCAAAGAAATCCGT
>JAZQQU010000075.1:0-8017 GCA_045629225.1 Bacteroidales bacterium | reverse complement strand
CCAAAGTTGCCAAGGAAGTGCTCCAGCCAGGACACGGTGACGAGGTCAAGGTCATTGGTTGGCTCGTCGAGCAGGAGGTTGTCAGGGTTGCCGAACAGGGCCTTGGCCAGCATCACGCGCACCTTCTGCTTGGCAGGGATGTCGGCCATCATCATGTAGTGCAGGTCCTCCTGAATGCCCAAGCCCGACAGCAGCATGGCAGCATCGCTCTCGGCGTTCCAGCCATCCATCTCGGCGAACTTCTCCTCCAGCTCTGCAGCACGCATGCCGTCCTCTTCGGTCATCTCGGCCTTCTCATAGATGGCGTCCTTCTCCTCCATGATGGCATAGAGCACGGTATTGCCACGCAGCACGGTGTCGATGACGGTGTACTGGTCATACTTGGTGTGATCCTGCTCAAGCACAGAGAGGCGCTCGCCTGGACCCATCTCATAGGTACCACGTGTAGGATCGAGCTCACCGCTCAATACGCGAAGGAAGGTTGACTTACCAGCGCCATTGGCACCGATGATGCCATAGCAGTTGCCATTGGTAAACTTGAGGTTGACGTCCTGGAAAAGCACTCGCTTGCCAAACTGGACCTGAAGATTATTGACTGTTATCATTGCTTAATGTACTATTTGACGATTTACTTTTTGACTATTACCCGAAAAAATGCGCGCAAAGATAGCAAAAAAAACTGAGAAATCAAAATCCATCGCCCCTTAATTCCCTTTGAAAGCCATTTTCTGCCTCATTATCTTACGTTTTGCTAACTGCAAATAAGGAAAACACATTTCTTGTCCAGAAGATAGGTCATTGGTTGTGCCTCCACAATCGCTTGTCAGAACTGCTGGCGAAAAAATGTGCACACACAATCGCTTGCTTGAGCTGCTGGCAGATAATTGTGCCTCCACAATCGCTTGCCAGAGCTGCTGGCAGATAATTGTGCACACACAATCGCTTGTCAGAGCTGCTGACGAAAAATTGTGCACACACAATCGCTTGCCAGAACTGCTGGCAGGCCAATCACTTCAGCTTAACGCTTAGTGACAAACTGATCATACGTCCGGTCAGATAGTTTGGCACAGCAAACTGGTTGTCGCTCACTGCGGTGACCCAGTAATAGGAATTGGTGTTGTCAATGTCGAGCAGGTTGAAGAAATCCAGTCCGAGCGAAATCTCCTCTACGTGTCGCCATGAATGCTGCCGCATGAAGCGATCGTGCTGCGCATCGAACACACGACTTGCTCCCAGGTCGATGCGCTTATAGGCTGGGGTGCGGAAGATGCCCGACTGTCGGCCACCCTCAGGACTATAGAATGGCAAGCCGTCGTTAAAGACTCCACGCAGGAATACGCGGTAGGCATCATGCCCCGGATAATAGTCGCTGAAGAACACGCCCACTCCGTAGCGTTGCTCCGTGGGACGAGGCGTGGTAATGGTACGCACCTCGCCTGAGTGACCCAATTCGTCGTAAGTCTCCTTGCTCGACATCAGCGAGAGCGACAGCCACGAGTCAGTACCCTCCACGAACTGACCGAACAACTTCATGTCCAGACCCGCATTGTAGGCCTTGCCTATGTTGGAGCCCAGGTAACGTATCTGCACATTATCTACTTTATAAGGTATGTAGTCCGAGATGCCCTTGTAATAGGCCTCAGCTGTAAATTTGAAGGGGCGGTTATTGCTCTTGAAGGTCACATCGGCTCCTGCAATCACCTGCACCGAGCGCTGCGACTTGATCTTGTCGTTCATCCGCACAAACTCGTTGCCCTGCTCATCCACGTAGTTTAGGCGATATTCCTTGTAGAAGGGCGACTGGTAGTATATGCCCGTGGCCAGACGATACACCTGGTTGCGATGATTGTCAGGTGTGTAGCGCAACGACATGCGTGGCGAAATGAGCCACTCGTTGTTGAAGGTCCAATGGCTCGCGCGCACACCAGCTTGCAACAGCATTCGGCCGCCCCAGCCATCCCATCCGAACTGCTCCTGCACGAAGAATGCCGTGCGGGTCGAAGTGCCCTGATAGTCAGAGTGCAGGTTCTTGATCACACGCAGTCGGTCAGGATCGCGTGGCAGACTGTAGCCCGACGAGTCCCTGCGTTCCCATTCGGCTATTCGGTCGTCGATCTGCTCTTGCTGCAGACTGGCACCATAGGTCAGTTTGTGGCGTCCCAGCTGTGTCACGCCCTTCAGTTGAAGCGCCATGACCGAAGCCTGAAGATAGTTGCGTGCATGCTCCATATAACGACCCACACCCAGTGATGACTGACCGCCCGTAGTGGCCTGATCGAGCCAGTACTCGCCCGAAATGTCAAAGGTCACCTCCTCGTCCGTGCTGAAGGCCGAAGCCATCAGTGACAGCTTGGTGTCGCGCAATCCAGTGTAGTTCAGGGTCAGGGCACCGAAGTAAGTGTCGAACTGATCCTTTTCCTGGCCGTCGAAATAGACCTTGAACGTGTGCGTCTCCTCCGAAGTGCCGAAGGTCGTCTCGCGGTCGTGTGGCACAAAGCGATAGTCGTTCACTGCCACGTTGCCCAGGAAGGTCATGTCCCATGCATCCGAAAACCTATGGGTCAGAAATGTCTGGTAGTCGAAGAAGATTGGGTCGTATTCACCCTGCGTGTCGAGCGAGTTGAGCATTGTGGAGTTACGCTTGTAGCGCAGGCCATGCAGCTGTGTGAAGCCGCCTATGCGCTGTCCCAGCGAAGCCGAGGCTCCGGTAAAGCTCACACTGGCCTCTGCGTCAAAGTCCTTCGGCCGACGATAGGTGATGTCCAGCACCGATGACATCTTGTCGCCATATTCGCTTGAGAAGCCACCGGTCGAAAAGTCCACCTCCCCCACCATCGCAGGGTTGATGAACGAGAGACCCTCCTGCTGGCCTGAGGCAATCAGCTGCGGACGATACACCTCTATGCCATTGACATAAACCAGATTCTCGTCGAAAGAACCGCCACGCACCGAGTACTGCGACGAAAGTTCATTGTTCACGTTCACGCCCGCCATTGTGCCCAGCATGTCCTCCACGGCATTGCCCGACGAGGTTCGCATGTTCTTCAGGCTCTCCACCGTCAGGTGCTCCATGTTACCCGTCAGCGACAGCTGGCGTTGTGCGGTCACCTCCACGTCGCCCAGCACCGACTCATTAGGACGCATCTGCACGTTGAGCAGCAAGCGACGCTGTCCGTTCTCACCGGCCTTCACGCCTCGGGTGTTCACCACCTTCTCCATGCGCTTATAGCCCAAGCTGGTGAAGATCACACGCAACGTGTCCGACTCGCCCACCCTCAGTTCATATTCGCCCTTGAAGTTGGTGGTAGTACCCAGCGTGCCTTTGCCCACACGCACATGCACCACGTCCATAGGCTGGCCCAGCTCGTCGGTCACCTTGCCATACAGATGCACCTGTGCGCTGGCCGAAGCGACGGTCAGAAGGAGCATCAATATTATATTTAAAATGTAATGCATGTTATATTAACGTATCACCACCTGTTTTATTACATCGACACCCAATTTTTTGTTCAATGCCATGCGTATGGCGGTGCGTCGCATCATTATTTCATTCTTGAGCGAAGGCGAACGCAGGGTCACAAATAGGGTACCACCCGCAAGATGAATGCGCTCCGTCTCGCGCGTGATGACCTCGCCCAGTGTCTCCTGCCATACCTCAGCCATCTTACCCTCGAAGACATGATTCTCCAGCTGCGTCAGCTTCAGGTACTCGCGCAGTATCTCGCCTATGGATTGTTCGTTTTTGCGTAGCATCTCACATCAAAACTCTAAACTTTATGCTCTCAACTCTAAGCTATAGACCCTAAACCCTCACGTACTTTCCATTTTCTACCGTGAACAACTTATAGTCATCAGCACACTTGTCGATAATCCGGTCCAAGTACTCACGGTTGGTGTCGGTGATAAAGATCTGACCAAAGCGGTCCGAAGCCACCAGACGGATAATCTGCTCCACGCGGTCGCCATCCAGGCGGTCGAAGATGTCGTCGAGCAACAGGATAGGCGTAGTGTGCCCCATCTTGCGCAGAAAATCGAACTGTGCCAGCTTCAGCCCCACCAGGAAGGTCTTGTTCTGACCCTGCGACCCTAACTGCTTCATCGGGAAGTCGCCCAACTTCATCACCAGCTCGTCCTTATGTGCTCCGCGCGTAGTATAGCCCAACGAGAGGTCGCGCCCCCTCACTGCATTGAGCAGTGGCATCAGGCTCTGTCCGCCCTCGAAGTGCGAGGTGTATTCCAGCGATACCTGCTCGCGGTCCATCGATATCTGGCTGTAGAACTCTTGGAACACTGGAGTGAAGTCCTCTACAAACTGTCTGCGCGCTTGGTAGATTTGTTGGCCATAGAAGTCCATCTGCTCCTCACACGCCTGGTAGAGCAACGGGTCGGTGCAGGGCGGTTCGGTCTTGAGTAGGCTGTTGCGCTGCATCAGGGCCTGGTTGTAACGTATCAAAGCATTGAGGTAAGGTTTGTTGAACTGGCTAATCACCATATCCATGAATTTTCGGCGCTCCTCGCTCCCCCCTTGCAGCAGCACACTGTCGGCCGGCGTCAGCATCACGAGGGGCAGGAGGCCGATATGGTCGCTCAGACGCTGGTACTCCTTGCCATCACGTTTGAACGACTTGCGCGACTTCACCTTGTAGCCACAGCGTATTTCCTCAGTCTGCCCAGAGAGCTCGTAACTGCCCTGCAGCATGAAGAAGTCCTCGCCATGCGTCATCACCTGACCGTCGGAGACACCATTGAAACTCTTGCAGAACGAGAGGTAATAGATTACGTCGAGGAGATTGGTCTTGCCCATGCCGTTTTTGCCCACCAGGCAATTCACGCCTGCCGAGAAGTCCAGGTCGGCCTCACGGATATTCTTGTAGTTGACTATCGAGAGATGATGCAGTTTCATCGAAAAATTCAATTTTAACGTGGCAAAGATACAAAAAATCGTCGAAAAATGCGCATTTATAAACTTTTTTTTGCAAAAAACATTGTTTATTCAATTAAATATAGTAAATTTGCGCCGCTAAATGTGTCGATTTATGTAATTCGAAAATAAATAATATCAAAAACAATATGGCAAATACACAGAACGAAGACCTTACCGTACAGGAGGTCGACATTGCAATCAGCAAGGCAGAATTGTTCATCGAGGAGAACAAGAAAACCATCCTCGGCGTCTGCGTCGGCATCATCTTAATCGTAGCCGCAGTTTGGGGCTGGAACACCTACCGCGAGAACCAGAATGCCCAGGCTCAGGATGCCATCTACAACTCTCAGTTCCTCTTTGAGGCTGGCCAGTACGAGCAGGCTCTCGAAGGTTTCGAGGCCGTAATCGCAGACTTCGGTTCTACCGACGCTGGCAACCTTGCCAAGGCATACGCTGGCATCTGCCAGAAGGAGCTCGGCAACTATGCTGAGGCCATCAGCCAGCTCAAGGACTTCTCGGGCAGCGATGCAGTGCTCGCTCCTGCCGTCCTCTCTGCACTCGGTGACTGCTACGTAAATCAGGAGAATCCTGACAACAAGCAGGCTGCCAGCTACTTTGAGAAGGCTGCCAAGGCTGCCGACAACGCTCAGTACTCACCTCTCTACCTCAAGAAGGCTGGTTTGGCTTACGAGGCCGCTGGTGACAACGCTGCAGCTGCCAAGGCTTACCAGGCCATCAAGGACAACTGGGCTGAGACCCCTGTTGCTCAGAGCATCGACAAGTACATCGAGCGCGTAAAGTAAGCGTAATATTATAATATACATTTTACAATTAAGTCATGAACCCTGACCCTGTGGCGGCGGAATGCCCCGCGAATAGTACCGACGCCAGCATCGGAATCGTAGTTTCCGACTGGCAACCCGAGATTAGTAATGCACTCCTCAACCAGGCAGTAGCCAAGCTGAAGCAGTGCGGAGTTGAAGAGGCCGACATCTACATCAGCCACGTGCCTGGAGCCCTGGAGCTCACCTTTGGCGCACGTCAGATGTCCAATGTTATGGAGCCTAGTGCCGTGATCATCCTCGGCAGCATAGTCCGCGAGGGCAACCCTCAGTACGACATGATCTGCCAGAGCCTCACGCAAGGCCTCACCCACCTCAACCTCCACGGTGACGTTCCCTTCATCAATGGTGTGCTCACCACAACCACTCTCGACGAAGCTCGCCACTACACCTCAGAGTCAGAGAACACCGGAGCCCAGTGCGCCGTAGCTGCCCTTAAGATGGTCAATATGATGGCCACCTTGGTCAACTACTAAGTCCTGCTCCATCCTATCCACATAACGATGGGTTCATCCCAAACCCATCGCTTCACGCGACATTAGCTCAGTTGGTAGAGCATTGGCTTCCCAAGCCGAGGGTCACGGGTTCGAGTCCCGCATGTCGCTCATCTAGGTTAATTGCCCAAGTCCTTTCATTTGGATTTGGGCTTTTTTGTCTGACAAGCAATGTACAAATAACAAACCTGAGCACTGACATCTCACTTGTGAACCCAACGAAGGTCTATTATTCCTAATTCAAGAGTTATCAACGCCACAATGTTGATAACTCTTGTATTTTTGCGCCAAGTTATCCACAAGGTCTTGTTGATAACATGTATTTGGGACGTTATCCACTGCCTAATGTTGATAAATAGAAACGGAAGAGGGAGAAGGGTGTACAACGTTACAATTGTGGCTTACGTGGGCACACATAAGCTTTCATAAAAACAAATTTGTTGAGATCCTCTCTTTTTGGCCGTTTTTTTTCAATCGGTTTAAGAATTATTCTTTCATACACATACACTGATGAGAGATAAATGCATCTCCACATGCAGAATTATGGTCAAAAATTTGGTAGTTTCGGAAAAAATGCGGAACTTTGCGGCACTAAAATATGACAATTCTCTTATTCCAAAACATTTTTAAACGATGAAAAAGATTTTTTTCCTTGTCAGTGCTCTGGCTCTGACCCTGAGTGCCAAGGCTGAGGTGGTGGACCTCACGCTCGATGCCAACTGTTTCCACCAGAACAACCTGGGTGGTGGCGAGTGGTACATGAGCTTCAACTCGACCTACTACGACTTCATGATCGACCTCTACCCCGAAGGTGGCGAGATCGTGAGCGGAGCAGTCTATACCCTCGACCAGATGGACCCTGAATATTCGTTTGGCATTGACTACAGCATCTATGAGCAGGTGGTCTATGAGTCGGCCACCTACACCGAGAACGTCCTTGCTGAGGGCGTGAAGGAGATTGCTATCCACATCGAAGCCACCAATGGCAACACATACAACATCAGTGGCATATTCGACCTCTCAGAGATGCCATCGCTCGTAGAGGTTCCTGACTATGTAGAGATGAAGGACTGCGCGATTACATGCACCGACATGGACTATGGCTATGAGGAGTTCCCAGGCCTGATTGGTTTCGACGGCAGCGACGTCTATCTCAATGGCTGCGGTTATGTGTCTTACTTCTTCGAGTCGAACATCAAGGGCACACGCCAGGGCAACACCCTCACCTTCCCTGCTGGCCAGGCAGTGGGCATCGGTACCACAGGCAACTACTTCCTCTTCGGTCTGGACGAGAACCTGAACAACACCGACCTCGTGCTCAACTATGATGCTGAGCAGCAGGCCTATGTGGCTGCTACCGACATGTATGTAGGCACAGGCAGCAGCCTCGGCGCATACTACGAGTGGGTTACCGACCTTGTGGTCATTCCTATGGATCCTGTTGCCATCGAGACTGTCAAGACTGAGACCGAGGCCACTGTTGCCAAACGTTACATTGACGGCCAGTTCATCATCAGCCGCAACGGTCGCAACTACGACGTTACTGGCAAGGCGATGAAGTAAGCCTTCTGCCTTCGTTACGTTCGTCATCGAACCAATCGAGTAGGAGGTAAACGCTAATCGTAGGCGTTTATCTCCTACTTTCACGTTTACCGACCTCTCACACCACCGTACGTGCCGTTCGGCATACGGCGGTTCCTTATTATTGCACGCGGACTATTAAACGATGATAGTCCATCAGACATGGCCAGCCTTGC
>JAZQQU010000074.1:0-37583 GCA_045629225.1 Bacteroidales bacterium | reverse complement strand
TGCCTTGTCATGCTTGGCTGCAGGATCAGGGTTACTGATGCTGACATGAATGCCATCCGACTGATAATCTACCTTAAGACCCTTGGCATATTGAATGCGGATGGTATCGCTTACCTCTGCCGTATCGTTCCAAGCAGAGTCGGCCATCTGATACAACTCATCGGCTGTCTTGTTTGCCACCATCTCCGTTTTGCCTTGGCAGGAAAACAAACCGAACGCTGTGATTATCAATCCTATAAATGTACAATTCCTACAACTCATAAACTGTAATCTACTTGATATTCCATAAAACCACTAAAAGGACACGCTGACAAAAAGGCTGTCAGCGGTCCTTAATTTAAGCAGATAGTTGTTTTTTAGGTTTTGAGGTTATGAGGTTATGAGGTTTGGGGGTTGGGGCAGAGTGACTTAGGCATCACTCCTTCCACTCTTCCTTGATCTTCGACAGCTGGTTGCTGTAGGTGGGGAAGATGTCGCTGAGCTGGTCGTAGATGGTGCGTTTCTCGCTCATGGGTGCTTCGCTGTAGATGTTGCAGAGTTCGTCCTGCTTGGCTGCGATGAAGAGTGATAGGAGAGGTGTCATGGTGTCAGCCGAGCGCACCTCCTTGAGCGAAGGCAGGGTGGTGGTGACCTGCTGGCGTCCTTTGTCCATGCTCTGAGCCATGGCATCGAGTCCTTGGCGATGGTAGGTGTACCAAAGTTGGCGATAAGCCTCCTGGCTGGGGTCGAGCAGGGCCGTGATCAGGGCATGGCGGTTCGATTTCGAGTCGAATGCCTTCCAGCCCTTGGTGTCGCTGCTCTGCATCTGGCTCACGATGCTCTCACACTTGCGCAGATAGGCCTCGCCACCCTTAGGCGAGAAGCTGTCGAAGTCGAGCCCTATGACCAGATAGCTGTAGTAGGCTATGGCTGCAATGAGTTCGCTGTCGAGGTTGAACTCATTGTAGGTGAGGTTCTGCCCCTCCTGATAGGGCAGGGTCAGGTCGTCATCGCGCCAGTTGATGAGCGTGGTCTGGTACGATGCATTATAGACAGGCCGACGGGCCTGCACGGTGATCGAAGCCTTATACACATCCGAAGCCTCGACCGAGTTGATGGTCAAGGCGAAGGTGCACTGAATGCGTTCGTTGAGCGCAAATTGTGCACCTGTCCATTGCTGTCCATTGATGAACTCTTCCAGGGCCTCCTTGAGCGTGGCGAATCGGTCACGCAGCGAAGCCTCGATCTGCTGAGTGTTGATCGAAACCGTGGCGTTGAGTTCCTGAGCGCTGGCAGCAAAGGGGAGGAGACTGAGGAGTAGAAGGAGGATGCGGTGGAACATGGGATTCTTTTTTCAGCGTTTCATCATCATGCTTAACTTGATCTGGGTGAGCACCTGCTTGGTGCTGAGGGCGAAGTCGCCGTTCATCATCCATGCATAGTAGCTGGGTTCCTTGTCGAGCACCTCGAGCACGGGGCGGCCCTTGTGTTTGCCGAAGTTGAAGCACACGCGATTACGGTCGTCATAGACCATGGCCCCCATGAGGTCAGCATTGCGGTTCATGCGGGTGTATTCCTGCAGCCAGGCCACATCGTTCTGCAGGGGTTCGGTGGCATCGTGGGCATAGCGGTCGAGCTGGGCTTGGAGCACTTCGTAGGTGGCGCGAATGTCGGCGTCGGCCGAGTGTGCACCCTCCAGCTCCTTGTCGCAGTAGAACCGGTAGGCGGCCGACAGCGTACGTGGTTCCTTCTTGTAGAAGATGCTCTGCACGTCGATGAACTTGATGTTGCTCAGGTCAAGCTTGACGTCGGTACGCAGGAACTCCTCGATGAGCAAGGGCACGTCGAAGCGGTTGGAGTTGTAGCCGGCCAGGTCGCACCCCCTGAAGATCTGTTCCAGCCGGCCCGCCAGTTGTTTGAAGGTAGGCTTGTCGGCCACCATCTCGTCGGTGATGTGGTGTATGTCCGACACCTCCTTCGGGATGTGGCGTTCGGGGTTGATCAGTATGTTGCCCTCCTCCTCGGCACCGTTGGGCATCACCTTGATGTAACCGATCTGCACGATGCGGTCCTGGGTGACGCTCAGGCCGGTGGTTTCGAGGTCGAAAAAGATGATGGGTTTCTTGAGCGAGAGTTTCATGTCAGAAGTCCGTCAGCATCATTGGCATGATGAGCATAAGGAGGTCCTCGCCCTCATTGTTCTGCACCGGAGCCACGAGGCCGGCACGGGCAGGATCGCTGAGCAGGAGTTCGACATCCTGCGACGAGATGACGTTGAGAATCTCGATGAGGAAGTTGGCACGGAAGCCGATGCTCATCGATGAGCCCTCATACGAGCAGAGGATGGTCTCAGTGCCTGCGGTCGAGTAGTCAACGTCCTGTGCAGAGATGGTGATCTTGTTGTCGCCAAGCACGAACTTGACCTGATTGGTGGCCGAGTTTGAGAAGACGGCGATGCGGCGCAGCACGCTGAGGAACGACTGGCGGTCGATGGTCAGGCGGTTGGTGTTGTTCTTCGGAATGACGGCATCGTAGCGTGGGTAGCGGCCCTCGATGAGGCGGCAGCTGAGCTCGTAGTCGCCGAGACGGAAGATGGCGCACTTGCTGTCGAAGGTGACGGTGCAGAGCAGCATGTCCTTGGCAATGATGTTCTTGAGCAGGTTGGCTGGCTTCTTGGGCAGGATGAAGCTGCTCTCGAATCCAGGGGTGACACTGGTGTTGATGATGCGCACGAGCTTCTTCGAGTCGGAGGCCACGAACACGATGCGATCCTCCTTGATGTCGAAGTAAATACCGTTCATCACCGGACGCAGGTCATCGTCGGCAGTGGCAAAGATCGTGCTGGCGATGCCGTTCAACAGGGCCTGGGCATTGAGGTCGAAAGTCTTGGCCTCGGCTTCGAGCTTGCGCTGCACGGGGTACTCAGCAGCATTGCCGCCGATGAAGTTGTACTTGCCGTTCTCATAGTCAACCACAATCTCGTAGTTCTCGTTGTCCACCTCGATGCAGAGCTGCTGCTGGGGCATCTCCTTCAGAGGGTCGAGCAGAGTCTTGCTTGGCACGACGAATGAACCTGTGCCCGACACGTTCTGTATGGCCAAGGAGGTGATCATGGTGGTGTCGCCATCGCTGGCGGTCACAGTGAGTTTTTCGTCGCTTACCACGAACAGAAAATTGTCGAGGATGGGCAACGCATTCTTGCTGGTGAGCACACGGCTGATGGCTGTCAGGTGGCTCATGAGGTCAGAGCTGAGAACTTCGAATTTCATAGGTTATGTTGTTTTGTTCTTTTGTTGTTTTGTTCTTTTGTTCCTGTCGATACGTGTGTACCTATATAAAATAAAACGGGCAAATATCGGTATATTTTGCCATATAACCAAATATTTGCCCGAAAAAGTGCTTTCGTTTGTTGATAACTCAACCTTTTGTTGATAAAACAGGATTAAATCGACGAAATAATCTCCTTGACGTAAGGCCAGAATTTAGCTACCGAAGGGATGCTGAGTTTCTCCTCAGGCGAGTGGATGGCCACCATGGTAGGACCTACGCTGACCATGTCGAGCCAGGGATACTTGGTCAGGAAGAGGCCCGTCTCCAGACCGGCGTGGATAGCCGTGGTCTCAGGCTCGCTGCCGAAGATCTTGCGATAGGCAGCCTCGGTGATCTTGACCATGCGGCTGTTGGGGTTAGGAGCCCAGCCTGGGTAGCCATCGCCGTGGGTCACGGTGGCGCCTGCCAGGGCGAATACGTTGCCCACCATCTCGGCAGCATAGTCGCGCTGGCTCATGATGCTCGAGCGCTGGCTGGTCTCAATCTTGATGATGCCCTCAGGGAGCATTTTGATGCTGGCCAGGTTGGTCGAAGTCTCTACGAGGCCAGGCATGGCAGCGCTCATGCCGAGCACACCATGAGGAGCCGCAATCATGGCCTTGACCACCTGCTGCATCACTGCAGGCTCGATGATGGTGGCTGGAGCCTCGACGGTCTCGATTGTCATCTTGAAGCCAGGCTCCACGAGGTTGATCTCCTGCTCCACATCGGCCACGAACTGGTTGAAAGCAGCCACCAGGGCATCCTTCTGACCCATAGGCACGCCTACGATGGCATAAGCCTCGCGGGCAATGGCGTTGCGCAGGTTACCACCGTGAATCTCAGCTACCTGCAGCTCCGGATGAGCATAGAGCAGGCGGGCCAGGATCTTGTTGGCACAGGCACGGCCCAGGTGGATGTCGCCACCCGAGTGACCGCCCAGCAGACCACCCACATGGATCTTGGCATAATACAGGCCCTGAGGAGCAGGCTGAGCCTCGTACTTCCAGGTTGCCACAGTGTCCTTGCCGCCAGCGCAGCCGATGAAGATCTGGTTCTCGAGGTCAGAGTCGAGGTTGAGCAGCAGCTTGCCGGTCATGAAGCCCTCTGAGAGGTTGTTGGCACCGGTCATGCCCGTCTCCTCGTCGTAGGTGCAGAGGAACTCCAGCGGGCCATGCTCGTATGTATCGTCGATCAGGGCAGCTAGGCTCAGGGCCATGCCTGCGCCATCGTCAGCGCCGAGGGTGGTGCCATGGGTCTTCACCCATTCGCCGTCGATGTAGGTTGGGATCGGATCCTTCTCGAAGTCGTGCTGCACGTCGGAGTGCTTCTCGCACACCATGTCCATGTGAGCCTGCATCACGAGGGTCTCGCGATCCTCACGGCCGGGGGTGGCTGGCTTGCTGATCAGCACGTTGCCTGTCTCGTCGACCTTGCAGGCCAGGTTGTGCTCCTTGGCAAAGTCCACAAGCCACTGACGGATCTGTCCCTCCTTTTTCGACGGACGTGGCACACGGGTGATGGCATCAAAGATCTCCCAGAAGATCTTCGGTTCAAGATTCTTGATTTCCATAGTAGTTTGTTTTTGTTGTTTTGTGAATATGTTGTTTCGTTGTTGACGATTTTTGCCCGATTTCAGGTCAAATTGCCCTATCAATTGTTAAATTATTAAAACTAATAAAATTTTTTCCTAAAATCGTACGCTAAAAAGGCGCATTGATTGATAAATTTCTTATCTTTGCACCCGCAATTGCGTTCTTTGAGGCAAAGAGGACTATCCCCCAATGCTGAGTTTCGCGGTGCAAAGATACAAAAAATGTGGCAAACAATTCTAATTTCGGTCGGATTTCTTTTAATATCTTTTGTTTTTTTAGCAATTAAGATATTATTTGTGAAAAATGGTTCATTTCCGAAGACCCATGTGAGCCAGTCGAAGGCCATGCGCGACATGGGGATCCATTGTGTGCAGACGCAGGACTTCGAGGAGCGCCACCGAAAGGGACTGTATGACAAGTGAGGCCTCGGCACCCCCTGGCTGCGAGTCACCACAGAGCAGATAATAATACTTTAAAATATAATATGAAGAAAATTTACACTCTCGCTTCTGCACTTCTGATGGCAGGAGCCCTTGTAGGAGGTCTGGCCTCTTGCAACAGCAATCAGAATGGCCAGTCATCGGCCTCTGTCGTTGCCTCAGGCGAAACATCGGCTTGTGCCTTCGCTTACATCAACGTCGATTCGCTCCTCCTCAACTATGAGTTCGCCAAGGATCTCAACGAGGCTCTCATCAAGAAGACCGAGGATGCCCGTGCCAACTTCAATGGTCAGGCACAGACCTTCGAGCGCGACTACAACGAGTTCCAGCGCAAGCTTCAGACCAACGCCTTCCTCAACGAGCAGCGTGCACAGTCCGAGGCCAACCGTCTTGAGCAGAAGAAGAACCAGCTCGATCAGCTCAATGCCAAGCTTCAGCAGGAGCTCGCCCAGGAGCAGCTCGACATGAATACTCGTCTGAACGATACCATCCAGAACTTCCTCAAGGAGTACAATGCCGTGAAGAAGTTCCAGTTCATCTTCAGCAACACCATGAACGACAACATCCTCATTGCTGATCCGCAGTATGACATCACCAGCGAGGTGCTGGAGATGCTCAACGAGCGCTACGCAGCTACCAAGTAATTGCATTCAGATTCCCCGACCTAAAGGCATTCAACGATATTCACCCTCGCTAAACCATCTCGCGAGGGTGTTTTTTGTTATTGTCCCACCCCCTCTCGTATGACACCATCCGAAGTCCGTCACATTGTCGAGACCTCCCCCTCGATCACCCCCTTCCAGCGCCGCGTGTATCTGGAGCTGCTCAACGTGCCCCGAGGCCAGACCATCACCTATGGCGAGCTGGCCCGTCGCATAGGCTGCCGCAGTGCCCAGGCAGTAGGTCAGGCCCTGCGCCGCAACCCCTTCGCTCCCCACGTGCCCTGTCATCGCGTCGTTGCAGCCGATGGTTCACTGTGTGGTTTCAATGGTCAACGCACAGGCGAACAGATCGAGCGCAAGCATCAGCTGTTGCTTGAGGAGGGGGCACTCAGTGCTGAATAACACTCTTTGGCTCATGACCGTAAATGCCTGAAACATAGTCGTGTCTTTCGATGTCACGCTCTTGTCACGCAGGTTTTCTTGTTTTTCCTTTCAATTCTTCCTATCTTTGCATCGGCTTTCCGGCAATGAGCTCACCGGTGGGCCTCCTTGCGACAAGTCGTCGTAAGCAGATGGTTGAATCATTAATAAAAAAGACTTCTATGGAAACAAAAATGAAAAAGATCGTCAAGGCACAGCACTTGGCAGGTATCGATGTCTGCTCTATCATCCTTCTGGTAATAGCTACCAGTTCGCAATTCCTTTGGATGTATGGTATGACGTTAGAGTCAGCTTGGCTGATCCGTATCACCTTGTGGACGATGATCCTGTCGTATTCACTTGCCATCGTTCGCCTCATCTATACTTTCTGGCGAGCATGGCGACGTTGTGAACCTACCGTCGATCGTCCCGAAGGCGAGATCGTCCTCAGTGACACGCTCAATTCGCTGTGTTCTGCGCTGATCGTCACTTTTATGACCGTGGTTTTGGGCAATGTGCTCCTCTATTGCATCTTGCCTGAACAATGGATACTTTGGGGAGCATCCGTACTGTTTCTTGGGGGCGTGGCTTTTGAGCTCGGGGCTGCTGCATGGTATCTGACACGATATTACAGGGAGCAGCGTGGCCAAGTGGTGGCTCATGCCGGGTCTGCTGATACATTTTTCCTTGCAGCTACTCGCTATTTGGATCATATCATGGTGTCTGACAATGTGCAAGTGGCTTTCTGCATTGCTTTGGCTATGTCTTTGTTAGATATGAACGTGACAGTTTTCCTCAGCGATGGACAGTATCAGATCTTTCAGGTTCTGATGCAAGTCAGCTGGTTCCTGTTCCCAGTAATGGCTTTCTTCGAATTTATGCGTCTGCATCGTCATCATGAGCGTGTCATCAATTCGCATCCGCATCATTCCCATCAACAGAGTGTGCTCTCTCAGCTGGCTCTTCTATCCATCTTTGCAGTACCCATCGCAAAGCATTTTATTTATGCACAGCTCCCTATGCACACAGCTGACATTGTCTCACTCGTCCTCTCTGCGATGATCGCTCTGGCTCTTGTGGTTACTAGTCTCTATTTCCGCATCTTTCGTTCCAAATACATCAAGGCAAGCACACTGGCATGGTAAAGCTTTTTACATTTGTCTCACTCTTGGCCAGTCTCATGCTCACTGCCTCCTGTGCCAAGCCTTTCGACTGCGAATCCACCTTGCAGCAAGCTGCTGCACTGCTCGAAACACATCCTGACAGTGCTATGCAGTTGTTACGAGGCATCGACGAACGTCAGTTGCTACGTCGTGACTGGTATGACTTTGCAATTCTGCAAGTCAAGGTCGCCCTTGTGACCGATGCCACACCCGATGCCGCGCTTATCCACCAGGCAGCACTGCGCCAGCAGCGAATGGACAAGTCTATGGAGGCTGCCGAGTGTTTCTATTACGCAGCTATGGCCTACGAGGCTATCCATTCACATGATGAGGCAGTGGCTGACTGTCTGAAAGGCATAGACTGTTTCGATCTCGACGAACAGAATGCCATCAAGTTGCAGCTCTATGACCTCCTGCGTCGTCTTGTGACCAATCATTCTGATACGGATTGGGTCAATATGCAACATCAATTGTTGTCTGACAGACAGTCCGACGGCACCATCCACTCTTTTCTTCTGGCCATGAGCGTAGCACTTGTTTCTGCAGCTTATGCCTCGATTAAGGAGCGTCGTAATCAGCAGGAGATAGCCCGTCTGAACACCCAGCTACAGTCGTTGCAGACAGACAATCCTGCTGGCACTCAAACGGGGCTTGATCAAGCCTCTCTATCGCTGCATCACCAGATCTTCCAGCGTTCTGAAGCTTACGCTGATTTGCTGCAACTCAAATACATGCGTGATCAGGTGGTATCTATCCAAAACCGAACCCGTTTGATGCGCGAAGTGGCAGCAGCATACAACAGCGAGGTCCTTGTGCTACGTTCGCTGAACGAAATGCTGTCGGACGAAGATCTCTTTCTTTGTCTGATGTCATACATGAGGTTCTCCACGCATGATGTGGCCTCATGCTTGGGTGTCACAGACGAGGCTGTTCGCAAGCGTCGAAGTCGCCTTCGTCAGAAGCTCGACGAGGAGACCATGAGCATATTCTTTGCGTGACCTGAGACGCACTCAGTACCTTCAACCCTTGTTTCGACGAATAAAAAACTGTTTGGCTCTGGTTTGTCTTATCTTGGTACACAGATAAGACATCCTGGCTCTGGTTTGTCTTATCTTGGTACACAGATAAGACATCCTGGCTCTGGTTTGTCTTATCTTGGTACACAAATAAGACATTCTGGCTCTGGTTTGTCTTATCTTGGTACACAAATAAGACATCCTGGCTCTGGTTTGTCTTATCTTGGTACCTAAATAAGACAACCCACACTCCAGGTAGGTAAATGATAGCTCTGCTTTACTTTGTACTTGAAAACTGTGCGTCGAAAACTGTGGATGATACTTTGTAAGAAAATCCTTTTTTAGAAAGATTTTCTACAATTATCATTAGTAATGTATCGATAATAATATATCTTTATAGATGTACGTTTGAGTGTACACGTAATCATGCCTTTTGTACACATGATGTCTCATCGATGTATGTCCCACATATAGGACAAAAAAACCATCGCATAGTGAAATGCGATGGCTTATTCTTTTAAATTATTCCTCTGACATCAGGATGTCAACAAGAGGGCGGTCCTTGTAGTCGTGCTTGGCTTGATCCCAGAAGCCGAAGTCGGCATCGTAGCACCAGGTGGTCCAGGCTACACCGAACTCGTTGAAGATTGAGATCATGTCCTTGTACCACTTGTAGGCCAACTCACGATCGACTGGCTCGTAAACACCCCATTCGCCACAGAAGAGCTGCAGGCCGAGCGAGTCGGCTACGTTGATGGCATCGGCCATCTTGTCGTGGAGCACGTCGCGGTTCCACTCTTTCATGTACTGCACAAGTTCGGGCTTTAGGTCGTCAGGAGCAGCATCGTAGTCCTCCTGCGAAACGAGCTGGCCAGGGTAGTTGACCTTGCCTGTGTACTTGCCGATTGGGGTCCACCAGGCACCATAGTGTGTGATGATGGAAGGATCGTAGAAGTGGAACGAGAGCACGATGTTCTTGTCGCCCTCAGGCACGCGCAGGTCCTTGAAGGTGCCACAGCTCTGCCACATGTTCGAACCGATAATGAGTGTGCGCTCTGGCTCGAGGGAGCGGAGTGCCTTGTGCACCTTGGCGATGAGCTGGTTCCACTGCTCAGGATCCTCGGCTACAGGCTCGTTCATGAACTCGTAGGCCACGCTGTCCACGCTGTAGCCCTTGAGCACGTCAGAGAGCTGCTCCCACATGCCGATGAGCTGCTGCTGCGACTCCTCGCTGGTGAAGAGGGTATTGGCTGCCTTGTCATCCTCGTTTACGGCATTGAAGTAGTGCGAGCGGATGATGTGGAGATCGACGATGGCACGCAGGCCGTACTTGCCGCAGAAGTCGAGTGAGCCGGTCAGCAGGTCCCAAGCCTCTGGCAGCTTGTTGCCCTCTTCGTCCCAGAACTGTACCTCGTCGATAGGGATGCGCACGAAGTCAAAGCCCAGCGAGGCTAGACGCTCGTAGTCGTCCTCCTGGATATGCTGCTGACGTGCCTCGCCGCGCTCTTCGCTCTGCGAGAGCCAGTGGCTGAGGTTGGTGCCGCGACGGATCTTGAAGTTGTTTTCGGCCGACTGCTCAGCAGCAGCGTCGGTGGTCTGTGCCTTGTTGCCTGAGCACGAGGTGGCTGTGAGGCAAAGGGCTGCAGCGGCAGCCAAGGCGGTGGTAAGGATCTTTTTCATTCAGAAAAACTTGTTTTGTTGGTTTGTTGATATGTTGTTTTGTTGTTGATTCAAGTTTCGCAAGCTCCACTTGATTTGGAAGTTAAAGAAGTCAACTTTCGCATGTGCTCAAGTTTCAGGTTTTGAGGTTTTGAGGTTTTGAAGTTGTTCCGCTTTGCTCCACGCGAGCAAGCTCGGAGATTAGGTTTGGAGGTTAAGTTACTTTTGACGCAATGAAGGTAATTTCAACCTTATAACCTTAAGACCTTAAAACCCAATAACCTATCAAGTTGAAGCTTGCGAAACTTGAATTATTGATACTAAAACGGGTGCAAAGATACGCTGTTTCTTTGACATTTCCAAAAATATGGGGTGATTTTTTACTTTGTCTTGTGTTTTGAAGCCAGAAGTAGGCCGAGAGCGGTGAGTCCACCGTTGATGAGGAGGAGCTCGTAGCCAATCTTGTAGCCATTGAACCAGGCTTCGCTGTGGGTGTCGAGCACCCAGCAGAGGAGGGGGGAGAGGAGGCAGATGAGGGGAATCCAGCCATCGCGCACTCGGCACTTGGTGTAGAGCCCGAAGAAGAAGAGGCCGAGGAGTGGACCATAGGTGTAGCTGGCTACCACATAGACGGCATTGATGACGGAACCTGAGGCCATGAGGTGGAACAGGTAGATCATGACGCCCATAAGGATGGAGTTGAGGAGATGGACCCAGAAACGAGTTTGAGGGGTTTGTGGGGTCGGAGAACCCTTTATCCCCTTGCCGAGAAAGTCCACCATCACGGCTGTGGTGAGCGCTGTGACCGCAGAGCCGGCCGAGGAGAAGGCGGCTGCAACGAGGCCAAGGACGAAGAGGATGCTGACGATGAGGGGAAGGAAGGGGGCTCCCGTAGCGGGGTTGATGCCTGTGGCGAGGTAGGGGAAGAGCTCGTCGGCTTGCAGCGCGTTGCCCTGCATGTCGGTGAGCGAGGTGAGGGTGCCATGGATCATTGAGCCGTCGCTCCACACTGCCATGCCGAGCTGCGTGGCATACATATATAATAGGATGCCGAGCGAGAGGAAGATAAGGTTGACGGGCAGGAAGCCGAAGCCGTAGCTCACCATGTTCTTCTGTGCATCTTTGAGCGACTTGCACGAGAGGTTCTTCTGCATCATGTCCTGATCGAGGCCCGTCATGGCAATGGTGGTGAACATGCCTCCAAGGAACTGCTTCCAGAAGTAACGCGTGTCGTTGGCATCGTCGAAGAACCAGATGCGCGACATCGGGCTCTCGGTGATGGTGGTGAAGAGGCTCGGAGCCGAGAGCCCCATGGCCGAACTGACACACACCACGAAGCCTACCATGGCGATGAGCAGGCAGAGGGTCTGCAGGAGGTCGGTCCACACCAGCGTCTTCACTCCTCCACGGAAGGAATAGAGCCAAACGATGAGCATGATGATGGCCACGGAGAGACCGAAGGGCAGCCCGAGGCCGTCGAACAACACCAGCTGCAGCACCACGGCTGTGAGGTACATGCGCACGGCACAACCCAGAAACTTGGACAACAGGAAGAAGGCGGCACCCGTGCGATGTGCGCTGGGACCGTAGCGTTGCTCCAGATAGACGTAGATGCTCGAAAGTCCCAAGCGGTAATAGAGCGGTAACAGAATGTAGGCCACGGCAAAATAGCCTGCCACGAAGCCCAGCGCCATCTGCAGGTAACTCATGTCCTTGGTGGCCACCATGCCAGGCACGCTGACGTAGGTGACACCCGAGATGGAGGTGCCGATCATGGCAATGGCTACGACCCACCAGGGGCTGCGGCGGTCGCCTCGATAGAAGGATTGTGCATCGGTGTCCTGACGTCGGGTGGTCCACCAGCTGACGCCGAACACCATGCAGAAGTAGAGGGCTATGATGAGGAGGACAAGGAGGGAGTTCATCTGCTTAGGATTGGGGGGTGAGGGATTGGTGATTAGTGATGGGGGATGAGTGATGAGGGATTAGCCAGTGTCCTGCTGCTGAACAACTCTGAGAACTGATCACTGGCAGACTGTTCTACACCCTGCCTCCTACTGTCCCTTCATCAGAGTAGTGGGCCGTAGGGGATGGTCACGGTGCGGGTGGTGGCCTGGGTGACACGAGCCGAGTGACTCATGCGCAGGCCTGGCACCCAGAGTATCTCCCCGCTGGCATCGACGAGCACCCAGGCCAGTTGCTTCTGTATGGGCAGGTAATGCGCGTTGCTGAAGAGGTCGCTGAGCAGTTTGGTGTGACCATTCATGCCGAGGGGTGCCATGCGGTCGGCCTGCTGCCAGCGTCGCCAGCGCAGTGGGAGTGTGAGGGTGTCGGCATCGAAGGTCTCGCAGAGCGTGGAGTCGGGAAGGGGGGCTTCGGGCAATGACTGACCGATGGGGGTGGCCACGCAGCCCTCCAGATGGTAGCCAAGGCGCAGGAAGTATCGCTCTAACTGGAAGGTATAGGGGCAGTGGGCAGGAACGACGTAATAGGTGTAGCCATCGACGGAGTGCCGACTTACCTGCTGTGCCACGTAGCTGGCCAGCCCCTCATCGTTGAGCTTTGCTTCGCTTTGCAGGTTCAGCATCGTGGTGCCGAGGCCGAGCCGTGCCTGGGGCAGTATCTGCTCCATGAGGGGTAACAGCTGATTGCGGATCTGATTGCGCAGCGTGTCGTTCTCTGCGTTGGTGGAGTCCTGAACGTAATCGAGGTGATTGTCGGACAGATAGTCAAGAATCTCTTGACGCGAGAGGCAGAGCAACGGACGGATGACATGGGTTTCGGCATTATAGGGCACGATGCCCGTGAGTCCCTGCAGGCCGGTGCCACGCATCAGGTTCATGAGGAGGGTCTCGATGGAGTCGTCCTGGTGATGGCCGAGAGCGATGAGGGATTGGGGAGATTGAGGGGTTTGAGGAGGTTGAGGGGGTTGAGGTGTTTGAGGAGCTTGAAGGGTTTGCCACCAATCGTAACGAAGCTGGCGGGCAGCCATTTCGAGCGAGAGGTGCTGGGATTGCATGTAGGCGAAGGTGTCGAACTCCTTGACGATAATTCTGATGCCAAGATGGTGGCAGAGCTGCTCGCAGAAGTGCTGGTCGCGATTGGACTCCTCGCCGCGCAGGTGAAAGTTGCAATGCAGGGTGGTGAGGGAGGATGAGGGATGAGGGATGAGGGATTGGTGATTAGTGATTGGTGATTGGTGATGGGTGATGGATGATGAGGGATGGGTGATTGGGGATTGGTGATGAGGGATGAGGGATGAGGGATGACAGATGGGGGATGAGGCTTGATTGGTGAGGAGGGTGTGCAGGATATGGAGCAAAGCCACGGAATCTGGCCCTCCGCTGAGGCCGACATAGAGGGTGTGGACATTGGCATCGAGTAGGTGATTTTGCTCGATGAAAGTGGCTACACGGTGCACAATATGCTTGCTGTACTCGCTCATTGGCTGTCAAAACGGGGTTTTTTCGATGCAAAAATACAAAAAAAATGTCGGAAATTTCGTTTTTTGCAAAAAAAATACTATATTTGCCGCGATTTTTACGCGTAAATATTTAAAATTAGCATATATGATTGAAAAGATTAATGCCTTGATGACCGAAATCGAGGGTTTGAAGGCTAACAGTGCAGAGGAGATTGAGACTCTGCGCATCAAATACCTGAGCAAGAAGGGCGAGGTGACCTCGCTGATGAACGACTTCCGCAGTGTGCCTGCCGAACTGAAGAAAGAGATCGGTCAGCGCATCAACGCACTGAAGCAGGCGGCTACGGAGAAGATCGAGGCTCTGAAGGCACAGTACCAGAGCGAGGACCATGTCGATGAGTCGATCGACCTGACCCGCCCTGCTGCTCCGGATGAGGTAGGCACCCGTCACCCATTGTCGCTGGTTAAGCAAGAGATCATCGACATCTTCTCGCGCATGGGCTTCTCGATTGCTGAGGGTCCTGAGGTGGAGGACGACTGGCATGTGTATGGCGCTTTGAACTTCGCTGAGGATCATCCCGCACGCGACATGCAGGACACCTTCTTCATTCAGCAGAATCCTATCGTGGTGCTTCGCAGTCACACCTCGTCAGTCCAGGTTCGCACCATGGCTCACCAGAATCCTCCTATCCGTGTGGTCTGCCCGGGTCGTGTGTATCGCAACGAGGCTATCTCGGCTCGCGCACACTGCTTCTTCCATCAGGTGGAGGGTCTGTATATCGACGAGAATGTGTCGTTTGCCGATCTCAAGCAGGTGCTGCTGCAGTTCGCCAAGGAGATGTTCGGCCCTGAGACGCAGATCCGTCTGCGTCCATCGTACTTCCCATTCACTGAGCCATCGGCCGAGATGGACGTGAGCTGCACCCTGTGCGGTGGCAAGGGCTGCGCTATGTGCAAGGGCGCTGGCTGGCTCGAGATTCTGGGTTGCGGCATGGTGGATCCTAACGTGCTTGAGGCTTCGGGCATCGACTCTAAGAAGTACACGGGCTATGCCTTCGGTATGGGCGTGGAGCGCATTGCCAACCTGAAGTACCGTGTGAAGGACCTGCGTCTGTTCTCGGAGAACGACAAGAGGTTCCTGCATGAGTTCGCAGCTGCGCATTGATGAGTTGAGTGTTTTGAGTTGAGACTTTAGAATTAAGAGTTCAGAATTTGATGGAGCTTATACCAAGTTTTGTCATTGACCATTGCCTCTTGAAGGCTGGCGTGTATGTGAGTCGCCAGGACACCATCGGTGTGGAGAAGGTTACGACCTACGACATCCGCATGAAGGCCCCGAATCGCGAGACGCCCGTGTATGCCCCAGCTCTGCACACCATCGAGCATCTGGTGGCCACCTATCTGCGCAACAATGAGGTGTGGAAGGATCAGGTGATCTACTGGGGTCCGATGGGTTGCCTGACGGGCAATTACCTCATCATGAAGGGCGAGCCATCGTGTGAGGAGATTCGTCAGTTGATGATTGAGGCATTCCAGTTTGTCGTCGACTTCGAGGGCGAAGTGCCTGGCACCACAGCTGATGCCTGTGGCAACTACTTGCTGCACGACTTGGGTATGGCTAAGATTGAGGCACGCCAATATGTCGATCGCCTGCAGTATGAGTTCTGCTGCGAGTATCCTGGAAAGTAATGAAATGATGAAAGGAATCGGTCATTTTTTTCTCATTTTATCATTATACGGTAGTCTGCTCTTTTTGCTCCCACAGGGTGCAATGGGGCAGACTACAGTCGCATTACAGCCGTCGTCGCCGGCCGAGAGGCTGGAGAAGTTCGCTGAGAAGGTGCGTCACACCGAGTGGCAGCAAGGTCCCCATCGGCTGACTCTGCCCAATGGCGTGAGCGACGTGTTGAGCATGAACTATGTGGATGGCTACTCGGTAGGACCGCATTTCATCTACAGCCATCTGAACAATGACCGAAGCCGATGGGAGGTGGAACCGACGGTGCGCTGGGCCTTCAGTCGCAACCGCTTGATGGCCAAGGCTTCGTTGCGATACTTCTGGCCTGTGGAGCAGCAGCGCTTCGTGGCTTTGTATGGCGGAAAGACGATGGAGGACTTCGATGAGGAGCCAGCCATGCCCATGCAGCACTCGCTGATGGCATCGGGCCTATTCGGGTGGAACCACTACAAGTTGGTGGAGCGTACACAGGCGGGACTTCGTGCCTCGACCCCTTTGGGAGGTGCCTTGCAGCTGACCGGCGATGTGCGATGGGAGCGACGCAGGGCGCAGCAGAATCATGCGAAGCATAACCTCTTCGGCGTGGAGGCGCAGAGCAATGTGCCACGCATACGTGACGCTGCTGACGAACCGAACCTGACACTCTATGAAGGCCCTGTGGAGACTGAGCTGGTGAAGGTGGGCATGCAGCTGGATATATTGGCCAACAAAGTGCTTTATGTGCAGGACGAATGGACGGCTGTGGCCCTGTCTGCGTCGCCACACTTCATCCTGAAGGCCGATGCAGGTCAGGGAGTGGGACAACGCTGGAGCTCAATGCGATTCGCTAGCTTGGACCTCAGCGTGCGACAAGCCATCAGACTGGAACGATGGGATGACCAGCTGCGCTACCATCTGGGGCTGGGTGCCATGTGGCACAAAGGCGAGGTGGGACTGGCCGACTGGCACCATCTGGACGCTTCGACCTTCTGGTGGCAATGTACGGATGGTTTGACACACTTTGCATTACTTGATAACTACGAACTCTCGACCGACCGCTGGTGGAGCGAGGCTCATCTGGAATGGGGCTCGCCCTGCATGCTGCTGACGCAGCTGACCCGGACGTCGGACTTCAGAGAGACCTTGCAGCTGCATGTGGCCCATGTGACAGGACGTCAGACCCACTGGGAGTGCCGATATGGCTGGGATCTGGTGGGACAGATGAAGCTGGGGGTGACCCTGGGCTTCGACAACTGGAAGTATGCAGGCATAGCATACGGATTGGTACTCATTATATAATATTATATAGTATGGCAGAACCATTGGCAGAACGCATGAGGCCGAAGAGCCTCGACGGATATGTAGGACAACAGCATCTGGTGGGACCGAATGCTGTGCTGCGCCGTATGATAGAATCAGGACGCATAGCCTCCTTCATCTTGTGGGGCCCTCCTGGTGTGGGCAAGACCACATTGGCCAAGATCATTGCCAACACACTGGAACTGCCATTCTACACCTTGTCGGCGGTGAGCAGTGGCGTGAAGGAGGTGCGCGAAGTGATCGAACGGGCCAAGAAGGATCGCTTCTTCCTGCCCTCGGCCTCGCCCATCCTGTTCATCGACGAGATTCATCGCTTCTCGAAATCGCAGCAGGATTCGTTGCTCGATGCCGTGGAGCGTGGTGTGGTTACCCTGATTGGTGCCACGACCGAGAACCCTTCGTTCGAGGTGATCCGTCCGTTGCTGAGCCGTTGTCAGGTCTATACGCTGAAGCCCTTGGACGAGGGCGATCTGCTAGGACTCATGGAGCGGGTATTCCGCGAGGATCCGATCATCTCGAAGCGTGAGGTGGAGGTACAGGAGACCCAGGCCCTGCTGCGTTACAGTGGTGGCGACTGCCGCAAGTTCCTCAACATCCTCGACCTGCTCTGTGGAGAATATGCAGACGATGGCGATGTGGAGTATGAGGAAGACGATGAGGAGGATGATGAGGAGGAGGAGTTGGGACTATTCGATGATGAAGAGAACCTTGTAGATAAGGATTCGGAAGCAGAACAACACACCGACACAACAACACACCAACAAAAGAACAAAACAGCAAAAGGACAAAACAACAGAATAGTCATCACTGACGCCCTCGTCGCTGAGAAGCTTCAAGCCAACCCTATGGCCTACGACAAAGATGGCGAGATGCACTATGACCTGGTGTCGGCCATGATCAAGTCCATCAGAGGCTCGGACCCCGATGCAGCCATCTATTATATGGCACGCATGATTGAGGGTGGCGAGGATCCTGCCTTCATAGCCCGCCGCCTGGTGATTTCGGCCAGCGAGGATGTGGGTCTGGCCAATCCCAATGCCTTGCTGCTGGCCAATGCTGCCTTCGATGCTGTGCAGAAGATCGGTTGGCCCGAGGGACGGATCCCATTGGCCGAGGCGTGTGTCTATCTGGCAGCATCGCCTAAGAGCAATGCCTCGTATAATGCCATCAACTCTGCCCTGCAGACCGTGCGCGAGACAGGCAATTTGCCCGTGCCTCTGCATCTGCGTAACGCTCCGACCAAGCTCATGGAGAAAGAGGGCTATGGAAAAGGGTATAAATATGCACACGACTACCCCGGACACTTCGCCTATCAGCAGTATATGCCCGATGCATTCGTGCAACAGGGAGCCATGCAGCAGTCGCTTTTCTACAGGCCACAGCCCAATGCACAGGAGGAAAGACTTAAGGGTTATCTTTCGTCACTTTGGGGTGACAGATTCAAATAAATATGTTATAAAACATAAAAAAATATTGATTTTTGTGAGTTTTTATGAATTTTCTTTGGCAGAATGAAAAAAGACCCCTATATTTGTGCCAAGAAAAAAACAATCACATAATTCATATAACAACAAATAAAGTATGAAGAAGTATAACTTTTATGCTGGACCATCTATCCTGAGTCCGTTTGCAATTGGTGAGACCGCTAAGGCAGTAGAGAACTTCGCAGGCACAGGCCTGTCGCTTCTCGAGATCTCGCATCGCTCGAAGGAGTTCCAGGCTGTTGTCGACGAAGCCAATGCACTCGTAAAGGAGCTTCTTGAGGTACCTGAGGACTATGAGGTGCTCTTCCTGGGCGGTGGTGCAAGCCTCCAGTTCTATATGATGCCACTCAACCTGCTTAAGGGCAAGGCCAGCTACATCGACACTGGTACCTGGGCACACAATGCCATCGGTCAGGCCAAGCTGGTGGGCGAGGTAGAGGTAGTGGCCAGCTCGGCAGACAAGAACTACAGCTACATTCCAAAGGGCTACACCGTGGATCCTGCAAGTGACTACTTCCACTATACTTCGAACAATACTATCTACGGAACTGAGACCCTGGAGACTCCTGAGGTCGGTGTGCCTCTGGTATGCGACATGTCTTCAGACTTCATGTCACACCCAGTTGATGTGAGCAAGTATGCCTGCATTTATGCCGGTGCACAGAAGAACGTAGGCCCTGCTGGTGTGACCATCGTGATCATCAAGAAGAGCCTGCTCACCAAGGAGGGCCTGCCAACGATGCTCGACTACAAGACCCACGTCAAGAACGGCTCTATGTCCAACACTCCTCCATGTCTGCCTATCTTCACCTGCCTGCAGACCCTTAAATGGTACAAGGAACTCGGTGGCCTGAAGGTGATGGAGCAGCGTGCCAAGGAGAAGGCTGAACTGCTCTACAACGAGATCGACCGCAACAAGCTCTTCAAGGGTACTGTAGCCAAGGAGGATCGTTCGCGCATGAACGTATGCTTCGTGATGAACGATGGCTACGAGGCACTGAATGACGAGTTCTTTGAGTTTGCTAAGAGCAAGGGCATGGTGGGCATCAAGGGCCATCGTTCGGTAGGCGGCTTCCGTGCCAGCCTCTACAATGCAATGCCAAAGGAGGGCGTCGAGGCTCTCGTGGCCTGCATGCAGGAGTTTGAGGCAGCTCACTAATCAGTATTGACGTAAATAAAGACTAGCGGATATGGGTTACGAAGTTTCGATCAAGGATCCTCATTTTGGCAAAGGTATTGATAAGACCGATGAGACCACCATATCGTTGTATGATTATTATTATCCCAAATCAATGAAAGTTCTCATTGCAACCGAGAAGCCATTTGCAGCAGCAGCTGTGAAGGCTATGGAAGAGATTATCACCGAGGCAGGCATCGAGGTGGTAAAGCTCGAGAAATATACTGAGAAGAAGCAGCTCCTGGAAGCTGTAGCCGAAGTGGATGGCATCATCATCCGTTCGGACATTGTCGATGCAGAGGTGCTCGACGCTGCCAAGAACCTCAAGATCGTGGTTCGTGCAGGTGCTGGTTACGACAACATCGACCTTGCTGCTGCAACCGCTCACAACGTAGTAGCCATGAATACCCCAGGCCAGAATGCCAATGCAGTGGCCGAGCTCGTATTCGGTATGCTGCTGTTCCAGTGCCGCAACCAGTTCAGTGGCGCAGCCGGCACAGAACTCAAGGGCAAGACCCTGGGTCTGCATGCTTTTGGCAACGTGGCTCGCAACGTGGCTCGTGTGGCTTTGGGCTTCGGCATGAATGTCTATGCATACGATCCTTTCCTGACCAAGGAGCAGATCGAGAGCATGGAGGGCGTGAAGGCAGTAGCCAGCATTCCTGAACTCTACAGCACTTGCCAGTATGTTTCGCTGCATTGCCCTGCTACCAAGGAGACTATCGGCTCGATCAACTATGACCTGCTCAAGACCATGCCTAAGGGTGCTTGCCTGATCAACACCGCACGCAAGGAGGTAATTGATGAGGCTGGCGTAATGCAGTTGATGGAGGAGCGTCCAGACTTCAAGTACATCGCTGACGTGAAGCCTGCAACGGCCGATCAGTTTGTTGAGAAGTTCGGTACCCGTGTGTTCTTCACTCCCAAGAAGAGCGGAGCCCAGACGGCTGAGGCTAACTCTAATGCAGGCATCGCAGCTGCCAAGCAGTCGTGCGGTTTCCTGAAGGAGGGCATCGACCGCTTCCGCGTTAATTGATGAAAAAAGCATCCAACGAATTCGAACCTTTCCTGAACGAATGCCAGACATACGTGTGGGAATGGTATATCCCGGAGCACAAAGTGCGCTTCGGGATACCTTCGTTGAATAGGCTTTGGATTGACGACAAGGAGAAGAACATCAAGCTGGCTACCATGCTGGAGCGTGTTCATCCCGATGACATCCAGAAGGTTCTGGTCAAAAAAACATCGCCCCTCTATCGCTCGGACAAGATGTTTGAGGTCGATCTGCGCCTCAATGTGGCTGACGAGTTGCTGCCTGATGGCGAACAGTCCTCAGGCGAATACGAATGGTATGGATTTCGCGGCAAGACCATCCGACGCGATGCTAAGGGACAGCCTACTTACGTACGTGGTGTCGCCATCAATCTTGACCAGCGTTATCGTGCCCAGATGAAGCTCATAGCACACAAGGAACACCAGTTGCAGAGCGCTCGTCAGCAGAATGAATACTGCATGGGAGTGATGCAGGAGGTTTACAGCTTCATGCGAGGCCTGGCAGAGAATGCTCATACTTTGGCTCCTTTCGACTCGACGGACAAACAGCGCGAACTGCAATTCAGCGAATTGAAGACGCAGGCCGAGCGTATTTTGTCGATCACCGACAAGTATCGCAGTTTCATTGGGGAAAAGGAGGATAGCCAGGTCACAGATATCAAACAGTTGTTCCTATGGGAGCACTTAGCCGAACTGCAGCAGATCTATTCGCTCAAGGCCACCACACTGAAGGTCTATTTCAGCAACCTCTACGACAATCGTTCGATATGGGTTAATGACAAACTGCTCGACATGTTGCTCGACAGCATCATCAACGTGGAGCAACGTAATAAGGTGGGTGGTTGTGTGACCTTGAGCTACGTTCTGCAGGAGGCTGAAGGCTTGCTTCATCTCACTGTCAGTTGTACGAATGCTTTGATCGAAGGCGGTCTGGGCTTGAGCGTGTGCCGGATCCTGGCCAAACGGCTCTGGGGTGATGTGACTATGCGTCGCCTCGACGGCGGAAGGGTGGAGTATGTGATTACCTTGCCAGTCGATGCCCGCAGGTATATACAGATGGCCTCGATGGAACCATCAGAGACTGATACACTCGACGAGATATCCGACGAACTGGATCTGGAACAGGAGATGCGCGAGAGTGATCGCAGCAGTCTGCCTTTAGTACTCCTGGGCCTGACCGAGGGTGCTGACCTCTATGAGAACCAGCATCTGTTCGAATCGACAATCTGCCTGACGACCGATGGAGTCCTTCAATCCTTCCGCTCGTCAACTCCCGAGATGGTCTTCATCGACAATCGTCTTCAAGGTGAGATTTCGGTCGATCATTTGGTGGCCATGCTGCATGACTTGCACCCCGACGTGCCCATCATCGTCACTGATGACGAAGCGCAGCGTCCGTTGCACAAGCACCTCTGTCAGATTGGCGCCAGCTATCTGCTGCCTAATCCGCTGACACAGCGCAAGGTGAACATGATGATCAGACGCTATTTGAAATAGTTCATAGTTGAGAATTTATAATAAATAATTAATGCCATGGCAAAAGTAAGACCATTCAAGGGCCTCCGCCCTTCGCCAGAATTGGCACCTGTCGTTTCTTCCCGTCCCTACGATGTGCTCTCGTCTCAGGAAGCCTTTGACGAGTGCGCAGGCAACGAGAAGTCACTCTATCATATTATCAAGCCTGAGATTAACTTCGACCCTATTGCTGACGAGCATGACCCAAAGGTCTATGATGCAGCAGTCGAGCAGTTTGCCAAGTTCAAGCAGCAAGGCTGGCTGAAGCAGGACGAGAAGCCTGTCTATTACCTCTACAGCCAGACCATGCAGGGCCGTACGCAGTATGGTTTGGTGGTCGCAGCCAATGTTCAGGATTACCTGACTGGCGTGATCAAGAAGCATGAACTGACCCGTGCAGACAAGGAGGAGGACCGCATGAAGCATGTGCGTTGTCTTTCGGCCAACATGGAGCCAGTGTTCTTCGCGTTTCCTGACAATGACGTGCTCAATGAAGTGATCACTTGTACTGCCAATAAGCCATCGACAGAGAAGTTTACCTCAGCAGAGGGCTTCGGTCATGAGTTCTGGGTGATCGACGAACCAGAACTGATCCAGAAGATAACAGAAGGTTTCGCAGCTATTCCTTACCTTTATGTGGCAGACGGCCATCATCGTACCGCAGCTGCTGCACGTGTGGGAGAAGAGCGTGCCAGACTGAATCCAAAACATACAGGCGATGAGGAATACAACTTCTTCCTTGCCGTCTGCTTCCCAGCTTCCCAGCTCAAGATTATGGATTACAACCGTGTGGTAAAGGATCTGAATGGGCTGACTGACGAAGAGTTCCTTCAGAAACTGGCTGAGAACTTCATAGTTGAGAAAAAGGGAGCCGATGAGTATCGTCCTATGGCTCTCCATAACTTCAGCCTCTACCTCAGTGGCGAATGGTACAGCCTTACAGCCAAGGAAGGTACCTACGATGATGCTGATCCTATCGGAGTGCTCGATGTGAGTGTCAGCTCCAATCTGATCCTCGACCAGATACTTGGCATCAAGGACCTGCGTCGCGACAAGCGCATCGACTTCGTAGGTGGACTGCGTGGACTGGGCGAGCTCAAGCGTCGTGTGGATAGCGGCGAGATGCGTGTGGCTCTGGCGCTCTATCCTGTGTCGATGGATCAGCTGATTGCCATTGCCGACTCAGGCAACATCATGCCTCCTAAGACCACCTGGTTTGAGCCAAAACTCCGTAGCGGACTGGTAGTACACAGCCTTGAGGACTGATTGTTCAATCGTATTAGTTCTGACTATTGTGCACAAAATTAAGAATATAGTCAAATACATGATCCCCATGACCAGTCAGCCTGAGAATTTCTGGGGCTATCTGGCCAAGGGGAAAGATCCGTTGTCGAAGACCGACTACATGCAGAGCGAGATTTTCTTGCCCATGCTGGGAGTGATGTCGCTGTCGGTCTTCCTGATTGCCGGCTTTTCAGGCGAAGGATTTTTTGACCTGCAGCATGCGATGACCTACATGGTTCCTCGTTTGGTAGCTTACTTTGTGGGACCTTACATCGCCATGTTTCTGCTCAGGGAGCTTCTGCCGGCTTTCTTCGGGGTGCCTTCGCCCGACAGAGATCGCTTGCAGCTCTACGTCTTCTACAGCACCGGGTATCTGATGCTTGTTGAGGTAGCCTTAGCGCTGATTCCCTCTATCAAATTCCTCCAGCTGGCCAACTACTATCTGATTTACATCACGTGGTGTGGTGCCTTCACGCTGGTCCGAGTGGAAGAGAAGCGCCGATGGGTTTTCGGATTCGTCGCTTTCCTTA
Source organism: Bacteroidales bacterium (assembly GCA_045629225.1). Lineage (GTDB taxonomy): Bacteria > Bacteroidota > Bacteroidia > Bacteroidales > UBA3663 > Liminaster. The sequence goes on along the minus strand of JAZQQU010000074.1, from coordinate 13,836 downwards.
TTATATATTATGCACCCAGTTTGCTTAAGGACATACTGATCTTCATGCAGCGATGATCTTTCCGGTTCTGGAGTGCAACCTATACCTTTACGATATTACCCTATATGGCCAATAACAATAAGAAGAAAGGGGGACAGAACCCCAATGCGGTCAACGTTCGTAACAAACGAGCCACGTTCGACTACGAGATACTCGATACCTTCACCGCTGGCATGGTGCTCACAGGTACCGAGATCAAGTCGTTGCGTGCCGGTAAGGCAGGACTGACCGACTCTTTCTGCATCTTCGACAAGGGTGAGCTCTGGTCGAAGAACATCTATATTGCTGAGTACTTCTACGGTACCTACAATAATCATAACGCCCATCGCGATCGCAAACTGCTGCTAACACGTCGTGAGTTGCGCGGCCTGCTGAATGATTCGAAGGAGCCAGGTCTCACCATCGTGCCCTTACGTTTATTCATCAATGATAAAGGACTTGCTAAACTCGAGATCGCTCTGTGTAAGGGCAAGAAGCAATACGACAAGCGCGACTCAATAAAGGACAAGGAGGACAAGCGTGCTATGGACAGGGCACGCAAGGACTTCGGTAAGTACTAATACCAGTTCAGGATGGATCAGTACCCCAGTCTCTTGCTGACCAATGCGGTCGAGGAGTTCGCCAAGCTGCCAGGCATAGGTCGCAAGACGGCTCTGCGTCTGGTGTTACACCTGTTGCGTCAGGAGCCAGAGCGGGCTGTGCATTTGGGCGAGAGCATCGTGCGTCTTCGTCGTGAGGTCAGATACTGCAAGTGCTGTCACAACATCAGTGACACGGACTACTGCCAGATATGTTCCAATCCCAAGCGAGATCCCTCCGTAGTCTGTGTAGTCGAGAATGTCAAGGAGGTGATGGTGGTGGAGTCCACTCATCAGTTCCATGGTCTCTATCATGTGCTGGGCGGCCTGATTTCGCCCATGGATGGCATAGGACCAGGCCAGTTGCAGATCGACAGTCTGGTGGCACGCATTCAGACGAGTCGGGGCGAAGGTTCTGTGCCTATCCGTGAGGTGATCCTTGCATTGAGCACTACGATGGAGGGCGATACCACCAATTTCTACATCTTTCGCAAACTGGCTGCATGCTGTCCTGACTTGACGATAACCACCCTGGCACGCGGTGTCTCGATAGGCGATGAGATTGAGTATGCTGACGAGGTCACTTTGGGTCGGAGCATCTTGAATCGTACGCTCTTCACCGATTCGTTCAGCAAGAACCAGTGACTTGGTGTCATCAAGACCATACTGACAGTTGCAGTACATAAATTCTATAGTATTATGCGATTAACAAATATATTGGCACTCGCTGCCACATTGACAATAACACAGCATACTTTGGCGCAGGAGGTGCGTCAGGTAACCGTGGGCGATGACATGAACTTCGGCATTACCTATAGTCTGCCCAAGACCGTGGTTCGTGCCAACATCGAAGCCCAATGCACCAGGAGTGTGGCTGGGCAGTATGCGGCCTATGCAGAGAAGTTCCTTGGCCTCTCGGATGTAATACTTGAGGATCAGACATGCTGGGAGATTCAGCACATCACACTCACCAATGTTGCCAAAGCCGATTCGGCACGCACGTTCCATATCGAGTTCAGCGAAAAAGGAGCTCTGCCTACTTTCTATCTCACCGACGAGCGATGCCTGTGGGCCATCAATCAGAAACCGGTCGAGGAGACGAAGTCCTCCGAACCCGCACGTCCAGGCATGGTGACTCCAGTCAAGCCCACGCTGAAGGCCAGCGATGTGCTGACAGGTGAAATCCTCAAGGCAGGCAGCAAGGTCAAGCAGGCCGAACTCATTGCACAGGAGATCTTCAGCATCCGCGAGAGCCGCACGCTGCTCATCAAGGGCGAGGCAGACAACATGCCAGGCGATGGTGCTTCACTCCAGTTGATGCTCGACAATCTGACCGCCCAGGAGGAGGCTTTGCTGAGCCTTTTTGTCGGCACTACTTCCGTTTCGACCAAGAGTTATCAGGTGGACTATGTGCCTGAGGTCTCGAAGGAGCGCGATCTGTTCTTCCGCTTCTCAGAGCATCTGGGCATGGTCGAAAATGATGACTTGGCGGGCTCTCCTTATTATATAAGTGTGCTTATGGTTGAGGACAACCGAACCATGGTGGTTGATGACAAGTCGCGAAAGAAGGCTGCCGGCAAGGCCGAGAGAGGCATAGCCTTCTGCATCCCAGGCAAGGCCCAAGTCACGCTCTTCGATGCCAATCAGACCTTGGCCTCAGGCGAAATGAGCCTGGCACAGTTTGGACATGTGGAGCAGTTGCCCGTCTCGCAGTTCACCGATAAGAAGAGGCCCGCAAGTGCGCTCTTCACACCCACCACAGGCGCTATTCGCATCTTCGACCAGTCTGCCCAGTAACCCCCATACTCTCATCATTCTTATTTGAACCTCCATACACATCAATATGCGTAAGTTTTGGATTCCTTTGATCGTGTCTGTCTGCATTGCAGCAGCCGTTTGGATTGGTATTCTGCTGGGCGAGGTGCGCATGGCACGCGCCATCCATCTCTATCAGTCGGAAAATGAGGCATATCAGACAGATACCCGAGGCAGTCTCTCCAGTAGTGAGGCTTCGGCCAAATTGGTCTATCTGTTTGACCTGTTGCGTGACCGTTATGTCGATACGCTCAATTTGCAGAAGCTGGTGGAAGATGCCATCCCGAGCATTGTTGAGGAGCTCGATCCGCACTCGGTGTATATTCCTGCGTCGGACCTTGAGGAGGTCACCGAGCAGCTCGAGGGCTCGTTCAGTGGCGTGGGCATTCAGTTCAACATTCAGAACGATACGGTCATGGTCATTCAGGTCATCTCGGGTGGCCCTTCAGAGCGTGTAGGCATCATGCCTGGCGACCGCATCGTCATGGTCAACGACTCACTCTTCGTGGGCAAGGAAATCAACAATGACCGTGTGCTCAAGACGCTGCGTGGCCCCAAGGGTACGAATGTCAAGCTGGGCGTTCGCCGCAATACGAGCAAGGATCTGCTCTCATTCGACGTGACACGAGGCGATATCCCAGTCAATAGTGTCATTGCACAGTACATGGAGGGCGAAGTGGGTTATATCAAGATTGATAACTTCGGCCGATACACATATAACGAGTTCTTCACGGCCCTCATCGGCTTGAAGGCTCGTGGAGCCAAGAGCTATCTGCTCGACTTCCGTGGCAATGGTGGCGGATATATGGAGGTCTGCTGCCAGATGGTCAATGAATTCCTTGAGACAGACGATCTGATCGTATATACCGAAGGCAAAGCACAGGCACGTGTGGATCATCGTGCTGATGGTCGAGGCAACTTCAAGCAGGTGCCTGTAGTGGTGCTGATTGACGAATGGTCAGCCTCGGCTTCTGAGATTTTTGCCGGAGCCATGCAGGACAACGACCGAGCCTTCATCGTAGGCCGGCGCAGTTTCGGCAAGGGGCTGGTTCAGCAGCAGTTCGATCTCTACGATGGTTCGGCCCTTCGTCTGACCATCGCCCGCTACCATACACCCTCGGGCCGTTGCATCCAGAAGCCTTATGAGATGGGTGCAGGCGAGGAGTATGCCATGGATCTGGTCAATCGCTTCGAACGTGGCGAGTTCTATAGCCAGGACTCCATCCATCTGGCCGATTCGCTCAAGTTCCTGACCAAGGCAGGACGCACGGTCTATGCCGGTGGAGGCATCATGCCCGACTACTTTGTGCCGAGCGACACCTCTTATGTCAGCAGTTATTACAACAGGAGCATCAGCTTGCTCTACAGCTTTGCATTCCAGTACAGCGACAAGCATCGTGCCGAGGTGTCACACTTCACCCATTTTGATGAGCTTGAGCGTCACCTGCGTTCTAAGCACCTCTTGCAGGAGTTTATCGACTTCGCTACTCCACGTCTGGGCAAGCCTACGTCCCAGGATCTCCGCAAGAGTGGTGATGACATGGAGCGTCTGATTATTGCCTACATCATGCGTCAGTGCAAGGATGACAACTACTTCTATCAGGAGTTCAACAGTTCGGACAAGACATACCAGCGCGGCTTGCAGTTGCTTAAGTAATACGATTTAATGCCCATGATTTCATCTCCCCGAGGACATAGAGTTCTCTCGCTGTTCATCCTCTTCATCCTGTCGTTTGTCATCCTTCCACAAGCTTCAGCCAAGAAGGCCAAGTGCCCAACGATGGGTCCTCGGCTGACGGTGCAGGAGTATTGCGACAAGTATGCAGCTGAGGCCCGTCGTCAGATGCAGAAGTATGGAGTGCCTGCCTCTATCACTCTGGCACAGGGTATGCTTGAGTCGGGTTATGGCTCAAGCTATCTGGCAGTAGTGGCCAACAACCATTTCGGCATCAAAGCCTACAGCCGAGGCTGGAAGGGTGCTGTGGTCAACTGCGATGACGATTACAGGGACGAGCCTTTCTGCAAGTTCTCATCGGTGGAGGAGGGCTTCGAATATCATTCGACCTTTCTGCGCGACAACCAGCGCTATGCCCCTCTCTTCAAACTGAACCTGCGCGACTACGAAGGCTGGGCTAATGGCTTGAAGCAGTGTGGTTACGCCACCAATCCCAAATATGCAGACCTGCTTATCAATATCATCGAGACCAACAATCTTGATGCCTACGACGTTAAGAATGCCAAGGTTCTGACCACCGTTCACAGACTCTATGTCACTCGCAAGAGCCACGGGTTGAAATATATCCGTTGCAATGATGGCGATGATCTGGCAGCCATTGCCAAGGAGTTCGGCCTCTCAAAGCGCAAGCTGCGCAAGTGGAACGATCTGACCAAGCAGTCAGAACTGCACAAAGGTGACATCATCTATCTGCAAAAGAAGAACAAAAAGGCCGAAAAGGAATACACCCAGCATGTGGTGCGAGGTGGCGACTCCATGTGGAGCATCGCTCAGACTTATGGCATCACAGTGGCATCGCTTATGAAGCGAAACAAACTCACTTCGGCCACGGTTCATGCAGGTCAAGTACTGCAGTTGCGATAGGCAATGTTAAAAATAGGGGTATAATAGTTAAAAGTTTGCAGTAGTATTTGTTTATCTCCAAAAAAAGCAGTATATTTGCCCCGCATAATGCAAAAAGCATAGCATCAAAAAACACAATAAATAATCAGATTATGGTAACTTGCAAACCTTATGTTATTGGCATTGACTGCGGTGGTACCAACACCGTGATGGGCATTGCCGACACCCGTGGTCGCGTAGTCGCTTCCACTTCCATCAAAACACAGAATTATCCAGACTTCAATGATTTCATCGACGCCATTGCTGCCGCTCTTCGTCAGGTGATGGAAGAGGTGGGTGGTCCTCAGATGATCACTGGCATCGGTATTGGCGCTCCTAATGCCAACTACTATACTGGTAATATCGAGTTCGCTCCAAACCTCCCTTGGAAGGGTGTGCTTCCATTGGCAGAGAGCCTCTACGAGCGCCTCGGCATTCCTGTAGCAGTGACCAACGATGCCAACGCTGCCGCCATTGGTGAGATGACCTACGGTGCTGCCAAGGGTATGCACGACTTCATCGAGATCACCCTTGGTACTGGTGTCGGTTCAGGCATCGTAATCAATGGCGAGCTTGTTTATGGTCATGATGGCTTCGCTGGCGAGCTCGGTCACGTACGTGTACGTCATCAGGGCAACCGTGCCTGCGGATGCGGTCACCTCGATCACCTGGAGTGCTACTGTTCAGCTACTGGTGTGGCTCGCACTGCACGCGAGTTCCTCGAGACCCGTCAGGATCCTTCTGTGCTCCGCGAGCTCGATCCTGCCAAGATCACCTCTAAGGATGTGTTTGATGCCGCTCAGAAGGACGACGCTCTTGCCAAGGAGATCTTCGAGTTCACCGGCAAGATCATGGGCGAGGCCTTTGCTGACTTTGTAGCTTTCTCTGCTCCAGAGGCCATCATCCTCTTCGGCGGTCTGGCTCAGGCAGGCACCCTGTTGATGAATCCTATCGTCCAGGCTATGGAGGACAGCCTCCTCGAGATCTGGCGTGGCAAGATCAAGGTGCTTCCTTCAGGCCTTAAGTCGGCCGATGCCGCTGTGCTTGGTGCCGCTGCTCTCGGCTGGAAGGCTAAGGAATAATCTCTTTACAGAAATAGTTGTTAGTTATGGTTATTGTGCGATGCTTTCGGACATAGCTGCTGACTGATAACTATTTTCTTAATAACTTGCATTGGCATAATGGCAATAGAGGTTTTGGGCGCGCGCGTCCACAATCTGAAAAACATAGACGTTACAATCCCTGGCCACTCGCTCACCGTAATCACAGGATTGAGTGGCTCGGGTAAATCTTCGCTGGCCTTCGACACAATCTATGCCGAAGGTCAGCGGCGCTATATCGAGACCTTCTCAAGTTATGCCCGCAATTTCCTCGGTAATCTGGAGCGTCCCGATGTGGACAAAATCAGTGGTCTGTCGCCTGTCATCAGCATCGAGCAGAAGACCGTGAATCATAATCCCCGCTCCACCGTGGGCACCACGACCGAGATCTACGACTTCTTGCGTCTGCTCTATGCTCGTGCTGGCGAGGCCTATTCATACCTGAGTGGCGAGAAGATGGTCCGATTCAGCGAAGACCAGATTATCGAGCTCATCCTGCACGATTACGAGGGGCAGCGTGTCTATCTGCTGGCTCCTCTGGTGCGCAATCGCAAGGGCCATTATCGTGATCTGTTCGAGAATCTGCGCAAGAAGGGCTATCTCAACGTGCGCATCGATGGCGAGATGCGTGAGATACTCCAGGGCCTGCAGCTCGATCGCTACAAGAACCATTCCATCGAACTGATTGTCGATAAGATGCGTGTGGAGTCGATCGACGAACAGCACCTCCGCGAGTCGGTACGCATTGCCATGCGTCAGGGCGAGGGCATGCTCATGATTCTCTCCAAGGAGGATGACTCCATCCGCTACTATTCACGCACCTTGATGGACCCTGCTACAGGTCTGTCCTACAAGGATCCAGCCCCTCACGACTTCTCGTTCAACTCGCCTATGGGTGCCTGTCCTCATTGCCACGGACTCGGCACCGTCTCCATGGTCGATCGCAGCAAGATCATTCCCGACCCCCGTCTCAGCATTGCCGATGGCGGCATTGTGCCTTTGGGCAAGAAGAAGAAGTCGATGATCTTCTGGCAGATCGAGGCTTTGCTCCACGATTACGAAGCTACGCTCGACACACCCATCTGCAACCTCTCGGACGATGCCATCGAAGCTGTCCTGAGCGGCACAGGACAGACCTATCGCTGCGGTGAGGAGAATGCAGGTTTTGGCATGATGACCATGCCTTACGAGGGCTTGGTCAAGTATCTTGAAGATGCTGCCGGTGATGATGCCTCGGTCAAGGAACGCCGTTGGGCAGAGTCGTTCAGCACAGTGCAGGCATGTCCGGAGTGCGGAGGCCAGCGTCTCAATAAGGAGGCTCTCCACTATCGTCTGGCAGGCAAGAACATTGCCGAGGTCAGCCACCTCACGCTCACCGATCTGGCTGAGTGGATCAAGGAGTTGCCTGCTATGCTCAGCGAGCGTCAGCTCACCGTTGCCACAGAGATTCTCAAGGAGATAGGCACACGCATACAGTTCCTGCTCGGAGTGGGTTTGGGTTACCTTTCGCTCGACCGAGCCTCAATGACACTCTCAGGTGGAGAGTCGCAGCGCATTCGTCTGGCCACACAGATCGGTTCGCAACTGGTCAACGTGCTCTATATCCTCGATGAGCCGAGTATTGGCCTCCATCAGCGCGACAATCAGCTGCTCATCAATTCGCTCAAGGAGCTGCGCGACATAGGCAATACCATCATCGTCGTCGAGCATGATCGTGACATGATGCTCGAGTCTGACTACATAGTCGATATCGGCCCCCATGCAGGTCGCAAGGGTGGCAACGTGGTGTTCCAGGGCACTCCGGACGAGATGTTGCATCAACACACCCTCACGAGCGACTATCTGAATGGCACCTTCCGCATCGAGGTGCCCAAGCATCGTCGCCAGGGTAACGGACAACTGCTCACATTGCGTGGAGCCACAGGCCATAATCTGAAGGGAGTGACCGTCGAGTTCCCCTTGGGCTGCCTCATCGGCATCACGGGCGTTTCGGGCTCAGGCAAGTCGTCGCTCATCAATGGCACACTGCAGCCCATCCTCTCGCAGCATTTCTATCGCTCGCTTCGTCAACCTTTGCCCTATGAGGCAATCGACGGATTGGAGCACATCGACAAGGTGGTGACTGTCGATCAGAGCCCGTTGGGCCGCACCCCTCGTTCTAATCCTGCTACCTATACGGGTGTATTCCAGGACATACGCAACCTCTTCGTGCAGTCGCCTGAGTCGCAGATACGTGGTTACAAGCCTGGTCGTTTCTCCTTCAACGTGGGAGGTGGCCGCTGCGAGGTCTGCTCGGGCAATGGCTACAAGACCATCGTCATGAACTTCCTGCCCGACGTGATGGTCCCCTGCGAGTCGTGCCAGGGCAAGCGTTACAATCGTGAGACACTCGAAGTGAGGTTCAAGGGCAAGTCCATAGCTGATGTGCTCGATATGACCATCAATCAGGCCGTGGAGTTCTTCGAGAATGTCCCCACCATCCTCAACAAGATCAAAGTCCTCCAGGAGGTCGGCTTGGGTTACATCAAGTTAGGCCAGCCCAGCACCACGCTCTCCGGAGGCGAGTCGCAGCGAGTGAAGCTGGCAACCGAGTTGGCCAAGAAGCAGACGGGCAAGACCCTCTACATCCTCGACGAGCCCACCACAGGCCTGCACTTTGAGGACATCCGCGTGCTGATGAGCTGCATTGACCGTCTGGTCGATAAGGGCAACACCGTCATCATCATCGAGCACAACCTCGACGTAATCAAGTGCTGTGATCACATCATCGACATGGGTCCCGACGGAGGTGCGGCAGGCGGTCAGCTCGTAGCTTCGGGCACACCTGAAGAGATCTGTGGCCTTGCGCGTTCGAAGCAGCGTGCAGCCGACACTTGGACAACCAAATTTTTGAAAGATGAATTATTGGGAGTCAGCAATTCCTGATTCCTAGTTCCTAACTCCTAATTATAATTTATAGTATGGATCAGCGTTATATGCTGCGCGGAGTGTCTGCTTCGAAGGAAGACGTGCACAACGCCATCAAGAACATCGATAAGGGTCTTTATCCACAGGCCTTCTGCAAGATCATCCCCGACATTCTGGGTGGTGACCCTGAGTATTGCAATATCATGCATGCCGACGGAGCAGGCACCAAAACCTCTCTTGCCTACATGTACTGGAAGGAGACGGGCGACCTCTCTGTCTGGAAAGGCATCGCACAGGACTCTCTCATCATGAACATCGATGACTTGATCTGCGTGGGCGCTGTTGACAATATACTTGTGTCGAGCACCATTGGCCGCAACAAGATGCTGATCCCCGGTGAGGTGATCTCGGCAGTGATCAATGGCAACGACGAGCTGATGCAGGAGCTCCGCGACATGGGCATTGGCGTCTATGGCACAGGCGGCGAGACAGCCGACGTGGGCGATCTGGCACGCACCATCATCGTCGACTCCACAGTCACCTGCCGCATGAAGCGCTCCGACGTCATCAACAACGCCAACATCGCTGCTGGCGACGTCATCGTGGGCCTTGCCTCCTACGGTCAGGCTACCTACGAGAAGGAGTACAATGGCGGTATGGGCTCTAATGGCCTCACCTCGGCTCGTCACGATGTCTTTGCCAAATATCTGGCCGAGAAGTACCCTGAGTCATTCGATCATGCTGTGCCTGATGAGCTGGTCTATAGTGGCGGCCTGAAGCTCACCGACCCTGTCGAGGGCTCACCGCTCGACGCTGGCAAGCTGGTGCTCAGCCCTACCCGTACTTATGCTCCTGTGGTCAAGAAGATGCTCGATGCCATGCGTCACGATATCCACGGCATGGTACACTGCTCGGGCGGCGCACAGACCAAGGTGCTCCACTTCATCAAGGACCTGCATGTCATCAAGGACAACCTGTTCCCCATCCCGCCGCTGTTCCGCACCATCCACGAGCAGTCGGGCACCGATTGGGCCGAGATGTACAAGGTCTTCAACATGGGCCATCGCCTCGAGGTTTACCTGCCAGCCGCCAAGGCACAGGAGGTGATCGACATTGCCAAGTCATTCAACATCGATGCACAGATCATCGGTCGTGTGGAGGCTCGACCAGAGGGTGCAAAGGTCACACTCGTCACCGAGAATGGTACGTTCGAATACTAGTCATACGAAAAAAGGGCCGTCATCACGACGTCCCTTTTGCATTAACCTTAAAATCTAATACCATGAAAAACACGTTGCAAAGGTAGGCGTTTTCTGGCAAAAATGCAAATCTTTGCCTCGCTTTTCACGCCGCAAAGACCCGAAATGTGTTTTTCTGCTACGTTTTGCAACCTTTGGATAGTATTTTGGAGGCTCATAGTCTTTGCAAAATGCTGAAATAAATTATTGTGCAACCCGTTGCGCGATGACAAAAATCTAGTAAAATCTTGGAATAATGGCAAAAGTTTTAATCCACACCACACTGGGCGACATCACCGTTCGCCTCTACGACGAGACGCCCCTCCACCGCGACAACTTCCTGAAGCTCGCTGGCGAGGGCTACTACGATGGCACCCTGTTCCATCGCGTCATCAAGAACTTCATGGTTCAGGGAGGCGACCCCACCTCCAAGGGAGCCGCCCCCACCGCACAGTTAGGCACAGGAGGCCCCGACTACACCATCCCTGCCGAGTTCAACCGCGCCCTCATCCACAAGAAAGGCGCTTTGGCAGCTGCCCGTCAGGGCGATGAGGTCAATCCTGAGCGTCGCTCCAGCGGCTCACAGTTCTACATCGTCACAGGCGAGGTCTATAGTGCAGGCAAGCTCACACAGCTCGAAAAGCAGCTCGAGCAGCAGCAGCTCCAGAGCATCTTCAATGCCCTCGTGGTCGAGAATCGCAGCCGCATCATCGAGATGCGCAAGAACCGCGATCAGGCTGGCATCATGAAGCTTCAGGAGGAGCTCGAGCAACTGACACGTGCCCGCAGCAAGGAGATGGGTGCTCCCAAATACACCCCCGAGCAGCGCGAAGTCTATACCACCCTCGGCGGCACACCCTTCCTCGACCAGAACTACACCGTCTTCGGCGAAGTGGAGGAGGGCCTCGAAGTGGTCGATAAGATCCAGCAGGCAGCCACGCGTCCGGGCGATCGTCCCTTAGAGGACATCACGATGACCATGACCGTGCTTTAAGCCCCCCTATCGTAAACACTTCAAACTCTTCAAATATGAATCGCAATCTCGAAACCATCTGCATCCATGGCGGATGGAAACCCACCAAGGGCGAGCCCCAGCAGCTCCCCATCTATCAGAGCACTACCTTCAAGTACGACACCAGCGACCAGATGGCCCGCCTCTTCGACCTGAAGGACGAAGGCTACTTCTATACCCGACTGGCCAATCCCACCAACGATGCCGTGGCCAAGAAGATCGCTGCCCTCGAGGGTGGCGTAGGCGCAGTGCTCACCTCATCGGGCCAGGCAGCCAACTTCTATGCCATCTTCAACATCTGTCAGGCAGGCGATCACTTCATCACCTCCAACAACATCTATGGCGGCACCTTCAACCTCTTCGGCGTCACCATGAAGAAGCTCGGCATCGAGTGCACCTACGTCGACCCCGAGTGGGATGACGAGCGCATCGAGAAGGAGTTCCGTCCCAACACCAAGTGCTTCTTCGGCGAGACCATCTCTAACCCTGGCGGCAACATCTTCGACATCGAGCGCTTCGCCAAGATGGCCCACAAGCATGGCGTGCCTCTGATCGTGGACAACACCTTCGCCACCCCCATCAACTGCCGACCCTTCGAGTGGGGTTGCGACATCGTGACCCACAGCACCACCAAGTATATGGATGGCCATGCTGCGCAAGTAGGTGGCTGCGTGGTGGATAGCGGCAATTTCGATTGGGAAGCCTACGGCGACAAGTACCACATGCTCACCACCCCCGACGAGTCATATCACGGCCTGACCTACACCAAGTCGTTCGGCAAGATGGCCTACATCACCAAGATGGTGAGCCAGCTGATGCGCGACCTCGGTTCCATCCCAGCACCCCAGAACTCCTTCCTGCTCAACCTGGGCCTCGAGACCCTTCACCTGCGCATGAAGCAGCATTGTGCCAACGCACAGGCCGTTGCCGAGTGGCTCGAGCAGAATCCTAAGGTGGGTTGGGTCAACTACGCTGGCCTGCCCAGCAACAAGTACCACGCCCTTGCACAGAAGTACATGCCGACGGGCACCTGTGGCGTGATTGCCTTCGGCCTGAAGGGCACGCGCGAGGATGCCATCCGCTTCATGGACAACCTCGAGTTCATCTCCATCGTCACCCATGTGGCCGATGCCCGCACCTGCGTGCTCCATCCGGCTAGCCACACCCATCGCCAGATGAGCGAGGAGCAGCTGCGTGAGGCAGGCGTGGCTCCCGACCTGGTGCGCCTCTCGGTGGGCATCGAGAACGCTCAGGACATCATTGCCGACCTGGAGCAGGCCATGGCTAAGATGTAATGCAGGTTCGCCATGCCCCCATCCGATAGGCTGTCACACCGCACACACAATTCCACCCTCGTTACAACACACATTGTAGCGAGGGTGGTTGTCATTTATGTGTTAGCCGATGGCAGCCACACAAGCCGTGGTGCCGAGGGCAGCAGCCAGGGCGGTGAGGACGGAGGCCAGCAGCTGCACGATCCATTTGATAGTGTCTTTCTTCATAGTTGAGGTTGTGAGGTTGTGGGGTTTTGAGGTTTTGAGGTTAGCCCTTACTCGTAGTTATCCCCCGGATTGTCGATGACCACGTCGTTGCCGCCAGGAGTAGGGGTCGAAGGGTTGCTGCCCGTGTTGGGGTTGCCGTTGGGGTTATTGTTAGAGTTTTGGTTACCGTTAGGGTTAGGGCTACCGTTAGGGTTCTCGTTATCGTTGCCGTTATCGTCGGAAGGAGCCTCGCCCTTGCCCAGACGCTGGTTGAGCAGACGCTTGGCCTCCTTGATCACCTGGTTGATGGAGCTCACCACCTCTGAGGCAGCATCGGCCTTGGCCTTGTTGGCAGCGGTGGGGTCGTTGGCCAGGGCGTTGAGGTGGAGCACCAGACGCTTGTAGGCCAGGTCGGTGGCAGCACGCAGGTCGCTGGTATAGACGGGGTCGGCGGCACGCTCGGTGATGCGCTGCTGGTAGAGTCGGCCGAACTTGATGTTGGCACTCTCCAGGTCGTCGAGGTCGGCATCGATGGTGAGGGTCTCCACCTCCTCGTCGGTGAGCAGTTCGCGGCAGTCGAGCACAAAGCCCGCGAGGGTCGATGACAGCTCCTGGTAGGCCAGGTTGCAGATCGAAGCCTTATAGACGTTGAGCAGCGCGTTCTGCACCTTCGACTGGAGCTTCACCACGTTCGGATAGGCGTCGGCGGTGAGCGAGTTCACGGCGTTGAGCTTGTAGCGGATCATGCGGAAGATGGCCACACGCTTCGTATTGGCCTCCTCGAGCTGAGGGGTGTAGATCGAAGCCAGAGCGCGGTTCACGATGTCCTGCTCGGCCAGGATGGCATCGCGGTAGGGGTTGAAGACGTCATTGCTCAGCCCCAGCTTGTCGGGGGTGGCAGTGGTGATGATGTTGCGTACGTTGCTGTGGAACTGTACGTGCTCGGCATTCTTCATGAGCGCGAGCTGAAGGGCGATGATAGTCAGGATGTCGGTCATAGGTTGTTAGGTTGTGAGGTTATGAGGTTTTGAGGTTATGAGGTTGTGAGG
>JAZQQU010000073.1:0-18852 GCA_045629225.1 Bacteroidales bacterium | reverse complement strand
TATGTCACGTACAAACTTTGATCAACTTTTGGAAGCCGGCGTTCACTTCGGACACCTTAAGAGCAAGTGGAACCCAGCAATGGCTCCTTACATCTTCATGGAGCGCAACGGCATCCATATCATCGACCTGAATAAGACAGTTGCTAAAATCGACGAGGCAGCTGAGCAGCTCAAGGCTATTGCCAAGAGCGGCAAGAAGGTGCTTTTCGTCGCTACCAAGAAGCAGGCCAAGGAGATCGTAGCCGAGAAGGCTCAGACCGTTGGCATGCCATACGTTATCGAGCGCTGGCCAGGCGGTATGCTCACCAACTTCACCACCATCCGCAAGGCTGTGAAGAAGATGGCTACCATCGACAAGCTCACCAAGGACGGCACTTACGATAACCTTTCAAAGCGCGAGCGTCTGCAGATCAGCCGCCAGCGTGAGAAGCTGGAGAAGAACCTCGGTTCTATCTCTGACTTGACCCGTCTGCCATCAGCTATCTTCGTAGTTGATGTTATGAAGGAGCACATTGCAGTGGCTGAGGCCGTACGTCTGGGCATCCCAGTATTCGGCATGGTTGACACCAACTCTAACCCACGCGACATCGATTACATCATCCCAGCTAACGATGATGCAACCAAGTCAATCGAGGCAGTAGTAGGCGCTATGTGCGACGCTATCGCTGAGGGCCTGGAGGAGCGCAAGGTAGAGAAGGCTGACCAGGACGCTGCTGAGGCTTCGAACAAGGGCGGCAAGAAGGCTGAGGCTCCTGCTGAGGCTGAATAAGTTAAGAGTTAAAGGTTAAGAGTTGAAAGTTAAGCTTAGCGCTGGCTTTTGACTCTTAACATTCATAAAACTCTTGACGACATGCCGGACTCTGCAACCTTTTCTGTGCAAGGACGGCAACTTTTCTCCGAGCTCTGCTCGCGTGGAGTTTTCGGAACAACTTTTAACTTTTAACTTATAACTTTCGAAAAATTATGGCAGTTTCTATTGCTGATATCAAGAAGCTCCGCGAGATGACTCAGGCTGGTATGGGTGACTGTAAGAAGGCCCTTGAGGAGTCAAACGGTGATTTCGATGCCGCTGTAAAGTGGATTCGCGAGAAGTTCACCAAGATCGCCGCTAAGCGTGAGGCACGCGAGGCCGCTCAGGGTGTAGTTATCGCTCGTACCGAGGGCAACTATGCTGCAGTTGTAGCTCTGAAGTGTGAGACCGAGTCTGTTGCCAACAACGACCGTTTCCAGGAGCTCGCTAACACCATCGCTGACCTCGTAATGGCTAACAAGCCAGCTAACAATGAGGCTCTCCTCGCTCTCCCATTGGAGGAGGGTACCGTACAGTCGGTTATCACCGAGCGTTCAGGCGCTTGCGGTGAGAAGATGGAGGTTGTGTTCGAGGCAGTTTGCGGTGAGGGCGTTGTTGCTTACAACCACTTCAACCACATGCTCTCTGCTATCGTAGCCTTCAACCAGGCTGCTCCTGCTGAGGCTCTCAAGGAGATCGCTTGCCAGGTAGCCGCTATGAACCCACTCGCAGTTAACGCTGATGAGATCCCACAGGCCAAGAAGGATGAGGAGCTCGAGCTCGCCAACAAGAAGACCAAGGAGGAGCAGGTTGAGAAGGCTGTTGCCGCTGCACTGAAGAAGGCTGGCCTGAATCCTAACCACTTCGACAGCGAGGATCACATCGAGTCGAACATGTCAAAGGGCTGGATCACCGCTGAGGAGGCTGCCAAGGGTCGCGAGATCATGGCTGCTACCGCTGCCGAGAAGGCTGCTAACCTCCCAGAGCAGATGGTTCAGAACATCGCTAAGGGTCGTATGGCTAAGTTCTTCAAGGAGAACTGCCTCGTTGAGCAGGAGTTCATCAGCGACAGCAAGTTGAGCGTTCAGCAGTACCTCGACAAGGTTCAGAAGGGCCTTACCGCTACTGCTTTCAAGCGCATCAACCTCAATCAGGACTAATTTGAATTCGCGGGGTGTGGCGCAGTTTTCTTTTTTGAAAACGTTGCCACCACTCCGCTTCACGGGGTGTGGCGCAGTTTTCTTTTTGAAAACGTTGCCACCACTCCGCTTCACGGGGTGTGGCGCAGTTGGTAGCGCGCTACGTTCGGGACGTAGAGGCCGCCCGTTCGAGTCGGGTCACCCCGACAAACATTCGTTAATTTAAATGTCGGAATGGCAAAACAGCCATTTCGACATCTTTTTTGCTCCGAAACAGACAATTCCTCAAACCAGATTCCTCATTATTAATTTAAAATTACTATCTTTGCACCCGCGTTTGGCCAAAATCCCTATGGATGGAGGACCAGACACTTTATATAATTAATAATACAAACGCTAAAAAAGGTTCAAAAAATGAATCACTACGAAACCGTTTTCATTTTGACTCCCGTTTTATCTGATGCTCAGGTAAAGGAAACGGTAGAAGGCGTAAAGGCTGAGCTCGCTAAGCGTGGTGCTACCATCGTTAACGAGGAGGCTTGGGGTATGAAGAAGCTCGCTTATCCAATCGAGAAGAAATCTACCGGCTTCTACTTCTTCCTGGAGTTCGACGGCGAAGGCACCGTCGTTGCAAAGCTCGAGACTTATTTCCGTCGTCAGGATCGCGTGATCCGTTTCATCACTGTCAAGAATGAGAAGTACGCAGCTGAGTATGCAGCTAAGCGTCGTTCGCTCAAGGCAGCTAAAGCACAGGAGGCATAATCATGGCAGAAGTATCAGAAATCCGCTACCTGACCCCAGTGTCAGTTGATGTTAAGAAGAAGAAGTATTGCCGTTTCAAGAAGAGTGGCATCAAGTATATCGACTACAAGGATCCTGAGTTCCTCAAGAAGTTCCTGAACGAGCAGGGCAAGATCCTCCCACGTCGCATCACCGGTACTTCACTGAAGTTCCAGCGTCGCATCGCTACTGCTGTTAAGCGTGCTCGCCAGATCGCTCTCCTTCCATACGTTTGCGATATGCTCAAGTAATTATTAACCAAGTAAAACTTTTAGACTAATTATGAAGATCATTCTGATTGAAGACGTCCAGAACCTTGGTTATAAGGACGATGTTGTAGAGGTTAAGAACGGCTACGGCCGCAACTACCTTCTCCCACAGAAGAAGGCTGTCCTCGCTACCGAGTCAGCTTTGAAGCAGCTCGCTGAGAAGCAGAAGCAGCAGGCTAACAAGATGGCTAAGATCAAGGCTGACGCTGAGGCTCTCGCCGAGGCTGTTAAGGCTGTTGCCGCTCTCGAGTTCGCTGTTAAGGCATCTGAGGAGGGCAAGATCTATGGCTCAGTTACCAACGCTAACGTTGCCGAGGCTCTCGCAGCCAAGGGCGTTAATGTTGAGAAGAAGCAGATCGTACTCGAGACCGTCAAGACTCTCGGCCAGTACGTAGCTGTCTGCAAGCTCCACCGTGAGGTAAGCGCTGAGGTTGTAGTTAACGTAGTAGCTGAGGCTGCTGAGTAATCCTCGACCATCCGCACTCATCAATATAATCTGGGTTTCCCCACGGAAATCCAGATTTTTTTATTCCTGGCCACCACGGCAGGAAATTTCATATTATTGCGGGACTTATGTGATGTGTTTTTGAGTGTTTAACTAAGATGGGCGAAATGGGTGCTGTGCATTTGCAGAAAAATCACTATCTTTGCCGAACTATTTGCCTCATCAAATCGACAACGACATGAAGTTCACAACCGAAGTCATCAATCTGCTCAAATCCAAGAGCGGACTGCCGCTCAGTTCTCCCCGTGACTGTGAGGCGCTCTCGGAGCGGATACAGGACCAAGTCCATAAAAACGTCAGCAAAAGTACCCTGAAGCGTCTGTTCGGCTATTATTCAGACGATCGTATGCCGATGAAGTACACGCTCGACGCCATAGCACAATACCTTGACTTCTCCTCCTGGGATGCCATGGAGGACGAGCTTTCGCGACAGGCATCTGGCTTCGGCCTCCTCGATGGGCAGGTCGAAACCTCGTCATTGACTCCTGGCGAAAGCGTCATCGTCACCTATCGTCCTGACCGATGCTTCAGACTCCTGTATCTGGGCGACGAGCGCTTCCGGCTCACCGAGTGTCAGCATTCTCACAATCTGCTCGAAGGCGATGTGCTCACCATCCAGCGCTTTGTCAAAGGTCATCCGATGCTGGTGTCTGCGGTCGAACGCGACGGACAGCAGTTGGGGGGCTATAGCGCAGCTCGCTCGTCCGGACTAATCACCATCGAGGTCATCAAGCCATGATTGTATCCGATTTCCTTGCCTCACAACCCGATGACCTGATGCATCAGGCCGAGCCTCTTATGCTCAATGGTTCGACGTGCGATGCGTACAAGGTACGTGTCGATGGGCGTCAGATGTTTCTCAAGAGCCTGCGTTCCGAATATCTCCACGACCCGCGCTATCGTGCCATCTTTAGCAAGGAATTCCAGCTGGGCTATCACCTCAGCCATCCACACCTGGTCAGCTACATCGATTATCGCGACGATACCGAACGTCCCTATATCCTGATGGATTACATCGAAGGGCAGACCCTTTCGGACATCCTTGTCTCCAGGCCAGACTATTTCGCTTCAGCCAAGACGCTCGACCGCTTCCTGTCACAGCTGCTCGATGTGCTGCAGTACCTGCATACACAGCGCATCGTCCACCTCGACATCAAGCCCGACAATCTGATGATTGCCAAGGTCTCAGGCGACCTCTATCTGCTCGACCTCGGCTTCTGCTATGCCGATGCCTTTGGCGGCGATTTGGGACGCAACAGCTATTTCGCTGCTCCCGAACAGATCGACAATCCGGCCGAGATTGACGCTCGCACCGATCTGTATGCCGTGGGCAAGCTGTTGGAATACATCGCCCAGCGCACCCATCATCCTCTGCCTCGTCACCTGCAGCGCATCGCTTCCCGATGCCTTCAGTCTGATATGGACCGACGCTATGCTTCAGCCGCAGAGGCACGCAAGGCCCTCGACGACTCTTTACGGCCACTGAGCCGGACTTCATGGATTACGATAACAGCAGCAGTCCTGTTCCTCATCGTTGGCATAGGCTTATATTTGTTCTCCTCGCGTGCGGGCAGACTCCTCTCTCCTGCCTCTGCATTCTCAGCTACTAGCTTCCGCACCACCTTCCACGACAACGAGTTCTGCATCCGCATCCTCTCGGCCGACAGCCTGACGTGCGAGGTCATCAGGCATCCCGACGCTCCAGCCATCTATCAGCAGATTGTCGAACTACCGGCTTCGGTCAGCCACGATGGCTCACATTACCGCGTCATAGGCATTGGCGACAGCGCCTTTCAGTTCTGTCGCGAGGTGGAATATTTCCGGTTGCCGCACACCATTCGTCATATCGGCCATGCAGCCTTCGATGGCTGCATCTCGTTGCAGTCGCTCACCTTGCCCGAAGGCATGACCGAGCTGGCCGACGAGATGCTCATCAACTGTGTGTCGCTCCAGACGCTGCGTCTTCCTTCCACATTACTCACCATTTCGCCTCACGCCCTGATCGGCGACAGCAGCCTCCACGAGCTGCACATCCCTGAGGGCGTTACCTGGATTGGCACCAACGCCTTCGTGTCCGCCGGCCTGCGCCATCTGCAATTACCCAGTTCGTTGCAGGGCATCGACGAGGGTGCATTCTGGTGTTGTCGCTCGCTGCAGAGCATCACGCTGCCAGCTGGCCTCACCTTCATCGGCGAGCATGTCTTCTGGCATTGCGACTCGTTGCTCGAAGTCTGCACCCTTGCTCCTCAACCGCTTCACATCCCTGCCCTCTTCGAAGACACGTGCATCCCACGTCGCTTACTCGTCCCCGCCCCAAGCGTCGAGTCCTATCGCCAGTCCGAGCATTGGCGCGGCTTCGCTGCCATCGAGGCGTTCTGAGCCGCTGGAATCTTTTCCGACCGACTGTTCTCTTGATACAAACAACCAAATGCTGCGAGCAGAATTTTGCAAACCAAGCAAATTTCTGCTCGCAGCATGTCATGATGAGGAATAGAACCGAGGGCATAGCCAATTACTCTAACTTATGGATTGATCGGAAAAATTGGAGAATTGTCGCACTGTTTTTTCCCTCGTCAAAGCATGGAATTGCCAGCAAAACATGTTTTAGAGCATGAATTTGAAAGATGGGCAAAATAGGCGGCTTTATATAATATATAATGTGTATATTTGCACATATTTGAATCCAATTATCGCATAATATGAATACTACAAAGATTTTGGGATGGTGTGCAGCATCGGCACTCATTCTTTCGTCATGCAGCTTCTTCAGTAACGAACAGCAGCAGACAGGAAGCCTGGCCGAACAGGCACAGGGCGACATGGTGGCATACGTGAACAGTGACGTGAATGCCATACAGCAAGCCCTGCCTCAGATCATGGTGCTTTTCAGCGACCAGACCCTCGAACAGTTCAACTGCCTGAAGAGGCAGAAAGTACAGGGTGTCACCTACGTGGATCGCGACTATCAGAGCTATCTGACCAAGGATGACCGTGCCAAGCGCATCCTCTCGACCATCCAGAGTGCATTCGTTAAGCAGAGCTATCCGCTCAACGATCTGGAGCAGACACTCAAGCAGCTCGACACACAGACAGCCACAGACATGGCTGACGGCATCGAGAAGGATGCTAAGACGCAGCTCCTCACCACAGCGCAGCCAGATATCATCTTGGAGTTGGGCTACAAGAAGTCTGCAACCAGTCTGACCAGTCATGATTATAAGAACAAGAACGTGAGCTACACGCTCAATGCCATCGATGCCTACACCAACAAGGTGGTGGCCACGATTACCCAGAGCAACATGAAGGGCGAATCGACCACCGAGACCATTCAGGAAGACCTGAAGCAGCAGCTCCCCTCACTGATGACCGACATCAAGGCATACTACAGCGACATCTTGACGCATGGTCGCGAGGTGACAGTGCGCATCAACGTAGAGAGCGGTTCGAACCAGAACCTGCAGAGCCAGAGCATCGAGGGTGACACCTATGCCGACTGGATCATGGATTACGTTAAGGCTCACACTGTGAAGGGCGCCTACAAGATGCAGCGCAATACGGACAACGAGCTCTATCTGGTCAACGTCCGTATCCCCCTGCTGCAGGACGACGGCACACAGTATGGTGTATATGACTGGACGCGCGACCTGCAGAAGAATCTGCGCAAGAACCTGGGCCTGCAGAGCAAGAATGCATCGCAGGGACTGGGTGAAGTAATATTGACAGTCAAAGGAATCTGATACGAAAACTGATATGAAGAAGACAATCGTAATAGCTGCAGCCATAGCAGCCGTAATAGGGCTGTCGTCATGTGGTGGCAATGCGGGTAGTGACAATCAGCAGGCACAGTCACAGACAGGCACCAAGTTTGCCCCACGCGAACGCGAGTCGTCGATGAGTGCCGAGGAACGCCAAGCGGCCATTGCTGCCAAGAAGGTCGAACTCAGCATCGATCCCGAAGTGGCATTCAACAGCCGTGGTGTGAAGCTCACCGTACTGCCACCGGCTCCTGAAGGTGACATCACTGAGGCCGTAGCCACCCAGATAGCCCAGAAGATGCTGCTGATTACCACACAGAATGGCGTGGGCGGTGTGGGCAATGTGCCCAACTTAGTACTGGGAGCCAAAGCCTCACAGACAGGGCGCGAAGCCACAGGCACCGCACCCCAGAAGATGCTGGTGAAATACAACCTGACCTTTCAGGTGCTGAATCTTGCCACTGGTGACGTCTATGCTACCGCCGATCAGGAGGTGGTGGGCGTTGGCCGCAGCTTCGAGGAGGCCGCCAGCAACGTAGCTGCCGAAATCAAGAACACACCGGCCCTGCAACGTATGCTCCAGACGGCTGAAGAGCGCATCCTCGACTACTACAACAAGAATGTACAGACAGTGAAGAACCAGGTAGAGGAGGCTGTTGGTCAGAAGAATTTCGACCTCGCCTTAGCCATGCTCCACAGTGTACCTGAGCAGGCCAAGGAGGCTTTTGCCTACGCTACGAAGCAATTGCCCGTAGTGCTGGACAAGATGAAGAAGTCGCATGCAGCCGACGAACTGGTGGCCATGCAAGCAGCCATCGCCGCTTCGGACGATGATGTGATCAACCCTGAGGTGGCTGCCCACATGCAGATGATTCCGTCTGACTGTCCCGAGTATGCCAAAGCCGAAGCTCTGCTCACCGCCTATCAGAATAAGGTGGAGGCTCGTTGCAAGGCCATCGAGGAGAAGGCTGCTGCAGATGAGGCCTATGCACGCAAAATGGAGGAGATTGAAAGGCAGCGTGCTCACGAAGCCGAACTCGCACAGATCGAAGCAGACAAGGTTATGGCGAAGTATGAAGCCCAGGCATCGTCGAAGCATGCACAAGAGGTGCTCGATGCCAGTCGCGGATTCTGGGGCAACCTTGGTGCTCGCATCATTGATGGTATCGACTTTTTGGGAAATGCAGTGAGTGATAGTTAAAGACAAAGCTAAATTAGACTAATAATCGGCTAGAATTATAAAAACAATTACCTTTAATTAAAAGACAAACAAATGAGAAAGATTTATCAAATTATCGTGCTATTTGCAATTAGTATTGCATTGGCAAGTTGTGGAGACGTTAAGCAATCTGCATCAGAAAGCGATAGCTATTCTGGGGACATTAATGAGCAGTATCATAAAGCATGTGCAGCTGCAGATTTTGAAACGGCTCACAGTATATTGGCCAGCTTACATGCACAACACCTGAAATCAATGACAGACAAGTATAAATCTGAACAATACTCATGGGAAGAATGTAGTGAAGGTGAAGCACAAGTACAAGCAACAGCAACAGCATATTTGTCTGCAGTACAATTCATTTTTACATCTGAGGCTAGAACAATAATTGCTGAAAATGAAAATCCTGAAAATAAAATTACATACCTTTACACAGAGATATTACAAGTAGGTACTAAACGCAATAGCATTCCTGAATTTTTTAATGATACTGAAAAATGTTTGCAGAGCATATACGACAAGTATGTGGAATGTGTAAACGGTTTTAGTAACTCTGTTCTGGATTTAGCGATTAACGCTGGAAACAAGCGCCTTGCCGCAATAGCTGTGTCGCATTTTCTAGATATTCATGAAGGATTTGAGGAAGAAGAGGTCGGAGGTGAACTAATACTTCGCTACTCGGATAAAGAAAGAGTAGCGGCACAAGAAAAATTGAATAATGCTGTTAAGAACGGCCTATTTGACAATTAATTCCGCAACATAATGGAAAACAAAGCGAAAATCGTCATCTATATCTTTGGTCCCGAACGGATATACGACAAGTATATGTGCAATGAGGTACTCAACAAGGACAATGGCGAATGGATAAAACTGGGTATGACCAGAGCGGCTGCACCAGAAGATAAACCATTCGATGTGGCTTTGGCACGCTGTTATGAGATTACACGGACGGGAATCCCAGAAACATGTATGATATTTGACGTCTTTGAGTTTCCGAATTTGCAACGCAAAGTTGACGATGAGATCCGTACTATCTTAGGATGTTTCAATGCCATACTTTCCAAGCAGGTCAATAAAGAGATAACAGCCAATAAAATCCCTGCCGGTACGGAATTTGTATATGGCATCAATCGCACACAAATATACTTGGCCGTTCATGCATTTCAGAGTATGCTCATTACTGAACTGCTGAAAAAGGATACTCTCACGCCGCAGAAAGATGAAGTACTCGAAAAGATGCTTCAGAACGATGAGAAGTCCTCTCTGTATGATAGCGAGTATGACAACCTGCAGGATCCCATCTCGAAAGCACCAAGAAATTTTGATGACAGTTTCTGTAAGAGTCTGATATCTGCATTTGATGCTTCGGTCCAAGAACTTAATCCCACATATAAGACTCTCACTCAACCCTATGGCTGCCAGATTCAGCTATCAAAAAATGGGAAAGTGTGGCTGACATCTCACTACTCTCCACGCAAGAAACAAGTTTTAGTTCGTGTGGGAACAAGTGATAAAAACTTATATCAGGAAACAATCAATAAGTATTTTTCGGAGAAAATATTCTCCGAAAAATACTTGGAAAATTCAGGAGACAGAAATCCAAATTGGTTCTATTGGTGCTTCTCAAAGGATGTTACGGATAAACCAGAACATCATATCGACTGGTTAGCTAATGTGACTAAAGAGGTATGTGACGCGCTTAGACCCTTAATAGACATGAGCGAGGATGATTTGAGAAATCGGGAAGAAAAATACTGTTCGCAATAAACTAATCCCTCAAGACAAGCGAACGCTCTCGACAAGCAGTTGCTCCTATACGACGATTGAACAATCGCACAAGAGCTGCAAGAACCCGGTATTGGAATAGATAATTATGGAACTGAAGAAACACTTCAAAGGATTATTGTTCTTCTGGAAAGGACTGAAGGCGGCTAAGACCGACATGTGGGCATCGCTGCAGGCGTTGGTTGTGGTCACTCTCGTACTGGGCACCATACTCTACTTTGTGGAGCATGCAGCTCAACCCGATGTATATGCTCACTGGTACGACCCCTATGTGTGGGGATTCATGAGTTACCTGGGCAATCCTGGCAAGTTCTCACCGGGTGAGCCTATCACGATGGTGGGACGTAGCATTGCCATCTGCATCTCTGTCATCAAGATTTTGATCTTTGCCGTCCCTGCCGGCCTTGTGGCCAACGGATTCCGTGCTGCTATGGCTAAAGAGAAACGTGCTTCTCAATTGGCAGAGATACGCAATAGGCTGAACAAAGCTTTTCGGCCACGCCAGTGCCGCTACACCAAGGAACGCACCGAGCCTCGCTTTGTGTCGCTGGTCGATATTGAGGCCAAGCAGCACATTGACCTGAAGGACATCATCGATGCGGTGAATGATGGTGCCGACTTCCGCCTTCGCAATCTGGCTACGACACAGAATGTGAGCGAACATCCACAGGACCGACTGGTGGTGGAGCATTTCCCGATGACCGAAGGTGTGCCTTATGGATGTCTGATAGACCGACAGTCGGACATCACGATTGTAGGCACGTCGAATGTCCACGAGGCAGGCATCGGAAACTTCGCATATCATGTGGCAGCATTGGGCGGTTTTAACTATGTGAGCAAGGAGATCGAGGTAGATGAGGACAATCCTGTGAGCTTCTATGTGGTAGAGAATCCTGACGATGAGTTGAGCTTCTGCAAGCGCTTCGTTGATGATGTGAAGTCGCTTTCACGAGGCCAAGAGAAGTGGGTAATCTTCTTCATCAGTGCCAGTGGTGCTGAGGAGCCAGCCTATCCTACTCATTTCCACTTCATCTACGGTGCAAAAAAAGGTGATGAAGGTTACTCTGACCCGAACCTCACCATCTGCAACTCTGAGCGTTTCGATGCCTTCTACCAGCATTTGTCGTCACGTCTGCAGTCAGAGTTTGGCTACGAAAGCGACCGACATCGTTACCACACAGGAGCTGGCAAAAAGAATATTGCCCGTCGTATAGGTGGCGGAACAGACACGAATGCCTTCACCCTGCGCACGGCATTTAAGGTAACCGTCTGGGACGATCGTAACATCGCTATCGCTAAGACTATTGCCGAAAGCCTGCGTCAGGAGTTGCTCTGTTCTACAGGTCGCATGACACAATGATGACTCGTTACTATGAAGAAACTTTATACATACATGGCTACAATGGCTCACCAGAGGGGAGCAGCTGCCGGTGGTTCAGGAAATTATTAACACTGCACTAAACATAAAACAAAAGCCATGGCATATTTGACAATCAATTATTGCGAATTTGCTCCGTACAAAGTGGAGCGAGTTGCAGGGCATGGTGTGAAAAGAATAACATGGAATAACATTGTATCCCAGCATGAGATTGACTCTTTTCTTCCACATTTTACTGATGAAAGAACCAAGATAATCCTTCAAACTCAAATCTGCATGCCATTTTCGGTGTACATCATACCGGCAGATGAAGCGCGCCTTTGGGGCGACTACGTCAGGACACAGAAGCAACTACAGCAAATTTTCAACTGTGTATATCTGTTATGGGGGCATGACTTTATCTACGCTGGGAAATCAGTAAACGGAGACAGGATTCTTGGTCACATTGCAGATGAGAACAAGTCCGACTTTGATTATCAAATGCTGTTTGTGCCCAATAACGAAAATCCTGCCACGATGACCAATTGGACAAGTGACTTTATGGCGTACTTGGAGTCAGAGTTGATAGACAGAATCAGGAGCAATAATCCATACTGTCAGAATGCGATAGCAGGAAAGAACGTAGAAAAATGCCAGCGAGACCTGAACCTGAATGCAGATAAGGAGGATTTTGCAGCTAACATAGTAGATTTGATTGTGGCTGTGTTTAAGGATCTCACGTATTGTGGTTACTTATTGCCAGAAGAGAAGGATACGGTGCCATTTGACAATGAACCTGAGACTAGTGATGAGGGAATGCTTACTTTTTGGAACCAGATTTTGAGTGTCAGCGACCCCCAAAGCTGCTTCTATCAGCATGTCAAGGCACGGAAAGGCAATGTGGTGTATCTGAACATGAATTCAGCAAAACGCATAGCGAATGCTTCATTGCAATGTAAAGTCACACAATCAACATGCAGAGTGGAACTTGTTGGCTGGGGAGACAGGAACAGCGCAGAAAAGAACATGGAGAACTATGACACACTTTGGAAGAACAAAGATCAGATTGAGGCTGATTTCGGCTGTCAGTTGCGTTGGGATCGTAAGGATGATAAGTTTACAACAAATATCAGTTTATCAAGGAGTCTGCGCTACTCCGATACGTCAAATGGCAACATTAGGGATATAGCCGATTTTTTCTGTGAGTATTTTGACAAGTTCTATACGATCCTTCCTAAGTACTGTGGCTTTAATCCCGAAAAAGAGGAGGTCTGGGAATAACGTTTAAATATGTTTGCGAATGTTGAATAAAGGATAAAACGATGAAAAAGCTTCTATACATACATGGCTACAATGGTTCGCCAGAAGGTAGCAGCTGCCGATTGTTCAGGAAATATATGCCAGCCGATGAGTGGCAGGTGATAGGCATGGACTACGATCAGGAAGACTGTGCCAAGGCTTTGAGACAGATTCGCGAGACTATTGACCGAGAAAAGATTGACCTGGTGGCAGGATCTTCGCTCGGAGGATTCCTGGCATTGCTCACCACTGGCATCCGACGCATCGTCATCAATCCATGCTATTCGCCATCGGTGGAATTGCCTAAACTTGGCCCACACAACGGGTTGCCAGCACCTTCGTCCGAGTTGGTGGCTACCTATGCGGCTTTTGAGCCTAAGCTGAAACTGTTCTCATCAGAGGAACGACGGTTGATTACTGGTTATTTTGCTGAACAGGATGAGTTGCTGGGCGACAGATATCAGAGCGTATATAACGAGGAAATAGGAGGATTCTCTGTGATTCCTGGAGGTCACCATGTGACTGGGGAAGCCGTGGAGATCATCATCCATAAGCTTTCTTTGCGTTGACGTTTGCCAGCAAAGTTCTTTTTTAGTTCTTTTTTTACTCCAGCCACAGATAGTCGTAGTGGACGAGGGGTTTCTGGCCCTTGAGGCCGATGAGGGTGGAGGCTTCGGCTGACGAGCAGCTGATCTTGCCTACGCCGAGGCGCTGGCCATCGAGGTCGGAGAGGATGCGCACGATGTCGTCCTCCTCGAAGGTGCCCTCCACGCGAGTGACGCCCACAGGCAGGATAGAGGCTGCTTGCTGACCCTGTACGGCCTGCACGGCCCCTTCGTTGAGGTAGATGGCGCCTCGGGCAAAGTCTTCGCTGTGTGCAATCCACTTCTTGACACTCGATGCCTCGCGGCTGTCGGCCTTGAAGCGGGTGCAGCGACAAGTAGGGTCGATCTCGTTGCGACCTGTCTCGGGGTTGAGGTGTACGAGTTCGAGCAGGATGTTGTCGCGCTTGCCGTTCGAGATGATCACCTCGATGCCCTCGGCTGCTACCTTGCGGGCTATGCGATGTTTGGTGACCATGCCACCACGTCCGAACGATGATTTGTTGGTTTGGATGTAGCTGGTGATGTCTTCTGCATCGTCCGAGATGATGGGGATGAGACGCGACTGCGGGTCAGAGGGATTACCGGTGTAGATGCCGTCGATGTTGCTCAGGAGTATGAGCATGTGGGCGGACATCATGGTGGCTATGAGGCCTGAGAGCTCGTCGTTGTCGGTGAACATGAGCTCGGTGACCGAGATGGTGTCGTTCTCGTTGACGATGGGTATGACCCCCTCCTGCAGCATCACCTCCATGCAGTTCTTCTGGTTGAGGTAGTGGCCGCGTGTGCCGAACGACTCCTTGGTGGTCAACACCTGTCCGCACGAGATGCCATGGTCGCGGAACAGCTCGTAGTACTTGTTGATGAGCTTGGCCTGCCCCACGGCTGAGAAGAGCTGACGCTGATCGACGGCATCGAGTCGGTCGGTTGCAACCTTGCCTTTGAGCTCGCTGCGGCCACTGGCCACGGCACCAGAGGATACGAGCACGATCTGTACGCCCTGGCGATGCAGCTCGGCCACCTGATCGACGAGGGCCGACATGCGGGTGACGTCGAGAGTGCCGTCCTTGCGGGTCAGCACATTAGAGCCTATCTTAACTGTGATGCGGAATGGGTTCATGGGAGGGAGGTTTCAATAGGGTCAATTTGTAATTGTAAGTTGAACTCGTCCATTTCGGATTACGAATCCCTTCTCGCTGTCGGAACTGAGCTTGCGTCCGAAGAGGTCGCGCACCACCTGGGTCGTTGCCTCGTCCTGATCGGACATTACAGCCTCGATGCCTGCAGCATGACCCTCTTCATAGACGTTGACCTTGAGCTTGTTCTCCGCACCCTCGATCTTGATATATTTGCCGCCCCTGCGCATGTAGGCCGAGGCATAGTAGCTCTTCTTGGCTTTGGCTTCGGAGAGGAGTACGGGCACGATCAGCTTCTTGGACTCCTGGCTCTCCACATAACACTGTGCCGAGGCTTCGAAGGCCTCCTTGCTCTGCTTCTGGTCAGAGAAGAATCGGAAGACCACCTCTCCGTCGTATGGCAGTGCATCGTTGAACAGAGGAATCGCTACCTGGATGGTTCCGTTCACCTCGCAGTCACCGCTCTCGATGTAAGGCTCCTCGGTGAGGACGACATTGGCTCCAAAGGTGCCATCGTTGAGCACGTCGATGTCTATGACAGAGTTGCTGACTTCCCAAAGTGTGTAGTCATCCTCGCTCTGACGGAAGAGGCCGATGCCGACCTTGCAGGGTCCGATCTTGTTGAACACGGGGTTGAACTCCAGCCATTTGCTCTCCTGAGGAGCCAGCGTTACGAGGCGTGTGGCCTGGAATTCCTGCTGCTGCTCTGTGCCGACTTCGAGTGCCAGATACCAGAGGCCAGCCACGATCTCTTCGCCATCGTTGCGCACCAGTGCCTTAACCGGTGTGTCCCAGCCTGCATAGACCTCGTTGGCGAAATCCCACTGGTCGAGCACCATGTTGACCTCAACTTCTGGGGTCGAAACTGAGGCGATGCCCTCCTCGACACGAATCTTGATGTCATCGCGCGATGGGCGATAGCCATGGATGGTGCTCCAGAAACCGTCCTCCTGGCGGAAGGTGAGGGCAATGCGATAGTCACCGTCGGCCAAACCCTCGGGCAGGGCGTAGGTAATGACAAAGCCCTTCTCGCGCCAGTAACGATAGGACTCGCGGTCTGCCACCTTCTGACGATCGAGCAGCACGTCGTCCTGCATCAGGTCGAAATACACTTCGCCGGTCTGAGTGGTGGGCGAGGTGTTGAGGAACCAGACGTTCGAGGTGACGGTGTCGTTCTGGATTGAGGCATCCAGGTAATAGTTCTGGACGGTGGTGTAGTAGATGCTGTCGGCAGGAGCCTCAGGGGTGAAGCCTGCGTAGATGGCCTGGCCCCAGGCAAAACCGTCGTCTGACTCCTGTGCTCCGGTTCCATAGCCCTCAGGCTTCATGACCGAGATGTCGAACCAGCCATTGTAGTGGCCACCCCAACCCCAGTTGACGTGATAGTAGCCCTGGGCATTCACACCATCGAGCACAAAAGCGTGACCGCCCTCCGACGACTGTCCGCTCATGTAGATAGGGTGACCCAGTGAGAGTTCGCGGTTCAAGGCATCGGTCCACGACTTCAATCCGAACGACGAGCGGTTCAGCACGGTGGCGTGTGGATTGTAGCCGAAGTATTTGTTCATCTTCTCGTTGACGCTCCAGTCGTAGGCACCGCTGCCCCCCGAGGCATAGCCCATGTCCATGGCCACACCCACATGGTAGTTCAGCTTGGCCACCTCGTCGATCTGTTCTTCGGTGTGAACGTCGCGCTCGTACTTGTCGAACATCAGGTCCCAGTCGTAGGTCTGCTCGGCAAAGTTGACGCTCAGCTGCTGTCCGTTCCATTTGTAGCTGTGCGAATTATAGCCCTGCTCGGGGTAGCGATAGAAGTACATGATCTGGCACAGGGCAGTGGCCACACAACCGGTCGGACAGCCTGTGGGGCACATTTTGTTGTATGGAGAATCCTGGTTCCATTCTATCTCGGGCATCAGAGGCTCCACCTCGATGGTGGGCATCAGCAGTTGTCGGTCCTGCTCGGTCAGGGCAAACTCAGGATGCAGCTCCAGGTAGGCCTGGGCATCGTTGAGCATGTCGAGCCAGCTGAGCATGTTGTCGGGCAGCGAGGGGAGCGAACTCAGATCGCTGACTGACGTCTGACCGAGAGCCTCGCTGTCCATTGTGCCATAGCCAAGGACGGGACCGTCGGGATGAAGGGGATTGAGTATGACCCACTCGCCAGTGGCGGGCTTCATACAAAATGAGGGATGTTCGGGCATCTGCACCACAGCATCGGTCTGAAGCAGGGTTGCTGCAAGCGATGCCAGATATAAAGAACTGGTAGTTAACATTGATCAATAATATAAGTAGTTTGAGGTGCAAAGATAGTATTTTTCCGTCGCTTGTCCAAATTTTATAGGCAAATTGTTAGTTATTTAACGATTTTTTGTGACATTTATTTGCTCGCATCACATATTATGTGTATCTTTGCGACCCTAAAACATCTATTTTTATTATGTTAGCACGTTCATTGGGCACTATTGCCCTGCTTTGCGTCAGCAATGTCTTCATGACCTTTGCCTGGTATGGCAACCTCAAGCTCCAGCAGATTCATCCGCAGATGAAGGACTGGCCACTCTATCTCGTAGTGCTCCTCAGCTGGGGCCTGGCTCTGTTCGAGTATTCGTTTATGATTCCCGCCAACCGCATGGGCTCGCAGCTCAATGGCGGTCCTTTCTCGCTCATGCAGCTCAAGATCATTCAGGAGGCAGTGTCGCTCATCATCTTCACGCTCATCGTGGCCACAGTCTTCAAGGGAGAGCCGATCCAATGGAACCACATGGTCTCGTTCGTCTTCATCCTTTTGGCAGTGTTCTTCGCTTTCCTGAAGTAATTCAACTCTAACTTAATGTGTAGAAAAAGGCGCAGTCCCTTTTCTCCCCTTCTTTTTTCTCCCTTTCCAACACTGCTTCTATCTTCTCCTTTCCCATGTTCCCCCGTACACTCCTCTCCATCCTATTCCTCTGCTGCGCCATCGTCACCTCCCTGGCTCAGCCAAATCCGTGGCAGGGACGCAAAGTCGCTTTCCTGGGCGATTCGATGACCGACCCGAACAACAATGCCACCGAATACTATTACTACGACTACCTGCGCGAAGCCCTTGGCATCGAGCCGCATATCTACGCCAAGAGTGGCAACCAGTGGCATCAGCTACCAGCCTATGTGGAGCGCATGGAGCAGGAACTGGGGCAGGAGGTGCAGGGCATCTTCATCTTCGCTGGCACCAACGATTTTTTCCACTCGTGCCCCATGGGCGAGTTCTTCACGGAACATGACACTGTGGTCAACGTCAATGGCGAGATGGTGCCACGTCGCCATCGCATCCCCTGCATGACCGACACCACCTTCTGTGGTCGCGTCAATCGCATCCTGAGTCGTCTGAAGCACGATCATCCGCTCACGCCTCTCTTCGTCATGACGCCCATCCATCGTGCCTACGCCAAGTTCTCGAACCCCAATCGGGCCAACGTGCAGCCCGACGAGAACTTCGCCAATGCCCATGGCCTCTACATCGAGGACTACGTCAACGCCCTGCGTCAAGCCTGTCAGCTCTGGTCTGTGCCCTGCATCGACCTCTTCCAGCTCTCTGGCCTCTATCCGCTCGATGCCGCGAGCTACGCCCAGTTCTTCCACGATGCCGACACCGACCTCCTGCACCCCAACGCCCAGGGCCACCGTCGCCTCGGCCAGGTCATCGAAGCACAGCTGCGTGCGTTGCCAGGGTACTAAGCCATCAAAGAACCAAATAATTGTCCAGTTTTTAAGCCCAAAAACTGGACAAAATATAATACCCATGGACGTCATAACATTGCCTTGTCTCTTGGGATTTTTTAATGGTGGTAGTATTTCGAAATGCCAAGACGTTAGTGACGCCTTTCCAATCTTTATTATTTATGGCTTCCCGCTCTTATAGTGTGTTGATTGGAATCTGGAGATTGTTATATTGCACAGATTTGAAGCGACTATTTCAGCTGGTGATTTTATCTTTTTGTGCCCTGCGACATAGCAAAATGATGATATTCCTGACTTCGACACTTTTCAATCCTCACATTCCAACCCTATTTAAAAATCAGCCTGTTATGATTTTTTTATAGGTGATTTGGGTGACGCAAATCCAAAAATGCCTATCTTTGTGGCATGTTTGTACGTAAGAAACGCAATAGATCAGGCACCATAAGTATTGTGGTTGTCGATAAAGGACAGGGCGGGTTCAAGGAAATCAAGCGATTTG
>JAZQQU010000072.1:0-28916 GCA_045629225.1 Bacteroidales bacterium | reverse complement strand
CTTACGAGGGTGTACTCTTGATGAAGCACCTCAATGGTGGTGTCAAGAAGGGCGCACTCACCGCAGAGCAGGCTCAGGCTAAGTTCGACGCTTGGAAGGCTGCCAAGAATGCCAAGGTTGCCGCTAAGGTTGCTGGTCTGGCTGAGGCCGCTGCCAAGGCTGCCAAGGAGGCTGCAAATGCTGAGGTTGCAGTGAAGAATGCTAAGGCTGAGGCCGTAGCTGCCAAGAAGGCCGCTGAGGCTGCCAAGGCTGCCGAGGAGGCTGCTGCTAAGGCTGCTGAGGAGGCTGCTTCGGAGGAGGCACCTGCTGAAGCTTAATCGAGTTTCGATACAAGCACAAGACACCGGACCATTCCCTTCCACAGGGGGTGGTTCGATTTTTTTATAGTCTCACAAGTATCCAACTTTCTCACTTGTAGTGAGGCTAGGGCTTGGGATACTGCACCAGCGATACATAAATAATATTATATGTGTAGAATTCTGCTATTGCTCGAAATCGCCATTCTTACTTTCGCCACACAAGCCATGACACCGAGCGACACGCTGATGACACGACGTCACACTTTGATGTTCTGGAACGTGGAGAATGCTTTCTGGCCAGATAACGATCCAAGATATCAGGACGACGATTTCACTCCCGACGGCATACATAGATGGACACACAGCCGACTACGCCAGAAGCTAACCCAACTGAATCGCGTCATCATGGCTGCTGGCGGTGGCAAGGTTCCCATGGTTGTAGGATTGGCCGAAGTGGAAGGTGACAGCGTGATGCGATACTGGACGCATAGCACGTCACTCTGGGACGAAGGCTATCGTTACATAGTTTGCGACAGTGCCGACGTGCGTGGCATCCACACAGCACTGCTGTACCAACCCAGCGAATTCCATCTAGTGAGCCATGCGTCACATTCCATCACGATGCCCAATGGACATCATACCACACGCCAGCTACTACATGCTGCGGGTCGGTTGGCCTCAGGTGATACGCTCGACCTGATCGTTTGTCACCTACCCAGCCAGTTGGGCGGAATCAGACAGAGCCAGGATGCACGCGATGCCGCACATTGCGTGCTGATGCATTTGGCCGACAGTATTGTCATGAGCCGGAGGCATCCCCAAGTGGTCATCATGGGAGACATGAACGAGGCCCCCCTACGTCGTCATGCATGGTGGCAGGATGCTGGCAAAAGCTATGAGAAGATGCAGGAGAGCAATAAAGAGCCAGACAAAAGTAAGGACAAGGAATCCGGCAATAACAGTAACCACAAATCCTGGCACAACCTCATGCTACCCCTACAACAAGCATTGAACCGTCACCCAGGACAATATGGATCGCACAAGTATCAAGGCGAATGGAGCTTCCTCGACCAGTTCATCGTCAACGAAGAGCTACTCCCCTACACCAGCCAAGCCAGCAGTTTCAGCCTTCCCTTCATGCTCACTGCCGACGAGAGCAATCTCGGGCATCGTCCTCGTCGTGCCTACTATGGTGCACAATACGAAGGTGGCCTGAGTGACCATCTGCCCATCATCGTTGAATTGCACATCACCTTTTGAAGAGGCATCAAGAGCCTTTGGATGATATCTCAAGAAGCCCTCATGGGCGTATTGAATCTCATCGAATATGCAATACAGAGGAACAAAACACCCCAAATATTGAAACTTTGGAGCAGAAAATGTATTTTTCGCAGCAAATATTTGGAAATATCGACGAAATATACTATCTTTGCACCCACTTTTCAAGCCGAAGTGGCTCAGTTGGTAGAGCAACGCATTCGTAATGCGTGGGTCACGGGTTCGAGTCCCGTCTTCGGCTCATAACTTACACAAAATGGATTTAATGGTAATTGACAACGGCACCACCTGTGAAGGCAGTGCCGTTTTTTTCGTGCATGAATAGTCAATCCAGCTCTTCTTTGTTCACCATTGCTGTCTGTCGGTAAGCTCGGTAATTGTGATTGTGCCAAAGCGGCACTTCTTGCTTTGCTTTAAGGCATCATCAGCCAATTTGTACAGCGACTCAAAATTCTGGGCTTCCTTGGAGCCGTGAGTATAGATAATTCCCATGCACATGGTTGGAGGGATATTCTCGAGTTCTTCGAGACGCAACTCAGAGAGTTTCTGCTTTAGCTTCTCGAAATGTCGTTGCAGACCATTGAATGAGTTAATCAGGCGGACAGCCTTCTCTCCATTGATATAGGCGACGAACTCATCGCCACCCAAACGCATGCACAAGTCTTCACTGAAGAAATTCTTCAAAATCAGACCTTGGCCACCCAATACCTTATCACCCACCAGATGACTCAGCTTGTCGTTAATCTGCTTGAAATGATCGCAGTCAAGGATTGCAAAGATCTGTGCACCACCCTTGGCAATCTCATTGCCAATCTGGGTCTCTCCGTTTGAACGGTTCAACAGCCCAGTCATCGAATCATAATTAGCAGCATATTGTAGAAGTGCCATCTGCTTATGCTCCAATTCAGTGCTTTCGAATACGAAGACGACATGAGTGATATTGCCATTGACATCAAACCGCACAGGAATCAGACGCGCCAACAACCAGCCTGACAACTTCGAATGATATTCCATTGTCAGACTCTGCTTACCTCGCAGACGTTCAGCCATTGTGACATGATCGAAGAAAGCACTGAATGCCTCACGGTACTCTGCATCCACAATATTATCGCAGACGTACTGTCTGAGCTCAACCGTATCAGGCAATGCCCTAGCTGCATCAATAAGCATCGGAAAGCCTTTGAGAATCTCATAGTTTGTGAATGCGACATCCGTATAGATAGCAGCAACAAATACATTGCGAATGCTGTCAAAGATCTCAATAAACTTATTCTGATTATTGATAGTCTGTAGCAGTCGATCTGTTGATAGCGAAATATCCTGCAGACGGCCGGCAATCGACAACACCTGGCCATTCTGGCTCACAATGCTGGTGTAGGTCGCTATCAGGCAACGACTCTTGTCGCTATATTCAAGCTTAGCTTCTCCTTGCTTTGGGAAATCTGGCTCATCGATGATACGATGAATTATGCCGATGGCTTTATGATAACCCTCTTCAGACAAGACGAGATTAATGCGTTGCTCAGAGAAATGATTAATAAAGATAGTCTCTACCTTTCCATCTGACGCTGGATGCAAGAACCCTACTCTATCTGAATCTACATTGTAGAAGAAGGCTACTGATTTGTCGGTCTTTGACATCAAGTGGACATATTCAAACAACTTGGCAGTAAAGACCGATTGCTCTTCTGCATCCATGCTCTTATACCACTCAGGAACGACAAAGGTCCTACGCAGTCTTTCAACCTGCAAAGCATCCTGCAGGTTATCAATATGAGAATAAAGGTATGGCAACTCGCTCTCTGCAATGGTGCGATAGTCGGAGTCATGCCTTGAAACGACCTCCTGGAAGATGGCAAGATACTCCTTCTGCCAATTGTGATCGACCATCAGACGCAACTTATAGAAAGTCTTCTGACTGCCGATGATGAAATTCACGATATCTGCACAATAACGAATGCCCGAATCGTTGATAAATTCATCGAGAATCTGCAGGAAACTCTTGGCCGTACGATAGTTGCGACCAATGCGCGAAGTTGCAGCCTCAAGTGAGTCGCAGATACTGAGGATATCGACAAGAATCTTTAGCTTCGAAGGTGTTTCACTGGCCTCCACCTTCGGATAACCAGACTCACCAGTCCACCAGCGATGATGTTCGTAAACAAACGGATGGAACACCTCGAAGGCACAATCTTCTTTCAGGTAGCTGAGGCCTAATGCAGGATGGCGGCGTATGAAGCCGAACTCCTGCTCAGTCAGACGACGATAAGCGTTGCTAGTAACAGGCAAGATGTTCATCTTGCCGATGTCATGCAACATGCAGGCGCACTCCATAAAGGCAAGTAGGTTCTCTCTATTAGCCTGAACATCACTGACAGTCTGATAAGGACGGTCTTCGCCGACCAGCAATTCTGGACGTTCGTCAATGATATTTGACAAAATCAGCTTCACATAGCTTGATACAGCCTTACTATGGCAATAGGTATCGAGCATCGTAGCCGAGATGGTTTGCTTGATATAATGATATTTGAGTGCAGGAGTGAGCACCGGCGAATTGAACATTGACTTCATGAGCACCTGTATCAGGAATAGTACCTGACTGTCGGTGGCATACGACTGACGATTACGTAAGATCTCAATCAAGAACTCCATGCCCTCGATACCAATCCGACGCTTCTCTTCGACCGGCCAGCTGCTGCGAGCCAATGCCTGGGAAGCCCCCAGGAAGAGGTAGGCGACAACCACGATATTCGAGTCAGGCACATTGGCAGAATAGATTGTACGGACAGTATGAAGCTCCTCTATCATTCGCTCCAATAGCTCATCAACCGTCAAATCATTAAGCAAGAGAGACTGGAGGAAAGTGGCCAATTCTTTCGATTTTGGATTGTTAGCAGCCAGGTCATATACACCGTCTTTCTGATGCTGTCTGATATATGTAATACGCTGAACGTATTCTGCCTCCTCGGTTGCCTTAAGCGACTTGCGGTTAAGCAGTAGGTAGCATGCACGGTAGATAGGGAACAGTCGTGCGTTGTCAACAAGATCGGAGAAGTATTCGAACACACCTTGATTAGGCGTAACAAATGGGTCCTCGCCTGTAAGCAGCTCTCGCAGTTCCTCGTAGGCTTCATCGATATATTTCATGTCACACAATACGCCTTGCAGACTCTCATAATGGCCGACTATCTCGCAGAGTGCATAGAAATACGGCTCAAACCGGATGGAATCGTGTGGGAAATCACGAGTGATGTCGCGAGCTTTCTGCAAGAAGGTCCTGATACGTTTGAGCTGTGTCAGATCACCCATTCTAAGCATAGAGATGAGGCAGTCAACCATCAGCATGTAGAGATGACCGAGATAAGAACGTTCACGGTCGGTTGGAGGCACTGACTCGAAGTAAGGAATCAGTATATCATTGACCAGCATCTCAAACATAAATGCATCGAGATGGACGGCATAATTCACAACCAGTCGGAACAAACACTCGTATTCTGAATCAGGAAGGCCCTTGTTCTTATAATATGAAAGAATGTCATCGATGTTGGCGACATTGCGACGGAACATATCTTCTTTCAATATGGCTCCATCATGCAGATAATTGAACCAGTCTGACTCGTCATGGATTGAGAACAGTCGGTTGTTGAGACTATTGTAGAGGATACGGTCCTCAGTCAAATCAATGAAGCAGCCCTCCACATCAGGGAAAGAGCCCAGATCAGACCAGATGAAGTTACCCGTATGTTCACGTGCCTTATTCAAAGCCTTGATGCCCTCGGTAAGTACCTCATCCGGATTGCTGAATTTGTCAGGATGGATCGAAACAGCTCCAATTGAAAAATTGAATCGCTCCTTCTCCAATCCTTCAACCTTGATCTTATGCAGAGCAGCAAATAATGTATGCGACACCACACATGATTCATAATGGCTGAAAGTCTTAGGCGAAAACAGGATACCGAATTCATCGCCTGAAAGACGGCATACCATGTGATCAGGGAATGCCTCGCGCAAAGTGCCAGCTATGGCAGCAAGCAGCATATCTCCCTTTTTCTGACCATTGTTGAGATTGACACGTTTGAAGTTGTGCATGTTTACAACATAATACAACTTCTGCTGCTTCTGCTGGAGGATATACTCTATCTCACGGAACAAGGCACGACGATTGGGGAGTTTTGTGAGCGTATCAGTATGCAGGGTCTCAATGATATTCTTCTCACGTTGCAATGAGGCAGCTTTCTGAATGGCAGTATCAAGCTCAAACTCTTCGATGGAATAAAGCTCTATGTAAGCTACAGCCAATGAGGAGACCGTTGCAATCACGATATAGTCTCCACCATAAAGGATCTGCAGGACGATGGCCACTGCATGGATCATCGGGAAGAAGAGCACGCCTCGCTGATAAGCATCAAACCACTTGACTTTCTTCCAGCGGGCAAGAGCACGGAAGACAAGCACGATTGCGTAGATACCCGGTATCAGGAACTGCAGAAAGGACCAACTGCCTCGCTGATAGAGACCATCTTCGTCAATGTACATCAGCAACTTTGTCCACCAAGAGGTCACACATAGCAGGAAATAGATGACGAGCGGAGTTATCAGCAAGATGCGGATTCGCTTATTGTACACCAGACTACTCTCGCACGTAACCTCTGAGTACATAAACCAGCCGTACGTGCAAAGACAGAGTCCGAAGAAATACGCAAGAAGTATGCTGAAGTCAAGAACAACAGGAACCTGCGGGATCGTATCGAGGTACAGAATCGTCGAAACCAGGAAGACCTGCATCAGGCCAACCCACAGCAAACGATGAAAGTATTGATGTTTGAGACTTTCGTTACGACGACGAAAGGTCTTGGCAATCAAATAGACTACCAAAAGCAACATCATGACGTCAATGCGCAGATTTCGAACAATGAATTCCATGATGAGTTGTTGTTTTCCTATGAATAGACTTTATGATACGGGTGCAAAGGTAATGTTTTTCAAACAAAACGCCAAATATTTATCTTCTTTTGTTATGAATGTATCATTTTTTTTATATTTTAGACAAAAAAACACCAGTCTGACTGAACTTCTCAAAAGTTACAGTGAGGCTGGTGACTCTTTTATAATCATGTTTTTGTCAGTTACAGCAATTCGATTTCCTCGTGTCGCATAACGCGTTCGCAATAAACGCAGCGCAATGATTTCAACCTCATGTCGAACACCTCCATCTTTGTAGGTACGGGCTGATGGTTCGTGATGCACTTAGGATTGCTGCACTTCACCACGCCGATGATCTGCTTGGGGTACTGCACGTACTTCTTCTGCACAATCTGGTAATCCTTAATGATGTTGAGGGTGACATTTGGGGCAACAACCGAGAGACGACCGATCTCCTCATCGGAGATGTAGCGGTCGGCAATCTTGATGATACCCTTCTTGCCAAGAGTCTTAGAGTCGAGGTTGGTACCGATTGTTATTGCACCTGGATGATTGTAGAGGTCGAGAATCTGGACAATCTTGAAGGTGACTTCGGCAGGAATATGGTCAATCACAGTGCCGTTCTTGATGGCGCTGACTTCGAGTTCAGTTTTTTCGCTCATAATATTATTTACTATTTACGATTTACGATTCATTATTTGACCTCGATGCCCAGCATGCGACAGATGATAGCCTCACGGGTGTAGAGGCCGTTCTGAGCCTGCTGGAAGTAGTAAGCCTTGTCTGACTCATCCACGTCGTAGGCTATCTCGTTGACACGTGGCAGAGGATGGAGCACACGGAGGTTTGGCTTGGCCCCATCGAGCATAGCCTTGTGGAGGCAATACACATTCTTGACCTGCTCATACTCACGCAGATCGCTGAAACGCTCGCGCTGGATGCGTGTCATATAGAGGATGTCCGTGCGGTTGATGGCCTCCAGGTCGAATTGCTCCTGCTCATCGTAGTACAGATTGTGACGCACACAGAAGTCACGATAGCCGTGAGGCATGCGGAGCAGATCGGGTGCGATAAAGTGGAACTTAGGATTGAAGAACGATAGAGCCTGCACAAGCGAGTGGACGGTGCGACCGTACTTGAGGTCACCTACCATGGTGATGTCGATATCCTGCAGGGTACCCTGAGTCTTCCAGATGCTGTAGAGGTCGAGCATGGTTTGCGACGGATGCTGGTTAGCACCATCGCCGGCATTGATTACAGGCACATCGGTCACCTCGCTGGCATAGCGTGCAGCACCTTCGAGGTAGTGGCGCATCACGATGACGTCGGCATAGTTGCTGACCATCTTGATGGTGTCTTTCAGCGTCTCGCCCTTGGAGGTGGAGGTGGCGTTAGGGTCACTGAAGCCGATGACACGAGCACCCAGACGATTGGCTGCAGTCTCAAAGCTTAAGCGTGTACGGGTACTTGGCTCGAAGAAGAGCGTGGCTACCACCTTGCCTTCCAGAAGGCGTTGGTTAGGATTGGCTTCGAACTTGGCGGCATCCTCCAGGATAGAGAGGATGTCTTCCTTGCTAAGGTCGGAGACGGAGATAAAGTTGTTCTGCATAATCTGAACAAATATAATATTAGATCACATAGGATTGGCAAGCATGCGCTTGAGTCCTGGGGAGTAGATCACATCCTGTCCCTCACCATCAGGCGTAGTTACAATGAAGTATGCCATCAGTGTGGTGTCGGCCTCGAGTATGCGAAGCGACTCCTTGCTGCCCAGCACCATGAATGCCGTAGAATAAGCGTCAGCAGTTATACAATCAGGAGCAATGACAGTGGCCGAGAGCACATCCTTCTGCACAGGATAGCCAGTCTTGGGGTCGATGGTATGTGCAAAGCGCTGTCCGTCCTTATAATAAAAGTTTCGATAGTTGCCACTAGTGGCCACACCACAGTCAGTAAGTCGCATGATCTCCTGCAACTGGGTTTGAAGCTGAGTAGAGTCCTCGACGGGCTTGTTGATGCCAATGCCCCACATGTTCTGCTTCGAATTAACGCCACCGCACACGATCTCTCCACCAATCTCGACCATGTAGTTCGCAATGCCATGTTCCTGCAGGAAGTCTGCCACCAGGTCACACATATAGCCTTTGGCAATGCTTGAGAAGTCCAGATTGATGCGCGGATCGTCCTTGATAACATGACCTGCTGCATCAAGATGTACTTTCTCGTAGCCCACGTACTCCAACGTACTGTCGATCATCTGCTGCGTCACGTTCTCACGGTTCTTGAAGCCGAAGCCCCACAGGTTAACCAATGGTGCGCAAGTCACGTCGAATGCTCCGTCTGACACGCGACTCACTTCCAGGGCCTTGACCAACACCGTGCGAATGAAGCTGTTGACCACCACCGAAGTGTCTCCATTGTTGATGCGAGCGATGAGCGACGAATCGTTGAACATCGAGACAGAGTAATCGAACACCTTGAACATCTCGGTGATTTCGGGCGTGAAATCGGCAGGCGAGTCATACTGGATATGGTAGATGGTATGGAACACCGTGCCTTCGAGCTGAGTATATTCGTGCATCGACTCTTCGTGCTGCCGACTGTTCTGTCGTAACAAGACAATGGCAAGCAGACAGATTGCTGTGCTCAGGTAGAGCAGGACTTTGGCGGTTTTCTTGTTCATAGATGTGTGTGTATTGTGCTAAAAGATATCGTAGAAAAGACGGAAGGCAAAACCCAGGCTGGTGTCCATAGAGCCATAGCCTGGCACGAACGATGGCTTGCCATAGCGGGTACCCGATTGTGAAAGTGGCACTTTCCAGTACAGATCCCAGCCCATCGCAAAACGTTTCATCAGCTGCACTCTCAGCATAAGACCAGCCTCGACCCACTGGGTACGATACTTCTGGTCCGACAGTTCCAGAGGTCCGTGGGCTCCCCACAGATCGTCGGCATAATATAGGTTGGAGATATCTGCTGTATTGTAGGCATAGCCATAACGCATGAAAAGGATGTAATAGTCGGCCGGACGAATGCTGTTGTAGTCCAGATTATAGCCCAGTCCTATCTTGGCAAAG
This sequence comes from Bacteroidales bacterium, assembly GCA_045629225.1. Taxonomy (GTDB): domain Bacteria; phylum Bacteroidota; class Bacteroidia; order Bacteroidales; family UBA3663; genus Liminaster. Next base: position 19,339 of record JAZQQU010000072.1, on the reverse strand, counting down.
GGAGCAAGGTCCGACTTGTACCTGAGTTCCTGCTTCTGATCGGTACCGAAGTCTATACCATTGTTCGAAGTCTCGTTGGCCCAGCCCATGCCCATGCTGAACATCGGGAAGAACCTGTGATACAGATCGACCATCACCTGTCCCTCATACGAAGCGTGGTTATAGAAGAAGAGGCTCATGACTGGGTCGAACACATCGACACTCACATTGAGTCCATTGAAAAATGGATAACGATACTTCTGTCCCTCGGGCAATATCTCCAGAAGAGCCTCATCAATGGACTCAACCTCTGAACTACGAGGAATGGTCCTGCCTTGGGCCATGACACGCTGCACCTGCAGGCAGCAGATGATTAGCAGCAATGCTGTGATGAAGCTTAAACGCTTTCCCATAGACAAAAGGTTAATATTCGAACACAATGTTGATGCCCGATTCTGTGAGCACTACCGGATCGACCACCCTGACAGTCGAGAACAGATGATGGGTCGAAGTCACGGACTTGAGTAGGTAGTGCACCGTGCAGCCGCAGGCCATGTCCAGATAGTAGGGCTCAACATCATACTTCACCTCGACCGTATCAGTCACCTCAAATGAGTCACCGAAGTCGGTATAGGTGCCTTGCAAGAGCAGATAAGTAATCGAGTCGTTAGGATTGATGAGATCGAGCTCCACATCGTCGAACTGACTGATGCCGGGGAATATGTAACCCGTCTCACCATGAACTGCCATGATATCCATCTTCTTCATGCTGCGGCCTGACGAGCTCACAAAACTGACGTGCAGGAAGTTCTCACGCGTCTTTTCACAGCCATTATCGCACGACACGACGGCACCAGCCAGTGCGGCTGTGCCAACCAAGGCGGTTATGATATACTTCTGCTTCAAATCTTAATTTGTCAAATAGTCAATTGTCAAATGTCACACAGTTTCGGCCACGTCATACTTGTTGCGATCTTGCGACGTACGCGAAATCAACTCTCCCAGGAATCCTGCCAGAAACAACTGGCTGCCCAGCAGCATGCAGGTCAGGGCAATGTAGAACGATGGCATGTCGGTGATCAGCGTGCCCGTACCCACGGTGTGGAGCACCCAGAGTTTGTGACACACGATGAAGAGCACAGCTATGAATCCGACGAGGAACACCAGCGTGCCCCACAGTCCAAAGATCAGCATAGGCTTCGATCCGAAACGATTGAGGAACCACAGAGTCATCAGGTCCAGGTAACCATTGACAAAGCGGTCCAGACCGAACTTCGTGGTACCATACTTACGTGCCTGATGCTGCACCACCTTCTCGCCTATCTTCTTGTAACCAGCGTTCTTGGCCAGCCAGGGGATGTAGCGATGCATGTCGCCATAGAGTTCGATGTGCTTCACCACCTCACCGCGATAAGCCTTGAGGCCGCAGTTGAAGTCATGCAGGTTGTGGATGCCCGAGGCCTTACGCACCGTAGCGTTGAAGAGCTTGGTGGGTATGGTCTTCGACAGGGGGTCGAAGCGTTTCTTCTTCCACCCCGACACCAGGTCGTAGCCATCCTCCTTGATCATTCGATAGAGTTCGGGGATCTCGTCGGGCGAATCCTGCAGGTCGGCATCCATGGTGATCACCACGTCGCCCTGAGCCATGCCGAAGCCGACATGCAGGGCTGGCGACTTGCCATGGTTAGTACGGAACGACATGCCATGCATCTGCGGATAGCGAGCATGCAACTCCTTGATGACCTGCCATGAGCGGTCGGTCGAACCGTCGTTGCAGAAGATCACCTCGTATGAGAAGTTATTCTCGCGCATCACACGGTCAATCCACTCAGCCAGCTCTGGCAGAGATTCTTCTTCATTATATAATGGTACGATGACTGAAATGTCAAGCATATTCTTGAGGATGATAAAATAGATAAGAATGTGAAAAGGCACGACCTTTACTTCGGCCTCCTCCGCACGATGAAGGCAATCGGAACCATCAGCATCATGCCTATGAAGATATCGTTGGACAGCGCTGTGATGGCAGCGTCGATAGCCGAGGGCACCGGAGCCTCCTGCAGTGTCTGAAGTGTCTCCTGAATCGTAGGCTCAAGCCATGCTGCCGTGCCCAGACCATGAATCAGGTTGTAGGCCTCCTGATACTGAGCGATGGCAGCCTGCTGCACGTCCATCAGGTTGTTCGGCGAGAGGAACTGGTTGAAGACGTAAATGAACAGCGCCTCAATCAAACCCGCAAAGAACATCAGTTGCACGCCGAACGACCATGCCTGAATGCCCAGCAACATATTGCTCATCACACGCTGGCGCAAACGACGCAGAATCCACCACAGAGCCACAGGTGTCAGCAACATCATGGGGAAAGTGACGAATCCGAGCATGACATTCGTGGTCGAAGCGTTGCGCACCCAATACTCCACGATGAAATACAAGCCCAGCGGAAGGGCCCACTTCATGAGGAATTCGTTGATCATCCGACCCAGTGGATTGACTCGTATCTGCATAGTTATTTTGACAATTTTACGCTGCAAAGATAGTCTTTTTTGGCCAAAAAAGAAAATTTTTAGGCAAAAAACGCTTTTTTCAGCCCAATTATTTTGTAGAATGGAAAAAAGTTCGTACTTTTGCAGTCGGATGAGTGTCATACGGCATGCTCCTTCTAATCCCCCAGGGCTTGACCGCAGCAAGGGCGTGAGGTTGTAGCGGCGCGATATGGAGAGCTCATCCTTTTTTTGATTTAAAGGTGCAGGACGCTGAGTCCCGCACCTTTTTTCATCTCTTGAAGCACATTATTGCTCCCACTGCACCTTGGCATAACCAGCGCGCAAGCTGCGGGGATTGTTCGAAGCCTGGAACATCTCGGGCAAAGCCACACCCAGGCCACAGCCTCGTATGGGCGAAATACCGAGGAACGAAGAGGTGTGATACTCCTTGACCACAGCCTTGTTCAGGGCCGCCTCCAGCTGAGCGAAGCTGGTGCCCAGCGTATCGGCACCGGCAAAGAAGCGGGCGGCATCGAGCAGGTCGTAGAAGTAGAAACGTGCTCCCATAGAGCTGCGTCCGTAGTGTGTGATGTATCCCTCGTATGTGTAGCAATGTTCGTCGAGCAGCTGCACTCGGTCAGCATACGTCTCGCGCAGCCCCTTGTATGCTGCACGCACCTCCTCCATCTCTCGCAGGTCGGTCAGTCCAAATGTTCCTTCGCCACCTTTGCCTACGCCACCATAGAAGTCAGCAAAGTCATCGACCACCATCTTCAGCGCATTGCGCAACGACGACTTGTCCTGACAGGTCGAGAGTGAGCGCATCATAGCCTGATAAGGAAGGCCTGCTTCCAGAATTTCGGTAGGGCAGCCCATCATATAGTCAGCCACACCTCGCAACTCGTAAGCCACCTCAGCTTGTCCCATGTGGCAGGCATCGAAACTGATATAATCCAGATGTGGCAACTTCTCCAGCGTCTCGCGCAGCGTCCAGATATCCATGTGCACACCATGATCTTCGCCTATCCATTGCGAAGCGCGTGTGGCTGGTTCATCCTCCGCCGATGGTCGCGACAGGTAGGTCTCAACCACACCCGAAGGAACCCAGCCCATGCCATGCGACCACAGTTCCAGGCCCTTCACCTCCGTATTATACTGTCCGAAGGCATCGGTCATTACCTGCAGCATGACGTCAGTGTTAGTTGAGTCCCAATCCTCGTCATACTTCTTGAGGTAGATGGTGTCCATCTTATGCTTATCTACAGCATTACGCTTCAGTCTGAAGAGCACAGGTGTACCCTTCTTCTCGTCGCCACTCTTGTAGCTGTCCTCGTAGATCAGCAGATTCAGTGGCTTTGGCGATTCGAGCAGCCCCTTGATGCTGCTCTTGGTATTCTGCTCGCAGTAACGCGAAAGGGAGTTGTCACCTATCATATATATTAATAATGTGTGACTGGAATCGGGCTCCTCCACCACTTCCACTACATCATTCTTCTCATGACAGGCAGACAGCATACCAAGCGTCAACAGCATCGACACAAGCCAAAGCAAACGATTTCTGATCATAATCTCGTAGTTTTGTTCATCAAATAATAGTCCAAAAGGGTGATGGCTGCCATGGCCTCGACAATGGGCACAGCACGGGGCAACACACAGGGATCGTGGCGGCCACGAGCATGGAGCACCGTAGGATTACCGTCCTTGTCAACGGTCTCAACCTCCTTGAGCAACGTAGCCACAGGCTTGAAGGCGCAACGGAAGTAGATGGGCATGCCATTCGATATGCCGCCCTGTATGCCTCCGCTGTGATTACTGCTTGTGATCAGGTGAGGTTGTGAGGTTGTGAGGTTGTGAGGTTGTGAGGTTGTGAGGTCGTGAGGTTCTGAGGTTCTGAGGTTGTGAGGTTGTGAGGTTGTGAGGTTGTGAGGTTGTGAGGTTCTGAGGTTCTGAGGTTCTGAGGTCGTGAGGAAAGTATCAATCATCTCCGAGCCTCTGCGGCCACAATCCGCAAAGCCCAGACCGTACTCAAAGCCCTTGCAGGCATTGATGCTCAGCATGGCATGGCCCAAGGCCGCATTCAGGCGGCCAAAGACCGGCTCACCCAGGCCCACAGGCACATTCCTGATCACACAAGTCACCACACCGCCTATGGTGTCACCCTCAGCCTTCACCTCCTTGATCAGCGCCTCCATCTGTGCAGCCTTCTCAGGGTCAGGGCAACGCACAGGGTTCTGCTCAATCTGAGTGAAGTCGTAACGCGCCCAGTCAGGATCCAGACAGATGTTGCCCACCTGACTGGTGTAGGCTGTCACCTCTATGCCGAGCTGACGCAGCGCCATCTTGGCAAAAGCTCCGCCCACCACACGCGAGAGGGTCTCGCGAGCCGACGAACGTCCACCACCACGGTGGTCCCTCAGACCATACTTCTGTGTGTAGGTATAGTCGGCATGGCTGGGACGGTAGAGGTTGCGTATATTCTCGTAGTCGTTCGAGTGCTGGTTGGCATTCCTCACCTCGAAACCGATGGGTGTGCCAGTGGTCTTGCCCTCGAACACACCGCTCAGCAGTTCCACGTGGTCAGCCTCGTTGCGACCCGTGGTGATGGCCGACTGGCCAGGGCGACGACGCGCCATCTCGCGCTGCAGGAAGTCCTCATCCACCTCGATGCCAGCTGGCATACCGTCGATCACGCCACCCACAGCCACACCATGGCTCTCGCCAAAGGTAGTCAGTCGGAATATGTTGCCAAAAGTATTCACTGATAGTTTAGAGTTGAGAGTGTAGAGTATAGAGTTAATTACAATGGCAGTTGCCACCGCAGCTACCTTCGCCGCAGTTACCACCGCAGTTGCCGCCGCCGCAGTTACCTCCGCAGCCTCCGCCATGGCAGCCGCCGCCTCCGCAACCGCCTTCGAAGTGGCCGGTCATCTGGCGCATGTACTCCAGCTTGTCCTGCTCGGTGGCCTCGCGCACATCCTCGATCTTGCCCACAAAGTGCAGGGTCATGCCTGCCAGTGGGTGATTGACGTCGCACACCACCTCGTCCTTGGTGATCTTCTGCACCGTGGCCTGAATGATGTCGCCATTCTGGTTCTGCAGGGGCACCTCGCCGCCCTCCATCACAAACTGTGAGAGGAACTTACCCTTGTCATCACAGAAGAACTTCTTGGGCAGGGCAATGACCTTCTCGTCGTCATACTCGCCGTAAGCCTCAGCAGGCGAGAGGAAGAAGTCGAACACATCGCCAGCCTGCTTGCCTGCTATCTGGGCCTCGAAAGCCTGCAGCAGCTGGCCCACACCAAAGATGAACTCGAAAGGACGCTCTGGCTTGGTCTCCTCGATATCCTCAATCTCTGTCTCTTCTTCTGGGTTCTCAGGGGCCTCAAAGCCGGTGAGTTTGTATTGGATGGCAACGTGCTTGCCAAGTTCTATTGTCATAATGATTAAATTTTAAATACTACTTCGGGCGCAAAGATACGTTTTTTTTCCGAACATTCCAACTAAATCGCCCAAAATCTATGAGTTACGTTTCGTGCAGAAAGCACGTAAATACCTTTTGTGATACATTTTACGTCACAAACATTGACATTTAAAAAAACTTGATGCAATCTTCACCTTACATTTTAGAAATGCCAAACGCAATTCTACGACATGAATCAGGCGACAACCTTTTCAACTACATGCTTCGCAACCATGCAGCCAGGAAAGGATCGTAAAGACGATAACCTGCAGGAGTCTTGCAGACCTGATCGGTTTCGGTGAGTGTCTTGAGTGCAGACGAGACGGAGCTGGCAGCCTTGAGGTTGTACTTACTAATGAAGGCGCTGGCATTTATCTCCTTGACAATGCCTTCGCGTGCTATGGCCTTGAGCAGACGCATTACCGAGGGGGAATAGAGGTCATAGAGGGTCTCGTAAAAAGTACCATTCTCACGAACAAGTGCACGGAAGGCCTGGTCAAAGAGCGCTTCGTCTATTACGGGTTGCCAATAGGAATAGAGTTCCTTCAGTATAGCCTGAACGTACCAGGTGTGGCCTTTGGTGACGGAGTAGATCTGATGGAAGACGTCGGACGAGATACTGCGCTCATTCTGTTCGAAGAAATTGGCAGCAAAGAGGTAATAGTTCTGCTCAGGAATGGCATCGAGCGACATGATGCGTGTGCTGCGATAGAAAGGGCGGTTGGCATCGAGAAACATCTGCGAGAGCATGTGTCGCTTGCTGCCTGCAAAGATAAACTTCACATTGGGCAGGAACTGTATGTGACTGCGCAGTATGGCTTCTGTACCAGACTCTGGATAGTCGGCCACTTTCTGGAACTCGTCGATGGCTATGTAGCAGGTCTGGTTCGAGTCCTTAAGATATTGGAAGATCTCGTTGAGAGTAGTTTCCTGCTTCGCGGGATCAACGTCGATGCTGAACTTCGGTATGCCTGTCAGCTCGTCGAACGTCAAGGTCGGATGACAGCTTTTGACCACCTCACTGACATGTTTCAATGCTTTCTGTACGTCACTATCGAGCGAACCGAGAATCTCTCGGCCCAAAAGGGAGATAAAATCATGCAGATTCTGCGTACCCATGATGTCGAGATAGTAGGTCTTAATCTCAGGGTGCGTCTCCTTGAGCAAATAAAAAGCATTGTGGATGAGGCCCGTCTTGCCAATACGGCGGGGTGCTATCAATGTCAGATTCCAGCCGTTGTATAGATTATCGAGTAGTTCACGTGTCTCCTGCTTTCGATCGCAGAAGTATTCTGGGCTGATGTACTCTGATACAAGAAATGGGTTGTTAGGCTTCATAAATGCTTGCTTTTTATCATGTTTTGCGATTACGTAATCTACGTAACGAAGATTACGTAATCTAAAGAAATCAAGTGCAAAGATAGCGCTTTTTTCGATACTATCCAAATTTACTGCCATAAAAAAACAAAATCACCAGCGTTAGTGCATAGATTTGCACATTCGCTGGTGATTCTGTTGCATTATCTTCGCATGACCACTCAGTAGTTATGCTGCTTATGCCTTACTTGATCTCCAAGCCAAAGGCATTGTACTGATGTGAGCCCTGGCTGAGGATAGTCTTACTGCATTGATACAACTAGTTATCTTTTTAAGACCACCCGGTCATTCTCGATGATGAGTCCGCAGGAATGCGAAGTGGGACGTCCCTGCAGATCGAACTTCGCTGTCTGCGACTTCGGAGTGTCATCGCTGATGTTGCTGATGGTGGCCGTGTCACTGCCGGATGAGCTGGCGGACGAACCAGGTTCTGCGAAGTCATAGTCTATAGTATAGACATCATATTTGTCATCATACCAGTACTCGATATAGGCTTGTTGTGCAGAATAATCAATATGCCAGCGGCTTGTGTAAAGGCAGTCATGACTGGTAGTTTCCATCGAAAGGTAGATGAACTTGTATGTGTCGTACTCTACATCCAGATGCGCACGACCAGATGACAACTCTGCCATGAAGTCTGCTGAGACAGGCTTATCATTCGCCATGACCCATGAGAGGTGTGGTTTCTGCGAGAAAATCTCCTTGTCAAGCATGTATTTTACCGCATTTCGGATCAGGTTCTTGCCCGCAGCTGATAGGTTTGACATCAGCGGTTGTGCCAGGCCGAGGAAGAAGAAATTTTCGCTTGGACTCCTTAGCATAATGCCGTGAGGGGAAGCATCGCTATCAGGCATGTCCACATGGGCGAAAGTTTGGCAACCGACAATAAACATGGCAAAACTATTGACCGCAGCATTAACCCAGGTCTTTGTTCCGGGGAGATAGAGTGAGGTCGAACCATCTGCGGCTGACAGCACATCATCGAACAGCGCATACTGCTGTTCTGAGTCGGTGATGCGAATGTGTGGATCGACAATTTCACGTTCAATCTGGAACGACTTGGTCTCATTATTACCATATCCAAAGGTCCATAAGTTGGTGAAGTCAGCATTGAAGCAAAGCATAGGGACGTAATCCACTAATTCGCCAAGTCGCTTCACAACAGGATCATCTGCGGTGCGGTCATTGCCTGTATCGCTCACAACGATCAGTTTGGACGAAGCCAGCGTGTTCAAGCCCTCCTCATCGATCTGGCACATCTCAACAGGCACCAGCTGATAGTCTTCGGGCAAAGCCTTGCAGATGTTGCTGTATAGACAGTCCTCCTCCAGGCCGAGATAACCTGGGGTGGCAGAGTCATAAAGATACACCACATCACGCTCGTTGAAACTTTGGGCTGACAAACCCATGCAGCTGCCGCAAATCGCAGCAATAGTGGTTACAATGTGTAAAGTTTTCATAGTTGTAAAGTATATTAGTATATTTGTAAAGTTTATAATCCGTCATGAATTATTTGAGGAGCAATGAATTCATAGCCACCTGCATCCCAACTATCTTCTGGCAGGATGTTGAACCAAGTATTATCATAATAAGAACTATTCCAACCCCAGTTCATTTGAACAGTATTGGTCACAATATCATCCGTCTTAGTGCATTGATATCTGTGGAAGATAATTCTTCCATTATTATCAAACTTCATGGCCAGATTTCCATATTGATCGATGCCTTGCCAACCATAGGTAGTTGTGACATGTTTGTTTACAGTTTTGTAGCGATCAATTACAAACATGTGTCCGGCATTCGCATTTCTTGCGCTTGCTATTGTCATGACAGGATAATTACGTTCCAGATGGTCTATTATATAATTTGGATTAGGATAATTAGAATACTCATATAAACCAATACTGTGTAAATAATTTGTATAGTTTATATAAAACGAACCAGAACCACCGCAGTCGGCACATCCATAATGCATTGATACTTGTTGTCCGATGTAACCTAAAACGAGGGCCGCAGCCTCTGTATAAGGAGTACTGGTAGTCGCAGAACAAGCCATTCCGTGCCAAATTGACATAGAGCTTCCTGAGAATGTTTGGCTATTTGAAACAGGATCGTAAACCGCATGATCTGGCATTGGGAAGTACATGTTTTTTTCATGCACCAGATAATACAATTCTTGACCAATAGCAATAGCGACACATCCAACGAGGCATTGCTTATTGTGTGTCCTACACATTACAGTACGGGTGTTCCATGGATAATTTTGTGACCAGTGGGTATTAAGCAAATGTGGTATCATTATGCTATCTTTGGTCACTGTTTGACTGATGGGTACCCAGGCTCCTTGTGGTCCAACCACATCTCCATAGTTGCAAATAATAGGCACATCTTCTATAGGATAGGGATAATTACCAATAGAGTCAATAGGCCCTTGTATTGAGTCTGGGCGACTGAAGGGTAACCAGTCTTCCACAAAAGTAGAATTGCTGAGACCGTTCTCCTTTCTCAGATAAAGACCTTCTGCCAAACTTTCAATATAATTTTTGTAGGGTGTTGGCACGAGTTCGTCAACTAAGCTAAAATGACCATCATCTGATGAAGCAAGAACCATTGGAACAGATGTATCATTTGCATATAATTCCCAGCCTTCATCATAGTTCACTATGTACATTACTGTATCGCCTTTATAAATATATGGTTCGATACTATATGAGTTCGCAGCTCGAGTATTTGGACGACTAAAAGCAATACTTTGCTGAATATAAGACAGGTTTGTAGGAATGCTTGAATTGTCTGTATTCTCAATAACTTCAAGACAATTCAAGTTGTCGCTGTCATTACATGCAACTAAGCACAAAAGCAAAGATAAAAGGAAAGATATTCTTAATTTCATAATGTTATTCTTTTTAATGATTATAGTGTATGAGAAATCTCAAACTCACCAGTATAAGTGCAGACATCCGTTTCGATGCGGAGTGTATAGCACCCTAGTGAGAAACCTTGCGTTGTGATGTGCAACACATCGTCAATGGTAACACCTCGATAGCGTACATTCATGCCCTTGGCATCAAGAATCGTGACTTCAAAGTCTGTGGGACGATCTGCACTGACCTGAATAGAGCAATCGTAGTTGATTTCGGCATGAAAGACAGGGATTAGAAGATTTTCTTCCTCAGGAATGGATAAATTCCTTTTGATGGGTATTGATTTGTCATCATTCCCATTGTTGCTCCCTGGTCCATCATCATTTGCCCAGACGCACCAGGGGATGGCAAGAGCCAATAGTAATAATACTTTTCTCATATTTGTAACTAATTACATGTGTGTTTGCGCTGCAAAGATGAGAAAATACATTGACAAAACCAAAAAAATGACTACGCAAATCCTGCGCATTTTTCATGCACAATAATTGCGAACTTATTAAATACTGTATATCAATGCGTTTTACAGATTGCGAATAAAATTATCCCAATCAGAACTATTGCCTTTTTTATCGAAGATTTTTTCGAAAAGACGGCGTCTGATAGAAGAAACTGAGGATTGAGAGGTGGGAATCAGCGTGCCAATTGACTTGGGGTTGAGTCCGAGTTTGACGAGTAACGTTACATGCCATTCGATTGTAGTAAAGGAATGCAAACTGAGAAGGGCAGAAACAAAATCGGGGTTATTCGCTTTGAAGAAGCCTTCAATATCTTCCCAGTCTTCTGAAGATAGTATCTCATGCTCCAACTCTCTTTTGTTAATCATGAAAGTGACAGGGGAGACATCCAACATTTGCCGGAATATTTGGTTGCGTTGTATGCCCAGTTCTGCATGCTGGTTGGCAAGTTTGAGGGCTTCCAGTTCTTTTTGCACTTTATCCTTCTCACTGCTTGTTGCATTAATCTTTGCTTCTAGTTCTTGAATACGTAGAGCATTCTTTTGCAAGGTTTGCTCGCTTTCGAGCTCCCTCTGTTTTTGTTGAAGCTGAAGGTGGAGGAATTGCTGTTGAGCTTTTTCTCGCTTTTGTGATTGTATTTTTAGCACAAACAATAGAACTACGATAAGAAGGATTGCAGTTGAGCCAGCAATAGTCAAGCTAATACGGGATTTGGCATTATGTAGTTTCAAGCGGGTATTCTCTTTCTCGCGTAACTGATAGTTGTAGAGAGAGTGTGCCAAGGCCGTAGCTTCAGCATTGCTATTCTTGCTGACTTCGTTGGTTTCGGTGATATATTGACGAAGATATTCGATTGCTTCATCTGGCCGTCCTTGATTAACGGCTTGATTGGCAAGCCATAATCTAGCTTGTTGTCGAATATCATCAAATTCTATAGTTAAGAGTTTATTATAAAAGTATTGGGCAGAATCTTTTCTTCCTGTTTCGGAGTAAAAATAGGCTTTTGTCTGGTAATATCTACTAATATGCGAGGTCGGAATTAAAGCCTCTGAAACCTCGGACAATTTTGCTTGTGCATCATCATACCTATTTAAATATATAAGTGACAATGCCTCATTGTAAGAAATTGTGTTTAAATGTATTGTATCATTAGTTTCTCTTGCTAATTGTTCTGCATCAGCGAAATAAAATAGTGCCTCACTGTCATTATCTTCTGCTTGAAACGAATAACCTAAATCACATAAAGACGTTATCATTCCAACGGTATCTGCCTGCATTTTCTTAACTTCGTATGAATGCTTGAAAGACTCAATCGCCTCTTCGTGCAGTTGCTGACTGTTGAGCAAATATCCAATCTGAGAATAGAGCACAGATTCCAGACTATGTGGCATACAGAATTCCTTTATCTCAATCTGTCGGTATTGTTCTGTCTGGACGGCATCGAGAGCCTGCTGCAGATAATCAAGAGCCTGCGGAGCATCACCAAGTTGACGCGTCACTCGTCCAGCATAATAAAAGGCCAGAGGCAGGAGTCGAATATCTGCATGCTTGGTCTGGTAATAGTCAAGAACTCCGAGAATCAGGGAGTCAGACGATGGCGTGTGATGCAGTTTGTCGTCCAGGGCTACCGTGAGTAACTCATAGTATCGACGCTCGGGTTCTGGTGCAGAAACCATGCGTGGCTTTAGCTCAAGAGACAACCTGTATCCACTATCAGGATTAACATAGGTCAGACTGTCTATGCGCAGCAACTCCACAGGGTACTGCTTCACCTGCTTGCAACCCATGCAGAGGATGGCAAGCAGCAGGGGGAAGATATGGGTGAAACGCTTCATTTTCTGTTCAGGAATAAAGACAAAACTAATGGACGTTGGCTGATCATTGTTCCTTCATCCACAAAGCAAAGAACTTGTCATAGACCTCATAAGTCCCTTTGTCATTGGTGATGACGTGTTGGCGAAGCAGGGCGTCTGCAGCCTTCTGGATACTGCTGGCTGAAGAAAGACGATATTTCCTGATAAATGCTGACCCAGTGATTTGTGTGGCCTTCCCTTCGCGACAGATAGCATAAAGGAGTTCCTTCTGGCGTGTCGTAAGCTGATAGAGCAAGTCTTGATAGGTCTCGCTGTTGGACTGTATGATATGAGTAATGGCAGGCTCGACATCAGACAATAGGCAAGGCATCCCTGCTGCTGTGCGACGCCAGAGCTCGTTCATGACTTTCTGCAGATACCATGTGGTGCCCTCAAACTTGTCATAGACCATACTGACAGCCTCAGGAGCAATGTACTTGTCTGCCTGACGGAAGTGGCGTTCGGCAAAAGGGAGGTATCGGTCAAAAGGAATGGCACGGAGTGGCATATTGGTGGTGCTCTGATAGAATGGCCGTGCTGGTGACTGGAACATCTCTCCCATCATGCTTCTCTGCGAGCCGCAGAATACGAACCACGTCTGTCTGCAACGCTGCACATACGTGCGCAACAGCTCTTCGACGTTCTTTTCAGGATATTCAGTAATAGACTGGAATTCATCGATAGCCACAAGACAGGGTTTGTCGGCTTTCTCCAAATATGCAAATATCTCGTCCAGTGTCAATGTCGGGGTCTTGATGTCGCCAAGTTCAACGTTCCAGGTCGGATTACCGCCCTCATCGAAGGTGATGCCTGGCTTGAGCGAAGTCACCATCTCTAAGAACCGATCAAAGGCATGACGTCCACGAGGTTTTAATTCGCTGACGATGGTCTTTCCCATAGTGAAAACCATATCCTGCAAGGACTTGGTAGCGTAGATATCGATGATGAATGTATTATAGGCTCGCTGTATCTCTTGCTGGGCAAAACAGTGGTTCAAAAGCCCTGTCTTACCCATACGACGAGGAGAGATGAGCGTCACATTGTTGCCATTAGTCAACAGGCTGGTCAGCTCCTCTGTCTCTGCCACACGGTCACAAAAGTACTCGGCGGAATGGTATCCGAAGGTAAGGAATGGATTCATATCATATTGATTTTGCGTGACAAAGATACAAGTTTCTCTCAATTATCCAAAATGGATTATCCGAAATGGATAAAAATAGAGACTAATTATTCGGCAAAGTGATGATAATGGAATATGAAGGTTTCAGTTTCAGAAGCTGATGCGCGGATTGGTATTCACCGTGGTGGGGATGACCTCAGCACCTGCCCGACGCACTATGTCGCACAGGAGGTCGATGGTAAACTGCTCCGTCTCGTAGTGTCCCGCCTCCACCAGCAGCATATCCTGCTGACCGAAGTAGCTGTGGTAGCGCAGTTCACCCGTGAGGAAGACGTCGGCACCACGCTGGCGTGCCTCGTGCATGAACTCGCCTCCCGAACCGCCACACAGAGCCACTCTGCGCACCATCACCTTCTCCTCGCCCTGCCTGTGGGCAGCCATGTATTCGCCCCAGTTGCTATTGAGGCAGCCAGCGCTGAGCACGTCGCACAGCATCGACACAAAGTCGGCTGCCTCCATCGGTTCGGGCAGATTGCCCACCACACCACACTCGCTCATGGCCTCGACTCCGACCAGGCCAAGTTCCTGAGCCAGACGATGGTTCACGCCACCCTCGGCCTTGTCCAGATTGGTGTGGGCCGAATAGAGGCTGATGCCACTGCGTATGGCAGCCAGAAGCGTGCGGCTCACGTAGTCGCTCGTCGGGTCGATGCGCTTGATTCCGCCAAAGATCAGGGGATGATGGCTCACCACCAGCTGGCAACCCTGCTGTCGCGCCTCGTCGACGACTGCCTCTGTGATGTCGAGGCAGCACATCACACGCTTCACCTCCTGTCGGGGGTCGCCACACTGCAGGCCTGCGTTGTCATACGACTCCTGCAACTCCAATGGTGCCACAGCCTCAATGGCTCGGCTAATATCTCTTACTGTCAACATGTAGTGAATTATTTAAGGGGTAGAATTATTCAATTTTTCTCCGCAAATATAACACTTTTTCGAACAACATGGTCAATACGGCTCGGAAAAGAGCAAAAAACCTATACAAAAACATGCGAAAATGACCGAAGATGCCAATGTAGCGACACAAAAACTTGGCCAAGCGTGCGGATCGACCGCTGGAGAAACACAAATTTGACACATCGTACGAAGTGTCAAATTCCGGTGTACGCAGAGGGGCAAAAGCTGCATATTTTGCCCCTCTGTGTCTGCTCGGCGTTGACACTTGCTGGCAAACGTCAACATCACGCTATCCTCGGCGTTGACACATGCTGGCAAACGTCACCATCACGCATCCTCAGCGTTGACACTTGCTGGCAAACGTCACCATCACGCATCCTCAGCGTTGACACTTGCTGGCAAACGTCACCATCTGCTGAGCCTGGCGGTCCGAGCCGCACACAGGGCGGACTTTCGGCGGCCCCGATTGCCACACATAACAGTCAAATCGGGGCAATGTGGGGAGGAATCGGGAGGATGGCGCTGCTTTTTCGACCAAATGCTTTGACACTTCGCTCAAAATCATTATCTTTGCACGAAAGGTAACTCCAAATTACTAACTCAACTTTTGCATGTAGCTCAAGTTGTTATACTCCTCACGCCCTATGTACAAGCTCCTAGTCCTCGACCTCGACGGCACACTGACTAACAGTCAGAAAGAGATCACCCCACATACACTCGACGTCTTGCTCCGTGCTCAGGAGCAGGGCCTCCGCATCGTCCTGGCTTCGGGACGTCCAGTCTATGGCATCGCTCCGCTGGCCGACCAGCTACGCCTGGCCGAACATGACGGCTACGTGCTGGCATACAATGGCGGCCAGATCATCCGCTGGAGCGACAAGCAGATCATAGCACAGCAGACGCTCGACCCCGAGGTGCTGCCCTACATCTACGAGTGCTCGAAGCGTGAGATTCCGAACGCCGAGGGCGTGGTGAAGCCCTTCCAGGTGCTGAGCTACAGGGGCAACGCTGTGTTCAGCGAGAATCCTGACGACCCATACGTTCACTACGAGTGCTGGCTCAACAAGATGCCTTGCGAACGTGTCGAGAACTTCCTGCAGGCTGTGCCTGGCCTACTGCCCAAGTGCCTCATCGTGGGCGATCCCGAACCGCTGCACCAGCTGGAGCTGGAGATGGCAGAGCACCTGAAGGGGCGGAATGGAGTGTATCGCTCCGAAGCTTTCTTCCTCGAAATTGTGCCCCTCGGCATCGACAAAGCCAAGACGCTGGCCATCCTGCTCGAACATCTGGGCCTGACCCGCGAGGAGATGATCTGCTGCGGCGATGGCTACAACGACCAGTCGATGATTGAGTTCGCAGGCCTGGGCGTGGCCATGGCCAATGCCAAGCCTGAGGTGCGTGACGCAGCTGACTACATCACCCTCAGCAACGAGGAGGATGGCGTGGCTGCAGTGGTGGAGAAGTATGTTTTTTAGAGGGGAGTGAAAGGGGAGTGAAAGGGTAGTGAAAGGGGTGTGAAAGGGGTGTGAAAAGGGGAGTGAAAGGGTAGTGAAAAGGTAGTGAAAGGGTAGTGAAAGGGACGATACTATCGGATTGTCCCAACATTGTCAGACGACCTTGTACAGAGTGACCTTGTACAGAGATTCGACACCTGTCACATTTGTCCCTTTCACTACCCTTTCACTACCCTTTCACTCCCTTTTCACTACCCTTTCACATTTGTCCCTTTCACCACCCTTTCACTCCCCTTTCACTACTCTTTCACTACCCTTTCACTACCCTTTCACTCCCCTTTCACTACCCTTTCACCACCCTTTCTTCACTTTTTCGACCCAAAATTTGGCATTGTCGCAAGAAATTAGTATCTTTGCGCCGCATATTATATAAATAATGATGATAAACCGACTATTAATACGTATAAAGGCTACACAGCTGGTCTATGCCTGCCTGCAAAGCGAACAGCCTCGCTACCTGATGAGCGAGCAACTTCTGGAATCGGTCGAAGCCACCCAGAAGCTCTACAACTACCTGCTGGCCCTCATCGTGAAGGTGACCGACTATCGTCGCGCTCAGATCGAACAGGCTCGCAACAAGTATCTGGCTACAAACGAGGATCTCAACCCGAACACCCGATTCGTTGACAACCAGATTCCTGCCCTGATCAGCCAGCACAGCGAGGTGCTCGACTACTGCGAACAGGACAAGCTGGTGAGCGACTTCGACACTGACCTGTATCGCACCTTGTTCGAGAACATCGAGCAGCTGCCCCTCTATCAGGAGTATATGAGTCAGGCTGAAGAGCCGACCTTCGAACAGCAGCGTGCCCTGTGGGTGGAGATCATGAATCAGGTGATTCCTGACTGCGAGAAGCTGGACGAAGCGCTGGAGTCGAAGAACATCTACTGGAACGACGACCTGACCACCGTGCTTCAGGTGTTGGTCAAGAACCTCAGCAAGCTCACTGCCGATGTGGAGGTGATCGAAGCTGTCAGCACCTTCCGCAACGATGAGGACCGACAGTTTGCCCTGCAGCTCCTGCAGTACGCGCTGGAGGACTACTTCGACAACGTGCGTCTCATCAATACGGTGGCCCCTAACTGGGAGTCGAACCGCATGATGCTGATGGACAAGGTTGTGATGGCCACTGCACTGGCCGAGATCAAGCACTTCCCCGACATTGCCGTAGCCATCTCGATCAACGAGTATCTGGAGTTGGCCAAGCACTATTGTTCGGCCAAGTCAGCCAAGTTCATCAATGGCGTGCTCGACAAGATCGTCAAAGAGTGGCGTGCCGAGAAGAAGATCATCAAGCCATAAGCCAAGCAACAGGCAAAGAACAACTCGGACTCAGCTACAAGAATAATCGTAATTCGTAAATCGTAAATAAAATATGTTTAGCACTATCTTTCTACAGGCTCCAGCAGCTGGCGGCAGCGGAATGTCGCAGCTCATCTTCATCGTATTGATCATTGCCGTGTTCTACTTCTTCATGATCCGTCCTCAGCAGCAGCAGCAGAAAAAGCTGAAGGAGGAGCGCAACAAGATGCAGAAGGGCGACCACGTGATCACCAGCGGTGGTCTCTATGGCAAGATCGAGGGCGTAAAGATGGGCCCAACCGACAAGAAGGGCAACGCTGAGCCAGAGAGCTTCATCGTAAGCCTCAAACCTGACTACAACGTGAGCATCCAAGTTGCCAAGGACTGCGTGTTCAAGGACATGAACGACGTAGTGGCTAGCAATGCTGGCAAGTAACCTTTGTCGCTCAGCCGCCCCGATGCGGCCACAAATAGCAAGAATATGGCAACGAAGCCTGACATAAGAAAGGCCAAACAGCCTACTATCATCCGAATAGTCAACATCTTGATCGGCAGAACCAACCGACGCGAGGTGTTGACCTTTCTGCTATTTGTCCTCCTCTCGTTCATCTTCTGGATGGTGCAGACGGCAAGAGAGGAGAACGTGTCGGAATACTACGTTGAGTTCAAGATCGAGGACCAGCCTCAGGACATGGTCTTCACCACCCATGTGCCCAGGCAGCTGAAGGTGGCTGTGCAGGACAACAACATGAACCTGCTGAACTACGCCTACGACGACCGACTGCGCACGCTGAGTGTCAACTTCGACCGCTATGCCGACGCCACAGGCAACTTCCGCATCTCGGCTGCCGAGCTTCAGTCTTTGCTACGCACCGAACTCAACAACACTACGCGCATTGCCTCGATCAGTCCTACACTCATCGATGCCCGCTTTGCACAGACCGAAGGACGCAAGTTCCCCGTGCGTGTCAACGCCAATCTGGTGCCTGCCGACAACTACCGACTGCGGCCACTCATCATCGAGCCCGACTCGGTCATCATCAATGCACCCAATGCTGTGCTCGACACCCTGCGCTGCGTCTACACGGTGAGCACCTCGCAATCCGAGATGCACGACACCGTACGCTTCTCCCTCCCCCTCAACCTGCCTCTGGGCGTGAAGGCTACACCTTCGGAAATCAAGGTGACTGCCCCTGTGTCGCAATACGTGGAACGTGTGTTCGACAACCAGCGCATCCGCGTGCTGCACACTCCGCGTGGTCGGCAGCTCACAATCTTCCCTTATGCTGTACGTATCTCCTGCCTGGTGGACTTCCCGTATTACTGGCAGTTGCAGGAGTCGGACTTCGAGCTGACTGTGGATTACGACAGCATTGTGAGCGACACGCAGCAGCGCCTCCCCATCAAGATCCGTTATTCGGGAGAAGACGACGGTGAGGTCACCAACATCTGCATCTCGCCACGCGAGGTGGAATTTATCATCGAGCAAGAACATGCTGATAGCCATCACGGGGGGAATAGGTAGCGGCAAGTCGGTGGTGTCACAACTGCTGCGCGTCATGGGCTTTCGGGTCTATGACTGTGACGCACGGGCCAAATGGGTGATGACCCACGATGCCCTGCTGCGCCAACAGCTCATTGAGCTCTTCGGACCAGACACCTACCTGCCAGCCGAACAGGACGGAGTTGTTCTGCCGGCATCACCAGACGGAACTTGTCAACCAGCTGGGCATGACGAAGATGCCGTGCCCACCCTCAACAAACCCTATCTCTCTTCCCAAATCTTCGGCCACCCCGAGGCTTTGGCCAAGATGAACGCGTGCGTACATCCTGCCGTGGGCCGTGACCTCCTGCAGCAATACCACGCAAACCTTTCGATCCCCTCCCCCCCCTCAAACCCTTCAAACCCTTCAA
>JAZQQU010000071.1:0-50561 GCA_045629225.1 Bacteroidales bacterium | reverse complement strand
TCATCATTCTTCTTCTCCATCTGGTGATTATTTACACTATCACTTCAACCAGCGTGCGACCGTCGTGTTCTGCAGGCGGACGCAGGCCTGGGGTTTTGCCTTTGTTGAAGCAGAAGGATACAAGGTAACCTGTCTTCTGGTTCTTGAGCTTGAGGTACTCGAACAGTTGGTTCTCGCCCTTAGTGTTGTAACTGTCACCTCGCCAAATCTTCAGTTCTATGACGTACTCGTGGTTATTGTAGTTGATGATAAGGTCGGTACGGGTCTCGTCGCGTGTTTCAGCTTCCACATAGTAGTGGCCAACGCCATTGATGATGGGACGGAGGTAGAGTTGGAACTGCTTGCGACCTTGTTTCTCTACGAACTTGGTGTCCATTGTGCCCTCTGGGGTACGGAAGATCTCATTGAAATGCTCAGAGAACTTTTGCAGGAGCATTGGCATGTCCAATCCATCGCCTTTGATGAACTGTGTCTTCTCGATTGAACCTGCTGAGTAAATCTCTGATTCCTTTTCTTCTGCCATGAAATATTCATAGATTACGGTTTCCATGATGCGAGAAGAAATGGCGTATGTGCCATCACTTTGCACATTGATGATACTGAACTGCTCTGCCAATTGGAATGTCAAATTGTGAGCATTGTACTTGCGTACTTCACCAGAGAAAAGCATATTCATCAACAAAGATTTCAGTTCAGGGAACTGCTCAATCTTCTTGATCATGTCATCAAAGAGCGTATTACGTTCATTGAGCAAAACTTTGACAGCATTCCGGAATCCCTCCTGGCTCCAGTCGTCGCGTTCGTCCATCAGTTGGCACAAGCGAGAAACAAGGAAGGGGTAGCCGCTGGTATATTCTCGAATCCACGATGCCACTACAGCTGTATCCATCCTTTTGTGGTGATCAGCCTCATATTCATCAAGCATGCCCTTGATGCCTTCTGCCGAAAGGCTCATATCCACATCAAATGGCACAGCGATGTTCCATGGAGAGTTATATTGATGCAGTTCTTCCGGACGCACCTTCAACTTGAGATTTTTTATGTCATAAACGCCAGCAAGAATGACGGATTGGAAAGTAGGGGCAACATCTCTGTTAAGGTACATGCCACGAAGCAAACCTAAAAACTTCAGGAATGAAGCATGGTTGCCAGCTTGATCCACTTCATCGACAACAAGAACTATGGGCTTGGAATTCTGATGGCAGATGCTACTAATGAAAAACTCCAAATCTTCAGAGGAACAATCCGTCTTGTGTGCTTTGGTGTATTCTACGATCATCTCTGCAACAGCAGGATCAAGTCCCGCCAAAGGAGTCCACATAAATGAACGGGCAAGAATACTGATGAACTTTGCATAAAAACTATTCTCATCCCTATAACATACGTCTTCTATTGCCTCGAAACTAATGCTGAAAATGCAGTACTCATCCGAAAGGTTGCTACTTATGGCTTGCAGCGTTGTTGTTTTTCCATATTGTCTGCCTCGATTGATACAGAAATAACGTCTCTTGGCAATCATCGTACGGATGACTTCCAGTCGTTCGGAGATGTCCACCATGTAGTGCTCGTTGGGTCGGCAGGTGCCCGTGGTATTGAATTCTTTCATATTTGCGTCGAAGTGGGTTGTCGGCTTTCATTTGAAGCCCATGGGTTTAGTGTCCATTTCTGATCCGCTGCAACGTCGGAGCAGAGAAGAGGAAGCGGCGGAGGGTTTCGTTTTCGGTTTGTAGGATGTTGTCTTTGTTGCCCGTCCATTCTACGTGACCGTCGGCCAGGAAGGTGATATGGTCGCCAATGCCGAGGACTGAATTCATGTCGTGGGTGTTGACGATGGTGATGATGCCGTACTCCTTGGTGATGTCGTCGATGAGCTGGTCGATGACGATGGAGGTCTGAGGGTCAAGGCCGGAGTTAGGTTCGTCGCAGAAGAGGTATTTGGGCTGAAGCGAGATGGCACGGGCAATGGCTACACGCTTCTGCATACCGCCAGAGATCTGGCTAGGCATCTTGCGGTGGGCATCTTTGAGGTTGACACGAGCCAGACAGAAATCGACACGTTCGCGAATCTGTGCCTCCGTCTGGTCGCTGAACATGCGGAGGGGGAAGGCTACGTTGTCCTCCACCGACATGCTGTCGAACAGGGCAGAACCCTGGAACAGCACACCGATCTCCTTGCGAACCTCGCGCAGCTGCTTGATCTTGAGGGCGTGGAAGTTGCGACCATCGTAGAGCACCTCGCCCTGTTCGGGGCGATAGAGGCCGATGAGGCACTTGAGCAGGACGGTCTTGCCCGATCCTGACTGGCCAATGATCAGGTTGTTGACACCTGGCTGAAAGGTGCAGTCGATGCCTCGCAGCACTTCCTGCGAGCCGAAGGTTTTGTGGAGGTTCTTGACTTCGAGCATGCCTAAATACTAATAGAATGATAAAATAGTTCGGTGCAAAGATACGAACTTTTTGGTCAATGAGCAAGAATAATGGCATTTTTTCTGCGAAATGTTTTGTTTTCCCAACAAAAAACGTTATCTTTGCGCCGCAATTTCATGTTGCTGCGGTCAAAATAAATTAATAATTTAAGATGTAAAATGTAAAATTAACCGGATGAGCCCTCATCCTGTGTGGTAAGAATTTTACATTATACATTATGTATTTTACATTTATTTCTCGTGTTTGACAATCTTTCCGAGCGTCTTGAGCGCTCGTTCAAAATCCTCAAGGGTGAAGGCAAGATCACCGAAATCAACGTTGCAGAGACCTTGAAAGACGTGCGTCGTGCCCTGTTGGATGCCGACGTGAACTATAAGGTAGCCAAGACTTTTACCGACACCGTGAAGCAGAAGGCGTTGGGCATGGATGTGCTCACCGCTGTGAAGCCTGGTCAGCTGATGGTGAAGCTCGTGCATGACGAGCTGGCTATCCTGATGGGCGGTGATGCTGTGGAGCTCAACCTCAAGGCCAATCCTACCGTAATCCTGATGGCCGGCCTTAATGGTGCAGGTAAGACCACCCACACTGGTAAGCTCGCCCTGATGCTGAAGGACAAGAAGGGCAAGAAGCCACTGCTGGCAGCTTGCGACGTGTATCGTCCTGCAGCCATCGACCAGCTGGAGGTTGTAGCGGGTCAGGTGGGAGTGCCTGTCTATAAAGACCTTGACTGCAAGGATCCTGTCAAGATCGCCAAGGATGCCATCGACAAGGCCAAGCGCGAGGGTTATGATGTGGTGCTGCTCGATACCGCAGGTCGTCTGGCCATAGACGAAGCCATGATGCAGGAGATCGAGAACATCAAGAATGCCGTGCAGCCACAGGAGATCCTGTTCGTGGTGGATGCCATGACCGGTCAGGATGCAGTGAACACCGCCAAGGAGTTCAACGAGCGTCTCGACTTCACAGGTGTGATTCTCACCAAGCTCGATGGCGATACCCGTGGTGGTGCTGCCCTCTCGATCCGCACCGTGGTGCAGAAGCCTATCAAGTTCAACGGTACGGGCGAGAAGATGGAGGCCCTCGACGTGTTCTATCCTGAGCGTATGGCTGGCCGTATTCTCGGCATGGGCGATGTGGTCTCTCTCGTGGAGCGTGCTCAGCAGCAGTACGACGAGGAGGAGGCCAAGAAGCTCCAGAAGAAGATTGCCAAGAACCAGTTCGACTTCAACGACTTCTATGAGCAGATTCAGCAGATCAAGAAGATGGGTAACATCAAGGATCTGGCTTCGATGATCCCAGGTGTGGGTAAGGCCATCAAGGATCTGGACATCGACAACTCTGCCTTCAAGGGCGTGGAGGCCATCATCCAGTCGATGACCCCTTACGAGCGTCAGCATCCTGAGTGCATGAACCAGAGTCGCAAGAACCGCATCGCCAAGGGTTCAGGTACTTCGATCCAGGAAGTCAACCGACTGGTGAAGCAGTTCGATGACATGCGCAAGGTGATGAAGAAGATGAACGACTTCAAGGCCAACCCACGTGCTATGATGCAGATGCAGCAGATGGCTGCTAAGATGAAGGGGAAGTTCCCGGGGATGTAAAACCTAGACCCTCCCCTGACCCCTCCCGCCAAGGGAGGGGGATAAGATGTTTCGGATGACGAGAAATCTGTGGCCAGTGTCCGCATCTTTACCAAGGTGCGATTGGATGATGCCTATGTGTAAGAACTGATGAACAAGGAAGACAGCTATTTTGCATGGGCATCGCCCGACAGATATCAATTGCTGAAAGCTTATGCTGCAGAGAATAGGCGGCATATGAATGAGGCCGAAAGCATCTTGTGGGAGGCATTGCGTGCCAAGCGCTTGAATGGGCATCGGTTTGTACGGCAGCATGTCATTGCAGATTATATTGTAGATTTCGCTTGCCTATATCATAATCTGATTATTGAGGTGGATGGTGGTTACCATACAGAGCCTCGACAAGTAGAGGATGACTTGGTTCGCACATCAAGGTTGGAGGAGTTAGGCTTCTCTGTGCTAAGATTTACAAATGAAGAGGTCTTGTTCGATATTGTGAGTACAATCAGAAAAATATCAGATTATCTGGATGTACAGGAACCTGATATTTGATTTATCGATAATTGTAACATTCTAATAATACTTAGAACCGTATCTCCCTCGCGGAACTAGTAGGTAACTACTCCCCTCCCTTGATGGGAGGGGTCGGGGGAGGGTCTTTTTTTATGCAACTAATTGATGGAAAGGCAACAGCCGCCGCTATAAAGGCTGAAATTGCACAGGAGGTTTCTGAGATGCTTGCTCAGGGCAAGCGTGCGCCACATCTGGCCGCTATTCTGGTGGGTCATGATGGCGGTTCGGAGACATACGTGGCCGCTAAGGTCAAGGCTTGTGAAGAGTGTGGTTTCACCTCGTCGCTCATTCGCTATGAGGCAGACATCACCGAGGCAGAGCTTCTGGCCAAGGTGGACGAGTTGAATAAGAACCCAGAGGTGGATGGCTTCATCGTGCAGCTGCCACTGCCTAAGCATATCGACAGCCAGAAGGTGATTGAGGCCATTGACTACCGCAAGGATGTGGATGGTTTCCACCCTGTGAATGTGGGTCGTTTGAGCATCGGTCTGCCCTGCTTCGTCAGCGCTACACCCGCTGGCATCATGATGCTGCTGGAGCGTTATGGCGTGGAGACCAAGGGCAAGCATTGTGTGGTGCTCGGCCGTTCGAACATCGTGGGCAAGCCAGTGGCTCAGCTCATGATGCAGAAGGCTTACCCAGGCAACTCTACCGTCACCGTATGCCATTCGGCCAGCGAGAACCTGAAGGAGATCTGTGCTTCGGCCGACATCCTGATCGCAGCCATCGGTTCGCCAGAGTTTGTGACTGCCGACATGGTGAAGGTGGGTGCCACGGTCATCGACGTAGGAACCACCCGTGTGCCAGATGCCACGAAGAAGTCGGGCTTCAAGCTCAAGGGCGACGTGAAGTTCGATGAGGTAGCTCCTAAGTGCTCGTTCATCACCCCAGTGCCAGGTGGCGTAGGTCCAATGACCATCTGCTCGCTGATGAAGAACACGCTGAAGGCAGGCAAGGGCATTAATTGGTAATGCTTCTATAAGTATAGGTCGCTGACAAACTGGGCGACCGTTCGGATCAGATTCCTCTTCGCATTCTCGGGTTTCAGCAACTCGGAGAGCGGAGAGGGATCGTTGTCATTGATGCCATGGAGGGCAGCGAAGCCGCGGGAGAGGAGCAAGTCATGATCCTGGATCCGGCCAGCGACGAGGTGGACAGGGACATGATGCAACTGGGCATGATGGAGCACACCTGCAGGAACCTTGCCCATCAGCGTCTGGGCATCGCTCTGGCCTTCGCCTGTGAGGATGAGGTCAGCATCAGCTATGAGCGTGTCGAAATGCAGCTGGCTGAGTACGAGCTCGATGCCTGGCTGCAAGGTGGCGCCAAGGTAATGACGCAGGGCAAACCCAAGACCGCCGGCTGCCCCATCGCCTGGCTGACTGGTGGAAGGAGTGCTGTTTGCATCAGAGGCAGATGCCAGTGGAGCATCGCCAGCTGTGGCAAGGGCAAAGACATGCTGCAAACCACGGTCAAGACGCACGACGGCTTCAGGACAAGCACCCTTCTGTGGTGCATAGATGTGGGCAGCACCCTGAGGCCCGAAGAGGGGATTGCGAACGTCGCACGCCACATGGATGGTGACACCCTCGAGCAGCGGTGAGAGCGTAGAGGTGTCGATGCTGCAGATGTGGGAGAGGAGCCCACCGTTGACAATAGCGGTATCGACGGCAGTCGGGGGGAGGCTCTGGCCCTGCTGGATCTGCATTAGGCTTAAGGGATGGCAAGGCTTGGTCATAAGTAGTGACGAGGCTTGGTCATAAGTTAAGCCTGGATTTAGGACAAGCGTAGCACCCAGGGCCTGGAGCATACCCATGCCAGCATCGTTGGTGGCTGAACCGCCAATGCCAAGGATAAGGTGCCGGCAACCGCGACGGAGGGCATCGAGTATCATCTCGCCGAACCCGAAGGTGGTGGTGGCCTCGGGATTGCGCAGAGGCTCGGGCACTAAGGGGAGGCCACAGGCAGCAGCCATCTCGATGATGGCGGTGGGTGAAGTGGACGAGCCAGAGTGTGAGGCATTGCCCTCCACGATGCCATAGCGGGCAGTGATAGGTTCCATCAACGGGCCATGGACGCTGGCCTCCACCAGTTTGCCGTGCATGGAGTGAGTGAGCACTTCGGTCAATCCCTCGCCACCGTCGGAGAGGGGAATGGTGAAGACTTCGGCCTCAGGCAGAGCACGAAGCACACCAGTGGCAGCTGCCTCGCATGCTTCGATGCTGCTGAGGCAACCCTTGAAGGAATCTATGGCGATGACGACTTTTGTCATAATGAGATAATGCTTGTGCCAGAAATAGAGGTGACTTTAGTCACAATATTCGAGGTCGGATAGGCGTGTTTTAATCCTTATTTGGGCACAAAGATAGGGCATTTGTGGCAAATTATCAAGCGATTCATATTTTTTCACTCTTTTTTTTTGGAAAATACGCAAAACTACCCTATCTTTGCTGCGCAATTCGTTGAATCGAAGGGGTGCTACAGGACAAGAAGGCCTGTGGCTGAGATTATACCCATTGACCTGAAGCAGGTAATGCTGCCGTAGGAAATGCTTATCATTCTTTCAGACAATCAGTCACCCCTATTGTAGGCATTAGGCCTCCGATAGGATTTTTTTTATTGTTTATGCAGGTAATCATCAACAATCAGAATACTGAGGTGAAGGCCTCGAACGTACAGGCGTTGGCCGAAGAGCTGGCATTGCCACAGAAGGGTGTGGCCGTAGCTATTGCCAATCGCATGGTGCCACGCACAGAGTGGGCAGCGACCGCCCTCCATGAGAATGACAACATCGTAGTGATCAAGGCTGCTTGCGGAGGATGATACAGTTTATTTCGCATTATACCGACACCATCACCTACCTTGACTCCATCCGAATCGCCTTGGAGGGCGGTTGTCGATGGGTGCAGCTCAGGATGAAGGATGCTACGGTGGACGAGATTCGTCCTATTGCCCTGGAGGCACAGCGCCTGTGTCGTGAGGCAGGAGCCACGTTCATCATCGACGACCATGTAGCGCTCGTCATGGAGATCAAGGCCGATGGCGTGCACTTGGGCAAGAAAGACATGCCAGTGGCAGAGGCACGCAGGATGCTGGGCGAGGAGTTCATCATCGGTGGCACGGCCAATACCTTCGATGATGTGCGTCTGCATTACGAATCGGGAGCCAGCTACATCGGTTGCGGACCTTTCCGTTTCACTACGACCAAGAAGGGGCTTTCGCCTGTGCTGGGTTTGGAGGGGTATCGCAGCATCGTCAGCCAGATGCGTGAAGCGGGCATACAACTGCCCATCGTGGCCATCGGTGGCATCACGGCCGATGACATCCCTGATATCATGCAGACGGGTGTGACAGGCATAGCATTGAGCGGCACCGTGCTGCGAGCTGTTGACCCTGTGGACGAGATGAGGCGACTGGTAGAGACGACAAAGATCGATTCTGCCACCCAACATATTAACAAAACAACAAAGTAACAAAACAACAATAATGAAGAAATTAGTAATTGCAGGTCGTGAGTTCAATTCACGACTCTTTCTGGGAACAGGAAAGTTCAGCAACAACCAGCTGATGGCACAGGCAATCGAGGCTTCGGAAACGGAGATGGTGACTGTGGCCATGAAGCGCATTGAGCTGAATGATAAGCAGGATGACCTGCTGCAGCACATCATCCAGAACAAGAACATCCAGCTGCTGCCCAACACCTCGGGCGTACGCAATGCCGAGGAGGCCGTATTCGCAGCACAGATGGCACGCGAGGCCTTCGGCACCAACTGGCTGAAGCTCGAGATCCATCCCGATCCTCGTTACCTGTTGCCCGACAGCATCGAGACACTGAAGGCCACTGAGCAGCTTGTGAAGCTCGGCTTCGTGGTCTTGCCTTACTGCCAAGCCGACCCAACGCTCTGCAAGCATCTGGAGGAGGCAGGTGCTGCCACTGTGATGCCACTGGCCGCACCCATTGGCACAAACAAGGGACTTCGCATGAAGGACTTCCTGCAGATCATCATCGAGCAAGCCACCGTGCCCGTAGTCGTCGATGCAGGTATCGGTGCACCAAGCCATGCTGCCGAAGCCATGGAGATGGGAGCCGACTGCTGTCTGGTCAACACCGCTATCGCTGTAGCAGGCGATCCCGTGCAGATGGCCGTGGCCTTCAAGGAGGCTGTCATCGCTGGTCGTCGTGCCTTCGAGGCAGGCCTTGGTGCTATCAGCGACTCGGCTGAGGCGTCTTCACCACTCACAGCGTTCTTGAATTGAACCCTCCCCTGACCCCTCCCGTCAAGGGTGGGGGATGGTTAGTTTCGTGAAATCAGAATCCTAACAGATTTTCGGACACCCCATTATCCACCGTTAGGAAAAGTAATAACAAAGTAGACAGCCCTCCAGCGTTCTACTTCCCTCCGTGCTGCGAAGCAAATGCCCATGGGGCAGGAGGGGCAGGGGGAGGGTCTTATTATTATGCCACAAGATAACAAAGCATACGCCAAGAGGGAAAAAGCTTACATGCAGGGGCGTCTTTTTCCTTCGGTAAAGGTGGGCATGATCAAGGTCAACTTGACACCTACCGTGACCAAAGACAAAGAGGGTATTCCTCATACGGAGGAGAACCGTCCAGTGTATATCTACGATACCAGCGGCCCATTCAGCGACCCATCGATCGAGGTGGATCTGAAAAAAGGCTTGCCACGCATGCGTGAGCAGTGGGTCCTGGATCGCAACGACACCGAGCAGCTGCAGGAGGTGACCAGCGAATATGGCCGCCAGCGTCTGGCCGACAAGAGCCTCGACCACCTGCGCTTCGAGCACATCGCCCTGCCACGTCGTGCCAAGGCTGGCAAACACATCACCCAGATGGATTATGCCAAGGCCGGCATCATCACGCCTGAGATGGAGTATGTGGCCATCCGCGAGAACATGAACTGCGAGGAGCTGGGCATCAAGAGCCACATCACCCCCGAGTTCGTGCGCAGCGAGATTGCCCGCGGTCGTGCCGTATTGCCTGCCAACATCAACCACCCTGAGGCCGAACCTATGATCATCGGCCGCAACTTCCTGGTGAAGATCAACACCAACATCGGCAACTCAGCAACCACTTCGAGCATCGAGGAGGAGGTCGATAAGGCTGTGTGGAGCTGCAAATGGGGTGGCGATACGCTGATGGACCTCTCGACTGGCGAGAACATCCACGAGACGCGTGAGTGGATCATCCGCAACTGCCCTGTTCCTGTAGGCACCGTACCCATCTATCAGGCGCTGGAGAAGGTGAATGGCCGTGTGGAGGATCTGACCTGGGAGGTCTATAAGGACACCCTCATTGAGCAGTGTGAGCAGGGTGTGGATTATTTCACGATCCATGCTGGCATCCGTCGCCACAACGTTCACCTGGCCGACACTCGTCTGTGCGGCATTGTGAGCCGTGGCGGTTCGATCATGTCGAAGTGGTGCCTGATCCATGATCAGGAGTCATTCCTCTACGAGCACTTCGATGACATCTGCGACATTGTGGCACAGTATGATGTGGCTCTCTCGCTCGGCGATGGCCTTCGTCCTGGGTGTACGGCCGATGCCAACGATGCAGCTCAGTTCGCTGAGCTCGACACCATGGGCGAACTCGTGACCCGTGCTTGGGAGAAGGGCGTACAGGCCTTCATCGAGGGCCCTGGCCATGTGCCCATGCACAAGATCCGCGAGAATATGGAGCGACAGCTCGACCACTGCCATGAGGCACCCTTCTACACACTGGGTCCTATAGTCACCGACATCGCACCTGGTTATGACCATATCACCTCGGCCATCGGCGGTGCACAGATTGCCTGGTTGGGCACAGCCATGCTTTGTTACGTGACCCCTAAGGAGCACTTGGCATTGCCAAACCGCGAGGACGTGCGCAATGGCGTAATCACCTACAAGATTGCTGCCCATGCTGCCGACCTGGCCAAGGGTCATCCGGGTGCCGAGATCCGCGACAATGCCTTGTCGAAGGCACGCTTCGACTTCCGCTGGCGCGACCAGTTCCACCTCTCGCTCGACCCTGAGCGTGCCTTGCAGTACTTCGAGGAGGCAGGTCATACCGATGGCGAATACTGCACCATGTGTGGCCCTAACTTCTGTGCTGCCAAGTTGACACATGACTTGCGTAAGCTATAATATTATATATAATGTATGACAACCGAACAGAAACGTCGCTATAACCGCCACCTGATCCTCGATGGCATAGGTCCTGAAGGGCAGCAGAAGCTGCTCGATGCCCGTGTACTCATCGTGGGAGCAGGCGGCTTGGGTTCGCCCCTGGCTCTCTATCTGGCTGCTGCCGGTGTGGGGACGCTGGGATTGGTGGACGGCGACGTGGTGTCGGTCACCAACCTGCAGCGACAGGTCATTCACACCACGGCCGATGTGGGAAGGCCCAAGGTGCTGTCTGCTGCTGAGAAGATACATGCGCTCAATCCCGATGTCCGCGTCGTGACCTACGACTGCTTCCTGAGTGAAGACAACGCCCTGGAGTTGATACGTGACTACGACTTCGTGATTGACGGCACCGACAACTTCTCGCCCAAGTACCTCATCAACGATGCCTGCATCATGTTGGGCAAAGCCTTCTGCATGGGCGGCATCAACCGCTATCGTGGTCAGCTGATGACCCATGTACCCGGCACCGCCTGCTACCGTTGCCTCTTCCCCGAGCCACCAGCTCAGGAGGAGGTCGAGACGTGTGCCATGGTGGGCGTGCTGGGGTCGATAGCTGGCATCTGTGGCACGCTGCAAGCCACCGAATGCATCAAGTACATCACCGGCCATGGACAGCTCCTGACCGATGCATTCCTCACGTTCGATGCTACCACGATGCAGTTCCAGCGCTTCGACTTCGGTCGCAGCACGGAGTGTGCGTTGTGCGGTACTCATCCCACCATTACCGAAATTAAGGAATACGCTTTCCGACCATGTTCTAAAACCCATTAATACTCACAAACAATTATGCAATCATTTAATTATTATGCCCCCACCCAGGTGGTGTTTGGCCCTGATTCAGAACTTCAGACAGGTAAGTTGGTCAAGAAATATGGCGGCACCAAGGTGCTCGTGCATTATGGCGGCGGCAGCGTCGTGCGTTCAGGTTTGCTCGACCGCGTGTGCCAGTCGCTCGAAGCCGAAGGAATTGCTTACATCAAACTGGGCGGCGTGGTGCCTAATCCACGCGTAAGCCTTGTGCGCGAGGGCATTGAGCTCTGCCGCAAGGAGGGTGTTGACTTCCTCCTCGCCGTAGGTGGCGGCTCGGTTATCGACTCTATGAAGGCCATGAGCGTCGGCATCCCTTATCAGGGCGACGTGTGGGATTTCTATACCCGCAAGGCATTCGACGTAGAGAGCATCCCAACCTCATGCGTGCTTACCATCCCAGCTGCAGGCAGCGAGATGAGCAACGGCAGCGTGATCACCAACGACGAGGGTGGCTTGAAGAAGGATTACTGCATCGACGAGTTCCGTTGCAAGTTCGCCGTGCTCAATCCTGTTCTCACCTACACCCTGCCAGCATGGCAGACCTCATGCGGTGCTGTGGATATGATGATGCACACCCAGGAGCGTTACTTCAGTAAGGACGATGACATGGACATCACCGACAACATCGCCGAGGCTTCGATCCGCACCGTCATGAACAGCGTGCAGATCGTACTGAAGGATCCTGAGAACTACCGTCATCGCGCTCAGCTGATGTGGGCAGGTTCACTGATGCACAACGACCTCACCGGCTGTGGTACCACTGGCGACTGGGCAACCCACAACCTTGAGCATGAGCTTTCGGGCATGTTCGACGTATCACACGGTGCAGGCCTTGCCGCTCTGTGGGGCAGCTGGGCACGCTACGTCCTCAACGAGAACCCAACCCGTTTCGCCCGCTTTGCCGTCAACGTGCTTGGCGTACAGAACGACTTCAACGACACCATCGGCACCGCCCTGCGCGGCATTGAGAAGATGGAGCAGTTCTATCATTCCATCGGTATGCCTACCAGCATCAAGGAACTGATTGGCAAGGATATCACCGATGCCGAGATCGAGGAGATGGCCGACAAGTGCAGCAACTATGGTGCTAGTACTGTAGGTGCCCTGAAGGTGCTGACTCGCGAGGATATGGTTAACATCTATAAGATGGCTCGTTGATATGGAAAAGATCAGAGTAGGTATCATCGGTGCCGGCTGGATCGCTCATAAGATGGCTCAGGCCTTGGCTCCCCTCAAGGACGCCGAGGTGCTGGCCATCGCCTCACGATCGCAGCAGAAGGCTCAAGAGTTTGCCGACGAGTATGGCATAGCTCGTGCTTACGGCAGCTACGAGGAGCTGGTGAGTGATGCTGACGTAGACCTCGTCTATATTGCCACCCCACATTCGCATCACTATCAGCACACTCGCCTGGCTTTGGAGCATAACAAACCGGTATTGGTCGAGAAGGCCTTCACCGCCAATGCAGCCGAGGCACAGGAGCTCATCGAAATGGCTCGTGAGCGCAAGTTATTCCTGACTGAAGCCATCTGGACACGCTACATGCCTTTGTCGCACAAGGTGAAGGAGCTGATGGAGAGCGGCATCATCGGTGAGCCACGCGTCCTCACCGCCACCCTCTGCTACATGATGGAACACAAGGAGCGCATTGTGCGTCCTGACCTCTGTGGCGGTGCATTGCTCGACCTGGGCGTCTATGTGCTCAACTTCGCCCGTATGTATTTCGGCACAGACATCGCCCGCACCGTGACCAACTGTCACCTTGGCCCTACAGGCATGGACATGATGGAGAGCATCTCGCTAAGTTATGCCGATGGCAAGATGGCTAACCTTCAGGCAGGTTGCCTCACGCTCAACGACCGCCAGGGCATCATCTCGGGTGTGGATGGCTACATCCGCGTCGATAATGTCAACTGTCCTGAACTGGTCGAGGTCTATCGCGACTATCAGCTCGTGGAGCGTATCGAGCGTCCTGCCGACATGGTCAATGGCTATGAGTATCAGGTGCTCGAGTGCAAGCGTTGCCTTGAGGAGGGCTTACTCGAATCGCCTATGATGCCACATGCCGAGACGCTGAGCATCATGAAGCAGATGGATGCTCTGCGCAAGGAGTGGGGTGTCCGCTATCCGATGGACAGGGAGTAATTCCTCATCCCCCCGACAATAATACTGCGTGGTGAAAAACACACCACGCAGTAACAGATATTCCTAATTTATTATTATCAACCGTGTTTAGTGAAGAAATAAAAAAGTACGATTGGGACGAGATCACTCGTAAGATCGCCTCAAAGACCGACTTGGACGTGCGCCGAGCCCTGGCCAAGTCACGTTGCGATGTAGAGGACTTCATGGCCCTCATTTCGCCAGCTGCCGAACCTTACCTTGAGGTGATGGCTCGTTTGAGCCAGAAATATACGCAGGAACGCTTCGGTAAGACCATGTCGATGTTCATTCCGCTCTATATCACCAATTCGTGCACCAATTCGTGCGTCTATTGTGGTTTCCACCGCGAGAATCCTATGGCTCGTACCATCCTCACCATTGACCAGTGTGAGGACGAATACAAGGCCATCAAGCGCATCGCTCCCTTCGAGAACCTGCTCATCGTGACCGGCGAGAACCCAGGCGTGGCTGGCCCTAAGTATCTGGCCGAGGCACTCGATCGTGCCAAGCCATACTTCTCGAACCTTAAGATCGAGGTGATGCCACTCAAGGCCGAAGAGTACGAGATGCTGACGCACCACGGCTTGAATGGTGTGATTTGCTTCCAGGAGACTTACAATGCTAAGAACTACAAACTCTACCATCCGCACGGCATGAAGTCGCACTTTGAGTGGCGACTCGATGGCTTCGACCGCATGGGTCAGGCGGGTGTGCACAGCATCGGCATGGGTGCCCTGCTTGGCTTGGAGAAGGAGTGGAAGACCGACGTCACCATGCTGGCCATTCATCTTCGCTATCTGCAGAAGCACTACTGGCGTACCAAGTATTCGGTCAACTTCCCACGTATGCGTCCGGCACAGAACGAGGGTTTCCAACCCAACTGCTTCGTCAGCGACCGCGAGTTGGCACAGGTCACTTTCGCCATGCGTATCTTCGACCACGATGTTGACATCTCTTATTCTACGCGTGAGCCAGCTTTCATCCGCAACAACATGTGTACCCTCGGAGTCACCACCATGTCGGCCGAAAGTCGCGTGAATCCAGGCGGTTACTACACCTATCCCGAAGCTCTTGAGCAGTTCACCGTCAGCGACAACCGTCCAGTGGCCGAAATCATCCAGTCTCTCAAGGAACGTGGCATAGAGCCTGTCTGGAAGGATTGGGATGCGTCGTTTGATCATCTTCGTAGAGTTTGATTTTCTCATATATCTATTAGTAGGCTATGAAACATTTTTTATTATCATTATTTACAACTTTTCTTTGTTTTGCGAATGCTTTAGCATATTCCAATGATGATTTTGTATGGGATTTTGAATGGCTTGAAGATAATAATACCATAGAAATTGTAGTCGGTGAAGGATATCAACTGCATTATAGTTGTTCTTCAAACTATGACAAAGTGTTTTCTGCAGAGATGGCCAGCAATTGGGTTCATTATGATTTCAAGGGTGGCCAACATGTAGTTGATCCGCCAACAGGTTATTCGATTAGTGAAACTGGAATTATTACAGGACTGATTCCCGGTAATTACGCAATGAAATTCACTGGACTAATTCAGCCAAAGGCAGGAGCAGATAAATGGCTTTACATCAATGTCGTTGCCGAACGTAGAGAGAAAGAATCAAATAATACACTCGATACCGCTAATGATATTTATACGAAAATCAGATTTGGTCTTTCGAATTTATCTGATGTTGATTATTTCAGGTTTAAGCACAATCTTTCATTTGGCGATCATGTGACTTTTAAGGTTCATTATGAAGGCTATAATGATTCTCCTTTCGGTTATAAATGGGCAACCTTTATGGGGGACAAGGAGATGTGTGGTGGAGGATCCTTAATTCAACAAGATCAAGAATGTAATGCTTTGGTCGCTAATGGCGAGTATGTCTATTTTGAAGTTTATTATAACCCAAGCTATTCTCAATACTTTACGTATGGAGAAGAATTTGTAGTTCAGGTCTATGTTAACGGAGAACCAGTTACAAATGAGACAGTGAATGTTTCAAACATTTCAATTTCTCCGTCAAGTATATCCCTCAAGCAGGGGGAATCTTATTCTCTTTCAGCATCAGTTAGTCCAAGTAATGCTACGGACAAGAGCGTGAGCTGGAGTTCTTCAAATACTTCAGTCGCCACAGTAAATAGCAATGGCAAGGTTACAGCAGTAGGCCTTGGCACAGCGACTATAACAGCCACCGCAAATGATGGCAGTGGAGTCAAGGGTACCTGCTCGGTTACTGTAGAGGCAACCCCAGTGACACAGATCACCCTCTCACAAACGACTGCGTCATTGAAGGTCGGCGAGACCATTACGCTCACTGCTACCGTTTCGCCAAGTAATGCTACGGATAAGAGCGTGAGCTGGAGTTCTTCAAATACTTCAGTCGCCACAGTAAATAGCAATGGCAAGGTTACAGCAGTAGGCCTTGGCTCAGCGACTATAACAGCCACCGCAAATGATGGCAGTGGCGTCAAGGGTACCTGTTCGGTTACTGTTGAGGCAACCCCAGTGACACAGATCACCCTCTCACAGACGACTGCGTCATTGAAGGTCGGCGAGACCATTACGCTTACCGCTACCGTTTCACCAAGTAATGCTACGGATAAGAGCGTGAGCTGGACATCCGACAATGAAGAAGTAGCATTGGTTTCAAGTAGTGGCAAGGTGATAGCATTGGGCTTGGGTAATGCTACTATTTATGCAACGGCGAATGATGGCAGTGGAGTTTATGCTACTTGTGCCATCATAGTCGAGCCTGAACTTGTAAATCTTATCGAACTTTCAGAGACCCAAATCGTGCTGAATGTAGGAGATACCTTTATCTTGACCGCTACTGTCTATCCTGAAAATGCTTTAGACAAAAGCATCAGCTGGTCATCTGAGAACGAAGATATTGCTTTTGTAAGCAATAATGGCAAGGTTGTAGCTATGGGGATTGGCGTTACCAATGTAGTTGCATCATCCAATGATGGTAGTGGAGTAACTGCTGTTTGTCGAGTACAAGTAGATCCAATCTGGGTAACAGAGATTATCCTATCAGAGAAATCTCTCACTATGAAGAAGGGAGAAGTCTTTACATTGAATGTTACTGTCCTTCCTGAAGATGCAACAGATAAGTCCATAAAGTGGACAAGTGATAATGAGGATGTGGCGTTGGTTAATTCAAATGGAAAAGTCGTTGCGCTCAGCTCTGGCATAGCACTGGTGACTGTTTCGGCTACTGACGGCAGTGGTGTTTATGATAGCACTACCATTGTTGTCGAAGAGGAGTCAGCCATTACCGAGGTTCAAAGTGATGAAAGTGATCCAATAGTGTATGGATTGATGGGAAATAGAAAAACGAAGATGACGGAAGGCATAAACATCATCAGGACGTCAAAAGGTTCAAAGCTTCTTCTTCTTAAATAATCTATAGAGGGAAAAGCAAGAACGTGTTTATTCTGAAATATGATAATTGTCATCACCCTTCCACACTTTATTCCTGACGAAGCCGATGCCATCGTTGCTCAGTTTGAGCAACGAGGCATCGACTATCTGCATTTGCGGAAGCCACAAGCTACGGAGGCGGAAGTCGAACAGTTGTTGCAGCAGATTCCTTCTCGATATTATCCTCTTATCGCCATCCACGACTTCCAATCCCTGGCAGTGAAGTATGGCTTGGGTGGCATCCATCTCACTGGTCGTCATCCGCAGGTCGAAGTCGAAGGGTGGGAGGGGCGCGTTTCAACCAGTTGTCACAGCATCGAGGAGTTGGCTCGGTGTAAGGAGCAGGGCGTTCCTTCTGCAATAAATCAAGGGGCAAGGCTTTTCTCTTATCTCTCCTTGAGTCCTATCTTCAACAGTATCTCAAAGCAAGGCTATTACTCCGCATTCACACACGCGCAACTCGTCACTGCCCACGCTCAGGGCATCATCGACCAGCGTGTTCTTGCGCTTGGTGGCGTCACATTCGCGTGTATTCCTGAGGTGTTATCCCTTGGTTTTGGTGGTGGCATGATTCTTGGCGACGCATGGAGATTATGATAAGGCTGCTTCTGTGATGCTGGCCGAGGTGGGGATTCACGATGTGGTGCTCTCTTCATACAGATTCTGGTTAGGGGTTCGGAAGCTCTTTCTCTGAGTTATCCGAACCCCTTATTTCGTGGTTATTGCATGAATATCATTCTATTTGTGTCAACGTCTAGCGCTGGTTCTCTTCTCTTTGAATTCCTTTATCGCTTTATTCAGCATCTTCTGAAACTCATCTTCAGCACAAAGACGTGCAAAGGTAATACTTCCTGCTACACGTCCGGCTTCAATATCACTTTGGTAGTGGAATCCGACAATGACTCGGCTCTGTCCCATTTCATAGGCGATCTTCATGATTCCTTCCGTATGGTCAGGATCAATGGTCGTAAGGATCAATCCTGCAAGCCATGAAGCGTGGGTGTGGCCACTTGGGTAACTGGTAAAGTCAGTAGGATGTTCTGCCTGTGGAACTGCTGACGGTTCATTGAACTGTTGGTAAGGACGGACACGGGCGAAGTGTTTCTTGGCGCTTCTGCCTGCCTGCTGCTCTGTCAGGTGAGCTCTGTTGAGCAATCTGAACAGATGAGGGAACTCCTCTGGGGTGAGTTCTATGCCCATGGCAGGAGAGAAACGCTTCATGAAATATCCGGCATTGATGCCAGCATCTTCTATGGCCTGCTGCCCCCTTTCGGTGTTCCTGACCGATTTGCCCCACTGATACATTGTCCAGTCATCCTGATAGCGGGTACTATTATATGCAGGTGGTTCTGGGAGGACATTCTCGAGTTTCGGAGCCTCTTCGGTGGTATAGAATGGGCTGAACTTCTCCTGTGTGATGTCATTCTTCTGTGCCGATACGCTGAATGCCATCACCAACATGAGTGATGTGAACAAAAGTATTTTCATAAGTTTTATGTTTTTTATTACTGAGGTTTCGCAGCTCAACTTGAAAGGTTTTTGCCTTTAGAGTTCAACAAACTGGACACTCAAGTTATGTTTAATCAAAGGCATAAACCAACCCATACTTCTCGTGAAGTTTCTTTAGGGAGCCGTCTGACTTCATCTGTTCTATGACTTTGTTGACAGCCCTCAACAGGTCATCCTGACCTTTGCGCATCAGAACTCCGATAAATCCATGGGTAAAGGGCTTGTCAATCAGCGGAGCAGCAAGCCGTTCATCGATACTGGTATAATAGGGCGCCTCTGTTATCTCTGTGATCATGATGTCTGCCACCCCTTCAGCAATCAGGCGAGGAATTTCAAGGTTGCTCTGGTGGATGATGATAGTGGCGTGGGTTAGTTTCTCCCGGGCGAGCAGTTCGTTGGTTCCACCAGGGTTCACCATCACTTTGACTTCGGGTTTGTCGATGTCCTCCATTGACTTGAACCTGTCGGCAACCTCACGGCGGCACAGAATGGTCTTACCATTGGCAAGATACCCTTCGCTCATTAACATGGTTTCCAGACGCTTGTCTGTTATCGAAATGCCACCGATGGCAAGGTCGAACTTCTGAGGTTCCTCCAACACGTCCGCGGTAAGTGTTGGCCATGATGTCGGAACGAATTTGATCCCTACTCCAAGTTCCTTAGCGATAGCCTCTGCTACTTCGATGCCAAATCCAGTGTAGCTGCCATCTGGCTCCAGAAAGGTGAGCGGATGGTAGTCACCCGTGGTTCCTGCCAGAAGGATGCCCTCCTGCCTGATGTGCTCGATGTTGGGTTGACATTCCGTGTCGCTACCCCTGTTACTCATCATTACGACGAGAACGCCTGTTATTATTGTGCAGATCAGAATCAGGGTAATCAGCCAGGGATTGGCACTTTTGTCCATAGGGACACGTTGTTTCAATGTTGTCCCTAAAGAAGCTGGCAGCGAACGATGCTTCACTCCGTCCTTCGTCGTAATGTCATAGTAGATAATGAATGCTTTTCCGGTGCTTACTATACGCTGCTGAGCATGATCAATCTCGTCCCAGGTATGGCTCCATTGTTCAATGCCATGTTTTACATGCGACAGCCGCCTGTCGTCCATCGTATAGTACGAGTTGCGATGGAAGGCGGCATACAAGCAAAGGAAAAATGCTACAAGACATTGTATTCCGATCATAATCACTACCATCCCCTGATTGTTGTGCTGGAAGATAGCTATCATCAGGAACAGGAGAGACAATGCCCAACATGACTGCGGGAAATGCCGTGTCTCGCTCTTTATCTGCAGCTTCCCCTCTGCTATCCCTGCGGCTTCTTCGTCGCGGTATCTTATCTTACACAGAGGGTAAATTGCAATATTCAGGATCAATGAGATAAAGCACAATACTATCACCAATTCCATGTCCTGTCATTATTTTGTAATTATACAATTGACAGCTCCTTGCCGCAAGAGAAAGCATCACCGATGACCTTGCCCATCTGGATGTACTTATGATTCACGGGTTCATAGCTGATGATGTTCATCTTCTCGAC
Source organism: Bacteroidales bacterium (assembly GCA_045629225.1). Classification (GTDB taxonomy): domain Bacteria; phylum Bacteroidota; class Bacteroidia; order Bacteroidales; family UBA3663; genus Liminaster. The sequence goes on along the minus strand of JAZQQU010000071.1, from coordinate 30,346 downwards.
GTCAGGATTGCCTTGCTCGTTCAGATATTGCTCGTTGCAAAGTATGTTAACGACTTCTGCAATAAGAAAATAACCAGTTTCGCTCTCGTCAATCTTCTGCTTGATGCGGCACTCCATGGTCATCGGGAACACCTTGAAGACAGGGGCATTCACGTTTGGGGCTTTCTCGGCTGCCCACCCCGTCTTGGCCATCTTCCCAGGGTCATTCTTTGCACTTACTATGCCCACGAAGTCTGATGCTACCATGGTGTCGGCTGTAGCGAAAGCCACGGTGAACTCGCCATTGCTGAGCTTCAGGTAATCTGTTGTGGCATGGCTGCCCATGCTGATCATGATCTCATGCATGTCCCAGGTGCCACCCCAGGCAGCATTCATGGCATTAGCAACTCCGTTCTGGTCATAAGTGCCGATAATCAGCACTGGCTGTGGAAGCATCCACGGTTTTGATCCAAATGATTTCATAAGTTTATGGTATTATGTTTACTTCTTAAACAACTTGTTCTTCAACCACTCGCGCACCGGAACGTCATACAGTTGGAACGATGCCCACGCCATGGCGATGGCGATGCAGAAGATGCTGATGGCCACGAGGATGTGCTGCTCGAGGGGTGTATCCTGATGTGTCTCTTTCCATCCCATCTGCATGTAGATGAGTGGATAGTGTGTGATGTAGAGCGGGTAGGAGAGGTCGCCCAAGAACTTGCAGATGCGTTGCGACGTCTGGCCAACGACCTTGCTGCCAGCACCCATAGCCACCACCACTGGGAAGACCAGAAGAATGACAATTGACTCATAGAGGCCGTTCATCCAGAAGTTGGCTGGGTCGGTACCCCCTACGCGTGGCATGGCCTGACAGAGAGCGATGATCAGTGCGCACCACCAGAAGCCACCTCTGACCGTGATGAACTTGCCAATGCGACAGAGCAGCAAGCCCGCGAAGAAAGGATAGAGCAGGCGGGTAAAGCCTATGTAGAGCTGAGTAGGATCGACGCCCCAACCGCCAATGACTGTGTAAGCTGCATAATTGCCACCCTCGGGAAAGACACCGAATGGGTCGAGATTGAACGTCAGCGAAAGTGTAAGCAGCGCGAAGACGGCAATGCAGATGCCCAAAGCCACTTTGCCCAACCGGCGGATGAAGAATACGTAAAGCAGATTAGCAATGTATTCGAGCATCAGCGACCAGGTGGCGCCGTTGAGCGGATAGGTCTCGCTCCATCCTCTCACATCCATGCAGGCAGGCACAGGAATCATCGTGAGGGCAATGAGCAACAGGACGATGAGCTGTGACCATCGCGCATCGGCCATCATAGCGAAATCCGGACCTCCACCAAAGTAGAAGAGCAGGAAGCCGATAAGTGCACCCATGCAAACCAGCGGATGCAGACGGATGAAGCGACGCTTCAGGAAGTCCCACGTGGTCATCTTGCCGCTGGACAGTCGGTCATCGTAGGCATAGCCGATGACGAAGCCCGAGAGAATGAAGAAGAAGTCCACTGCCAGATAGCCGTGATTGATGATCTGGTGGGGGATGCCTGCCGAGTAGGTCTCGAACAGGTGGAAGCACACCACAAGGATGGCTGCTACGCCACGGAGACCGTCCAGAATCTCATAACGAGGCTTTGAGGCAAGGTAATAGTTGCTTGTGTTCATTATTGCTGTTTGATCCATAAATTTGCTTGTTTATTCCTTCAGGCTTTTCCTGAATTTTATTTGCGCACCCTTCTCGAAGGTCTCATACATGTCTGCCAGTTCAGGACCGTCACCTTCCTTGAATGTGTCAAGAACCAGTTCGGGCACATCGCCCCGGATGCTGTAAATCCTGACGAACCGATGACCTGCCACCATGAGCTTGCCTTCCAGCACCGATACCGGGTAAAGTGTGCCCTGTGAGCGGATAGATCCGAGAGTCATGATCTTGCCCTCAGAGTCGAGAACAAAAATGGAGGCAGCTATCGCCGCCACTTCATCATCTTGGTTGTTGCCGAACGTCTCATGCGACACGAGCAACACCTTTTGTCCGCCCACATTAGCGTAGGCGAAGGATGCTGTCTCGCTGAAGTGCTCAATAAATGCCTCGAAAGGATCGAATACTTCAGGGGTTGATGTTTCTTCAGTCTCCTCTTGAGCAGCATTGTTACCTGCCTTTGTTCCTTCATTGTTGCAGGCAGTCATTGACAGCAGAGCCGTCATTACCATGAATAGGCTTATTTTTTTCATATTAAAGTGTTTTCAATTCTCCTGTTTCGCTGTCCATGATGTAACCACGCACCACGATATCCTTTGGTACGAGAGGATGGTTCTTTACGAGGTCAACTGTCTCAAGTACGGCGGCCTCGGTATCGTCAAAACCGTGAAGCCATGAATCAAGGTCGATGCCGCAATGCTTCATGAGCGAGATGTGCTCCTCATCGATGCCTCGTTCACGCATCAGGTGCAGCATTTCCTGGCTATCCATACCTTGCACACCACAAGTCGTGTGACCTATGATCATAACTTCGTTAACACCAAGTTCGTAGATGGCCACAAGCAGCGAACGCACTGTTGAGTCAAATGGATTGGTTATTGTGCCACCGGCATTCTTGATAATCTTCACATCTCCATTCTTGATGCCTAGGGCAGCGGGCAGGAGCTCCACGAGACGGGTGTCCATGCAGGTTACTATGGCAATCTTCTTGTCGGGATACTTGCTTGTCTGGTATTTCTCATAAGCCTTCGTTTCCACGAATTGCTTATTATATTTGAGCATCTGTTCTATCATATTGATGTTTGTTTTTTGTTCGAATATCACCATTGTGGGTGCTTCACGTTTACGTTGTTTGCCAGTAAGTGTCAACGTCGTGCGTGCTTTGCGTTGACACAAGCCGATAGACGTCAACTTGAACAAACTTTTACTTGATAGCAATGCCTCGGTAGAAGTCGAGGATCTTCTGTCGGAAGAGGAAAGTGTAGCGCGCGTAAGCATGGTCAGCTTGGGTACGCTGCAGACGGAGCTTGGATTCCTGATACTCAGTGGCGGTGGCCTTTCCGTTCTCGTACTTGCCGGTCACTAGTTCGAAGGCTGTCTGGGCTGCTGCCTGGGCGGCTTCGCTGCTGATGCATTGGCTCTGTGCGGCCAGTGCGTTGTAGTAAGCCTGCTGAATCTCCTTGAAGAGGTCCTTCTGTACCTGCTCGAGCGCAAGCTGACGGCCCTCGTATTGCACACGAGCGGTGCGAACGCGATTGCGGGTAGAGTTGCGGTCGAAGATGGGGATGGAGAGGTTGACGCCCACGTACTTGCTGAAGTTGTCGCGCAACTGATCGCCGAACGTCGCTGCTGGCATGTCCATCACCTTATAATAATTGGTGCTGAGACCCGCGTTGAGCGAGAGTTGGGGCAGGTGCCCGCTGCGGGCAGCGGCGATGCCCTCTTTTGCCTCCTCGACGCGCAGACGACTGGCTTCGACCACGGGCTTTTGTCCAACGGCTTGCAGGTAGATTTCGTCGGGCGATTCGAGCAGTACGTCCTGAGGCAGAGGTACGTCGGGCGTTTCGATGCTGAAGCCGTCGGGGGTAGGCAGCTCAAGCAGCTGGCTCAGGGTGAGCAGAGCGAGTTGGTAGGCGTTCTGTGCCTGTGTGAGCTGCATCAGGTCGGAGGCATGGGTGGAACGGGCCTCGGCCACGTTGGTTTCGGCTGTCTTGCCGTTCTCAAGCAGGAGCTCCATGCGACGCACCTGTGCCTGACTGAGCTCTGTCTGCTGGCGGGCAATGTCTAGCAGCGACTGCTGATAGAGCACTTCCAGATAACTGGATGCCACCTGAACGCTGAGGTCCTGACGCGCACGCTCCAGGTCGGCCAGGGCAGCGTTGAGTTCCAGACGGTTGGAGCGGATGTTGTGCGTGATCTGTCCGCCTGTGTAAATGGGGATGCTGGCACCGAGGTCGCCGCCCGAGTTCATGGTGTTACGGTTGGTGTAGGTGTTGTCGATGGTGAGACCACGGCCGAAGCTGAACGACTGCGAGAGGCTGGCTTGCAGCGAAGGCAGGCGGCTGGATTGTGCTGTGTTGAGGGCAATCTGCTGCGACTCGACGGTTTTCTCCTGCTGACGAATCTGCAGGTTGTGGGTTATGGCATGGGTGATGCATCGCTCAAGGGACCAGGGGGAGGCAGGAGGGTTCTGTGGGGGAGGAGTGGATTCTTGAGACCAGACAGCAGGACACGGAAAAGCCAAAAGAAGGGCTATGATGGGGATTGTTTTTGACTGCATCTTTTTCTATTGTTTAATTAAGGTTCGCAAGTGCGAAACGGAAGTCGGCTGCTTTATTCCTTGATTTCGATGCCACGCACGAGGTCGTTGGCTGTCACACCACCACGTACTTCGATGCGCACTCCATCACTGAGACCCGTCTGTACGGGCTGACGACGGAAGTGCTGCTCAGGGAGGCTGTCTGTGAGAATGTGGACGTAAGTAGAGTCTCCCTCCCAATCGAGGGCTGCCTCAGGAATGGTGAGCACCTGATTGGCACGTTGCAGTACGATCTCTGCATTGGCACTATAACCCGAACGCAGGGTGATGGTGCTGCCGTCGGGCATGCTCTCTGGGATGCTGATGGCAGCTTTGATCTCGAATTGGTTGGCACCATTCTGCTTCACGCTCTTTGGAGCGATGTATTCGAGGTTGGCATCGAGGCGGATATCCTGTAAGGCACCAATGGTGATGATGACTGGCATGCCCTCGTGGATGCGGCCGACTTCGGTTTCGTCGATCATACCGCGGAAGATGAGGTCGTTCATGTCGGCCACGGTAGCGATGGTGGTGCCGTCGTTGAACGAGTTGCTGAGGATAACGGAGTTTCCCACCTTGACAGGAACGTCGAGTATGAGGCCATCCACGGTGGATCGGATCAGGGTGGTGCTCATGTCAGCATTGCTCAGTGAGATGCCTTCGCGCACGATGTTGAGCTGGTCTTCGGCTACGGTGAGCTCGGCTTTGGCTTGGTTGAGCTGCATGTCGGACTTCTCAAAATCCTCGGCGCTGACTACCTTCTGCTCGTAGAGGCGTGACATGCGGTCGCGGTCGGTCTGTGCCTGTTCGAGGTTGAGACGAGCCAGCTTCACGCGGTTTTCGGCCGACGAAAGGTTGCCCATGTCGGGGATGACCTTGACTTTGGCTATCACCTCGTTCTTGCGCACACGCTGGCCAGCTTCCTTCATCAGTTCGGTGATGATGCCGCTGATCTGAGGCTTGATGTTGACCTCGTCACGTGGCTCGATGGTGCCGGTCACCACGGTGCTCTTTTCGATGTCGCCCACCTGTGGCTGATGGATTTCGTAACGTGTAACCTTGGGTTGCGACTTCTTGTAGAGGAACACGAAGGTACCGATGAAGAGGGCTGCCAGCAAGGCTAAGCCCAGGTATTTGAATAGTTTGCTCATCATGTTTATTTACGGTTTTTCGATTTTTCGACTTTCGATTTGCGATTTACGATTTGACGATCGGCATGGTGCTTACGAATGCCAGAAGACTGGATGGTCAATCGTCAGATAGTGCTTGGTCAGATTGTAATTGAAGATCATTCATCTCTCATGGCATCCACAGGACGTATCTGCATGGCTCTCATCGCAGGTGTGATGCCGGCAGCCAGCCCCAGCAGTGCTAATACCACGGCCGAACCTACGCCCAGCCAGAAGCTTATCTGGAAGACCGAGCCAGGCGAATCCTCCTGTGCCATGTTTTCGAGCACCTGCAGGATGCCTACTGAGAGGCAGATGCCCAACGTGCCCGCCACCAGCGTGAGCACCATGCTTTCGGCCAGGACCTGAAAGAGAACGTCGCGCTGCTTGGCGCCGATGGCTCGACGGATGCCTATCTCAGTGGTACGTTCGCGTATTGTTACCATCATGATGTTGCTTACGCCAATCACGCCCGCCAATAGGGTGCCGAGACCCACCATCCACACCAGGATGCTGATGCCGTGGAAGAGGTTGTCGACCATGCTGAAAATGGCTTCAGCGTTGATGCTGAAGACGGCTTGTTTGTCGTCGGGATGGATTGTGTGCGCTCGCTTGAGGGTTTGTTTCACCTTCTCTTCGGCATCGCTCACCAGATAGCCTTCGCGTGCGGTGAATGCCAGCATGTCCATGCTCGTGCCGCGATTATAGACGCGTTGCATCAGGGTGATGGGCACATAGACGGCGGTTTCGTTGTTGCCGACGATCGAGATGCCACTGGCATCCTTGCCGCTCACACCCACGATGCGATAATAGATGCCATCGACCTGCAGGAATTGACCAATCGATTCATCTTCACCACCGTAAAGATCTTGTGCTACGCGTAGGCCCACGATGCAAACCTTGCGACATTCGGCCAGGTCGGAGCCATTCATCCAACGACCGTGGCGGACCTTGGGATTGTCGATGGAGGCGTAGTTCTGGTCCACGCCCTTGACTGTGACGCTCAGCGTCTTGTCGCCATGGATGCCCGTGCCTCGGCTGAAGAGACATCCGGTGACCATCTCCACCTCAGGGCAAGTATTCAGAATGCGATCCACGTCGCCATTCTCCAAGCTCCACCAGCGTCCCTTGCGGAAACCCTTGTACGGCTCGCTCGTGGTGGAGCTGGCCACAAAGCAGGAATTGGAGGCAAAACCCGCGAAAACGTTGCCTAGCATTGACTTCAAACCATTGCCACCGCCCATCAGCAACAGGAGCATGAACACACCCCAGAAGATGCCAAAGGCTGTGAGCAGGCTGCGCGTCTTGTTGCGAAGCAGCGTCTCGAGGATTTCTTCCCAAACGTCTCTGTCAAATAGTTTCATTCGCTTCTTAATGCTTCAATGGGTTTGATATGAGCTGCCTTGCGTGCTGGTAGGAATCCGGCAATGGCACCAGCCAGGATCATGACCAGAGTGGCTTGCAGACAGACGTCGAGGCCAACGGTTGGGTCAATGAAGTAGCGCATCGAATTGCCTGCTACCTCCAGCGCCTGGTCGCTGGTCGAGACATCCATGTATTCGCAGAATCCTACGCCCGCCACCATGCCGATGTAGCCGAATATGGCAGTGATCATGATGCTCTCGGCCAGAACCATGCCGATGATCTGTCGAGGCTTGGCTCCCAAGGCCTTGCGGATGCCAAAGTCGTGGGTGCGCTCTTTGACGCTGATCAGCATGATGTTGCCCACGCCAGCCACACCGCTCAGCAGGGTCAGGAGCCCCAGGATCCAGAATGCTTTGCGGATGATTCCCTTGGCTTGGTTCACACTCTCGGCCGACTCGGCGCTGTTGTCGATCCAAAGCGCACGACGATCATCGGGGGAGAAACGGTGTTGGGCACCCAGCAGGCGGTAGAGGCCCTTGCGGAACTCGTCGGCAGCCGTGGCTTCGCTCACGTTCTGGCTACGCAACACCAGCGCCTCGATATCCTGTCCCTTGTCGTAGAGCAGCTGCACGGTGGTGAAGGGTGCATAGAACTCTGTTCCGTAGTTGCCGCTGTTGGCTTTCTTGGTCACGCCTACCACGCGGAAGGGGATGTCGCCCAGCATCACCCAGCGGTTACAGACGTCACCTTGAGTCTTGAAGAGCTTCTCGGCCTCTTCTTCGCCTATCACAGCCACTTTGCGTCGGTCGCGAAGATCCAGCGGATTGATGAAGCGACCGTATTTGAGTTCCACATGTTCGATGTTTTGTGTAATGGGGTGGCAACCGGTGAGTTCGATGCCCGTCACATAATTGCTGCCCACGGTGGCGGTCAGACCATTCTGGCTTACGATGGCAGTGGCCTCGAGCACCTGATCGGGGAAGGTTTCAAGGGTGAGGGCTTCATCGCGAGTTTCTAGCTGAACCCAACGACCATCGGTAAGGCCTTCGTATGGCAACGAAGCATAGCCACCATACACTGTGACCACGTCGAGCGACAAGTCGCCCGCATTACGGTCGAAGGTGTGTATGATGCCATTGCCTGCTCCAAGCAACACGATGAGCAGGAAGATGCCGCTCGTCACTGCGAAGCCGGTGGCTATGGTCCTGAGCCTGTTGCGCTTCAAGACACCGATTATTTCGATTAAGTAGTCAAGCATGGTTTACTTGTAGTAACCGTTTCCGGTTGGAACATTCCTCTCTTTGTTCTCTTCGATACTCTCTATTACACCATCCTTGATGTGCACGATGCGTTCTGTCTGGTATGCCACACCACTCTCGTGTGTCACCACTACGATGGTCATGCCCTGGCGGTGGAGGTCTTTGAGTATCTCCATCACCTCAATCGATGTCTTGCTGTCCAGTGCGCCCGTAGGTTCGTCGGCCAGGATGATCTGCGGTTGTGTGATGAGGGCTCGAGCAATGGCCACACGCTGTTTTTGACCTCCCGAAAGCTCGTTGGGGTAGTGGTGAGCCCAATCCTTGAGGCCGAGTTTGTCGAGGTATTCCAGAGCTAAAGCGTTGCGCTTGCGGCGACTCACACCCTGATAGAAGAGGGGCAGAGCCACGTTCTCCAATGCATCCTTGTAGGCAATGAGGTTGAAAGACTGGAAGATGAATCCGATCATGCGGTTGCGAAACTCAGCGCCCTGATTCTCAGAAAGATTACGGATAGGGGTATCTGCTAGGACGTATTCACCCTCGTCGTAGTCGTCGAGGATGCCGAGGATGTTGAGCAACGTGCTTTTGCCCGAACCTGAGGCACCCATGATGGCCACAAAGTCGCCCTTCTGAATGTGCAGGTCGATGCCCTTGAGCACATGCAGTGGCTGTTTGCCCTGATAGGTCTTATGTATGTTTTTAAGTTTGATCATGTTCTGTCAGTTTTGCTTTCCCCACCATGTCAACTTCGCCCAAATTCCCTCCAGTGAGCCGCGGCGATGACGTGTCGTCCAATAGAGGCAGAAGTAGTAGAGCACTACGCAGAAAGCTAGACCCTAGGGCAAAAGCTGTAGCCGTGGCTGCAAGTGTGGTCGAGAACCAAGCCTCAATTGCAGAACAGGAATGCTCCTTCTATGGTTTGCAGCAGATAGTCGCTGAGCGTCATCTTACCGATGTAAGCTAGGTGGGCGATGGCCTTGCGAACCCACGTATGATAATATAATAATGTGATGCCCGAAACGTAGAACAAAGCCATGGCGAAATTGCACCACGCTGCGAGGAGGAATCCAGGCATTGCGCAATGGCTGGGCATTCGATGCTGGCAGGTAGAGTCATGAGCAACTGTCGGGAGTCATCTTCGCGCAGACCATACACCACGATGATGCGCTGTGAACGAGGAGCTGAGTAGCTGCTCATAAAAAAAAGTTGTACAATCTGTTTGGTAGATGAGAATTCGGGTGCAAAAATAGCGATTAATTTGCATATAGCAAAGCATTGTGTGTTAAAAAACTGCAAACTGTTTGCTTTTTGTCCTTTTTTTACAATTTATTTTGGTTTTTCGGATTGAAATGCGTATATTTGCAACATCAAAACTCCAGGTATTATCATTCATGAAACCTATAAATTCTTTCTAACCCTATGAGGAAGACAATTCTTTTCGCTCCACTGATGGCTCTGACTGCCTGTAATGTAGCTCCGCAAATCACCGAAACCGACATGGGACAGTACCACCGCATAGACCAAAGTGGAGGTGCAACCCTAGGCTATTCACCCGAGAGTGGCGTGAAGCTCATTGAGCAGGACGGTTACCGCTTCAAGGATCTGAACCGTAATGGTCAGCTCGATAAGTATGAGGACTGGCGATGTTCGTGCGATGATCGTGCGCGTGATCTGGCTTCACAGCTCAGCATTGAAGAAATCGCCGGTTTGATGCTATATAGTGCACACCAGGCTATCCCGATGGATCAGAGTGGCTGGTCGGCAAATACTTATGGTGGCAAACCCTTCGAGGAGAGTGGTGCCGATCCTGCCGAACTGAGCGACCAGCAGAAGAGCTTCCTGCGCGACGATAATCTGCGTGCAGTGCTTATTACAAAGGTGCAGAGCCCTGAGGTGGCTGCCCGCTGGAACAACAATCTGCAGGCCTTCGTCGAGGGCCTCGGCCATGGCATCCCAGCCAACAATAGCAGCGATCCCCGTCATGAGACATCGGCCAACGCCGAATATAATTATGGCGCAGGTGGCACTATCTCTCAGTGGCCCACTACCCTCGGTCTGGCTGCTACGTTTGACCCTGCCTTGATGCGCCGCTTTGGCGAAATTGCAGCAGAGGAATATCGTGCCCTAGGCATTGCCACAGCCCTCTCGCCACAGGTTGATATCGCTACAGAACCACGCTGGAGTCGCTTCACGGGTACTTTCGGCGAGGATCCTGCCCTCTCTACCGATATGGCTCGCGCCTACTGTGATGGTTTCCAGACCTCTGAGGGTGACGAGGTGATCGAGGACGGATGGGGTTATGGATCGGTCAACGCCATGGTGAAGCATTGGTATGGCTGTGGCGCACCTGAGGCCGGTCGTGACTCGCACTTCAACTACGGCAAGTTCGCCGTCTTCCCTGGTGGCAAGGCTGAGCTGCACCGCAAGTCGTTCGTGGAGGGAGCCTTTGCGCTTGAGGGCGGTACTCGCATGGCTTCGGCGGTGATGCCTGCCTACAACATATTGCTCAATCAGGATCCTTCGGGCCGTAACGTCGGCATGGGTTTCAGCCGTTGGGCCATTCAGGATGATCTGCGTGACAAAGCAGGCTTCGATGGCGTGGTGTGTACCGACTGGGCCATCACGGGCGACAACCAGACTATCGGCTCTTTCGACGGTAAGTCATGGGGCGTGGAGAAACTCACCATTGCTGAGCGTCACTACGAGGTGCTCAAGGCTGGAGTCGATCAGTTTGGTGGCAACAACGCTAAGGGCCCCGTGCTCGAAGCCTACCAGATGGGGTGTCAGGAGTTCGGTGAGGAGGTATGGACACAGCGTTTCCGCGAGTCTGCCCGTCGCCTGCTGCTCAACAGCTTCCGCACTGGTTTGTTCGAAAACCCCTACCTCGACCCAGTTCACACCAGCGAGGTGCTTGGCAAGCCAGAGTTCATGGAGGCTGGTTACGATGCGCAGATTAAGTCGATCGTGATGGTCAAGAACCATGATAATGCTCTCCCGATTTCTGCCAAGACCAAGGTCTATATCCCACAACGTCACCTCACACCTTCGGTGGGATTCTTCGGCCTGCAAGGCGAGGACAAGTGGATTGCCCCTGTCGACTCTGCGGTTGCTTCCAAATACTTTGTGGTAGTCGATAATCCAGCCGATGCCGATGTGGCCATCTGCTTCATTGAGAGTCCTTCGTCAGGAGCTGGTTACGATGCAGCCGACCTTCAGAAGCGTGGTAACGGCTTCATGCCTATCAGCTTGCAGTACGAAGACTACACAGCCGTCGATGCTCGTCAGCAGAGTTTGTCTGGCAACTCAGCTAGCACCATCGATGGCTCGTACGACTACGTAAACCGTACCTATCGTGGCAAGACCATTAAAACCTACAATCGCGATGATATGGTCGTGGTGCAGCAGGCGCGTATGCAGATGGGGCAGAAACCTGTCATTGTCTGTCTGCAGGCCAATAAGCCCACTGTGCTCACAGGTGTGGAGAACGTGGCAGATGCTATCCTCGTCAGCTTTGGTACTGCCAACCAGCCATTTCTCGACCTCATTACCGGCAAGTCCGAGCCTTCAGCCCTATTGCCTTGCCAATTCCCTGCTAGCATGAAGACCGTGGAAGAGCAGCTCGAGGACGTGCCTCGTGACATGTGCCCGTACGTCGATGCTGACGGTAACACCTACGACTTTGCCTATGGCTTGAACTGGAGCGGACGTATTCAGGACTGGCGCACCGAAAAGTACCAATAATTACAACTACATTCTTATTAAACTAAGTTTTTCTTTGCTTTTTACTTGCAAAATTTGTTTTTCTCGGCTTAAAGCATTATCTTTGCGCCCTATTAATTAAGTAAAGAGATACCTCCATGCGCATCTTCCTTCGCATATATGACTATTTTCAGCCGCGTCGGGCAAGCCTTTGGCTGCTACTCGGCTTGCTGGTGTCGTCATTGTGTGCATTGGTGATGCGCATAGAGTATAAGGAGGATATCTCGGACTTCATGCCCTTCGATGCTGAGTATCGCAAGGCTATGCAAGTCTATCAGGAGGTGGCTGCTGGCGATCGTGTCGTTCTGTTGGTCGGAATGGCTGACACGACGCAGGTTAATGCCGATTATGTGGTGCATGGAGTGGAGCAGTTCGGTCGGGCATTGGCTGTGCGTGATACGGCGGGGTGGATCACAGACTGGCAACCTCAGGTCGATGAGACGCAGGTATTGGATGTGTTCAGTTTTGTATATGAACACTTGCCCTTGTTCCTCACAGATGCCGACTATCAGCGCATGGATAGTCTCTTTGTCGCTGATCCGGAATGGATGTCACAGCGTCTTCAGTGGGATTACGACCAGGTCGGGTCTTTGGCTGGCTCCTTCCTACAGCCCATGATACAGCACGATCCGTTAGGAATAGGCGAACGGTTGGGTAGTGTGTTGCGTCAGTATCAACCTGCTTTGCAGTTCGAAAGATACAACGGATATGTGTTCACGCCCGACATGAAGCGATGCATGGTAACCTTCACTTCGCCATTTGGTAGTAGTGAGACCAATGGCAATGCGCGTCTTGTTCAACTAATCGAGCAAACTAAGGCCGACGTCATGAATCTGGAGCAGTGCAGTGCGTTGGAGGTCTGCGCTATCGGATCGCCTGTCATCGCAGTCGCTAATGCCTCGCAGATTAAGCATGATAGTATTCTGGCTGTCGCCATTTCGGCTGTCTTGATTCTGGCGCTGTTGCTCTATGCCTTCCGCAGTTTCAGGTCGCTGCTCCAGATAGCCGTAGCTACGGGTTTCGGTTTCCTCTTCGCCCTCGGTTTTTTAGGGTTGTTTATCGACACGTTGTCGGTCATTGTGCTTGGCATAGCCTCTATCATTATTGGCATAGCAGTCAACTATCCGTTGCATTTCCTTTGTCATTCGCAGCACGAACCGCATCCTCGCACAACACTTAGTGAACTGCTCACACCGCTCTTTATTGGCAATGTCACCACGGTTGGAGCATTCCTGACGCTGGTGCCGCTCGATGCTGTGGCTGTGCGCGATTTGGGTTTGTTTAGCGCCTTGATGCTGGTGGGTACCATCATCTTTGTGCTGGTGTTCATGCCTCACTGGCAGTCTCAGAAACAAAACTATCATGTGGCTGGTCTGGAACTTGACCAGATTGGACATGGTTCCATTCGGGAAGAACAGAGTGGTAACGGTCCTTGGGCAGAGCGTGTCATCAGTTCTCGCTTCACACTGACAGTGCTGATTGTGTTAACAGCAGTACTTGGATGGTTCAGTCTGCAGACGCAGTTCGACTCGAACCTTAACCATATCAACTATATGACTCCTCGCCAGCGCTCTGATATGGCATACCTTTCGTCATTGCAGGGGCAAGGACAGGCAGGCACGGTGTTTGTTTCAACGTCAGCTGAGACTTCCGATCAGGCCATTTTCGCCATGGAAACGCTGTGGCATGAAGCAATGCAACAGCATCTTGATACGATGTGTCTCGCAGTGCAATGTCCCGTCGACCTGCTTCCATCCATTGTCTCGCAACAACAACGACTAGAGGTTTGGCATGACTTCTGGCAGCATCATGGCTATGGTGAGGGGGTGAGCAAAGAATTCCGTCAGCAAGCTTTGCGCCAAGGATTCTCAGCTGAGGCCTTTGCTCCGTTCGAGGAGCTGCTGACCGAAGGCTGTGCTGTGCTGGAGTGGGACGACTTCGAACCTCTAACCTCTACTATCCTTACAGGACGTGTACGCAAAGGGCAACTGGTGGCACAGTTCCAGGTGCCACAGCACCGTGTGGCCGAGGTGGAGGAGGCTTTGACCAGCTTGCGGCCAGCTGAGTCAGAAGGGGTGGAGTTCCACATCTTTGATTTGGCATCGCTCAATAGCCGAGTTTCCGATGCCTTGTCCGATAACTTCAACTATATTGGTTATGCCTGCAGTCTCATTGTTTTCCTGTTCCTGTGGTTTTCGTTCCGCCGCATAGAGCTGGCGTTGATAGCCTTTCTCCCCATGGTGATTGGCTGGATCTGGATTTTGGGATTGATGGAGCTTTGTGACATCCATTTCAACATAGTCAACGTAATACTAGCAACCTTCATATTTGGCCAGGGCGATGACTACACGATATTCGTGACTGAAGGTCTGGTGCGTGAGTATCGAGAGGGCCGACGCGTGCTTGTCAACTATCAGCGCAGCATACTGCTCTCGGCTCTAATTATGCTTATAGGCATAGGTTCGCTCATTGTGGCCCAACATCCAGCCATGCATTCTTTGGCCCAGGTCACGATCATTGGCATGTCCGTTGTAGTCTTGATGGCCTGGTGCATTCCCCCTATAGCCTTCCGTCTGTTTGTCAGGTACGATGCGTCGTTCCGCCAGTTCTTGTCTGATTCCCAAAACTGATTCCTATGTCACACTACTTACGTATTGCCCCACTGCTGCTTGCCTGTCTGCCATTTTCCATGCATGCAGCCTCGCCCGACCTGACCGATCTGACAGATGCTGCATCGGCCGTGTTCGATGCGACCAAGGACTATCTCGAGAGTCAGGAAGAGGTGGATTATGACACAGATTATGTGGAGGAGTTCGATGAGCCTTGGTTTGTGCGTCTCTCTCTGCTTTCTTCGGGCACCAGCTTCTCTTCGCACATGCATGAAGGCTCCAGGGCAGCGATAAAGTCGGCCTTGTCTTCCAGCATGGAGTTCGGTATTTCGTATCGTGGCTTCGGGCTTTCCTATTCACATCAGTTATCCTCTTCGTCTGATCATGGTTTTATTTTTTCCAGTTATGGCAATCGTTGGGGAGGAGAGTTTCGTCTGCATGGGAGCCATTCGCTTGAAGGAGAGATTACACCGGGTAGTGGTTTGTTGCAAGGTCATCCCTACACTGTGGATGAGGGTGACATGGTGCAGCACAATATCTTGATTAATGGCTATTATGTGTTTAATCACAAGCAGTTCTCTTATCCCGCAGCCATGAGTAGTTCGATGCGACAGCTTATAAGTTGTGGTAGTCCTATGTTGGGCATAGCTTACTATCGCAGCCGTATCAAAGTTCAGGACAACCTGTTGCCATCTTTCTGGGATGAAGTCAATGGCCTTCGCATCAGTCAGCTAGCGGTAGGCGCCGGGTATGCCTACAACTGGGTGTGCGGTTCGGATGATCAAATGCTGATTCATGCCTCGCTGATGCCCATGCTTGCCTTGCTACATTTCAATAAGGTGTATAGCAGAGGTGATTCGCAAGGGTTGGATGAGGACTACGGCATGGCCTGGAAAAATAATACCAACCAGTCGGTGCAGCAGAAATCCAGCGGCTTTGCTGATAATCTAGACTTGCGCTTTTCGTGTGTTTTCCGCACCTCGTTCCAGTACAACATTTCTGACCGGATGGTGGCTGGCTACTGTTTGGTGTATAACCGGCATGACATCGGCTCGTCCAACAACCTGCGCCTCACTATGCATGACTGGTCAACCAATGCCTTTGTGGGTTACAGGTTCTAATTCAATCGATAAATCGTAAATCGTCAAATCGTAAAAACAATAATGAAACAACAACTAATCACTCTTCTTGAGGATGCTCTTCCGCTTGTAGATCTTGAGTCAGAGCGCCTCTATGACGAGCTCGACTCTCTTGGCATCACCAACATCCTGATGCTATTGTCAGAGGAATATGGCATCGAGCTCTCTTCGCGTGACGCTACTCCAAAGAACTTCCGCAACCTCGATGCACTTGTGTCCCTCGTTGAACGCAAGCAGGCTGAGAAGAAATGATGTCTACGTTATGACCCTAACCGACTATCTAGAGCTCCATGCCACAGAGTGTCCGGACAGACTCGCCATCATTTGTGGAGACGAGCAAATAAGCTATGCCCAGCTCCGGCAGCGTGTTTGGGCCGAAGCTGATCGTTTGCAGTGTGAACACCATGTACAGGCAGGCGATTTGTTCCAGCTAAAGGCATCTCAGTCGGCGGATTATCTGGTCAGCTTTTTGGCTATCCATAAGGTTGGGGCTATCTGTGTGCCAGTCGAGGCTCCTATGCAGCTGCCTGACTATCATAACCCTGCAATCAGTGATGTGCTCTTCACCACAGGCTCCACTAGTCAACCTAAGGCTGTGTTGCTCAGTCAGGAGGCTGTCTTAGCTGATGCGGACAACCTCATCCATGCACATGGCTATCGGCAGGAAATCACCTTCGTCATCTGCGGTCCCATCCATCATTTCGGCAGTTGGAGCAAGGTGATTCCTACGCTTGTGGTAGGTGGAACGCTTCATCTGCTCGATGGACTGAAGGATGTCGAGGTGTTGCTTCAGACACTTGGTTCAGCACCACGCACTGCCACTTTTTTGGTTCCATCGGCTATCCGCATGCTCATGCAGGTATGTGGCAGCAGAATCGGTCAATTATCTTCTCACATTGATTTCATCGAGACGGGTGCTGCCCCTATTGCCTCTAGCGACATGGAGCAGCTTCGCCAACTTTTGCCCCATACACGCCTCTATAATACTTATGCCTCAACTGAGACGGGTGTGGTCTGCACATACCCTTTCCATCTGCCTTCTGCTGAGGCTAATCCTCCTCTCACCGACCGCACCGTGAACACCTTTCAACCATGTCAGGCTGGCTGTGTAGGCCCTGTCATGCGTCACGCCCGAATCCATCTAGATTCGGAAGGGCATATCTGCGTCAGTGGTCCTATGATCATGTCGGGCTATCTGCAGGATTTTTCGTATGAGGCATCCCGCATGTCTGAAAAACAGATAGTACTCTCTGAGATACAGACCTCAGACATTGGCTACATCGACGAGCGTGGATATCTCAACATCACTGGGCGAGACAGTGACTTCATCAACGTGGGTGGGCTCAAGGTGGCTCCAGCGGAGGTGGAGGACGCGGCGTCATGCTTTGAGGGTATCAGCGATTGCATCTGTGTGGCTCGTCCGCATCCATTAATGGGGCAGATACCTTGTTTGCTCGTCGTGATGCAGCCAGAGGTGTCTTTTGATAAGAAAGCGTTGATACGTCATCTTAAAACAAGGCTCGAGACATTCAAGATACCACTCCTCTATGAGGAAGTTGCTGAAATACGCAAGACCTTCAATGGAAAGAAAGACCGCAAATCATATCGATAAAAAACTATCAACCTAATACTAACGATTATGAAATTTCTTGGGAACATCATCTGGCTCATCTTTGGTGGTCTCGAATCCGCCATCGGGTATTTCACCGCTAGCCTATCGCTGGCTATCACCATCGTAGGTATTCCTTGGGCGTTGCAGACATTCAAGATTGGCCTGCTCTGCCTCTGGCCCTTTGGTGCTAAGGTCACTAAGGGTGACTGCCCTCCAGGCTGCCTTCGTATTCCACTCAATCTGCTTTGGATTATTTGCGGTGGCTTTGTCGCCTGTCTCTGTCATATTGTCTTTGGTATTCTACTCAGCATTACAATTATCGGCCTACCCTGGGGCAAGCAGCACTTCAAGATGGCAGGTCTCTCTCTCACTCCTTTCGGACGCAACATTGTGCTCAACTTCTGATTATGAAATAATGGAATGACAAAGAATCTATTACTAAGAAGGTAGACGGAATGTCAACATGTGAGCCTAGGTACAAGGATTCAAACTTACATTTAATTCAATGTGCAAAGAATTACAGGCCGATAAGCACACATGTGAGCCAATGTACAAAGAGTGTCATGAGATAAATGTACAAGTGAGCCTCGGATCCGAGGCTCACTTGTATCGATAACGGATTGCAGGAAGAGAATTAAATGATGTTCACTTCTGGCTCGATGTCGATGCCGAATTTCGACTTCACATCCTGTCGGATAGTTTGGCACAAAGTGATGATCTCTTGAGGTGTGGCACCGCCAAGATTTACCAGCACGAGGCTCTGTTTCTGATACACACCGGCTCGGCCCAAAGACTTGCCCTTCCAGTTGCATTGCTCGATAAGCCAACCTGCTGGTATTTTGGTGTGAGAGTCATCTACAACATAATGTGGCATGGAAGGGTAGGTGAGGAGCAACTGCTGGAACACAGCGTTCGGAACCACAGGGTTCTTGAAGAACGAGCCTGCATTGCCCAACACTTTGGGGTCGGGCAACTTGCCCTGACGGATGCGGATCACGGCTTGGCGTACATCTTGTGCTGTGAGTTGGGTATTTGCGTCTGAACAGAGCTCGTTTAACGCCTGTTGCAGCCCAGCGTACTGCAGTTGTAGCACAGGCGAGCGATGCAGACGGAGAATGACACTGGTGACGATGTATCGACGTTTGGCTTCAGGCTGCTTGAGTAATGACTGACGGTACCCATACTGCATGTCGGCCACCGAAAGGCTGCACACACACCGAGCGATGGCATCCCAGCAGATGACCTCTTCTACAATGTCTTTTATCTCAACTCCGTAGGCACCAATGTTCTGAACGGCAGCAGCTCCGGTTTCACCGGGGATAAGTGAGAGGTTCTCAGTACCATATAGACCATGCTGGGCACAGAAAGCGCAGACGTCGTCCCACATGGTTCCTGCCTGTACTTCGAGGAAACAATGGGTGGAGGTCACACGGACTACGCTGATTTCTTGATGTGTACAATGGAACACAACACCTGGGTAGTCGCCACTGAAGAGCAGGTTCGAACCACAACCTATGTGCCAGAATGGAAGTTGGCCGCATTGGCTCTGCTGCAGCATCAAGGCCTTTACCTCGGGATAATCCATTAGTTCACGGAGTTCATCGACAGTGTCGTATTCGCCCAGCAAGGCAGCTCGAACGTCCATGCCGAAGGTGTTATGGGCGCTGAGGCTGGCATTAGGAAGGAGACTTATCATGAGAAAGACTATTTATGGTTTACAATTTTCGATTATCGATCTGAGGTTTGCGATATGCAGATTACAAATTACAGATCACTTTTAGCCACATAATCGGGGCAAAGGTAGCGATTCTCTGGTAGAAAAGCAAATTTTCGGCCTTTTTTTTGCAAAAATCAATTAAAAGCATTATCTTTGCACCCAAGTCATGTGCGTTTTCCGCTTTGCAATGTACTTCGTATTTTGAAATTTGTAATCTGTAATCAAAACAATCTGTGATTCCGTGAAAGCTGTCAGGTGGTACTTGCTGCTGATGTTGTGCGTGGCAATGGTGAGTTGTAGCGTCACGAAGCACATCCCCGAGGATAGTGCTGTGGTGAGCCATTGCGAGATACGCATCGATGGACGTCCGACCGACCAATCGCAGCTACGTATGGCCATAGCGCAACGGCCCTATCATAAGACGTTTGGTTTGCTGCCCATCAGCTCATGGATCTGGCATAATGACACCACCACGGCCTGGCATCGTCTGCGTCGACGATTGGGCACAGAACCCGTACTATACGACCAGGAGAAAACCCGACGCAGTGAGGAGGCCATGCGTCGCGTGATGCAGCAGCAGGGCTTTCTGGACGCTATGGTGACCCATCGCACTGAAGTGATTGACCGGAAGGTGCGAGTAACCTATGACATACACAGTAACATGCCTCGCCTCCTGCAACAGGTCGAGTACGAGGCCTTAAATCCAATATTGTACAGTCTGCTTGACTCCACGCGTCAGGCTAGCCAACTTCGTGTGGGGCAGCTCTTGGACCATGACCGCCTGGAGCAGGAACGACAGCGCATCACCAATCTGTTTCGCGACCATGGTTTCTGGAGTTTCGATAAGGACGACGTTTCCTATCTGGCCGACACCTTGTCGGGGCAACCTGAGGTGGATCTGACTGTCTGCATTGCTGGCGACCATCAACAATGGGCCTTTCGACAGGTGCATTTTATCACCAATTACAACGTATTGACACAGAATGGTATGGATCGCAATGTGCAATACTCCCGACCGACTGGGGAGGCAGGCTACGATGTGACCTACTCGGGCGAGGAGTGTTATTTGCGAGATAAGGTTTTGATACGAAACTGCTTCGTGTTGCCAGGAGAGCATTATTCGGAGAGAGCCGTGCGCAGCACGTATGCAGCATTCAGTCGGCTGCACATACTGAAATATATAAACATACGTGTGGAGCCGGTGGATGAGGGTAACGACCTCGATGTGTACATATATCTGACACCTCAGCCAAAGCATGCTCTGCAATACGAACTCGATGGTACCAACACGGCTGGAGACCTGGGATTTGCCATGGGATTGTCTTACCAACAGCGCAATGCCTTCCGTGGTTCTGAAGCGTTTACAACCCGACTGAAAGGTAGCTACGAGGCGTTGAGTGGCAATATGGAGAAACTGGTGAATAACCACTACTCGGAGTATGCGGCTGAGGCCAATTTGGATTTCCCGCAGTTTCTGATGCCCTTCCTCAATGAAGAAGTGAAGCGCAAGAGCCGTGCTACGTCGTTGGTTAAGGCCAGTTTCAGCCGCCAGAGTCGTCCGGAATATACCCGCATCGTGACGCAGGGCGGCTTCGGTTACAAGTGGAACAGCCCCGATGGTAAGTCGCGTCACGTGTGGGATGTGGCTAACCTCAGTTACGTTTATCTGCCCGAGCAGAGTGAAACTTTCAAACAACTGATAGCCAATTTAGGCCCCATAAGCTATAGTTCCTACAGCAGCCACTTCATCTTGAGCATGGACTATACGCTCTACATGGGTAACAACACGCTGACCACGGGACGTCAGCAGCAGAGTACACGTGACCTATGGTCACTACGCATCAATCCCGAGGTGGCAGGCAATGTGTTCTCGGCGGTGAGTCACGTAGCAAATGTGCGCAAAGAGGATGGTCGCTACGAAATTCTGAGTCAACCTTTCGAGCAATATGCTCGCTTCGATGTAGACTGGAGCTATTGCCACTTCCTCTCCGAACGTAGTCGTGTGGCCCTGCATGCAGCGGGTGGTGTAGCTCTTCCCTACGGCAACAGTACAGTGATGCCCTTCGAGAAGCGATACTATTCGGGTGGCGCCAACTCGGTGCGCGGATGGTCGGTTCGAGAATTGGGACCGGGTTGTTATGCGGGCACCCAGTCGGCCTTCAATTACTTCAACCAGTGTGGAGACGTTCGTCTGGATACCTCTGTAGAGCTGCGTTCACGTCTCTTCTGGAAGTTCGAATCTGCCTTCTTTGTCGATGCTGGCAACGTATGGACTATCAAAGAGTATGACAGTCAGGCTGGCGGTCAGTTCTCGGGCGATTTCCTACAGCAGATAGCTGCTGCTTGGGGGGTGGGCCTAAGGGTGGTCACAGACTTTGTAGTGCTCCGCTTGGACTGGGGCTTCAAGGCCTTCGACCCCTCTGACAATGCTGACGAAGCATGGTCGCTGCCACACCCCTTCCGTTCGAACCACAATACTCTTCACTTTGCCGTAGGCTACCCATTCTAAGCAAAGGTAATAGATATAGAAAAAGAATAACACACATGATGACAGATATGAAAATGACATTCAACGAAATGCTCACTGAGACGCTGGTGCAGAATTGGAATCTCAAAGCGCTTTCGAACTACGATGGCGAGGATTACACCTACGGACAGGTAGCAGAGCGCATAGCCCGCTACCATTTGGTGTGGCAGAACACAGGCTTGCAGCCAGGATGCCGAGTGGCACTGTGTGGCCGCAACAGTGCAGAGTGGAGTATAGCGTTATTGGCAGCTTTTGGCTATGGCGCCGTGGCTGTGCCTCTACTCAATGAATTTACACCTGATATGATAGTGCGACTGGTAGAGCACAGCGAGGCACAGGTGCTGCTTGTGAGCCAGCAGATTTTCAAGTCGTTGGAAGAAATTGAATTAACCCGGCAAATGCCAGACCTGAAGGTGTGTCTGCTTGAGGAGCAGGATATGGTTGAGGACCTCTTTTCGGCTATTTATCCTCTGGGTTTCACTCCCCATGATGTCAGATTGCATGCTCAGACAGCAGACGAACTGCTCATGATCAACTACACCAGCGGTACGACCAGCGAGCCAAAAGGCGTGATGATACCGCAGCGCGCCATCTGGAGCAACATGGCTTTCGCACGCGAAGTTTTGCCACAGTTGGGAGCTGGCATGGAGGTTCTCTCGCTGCTGCCCACTGCTCACCTCTATGGTATGGCTTTCGAACTGCTTTATGAGTTCATCGTAGGCATCCACATTACCTTCATCACCAAGGCACTCACACCAAGCATCATACTACGTGCAATGAAGGACGTGCGTCCACACCTCATAGTTGTGGTGCCTATGATCATCGAAAAAGTGGTGCGCAAGGGTATTATGCCTAAGTTTAATGATTCAAAAGTGCGGTTGTTGCATCACTTGCCCATCGTGCGTGGCATACTGAATCGTAAGTTCTGCCAGGGATTAAAGGAGGCTCTGGGCGGACGTTTCTACGAGGTGATAATCGGTGGCGCTGGCCTCAATAGTGAGGTTGAGAAGATTCTCAAGGAGATTGACTTCCCCTTCACGGTGGGTTATGGTATGACCGAGTGCGCCCCTATCATTGGTTATGCCGACTGGCACCAGTTCGTCCCCCAGTCGTGTGGTAAGGCAGCTCCACGTATGGAGGTGAAAATCGATAGTCAGGATCCCGAACGTGTACCAGGCGAAATTCTCACTCGTGGCATGAATGTGATGCTGGGGTATTACAAGAACGATGAGGCTACGCATCGCGCCATTGATGCGGATGGCTGGTTGCATACAGGTGACATGGGTGTGAAGGACCGCGAGGGCAACATCTTCATCCGTGGTCGTATCAAGAACATGCTGCTTTCACCCTCAGGACAGAATGTCTATCCTGAGGAGATCGAGGCTGTAGTCGATTCGCAGCCCTATGTACTGGAGAGCGTGGTGGTGCAGCGCGAACACCGATTGGTGGCTTTGATCTATCCAGACCGTCAGCAGGCTGTAAGCGATGGTCTAAAGGAAGAAAGAGCGTTGCATCAGTATCTGATGGGTCGTATGAAGGAGGTTAACCATCGCTTCCCTGTCTATGCACATGTAAACGATGTGGAACTGGTGGATTCTGAGTTTGAGAAGACTCCGAAGAAGTCTATCAAGCGCTTTATTTATCAATAAAAACTGAAAGGTCAAGGTGACATTTTTTCGAGACGGTTATTATTATAACAAAGTATCAGTAAAAATAAGGCATTTCTAGCATCCGACCAATTATTTTTTTTCGTATTTTTGCAGAAATAAAGTGTATCACCATCTTAAATATATTATAACATTATGCGCGTCATTATTAATCCAGATTATGCTTCACTCTCGAAGTGGGCTGCAAACTATGTAGCAGCAAAGATTAATGCTGCGAATCCAACCCCTGAGCGACCATTCAAACTCGGCTGCCCTACTGGAAGTTCTCCATTGGGACTCTACAAGGAACTCATCGCTTTGAACAAGGCAGGGAAGGTGTCTTTCCAGAATGTAGTAACCTTCAATATGGACGAGTATGTCAATCTCCCAGAGGAGCACCCGGAGTCTTACCATTCATTCATGTGGAACAACTTCTTCAGCCACATCGACATCAAGAAGGAGAATGTTCACATCCTCAATGGCAACGCATCTGATCTGGAGGCTGAATGTGCACAGTACGAGGAGGCTATCAAGGCAGCAGGTGGCATTGACCTCTTCATGGGTGGAATCGGACCTGATGGTCACATAGCGTTCAATGAACCAGGCTCGTCGCTCTGCAGTCGTACCCGTGTAAAGACTCTTACTACCGATACCATCATTGCCAACTGCCGCTTCTTCGATAACGACGTGAACCTCGTGCCAAAGACCGCACTCACCGTAGGTGTAGGCACAGTGATGGATGCCAAGGAGGTGCTCATCATGGTCAATGGCCACAATAAGGCCCGTGCCCTGCAGCACGGAATCGAGGAGGGCGTTTCACAGATGTGGACTATCTCGGCCCTGCAGCTTCACCCACATGCTATCATTGTGTGCGATGAAGCAGCCTGTGGCGAACTTAAAGTTGATACTTACAAGTATTTCAAGGATATCGAGAAGGATAATCTTTAATCACCAGATAGCCTTGGGAGTCCACGCCTATTGAGTCGCGGACTCCCAAAGTTTTTTCATGCCTCATTCTGTAAGTCTATTTTTCGACAAACCTATGCGCAATCTATCTACACAAGAAATAACTCAACTCGAGTCTCAGAATTGTACGGCCGAGGACTGGTCGCTCATTCTAGTGTCCGACGACTTCGATCCGAATTATGTGCGAAACGTGGAATTCTATGGACAGGTGTCCATGGGTAGTTTTAATGCAATCTGCGAGATCTCTGAGGGCTTTAACAAACATACTGGCATCCGCAATGCGTCGTTGCGTAACGTCACTATAGGTGACAACTGTCTGATTGAGAACATTCGTGGTTTTATCAACAACTACAGCATCGGCAATGATTGTGTTATTGCCAATGTCGGCACTATCGAGACTACTTCGAATGCTTCGTTCGGCGAGGGAACTGTCATCTCTGTGCTCAATGAGGTGGGTGACGGCAATGTGATGATTTTCGATGGACTGAATTCTCAGCTTGCTTCGCTTATGTGCAAGTATGAGCAGGATACCGATTTTACCACAGCTGTACGTCAGTTAATCCATAACTACATCGATGATAAGCGTCGCAATACCACCTGTGGTACGATTCGCAACCATGTGCGCATTGTCAATACAGGTAAGATTACAAACTGCCACATTGGAAGCAACTGTGTGATCGAAGGTGCCTCACTCCTTTGCGAATGTACCCTAAAGAGCGTGCCTGAGGCTATTGTGAAGATTGGTACGGGCGTAATCATTGAGAGTTGTGTCATTTTCAATGGCTCTACTATTTCAAACAATGCCAAACTGGAGCGTTGTTTTGTTGGTGAAGCATGCAAGATTACTGATGGTTTCACGGCTGAGAGTTCACTTTTCTTTGCCAACAACTACATGTCTAATGGCGAGGCTTGCGCTGCTTTTTGCGGTCCATTTTCGGCCAGTCACCACAAGTGCTCGTTGCTGATTGGTGCTGAGTTCTCGTTTTATAACGCTGGTTCGAACACCAACTTCTCGAACCATGCCTACAAGATGGGTCCATTGCACTGGGGTACCCTGGAGCGAGGCACAAAGACAGCTTCCGGCTCCTATATCCTGATGCCTGCCAAGATTGGTACGTTCTCAGTATGCTTTGGCAAGCTTATGCACCATCCTGATACGCGCAAGCTGCCTTTCTCTTACCTCATTGCATACGGCGAGGATATGTATCTCATTCCAGGTCGTAATCTCACGACCGTGGGCTTGTATCGCGACATTCGCAAGTGGCCAAAACGCGACAAACGCCCTGCAGGAGGAAAGAATTCTATCGTCAACTTTGATTGGCTTTCGCCATTCTCAGTGGGCGGCATTATGGTGGCTAAGCGTACGCTTGAAGCCCTGCTTGAGGTGTCTGGCGACGTAGAGAGCTACAACTACCATGACTATGTTATTAAGAACTCTTCGCTCAAGAAGGGTATCAAGTATTACGACATCGCCCTCCGTATCTACATGGGAGCTGTGATGAAACGTCATCGTCTGGAACAGCCACGCAGCTCAGTCGGCACGGGCAAGTGGAGCGACCTCTCTGGTTTGCTTATCCCACTGACTGAAGAGCAGCGCATTGTGCAGGCTATCAAGGATGGATCACTCAATACAGTCGATGCCGTGCGTGAGGAATTCCTTGCTGCCAACGCCAACTACAATGAGTACCGTTGGGCTTGGTCATACCGACTGATTTGCGAGTATTACGGTCTCTCCACAATTACAGATGCCGATGCCCTCCGCATACAGGATGACTACATCAAGGCTCGTCGTGCCTGGATTGCCGAGATTCGCAAGGATGCCGAGAGGGAGTTCGCTCAGGGCGATATTGCTCCAGAGGTACTTCAGGACTTCTTGGAACAACTCGACAAGGAGGTGGATTACGAAACCTTGCTGAAATACGATATGTAACTTTTTGAAAGGCGACTGACCAATAATAATGGTTCATACCATGTTGCCATATGTACATACGACGATTGGCATCAATTTTTTGTTATCAAACTTTTTTCTTATGAACATTCTGCTTTGCGGTGGTGCAGGCTACATTGGCAGCCACACCATCATCGAACTCGACAAGGCTGGCCACAGTGTAGTGGTTGTCGATAATCTGATTAACTCAAATCCTGAGTCATTGCGCCGTGTAGGCCGCATCATTGGAAAGGAAATCCCCTTCTATGAGGCTGACGTTCGCGACAAAGAGGCATTGACCCATGTGTTCGAGGAGAACAAGATCGACGCTGTCATCCATTATGCTGGTCTTAAGGCTGTTGGTGAGAGTGTGGCCAAGCCTCTAGAGTATTATCACAACAACATGACGGGTACATTTGTTCTGCTCGATGTAATGCGTTCGCATGGTTGCAAGAATATTATCTTTTCAAGTTCGGCCACTGTCTATGGCGATCCGGCAATCATCCCTATCACCGAGGAATGCCCCAAGGGGCATTGCACCAACCCTTACGGGCAGACCAAGTCAATGCTGGAGGAGGTGCTGATCGATGTACAGAAGGCTGATCCAGAGTGGAATGTTGTTTTGTTGCGTTATTTCAACCCTATCGGTGCTCATCCATCGGGAACCATTGGCGAGAATCCAAATGGCATCCCCAATAATCTGATGCCTTACATCACTCAGACTGCAGTGGGTAAACGTAAGGAACTCGGAGTGTTTGGCAATGACTATGACACCCCTGATGGTACGGGTGTGCGCGATTATATTCATGTCTGCGACCTTGCCTCGGGCCACGTGGCAGCTCTGCAGGCAATCGATCGTAAGTGTGGGTTAGCCATCTACAATCTTGGTACTGGTCATGGCTATAGTGTGCTTGATGTGGTCAATGCTTTCATGAAGGTAAATGGTGTGAATGTGCCATATGCTATCAAACCTCGTCGCCCTGGTGATATTGCTACCTGCTATTGCAACCCTGCGAAGGCAAAGGCCGAACTGGGTTGGGAAGCTAAGTTCGGCATAGAAGAGATGTGTCGTGACTCTTGGAACTGGCAGAAGCAGAATCCTAATGGCTATACGACTGAGGCTTGATTGCGATGAGTCTTAAGCCGATGCTCTTTCATCTCTCTGAGATTGGCTCCACCAATACCTGGATGTTGAATTCCTTGTCCGAAGGTTCTCCTTTGGACGAGGGATTCGTAGCCTATACACTTCGACAGACGCAAGGCAGAGGACAGGTGGGAAACCGTTGGGAATCTGCACCTGATTGCAACATCGCTTTTTCGATGCTGTTGAGGCCTGCGTTTCTGCCTGTGCCCCGACAGTTCTTGATTAGTGAAGTGTGCAGTTTGGGTGTGCTCGATGGCTTACTGCGATTGTGTGGCGAGGTAGATAAGGGCAATGAGTTTATTCCTCAGTTGTGCATCAAGTGGCCTAACGATATTTATTGGGGGGATGAAAAACTTGGGGGTATCCTCATCGAGAACCGCCTGATGGGCTCAAGGTTGTCCCAAAGTGTGTTGGGCGTAGGTCTTAATGTACGACAGTTGGAGTGGACTGGTGGGGCTCCCAATCCCACATCGCTTTTGCTGCATGGGGTGGATTTATCACCGGTACGGGTGCTCGAAGCTTTGACAGAGGGAATTTGGAACCGATTTTGTAAACTTCGTTCCGATTGGGAAGAATATGCCTTTGTCCTTCATACCGACTTCTTAGCTCATCTTTATAGGCGAGAAGGCTTCTTCCCATATGTCGAAGTTCAGTCAGGTGCGTTTTTTGAGGCCGCATTGGCTGATGTCGATCCGCAAGGTCCTATCGTTTTGCAACTGCAGAATGGTGAGTGTCGACGATACTGGTTTAAGGAAGTGAAGTTCGTGCTTCCTTGTGGCATTACTAAAGAATGATGTTATAATAATATTATATGTACATGTGCGCGTGTAGAACATTCTGTATAGTTTCAGTTCGATAACTGAACTAGATTACAGGGTTCGTTGTGCAATATTTTTTCTTATATGGCTTTTTCTACTGATTGCATTTCACTCGAGCTAGAGCGTTTTGATCAATATTTCGAGGGCGCCC
Source organism: Bacteroidales bacterium (assembly GCA_045629225.1). Classification (GTDB taxonomy): domain Bacteria; phylum Bacteroidota; class Bacteroidia; order Bacteroidales; family UBA3663; genus Liminaster. The sequence continues at coordinate 2,273 of JAZQQU010000071.1, read as the reverse complement.
TTCGTACACGTGTGCCGCTGGCTGATCATGTCATACGTTATTTTCTGGATCGTAAGGGCAAGCGCATGCGTCCCATAGTGACTCTGCTGACGGCAAAAATGCTTTCTGAACAGGTACCCGAGCCAGCAATCTATGGTGCTGCAGCTCTTGAACTGCTACATAACGCTACTTTGATGCACGATGATGTGGTCGATCAAAGTGCTGAACGCCGAGGCAGTGCTACTATCAATACTGTTTGGGATAACAAGGTGGCTGTGCTGATGGGCGACTTCTTTTTGGCCAAATGTCTTGAGTCGAGCAATGCAACAGGTTCATTAGCCATTTCGTGTATTCTGTCAGATTTGGTCATTCGCCTTTCTGAGGGTGAGCTTGAACAATTGGCCAACGTGCGTAGCCACATGCTGAGTGAGGAGTCCTATTTTTCTGTCATCAGTGGCAAGACAGCTTCGCTTTTTGCAGCATGTATGCGTGTGGCTGCATACGGAGTGGGGGCGGGAGAGCAGCAAGTAGCGATCTTGTCGCAGGTTGGCGAACTTATGGGACTAATCTTCCAGATTCGCGATGATATCTTCGACTATTTCCCTACTTCTAGTGAGGTTGGTAAACCTACAGGACACGATATTATGGAGGGAAAAGTCACTTTGCCTTTGCTTTACGCTTTGCAACATGCCCCATCAGAGGAGTCTGAGCGGATGAAAGCACTGCTCGAGCGTAATGATGACCTGCCCGAAGGCGCAGTTTCACAACTTGTAGAGTTCGCTAAAGCCATGGGAGGTATAGAATATGCTCAAGCCCGCATGAAAAAAATGGCTTACGAGGCAAAAAAGATGCTTGTAACATTTCCTGATAACGAAGCCCGCAAAGCATTGATGGAATTGATAGACTATTTTATAGCTCGCAATTACTAATTTTGCAAAGTACGGTGAGCATAAATGGGGGTGCTGATGGGTGAAAATAGTCAAAAAAACATTTTTTTGAAAAAAAGTCGCCGAAAAATTTGGATTGTCGAAAAAAATGCTCTATCTTTGCACCCGCAAAATGAGAACAACGAGTAAATTTGCTACTCAATTGCTTCTCTTGATGCATAAGTTCTCTACGGGGTGTAGCGCAGTCCGGTTAGCGCACCTGCTTTGGGAGCAGGGGGTCCCAGGTTCGAATCCTGGTACCCCGACTAAGAAAACAATAGACATTTAGTCACTACGATCTTTGATAAAGAATATGGCTCCGTAGCTCAACTGAATAGAGCATCTGACTACGGATCAGAAGGTTACAGGTTTGAATCCTGTCGGAGTCACTTAATGAATGTAAGAGGGAGTTGAGGAACTTCAAAAAATGCTTCAATAGCTCAGTTGGTTAGAGCACCTGACTGTTAATCAGGGGGTCGTTGGTTCAAGCCCATCTTGAAGCGCTATGCCTCTTTAGCTCAGTTGGCCAGAGCACGTGATTTGTAATCTCGGGGTCGTTGGTTCGAATCCGACAAGAGGCTCTGAATTGAGGATCTTGCAACGAAGCTATTCTTTTACATTCGGGCGTATTCCAGAGCGGCCAAATGGGGCAGACTGTAAATCTGCTGTCTACGACTTCGGTGGTTCGAATCCATCTGCGCCCACAACCTTGGGTAATACCCAAGTAGGTTCTTTGACATATTGAAGGATAATGACAATAATTACGGAAGTTGAAATACTTCCAATATTATGCATCCGTAGCTCAGTTGGTAGAGCAGCTGACTCTTAATCAGCGGGTCCAGAGTTCGAGCCTCTGCGGGTGTACAAGTTATGATGGCGAGATAGCTCAGCTGGTTAGAGCGTCGGATTCATAATCCGAAGGTCCAGGGTTCAAGTCCCTGTCTCGCTACATTTTCTCTTTTACAAGAATCTCGATTGGAGAGATGGTAGAGTGGTCGATTACACCGGTCTTGAAAACCGGCGTACCGCGAGGTACCGGGGGTTCGAATCCCTCTCTCTCCGCATCCAATAATCGCTGTTGCGATTGCTCTTTTGAGTTTGAGATTCTTGGTGCGTTAGTTCAGTTGGTTAGAATATCGCCCTGTCACGGCGGAGGTCACGGGTTCGAGTCCCGTACGCACCGCAAGTCTTCTTGCGGAGACAATGGTATATCGCGGAGTGGAGCAGTGGTAGCTCGCCAGGCTCATAACCTGGAGGTCAGTGGTTCGATCCCGCTCTCCGCAACAATGGTTAGAACCGCTAACCTGTGCGAGAGTGATCCCGCTCTCCGCAACTCTTTTTGCGAAAGTAGCTCAGTTGGTAGAGCAC
>JAZQQU010000070.1:0-12108 GCA_045629225.1 Bacteroidales bacterium | reverse complement strand
TGTCAAAGAACATAGTGCCTAGGATTTTAGATTTATTAAGCAGAATAAACCTAACTTCCTGAGGAACGATTGTTTAACAATATAAATTTGAAGTCAAATCACACGTACAGCTGCTTCTGGGGGTGTGGGAAACTTCAGTATTGTAATCTTTCATCTCAATAGTTTGGATTATGCATGATTGTGGCTTCGTACATAGCGTTCAGAAACTCGGTATAACAGCAAGCGGAACTGGTGATCAGCTTTTCTCCTTCCGCCGCATAGTCATATAGCTCGTTGCCTAAGACGTAGGCATCGGCAATGCGTTTGATGATGGCGTGATTGCCCAATCGTGAGTTGCCAAATAAATCGAAATAGTACAATTGTGCCATCTGCCGGAAGTTCTCGCGAAGCAGGTTCAACTGTAATTCTGTACATTCTTCTCGGACAGACATTTCAAGACATCGCTTGAGGTCGCCTTTCGCCTGTTCTTCCATCCCCTGCTTCGCCTCGATATGAAAGCAGAGACATTCCCTGTCTTTGCCATCGAGCAGAAGATTCGGATAAACCTCGACATCTTCAATCGACTTCGGTAAGCCGTTATTTTCCTTCATCGTCATCAGCTTGTAGTCAACATACAGCGACAGAAGGCAGAAATTGGCAAAATGCTGGATAGAGAACGAGGTGGTTCTGAGTTCTGGGTGTACGGAGGGAATGATAGGGATACGCAGGTCGATACGGCCTTGATACTGCGATGGCAAACCACCGAAGCGGTAATAGTTGGCCTCGGTATAAAGTGGGATACTATCGGAAGCCTGCACAATGGACTCCAGCTTGTCAATTGCCAATACTGGATTGATATTGCCAACGACAATCAAGGCTTGTTCGTCATCGCGAATGGCACGTTGGATAATGCAGGAATCCAGTGCATAGTCTTTTCGATTGTTCCTATAAACAAAATAACGTGTCCCGTCGGACAAGAATCCCTGCCACAAGGCAGTATCGGTCGGGACGGTTGATCCTCCCTCACGCGAGAAGTAAAATCCATCCTGACAGACATAATCTTCACGTTCGGCTGTCTGTCCTTTGCAGCCAGCGGTGCTTGCCAAAGTGAGTGCGGCAAGCAAAAGAATAAATGACTTTTTCATTATAAAGGTTTATGTTTATGGTTTGTGTGTTCTGACATTGCGCACTGTCAGAATTACGGTGCAAAGATAATGTCTTTTGGCGACCCAAGCAAGGTCACGGGACAGAAGCCAGTGAATACGGGATATTTGCCAACGGATGGTATAGATGGAAAGATTCTTTTATGGTGATACATGATGTTACAAATTTGAATTTCTCTTTTCCAAAAGACCTTTATTCCTTTCCAAATATACCGTTTAACGTTATTTAGAGCTAAAGTTCTTGTTTTTTTCTATGGTATTTCTTATCTTTGCACTGTTTATTACTTATCATTATGAAACCTATTCCTCGTATCGTCCTCTTTGACTATCTGTATTACAGCATCGGATTCTTCTTGTTCATCGTGTTGCTCGAACCCTTCGGCACGCGCGACTTTATCAAGGCCAATGTGAATCCGTATTATTTCTATGTGCTTGAGGCAGTCTGCTTCTTCCTCATCCTGATGTTATGTGAGTGTCTAACGACCTACGGCTTTCATCTCCCTGCCGACTATTCTCAACCGAAAGCGTACCAGACAAGGCGTCTGCTGTGCTTTGTCTTCCCATGTGTTTTGATGAATACAGTGTTCGATGGAGAGTTTTTCGTCATCATCCGTTGGGGATGGAATCATTGGCAATATCTATGGCTGGATTATGATGGTAGCTTCACGCTAAAGTGGTTCTTTCATGACCTGAAAGAGGCTGTCTCTGTCGGAGCATATATCATCGCTTATCAGATTTTTGTCACCAGTACTCGTATGCAGCGCTATCAGATTGAGGAGCTGCAATCGCTCAATAATCTGCTCGAAGCCAAACAAGACTCAGATCATAATCAACTCGAGCCAAATAAGATCGTGTTACAGGGAGAAAGTCGCGATTCTATTATTATCAACCCCTCAGACATCCTCTATGTCGAGTCGTTGGCCAATTATGTCAATATCGTTTTCTTTTCAGCATCTGACCTGATGCAGAAAAGGCTCAGAATTTCCTTGCGAGACATCGAAGAAACTCTGAGTCCTTATCCTTTCATCTTTCATATCCACCGTGCATTTCTCGTTAATCTGAATTATATCACTCAGGTTTCCGGCAATGCTGCTGGATATAAAGTCCAGCTTTTCGGTACGGATAAAGTTCTGCCAGTCTCAAAGGCAAATGTGGGTAGATTTAAGGAGAGAATAGGGAAATGTGGAGAATAGTGACTCTACAATTATTCCTACCATCTATCTCCCGTTTCTATCCCAAACACTTCTTTTGGCCTTTCGTTATTCCACAGGCGAAGGGCAACTAGACTTCCATCCATTCTGTTTTACAGCACCAGCACCTTGCAAATACGCCCCTCATTACCTTCGGCATCGACACCATGGATGAGATAGATTCCTGGATTGACGCGATTGCCTTGTGTGGTGCGCAGATTCCATGACGTGGTAGCTCCCTGCGACTGGGTCTGGAAGATGAGCTGACCGGACGATGTAGTGATGCTGACGTGCGAGTCGTCCATGAGGCCCATGATGCGCACTTCGCCATTGAAGTCGGGGCGCACGGGGTTGGGATAACAATACATTGAGCTGTAGTCGTCAGCGCCTTGTATGGCATCGGTCTCGTAGGCCATCACACCGCCTTCACACGATACGAAGAGGCGACCGGATTCGGGGTCGAAACAGAGTGCCAGGATGTCGTCGGTGAGCAGCGGAGAATTTGTGGCAGTAAAGTGTTCGATGGTCTGGATGCAGTCGGCCGACATGAGGTAGAGGCCAGCGCCACGTGTGCCGATCCACTTGCGGTTGTAGTTGTCGATGACCATGCAGGTGCATGTGGTGGAGGCCATGAGATAGTCAGCCAGGTTGGTGCCATCGTTGCGAGGTATCTTGACACGACGCACACGGCCACGACCAGCGTTGGAGTGGGCATAGTCGAAGGTCACTTTGGGGTCGTCGATCACGAAAGGACCCAGGTTGGTCAAGACCCAGATGCGCCCTTCCAGGTCCTCGCACAGGTCATAGATGTAGGAGGGCAGATATTCATTGCCATCCTGATCCACGAGGGTAGAGAACCAAGTGGTCTGGTACTTCGATGTGCCGACGGAGGTGGGCATGCCCATATCGTAGTAGATGGCTATGCGCGACTTCTCGTAGCCGTAGTCGTTGAGCACCCACTTGAACTGGTAGTCATCGTGGCGGGCTATGAGGATGCGCGAGGCATCGGGCTGCTGAGTGAATCCAGGATTTGGGTAGCGGATGCATCGTCCATCGGGCAGGAGGCAGCGCAACACATCGTCCTGCATGGAGTTGGTAAAGAAGAGGTTGCCATCGTCATCGTAAGCTACGGACGAGACACGCGCTGAGAGAAAGTCATGGCCGAAGGCTTCGACTACACCCTCTGAGTTGAGGTCATCCAGACGATAGAGTAGCGTATCATGATCGATGACGTAGAGACCATGCAAGGCGGCCGATATGGCGTAGCGCTGACCGTCGTCCGTAGGATCGACAGCCAGACGGGTAAGTCCCTGGAAGGAGGTGCGCTCCGTGAGGCGCGACACAATGTTCTGCTGGGAGTTGAGCGTGATCCATTCGTCCTCGTCGGGCAGGAAGCGGCAGATGCTGCCTGGCAGTGCGTGGGCTGCCGACATGCCTGAGGTGTATGGCAAGTGCGAGATGGCCAGCATGTCGCCAGCGGGGGTGAACTGCATGTCCGTGAGGAAGAAGGTGGCGATGCCCGAGTTCTGCAGCGGGTGGTCGAAGTCCATGGTGAACTTCAGCCGGGTTCCTGGTTCGTATTCGCGCACATCCATGCGGTAGATATTGTTGTTGGGGTGCACCATGTAGAACGTGCTGTCGTCCGGTGTCGTGGTGTAGTCGCAGCACGCGGGTACGGGACTGTCTGCATTGACCGTATAGGTGCCAGCATCGGGGTCGGCCAGGAAGATGGCCCCTTGTGCCTTCAGCAAGGCGCTGTGATGCAGGGGGTAGATGCACTGGTAGGGACCAGCTTGGAGCATCGTCAGATGTTTGGCGTCATCGAGCTGGTGCAGTCTGCCCTCTTTGTCGAGCAGCCAGAGGTAGGTGGAATCGCGACCACAGACCATCTGTACATCAATGAACTGGCTGGTGCTGGCTGTATGCCAGCTAGAGGGGTCGGAGGTGTTGTCAGACGTGGGACAATACTCCAGGTGGCGGCGTTCGGAGTAGCGGTACAGATAGCCGCCATGGCCGAATGCCAGCAGAATGGGATAGGAGGTGAGGCAGGTGACCGGGATATAAGCCTCATTCAGATCGACCACCACCAGACCGAAGTTGCAGCTCAGGTAGAGCATGCCTTGGGCTTCGCGCACAGAGTTAATGGACTTATCGCCTGTCATGGCTTTGTTTGCCAGGTCGGGGATGTTGGTAATGGAGCCGTCGGCATGGAGCAAGTCGATGTTGCCGTCGGCATAGACGATGGTGAGGCACTGCGCAGCATCACTGGTGACGAGGTGGCTGACCTGGAAGCCCGAGAGTCCGTCACTCTTGGTGTACTGGCGGTAGTCGAGGTCCAAAGAGTCGGTACTGAATGATACGAGGCTGGTGCCTGATAGGGCATAGACACGGTCAGCAAAAAAACGTGCCTGGGTGATGTCGGGCACGGCATTATATACTGTCCAATTGCCGATGGCTAGTGTCATCGGAGCGGTGAGGAGGACGAGGAGGATAGTGAGGAGCAGGGATTTCATAGGGGAAACTTGAGTACTTGTACGTTAGATCATGACAGGAAATCAATCAGTACGGATGGATCGTGGGCTTGTTGGTACTTGTCGAGGTCAGTGGCCTGGAAGTAGCTTGGGGCAGCATCTTGACCCGATGGCGGTGTCGTCACTTGGTCTGACGCTTGCGTGGCTAACTGATAGAGCATATCGGCCAAGGCCTGGGCGGTGAGAGGCTCAAAGCAGTGTCCGAACGAGGGATAGTCGGCAAGCACCGAACGGAAGAAAGGAATGCTAGACATGATGGCTGGGCAACGGAAGTAGATAACCACCTCGAGCACACCACTCTGGTAGATCTCAGTGTAAGGCAGCAGTACGTAAGGCTGACGGGCAAAGAGGTAGTTGAGCTCGCTGTCATCCATGTAGCGCAGGATGCGGGTTACGAACGATGGCTCTTGTCGGTGGGTGATGAGTTCCCCTTTGTCCATGCCGGCAATGATGATGTCGGCATGGTGAGCGAAGTCGGTATGTTGGCTGGCAAGCAGGTCAATGGCTTCTTGCAACAAGAGGATGCCCTTGGTCTCGCGCACCTGTCCGAAGAAGAGGAAGTGGCGACGGGGTGCAGCTATGGCCTCGCGCACCTCTGGAGCAACGCGAGCGAGGTCGATCTGCTTCGAGAACGAGTAACTGAAGTGCGGGAAGTAGCAGGTACGCCCCTCGTAGCCGTGACGGATAAGGTCGCGCTCGGTGTCACGGCTGTGGCAGATGGCATGGGGGATGTGACGGTTGTAGAAGGCCATCTTCTGCTTCTGGTGAGGGTCGGGAGCATTGCCAGTGATCTCGAAGATGTCGTGAACGATGACATACAATCGTCGGCAACCGCACAGACAGCGGATGAAGAGCTGATCGATGGTGCGCAGGCCGAATGACTGATAGACATACACATCGTCCTGCGAATGGTGACCGAGGTAGAAGAGCAGCATGCGTAGCAGGCTCCAGGCAAACCGTAGCATCATCAGGAGCTTGCCCCCGTGGTAGAAGTTGGGGAACAGACGGATGACCTGGGCATTGCCCTGTCTTTGATAGTTGGAGAGCACAGTGACGCAAGCTCCTCGGCTACCAATCGTCTGCTGGAACGACTGGTCGTAGAGGTGCATGCCTGTCTCGGTGCCTATGGTGTCGATCAGATAGATCATAATGTGCGGAGTGAGGTTATGGGATTGTGGGGTTATCTCAACCCGATCAGAGGCCAAAGATTGAACGGGCCTGGTAGAGGGCGTGAAGGTAATAACGTGCCACAGCAGGCAGGCTGGTGATACCCAGCTGATGCAGGCAGTAGCCCAGATGTAGGTGTACGGCCTGCAGTTTGAGGCGCTGGGTGGCAGGGCTGAGGTCGGGCGTGATGTTGCTCTGGCTCTTGCGCCACTGCACGCGAGCCTCAGGAATGGTCCGGATGCCACCAGCCCGCAAGGCCAGGCGGTGCCACGTGGCATCGTCACTGCACCAGGCCAGGGGGTAGCGCACGAAACCTCCAGCCTCGTCGAATAACTGTCGCTCCATGATGTACTCCACCACAAAGCTGTTGAGCTTGTAGCCGAGACGTTGGCGCAGGAAGTCGTGGGCAGAGAGCCACGCAGGAAAATCAGGCTTGATGTAGCGATGGTCGGTAGTGGGCTGCCCGTCTGCCTCGATGACTGTGACATCGAAGTGGAAGAGCCGCACCTGAGGATGCGTCTGCTGCTCGGCAAAGAAACGCTCCACACACTGGGGGTCCATCCTGTCGTCGTCGCTGAAGAACCAGAGCCAGCGCTCACCACCATTGGCCAGGGCCACACAGCGCTCCCATTGGCTGATGAGGTCACGGCTCCCCAGATTGTCGGCAAAGCGTGTGTAGTGCAGGTCGAGCTGACTACTGTAAGTCGCCACGATGGCCTCCAGACCATGCGGACTGCAATCGTCGCCCACATAGACGGTGAAGTCATGGCACGTCTGTGCCACCAGACAGTCGAGCGCCTGGCGCAGGAAGTCCGGCTTGTAGGCTGGCATGATGATGGCTAAGGATGTTGTGGACATAGTTGCTGATATATTTGTGTGAGACGTGCGCCATACGATTCCTCGAGGAAGTGATTGCAGGCAAAGTCAAAGGCTTGACGACGGAGGTCACTGGCTAGCGATTGGTCATCGATCAGCTGTTGCATGGTAGCAAGCAGCTGGTCTTCGTCGTCGAACAGCAGACCTGTCTTGCCATGGCTGATGATCTCGCGAGTGCCGCCAGCATTGAACCCGATGACAGGACAATGCTGCAACATGGCCTCGACTGTGACACGCCCCTGAGCCTCGCTGCGACTGCACATAAGCAGGGCAGTAGAGCAGGCAATTATCTGGTCAGGATGCTCCACATAACCCAGAAACCGGATGCGGTCGTTGAGTTCCGCAGGAACCATGGCATGGAGCGAAGCCTCGTAGGCAGCATCCACTGCTGTGCCCATCAGCAGCAGCTGGTAGTCAGGACGGGCTGGAGCCAGTCGGCAGAAGGCGCGGATGGCCATATCTGGACCTTTGTGTGGTGCCAGCTGGCCACAGAAGACGAACTGTGGCTTAAGCTCGCTGCTCTGGATAAGCGAATGAGCCGAGCGCACAGCATCGAACATAACAGCATGGAGATGCCCTATCGTGAGAGTTCCATCGTCCACCACGGGCAGCACACCATAATGTCGGGCAATGGCCTGGGTGATGCTGATGGTGGCATCGGCCTGGCTGATGAGGCTGCGCAGACGTCGCCACCCAAGGAAGGGACGGAATCCCATGTCCTGATCGATGAACTCGCGCAGATGCCACACGTGGGGAACATGCAGGTGACGGGCCAGGTTTGGGCCGAAGTCGAGGACGGCAGTATTGGTGTGCACCACGTCAATCTGCTCGCCTTGCAGCTGGATGGCAAGCGAGCGGATTGCCTTGCGATGATCGTGCCAATCGCGAATCAGACGATAGGGGAAAGAACAGACCTGACGAAGCCACGAGCCTCGCCCCACGAAGTCAACATGGTAATGAGCTGTGACTGTGGGGATGCCCTGTGCCTCCAGATGGTCACGAGCCACACCGTCGCCCGGCAGAGCAACGATGCAGCGATGGCCCACCCCCTGCAGGGAGTGAACCATATTGACGAGCGAAAGGGTGGAACCCATCAGTTTGTCGTCTTCGTGACTGAGGAACAGGATGGTCATGTTCGAGGGGTTATTCTGTGAAAATAAAACGCTCTTCGCTCTTGCGTCCCGACACATGGAAGTAGCGGGCGATGCTGGGCTGGAGGAAACTGCGATCGGGCAGGGGGCGGCCCAGCATGTCGTAGTAATTGGAGCGATACACACGGTCGTGGAGCAGGTGTCCCCACACGAGGCTGTCGCAGTGGGCTATGTCGTAGGCCGTCTGGCGCACAAAGACGTAGTCCTGAGCCGAGTGGATGGAATCCTCGGGCGGAACGCCATCGGCTGTTAGGATGCTCTTCCGGAGCCGGGGAGCCAGCACCTTCTCGTAGAACATGCACGAGGCTGCATAGCGCCCTAGTGTGACGTCGAGGTGGTAGGTGTCACGACAGAACTCCGAGTCATCACACAGGTATGAGTCGCGCAGCGTCTGTATAAGCGTGCCTGTGGGGATGAAACCAGCAAAGTCGTTGTGGAACGTCTTGAGCAACACCTCCGAAGCTGCATCGACAATGGCATAGTACATGCGGAGCTGCGAGCAGTCATACTTCGGAAACCCAGGGTGCGTACTGCCATTGGCAAAAGCCCAGGTGAGGTGCCAGTAGTGCTGGGCATCGGGATGGTGGGCATCGAGCACTTGCAACAGGTGACTGAGGTCGCTGCGTATGGTGCTGAACTCTCCCGAATACTGGGATGCCTGCTGCAGCAGGAAGATGTCCCACCGTTGACTATCGATTACCTGGCTGAAGCGGACGGTGTCCTCCTGCCAATGTCTTGATGCATTATCGTAGTGGACGAACAGGTAATCGGGACTGTCCTGTTCGATGTAGTCCAGCTGGTCATGCAGCGAACCACCCCAGATGCAGAGATAACTGAGGTCGAACAACGCAGTGTCAGCTCCGAGGATGTCTGGAACGCGCATAAGCATATCCCGCGTGAAACTATTGCCAAGGCCGAGAATGTGGGTCTTGGCAGCATGTGAGGCAACCTGTGAGAAGAGACTACTCCAGACCATCAGCATGCAGAGGAATGCTATGTGACGTGACTTCTTCATCCTAACTTCTGAGGAGGCGACAGCTTCTCTCCATTGAGCTTGATCAGGCGGGCAGGATTGCCCGCTACGACGGCATTGGCAGGGACATTTCTCGCTACAAACGATCCCGCTCCGATGATCGCATTGTCGCCAATGGTGATATTGCCGACGACAATGGCTCCTGTGTAGATCCTGACGTTGTCGCCGATGGTAGGGATGCCCCCGACATGTGGTCGGTCAAATCCGATGGTTACGTTTTGCCATATCTGACAATTCTTGCCTATCTGCTTGCTACCCACTCGTGTAGAGTGACCGTGATGGATCACTAGGCCAGAACCAACGCTGTCTTTGTTCTGTACAAGATGCAGAACAGACTCTCCTGGTGCTAACCATGAGATGAAGTAACGCAGGCCACCCATTCGCCAGTAGAGCACCGAACGGTATTCGCGCAGAGTGAGCAGTCGCATCGTGTCGCTGAAGGTCTGAGGCTGAGGCTCCTTGCCGAGCACACAGCGATACCACTGATCACGCTCACGCTCGAAGAAGGCGTGACGCGGATGCAGCTTCATCACAGCATAGAGAGGCAGCAGACGCAGGCAGTCAAGCTGATATACTATTTTCGAAACAATTGCCATAAGCGTTGTTTGTAATAAATCCAAGAATGGCGTAGGCCCAGGATGCGGGCATTTTCGTCCATCACCTGATGGGCAGCCTGAGCGTTCGACGAGAAGCCCTCGCCATAGGCATAGAGGCAGAGCGGACGGGGCTCGTAGAGCATGGAGCAACCCTCGCTTCGCAACCGATGTACGAGGTCCAGATCAGCACAATGTGGAAACTGCTGCCAGCGGAAAGGGTGCGAACGCAGCAGAGCAGAGGGCATGTAGATGCTCTGGTGGCAGATGCCAATGCCGGGAATGCAGCGACGCTTCAGGTAGTAGGGATCGGCCTTGCGAAGCTCCTGCCGGCCATCAGGCCAGATGCGTATGCAGTCGCCAAAGATGATGGTCTGGCCATCGGCATGGGCCGTGAGCTGGGGCAGGAGCGAAGCCACGGTGTCGGCATCGGCAAAGCTGTCACCAGCGTTCATGAAGACGATCCATGGCGTAGTGGCCAGTTGTGCAGCCTTGTTCATGGCGTCGAAGATGCCGTGGTCAGGCTCGGTGACGAGGTGGTCAATCTGTGAGCGATAGGGTGCGATGAGGTCAAGAGTCTTGTCGCGCGAAGCACCATCAACCACAATGTACTCAATCACTCCGCGTGCCGACTGCGAGAGGACCGACTGGAGGGTCTTCTCGATAGTACGTTCGGCATTGAACGTCACGGTGACGACAGACAATACTTTCATTGACTGATTACTTTGCAGGGGTTGCCGGCAGCGTGGGCGTTGGCAGGAATGTCATGTGTTACGACCGAACCCGCTCCGATGACGGCATGGTCGCCGATGCAGACTCCCTTGAGAATGAGGCAGCGGGTGCCTATGAAGACGTTGCGACCAATCTCGACGGGTCGTGACTTGCCTGGCTGCTGGTGACGGGCTTCGACTTCAGGCAGAAGGCAATGCCAGTCGCTGTCGGTGATGACGGTGCCGGCTCCGATCATGGTGTCGTCGCCAATGCAGATGCGTTCATGGGCGGTGATGGTGACAGCACTCATGCCCACACGGTCGCCAATCAGCAGCTGGGCGTGGGGGGTCTGCGTGCAGAGACGCGAACGGTTCATCGATCCGATGTTGTTGCTGCGGAAACTGCTGAACACTGAGCATCCATGGCCTAACTGAATGACAGAGTGTGGCGTGCGGTAGAAATAAGGCACGCCACGACACACCAGGCCTTGCCCCACACCGATGCCACGACTCCAGGCCAGGAGGCGTGCAAGCGCTGTGCTGAGGCATTGGTTCATCGTCTGCATCAGTCGATGGCTGTGAAAGTGTATTGTGCCGCGAAGGTCCATATCGTTGTTTCTGTTATTTTTCTTCGATGAGCAGTTGATAGAGCACATCGGCCCAGAGGTCGTAACCCTCCTGACGTGGGTGGACATCGTTGGGATAATAATAGCGCTCCAGATCGTCGAGCCTGATGGATGCTGCCGACTCCAGGTCGATGATCTCTATGCCCAAGGCAGGGCAGATTTCGTGCCAGAACTCCTTTAGATGCTTCCACTGCAGTTGCAGCGTGGTGGAGTAGTAGGCCTCGGCATTCCACGTGCCATCGTCATTGTGCAGCGACGGGTCGTCAAAATGTGGCTGATGGTAAGTCGGGATGACCAGCGCGATGCGTGCCTCCGGGAAATTTTCTTGCAGATAGCCGAACATTCCCTTGTAGGTGGAATAGAGCGTGATGAAGGTGGTCCAATACGCCGGATTCTCCCATTGCGAGCCGTCTGTACCCCTATAGAAAGCATGCAGCATGCTTGGTTCTGCCTCCGATCCTTCATGGTAGGGGAAGTCAATCACGTTGACCTCTTCACGCTGAGCCGAGGGTACGCTGCTTAGGAATGACGCGAGGCTATCCCTGCGGTATGCTTCGGCCGCTTGTTCCGAATCGAAGACAATGTCGGGGGATAGTCGGCCGCGTTGCATCCAGGGGTCATCGTCCACCGAACCTGTTGGGCCGTGTTCAGCCCGGCTGCGGTGGATGTCGTTGACGTTCTCGAACAAGATGATATCTACCTGTCGCGAGTCTTTGAGAGCCACCAGGTTACGAGCACGTTGCAGCGAACCCTGAACCACCTCGGCCGACGAGCTGGTGCCTCCCTTCGAGATGGGGTGAAGCGGATCCTTGTTGTCGGCCTCGTAGAACTGCCACCCAGAGAGTTGTGCAAATCGGGGCTGCCATGAGTTCTGTGCACCGAAACTGTCCCAAAGCGTCCAGAAGGTAGTGGGTGGGGCAGGCGTGTTGGGTGTATCGGGTGTGTCGGGGCGTTCGGGCAGAGTTTCGACCAATGTTTCGGTCGAACCGCATGCCGTGAGGCTGACGGCCAGCAACAGGGCTGTAAGTAGTCTGTTTTGCATGTGTAAATTTATTATGTAGTTACACGTAGGGGCAAAATATGCAGCTT
>JAZQQU010000069.1:0-18860 GCA_045629225.1 Bacteroidales bacterium | reverse complement strand
GCATCACCTGCTTCGACCTTGCCAACAACTATGGTCCGACCTATGGAACTGCCGAGGAGACTTTCGGCCGCATGATGGACCTTTCGTTCCGTCCCTATCGCGACGAGATGTTCATTACCACCAAGGCCGGCTACGACATGTGGCCTGGCCCCTACGGCGAGTGGGGCTCACGCAAGTATCTGATGTCGTCGCTCGACCAGAGCCTCAAGCGCATGCGTCTGGATTATGTCGATCTGTTCTACAGCCATCGCTTCGACCCTGAGACTCCGATGGAGGAGACGCTGCAGGCCCTTGTCGATATCGTGCGTCAGGGCAAGGCTCTCTATGTGGGCATCTCGAACTGGCCATTGGAGGCCTCGGAATACGCCTATCAGTATCTGCGTGAACGCGACGTGCCCTGTCTCTGCTATCAGGGCAAATACAACATCATGCACCAGAATCCCGATCATGAGGGCATCCTGGCTGCTGCCGACGATGCCGGCGTAGGCTTCGTGGCCTTCAGCCCATTGCAGCAGGGACTGCTCACCGACCGTTATCTGCAGGGCATCCCTGCCGACAGTCGCATGGCTCGTCGTGAGCATCTCACACCAGAGGCATTGACCCCAAAGATACTGCAGCAGATACGCGACCTGAACGAACTGGCTGCCGACCGCGGTGAGTCGTTGGCCGACATGGCGCTGGCCTGGGTGCTGCGTCGCCCTGAGGTGACCTCGGTCATCATCGGTGCCAGCTCGGTACAACAGCTCGAGAAGAACCTGCTCTGCCTGGAGTCACAGCCATTCACCGACGAACAGCTTGACGCAATTGAAGATATAATGCATTGCAGGCTTTAAGGCCGCCCACAATGCCGAAAGGGCAGACACATCATATTTGCGTTTGTGAATCGACAGAATCCGAATTGAGCAAATAGAGTATATCCCCGGAGCGGAGCACGGTATTTCCATCTGGAATTATCTGCTCGTCACCGCGGCGTATCATCACTATGTGCAAAGCTCCATTTTTCGAGTAATCCCTGATACTCTTTCCTGCACTATTATTCGATATCTGATGCTCACGGATGTCGGCAACGGTTGCGTTGTCATACGACTTCGAGCAGAAAACAACTTCATCGCCAGCAAGGATGCGTGTGTCTCCCCTTGTGATGATCTTCTTCCTGTTTCTGAGGACCATCAGCAGCTTGACGTCTTCTGGCAGAACGAGATCTTTGACCATCTGATTGTCCCATCGGCCACCCTCTCGTATCTTGACCTTACCGAAAGACAGTTCGCAATGCTCATTGAAGTCCGAGAAGGTCTGCATCACGTCGGAGTTTTCGTCGTTCATCTCGAAAGTCTTAGCCGCGCTTGGAATGAGCGAACCCTGCAAGGCAATAGAGATCAGCACGATGCAGAATACGATGTCGAAGATGTCATTCTCAAGAGTCAATCTGGATGTGAGAGTCATGATAGCGAACACAATCGAGGCAGCTCCTCTTAAGCCCACAAACGACACAAGACCGATCTGCCTCAATGGATATTTGCGAAATGGCGTCAGGATGGAATAAACCGCTATCGGACGTGCTATCAGCAATATGAAGAGGAAGATCATAACGGCAGTAAGCAGAACCTCAGGTAGCTTTTGCGGGTGAGCAATATATCCTAAAATGAAGAATATCAATATCTGCACAAAGGTGGTTACTCCGTCGAAGAAAAGCACCAGTCCCTTACGACCCTTGAACTCATAATTGCCGAGTATCATACCGACGATGTACACACTGAGGTAACCGTTGCCGCCTATCAAAGCTGGAAACGCGTAGCCGAATACTGCCACTGCCACGATGAACATCATATCGAACCCTTGAGGCATGGTGAATCGCCTCAAGATAAATGCTGCACCTTGTGCGATGACAAGGCCTCCGAGCGCTCCGAAAACCAGTTGTGAGAATATTGTCCATACCACCTCTCCACCAGAAGCCGTACCTGCCATAACTGAGAGCATCACGGCTGTAAGCATATAGGAACAGGGGTCATTCGATCCGCTCTCAAGTTCGAGCATCGGGGCGGTATTGTTCTTAAGTCCCATTTTGTTGGTTCTCAGTATTGAGAATACCGTAGCTGCATCCGTGGAACTGATAACGGAGCCCATGATCATACCTTCTATCCAGCTCCAGCCGAGTGCAAAATGGCAGAACATACCGACAACTGTAGCTGTCAATGCAACGCCTATAGTGGCCAAAAGTCCCGACTCCACAGCCACGGGTTTCGCAGCCTTCCAGTTGGTACCGAATCCACCATAGAACATAATGAAAATCAGGGCAACCGTACACGTATCACCTGCACGTTCCGTTATATCGATGGACACTTCATCCTGCCATCCCACCACAACACCCAGCAGAATGAAAAGAAGCAATACGGGTACTCCAAGCCTGCTTGAAACCGTGTTCAGAAATATGCAGGTGAAAATAATCAGGGCTCCGATTATCAGCAATAAATTCATAACCAAGTTAATTCAATCAAAGGTCACACACTTTTATCCATTCGACGAACCTACTTTCCAGACTTATCATTTTGTTCGATTGTGCTTCAAAACACAAAGAAAATTTGACATAATTGAGTAATTTTGCTATGAGGACGTAAAAGCCAATTACTCAACCAGCACCGCGCGAACAGGCAGGCCGTAGTGACGGTTTTCTTGATTGACTTTCGCGTTTGGGAAAAGCGGTGTGAAGCTCAGCTGGTACGCCAAGCTGCTGTCGCTGTCATCAGGCGTAGAAGACCAGCAGTAGCTGTCGCCCACCCCACTGGGCCAGATGCTGGGCGCGTCGCCGTAGCTGAAGCAGCCAGCAGCAGGAAGGAAGATGCTGTTAGCCGAATAAGCACCCCTGCCCGTGATTTTGTAACCACCCACACCATTAACACTTGTCGGCTCAGTATCGCAGTTGTCACAGAGTGCCTTTAGTTCTGCCTGTGTCGGCATACGCCAGTTTTCGCCCCAGAGGTTGGTGGCGGTATCATCAGTGCCCGTGAGAACATCAAAGCCTTCATTGTATGCTTTGCTTGAATTCTTAGCTTTGTCTATGCTCGAACCCCAGCAGTAATAGCCGCCGAAATCCTCAGCCTTGTTGTTAGCTGCGCCTACGTTATACTCAGCGAACTTAGGTCCGCCAGCCCAGAGCTTCACCCAGTTAACGTCGATGTCGCCCGTTCTCTTGGCTGTGCCTTTGCCAAGCACTCCAACCTGCACTTTATACACCTTGCCCAGAGTGACGTCCTTCTTGGGTGCAGCGATTTGCTGGCTGTGGGTAAAGTCATACAAGCCATAATAATTGTATCCATAATCGTAACATGGAGGAATGACAAAATAGGCTTTTCCCTCAGCTGGCACTGTGTATTTTAGTGGCTCATACCCTTTATCGCTCGGATGCAAAAGGTCTGGTACGAACAAAGAAGATTCTGGCTTAAATCTATATGATAAATAATTCTTTAGAAAAATTCCATCAGCAGTAATTTGTCCTACCTCTATATCCTCTTCCGTATTATTGTGTACGCAAGCCAAAGCATATGGAGCTGTCAGAATGGCACTTATTGCGTCGTCATCTACAATTACCTTGCCACAAAGGAAACAGTCCTCAGGGTTCGTAATGGCAATAGGAGTGTTGACTTCAAAATAACTCCAGTCCTCATATTGTGGATAACGTACATACGCTACACCGCCACCTACGTATGCGTACGCAAGGTCATTGAGTTCAAATTCGTTAGGCACAGAGCCTGTGAATTCTCTTGTGCTTGCATTGTATGTGAAAAGGATCTCTCTGTTCGTTTTTGAGCCATCATTCTTGAGCGCCATCACCTTCACCACATCGCCATCCTTCCAGCCGGTGATGCGGAAAGCATCATCCTTGCCCGACATGCCTTCTGTGACAACGCGGGTCTCTGCACCCATGTCGGCTGTAGCCCTGAGGGTAACAATGCGTAAACCCTCGGCAGGCTGCTCAGGCGCTACTGGCTTATCAGTCACTAAGTCATTATCATTCGAGCAAGCAGTCGTCAACGACATGCTTAAGGCCAGCATCAAGATGCTGGCTGCGGTATATAACTTCTTCATAACTTTGTCTGTTTTATGTGGATTACCAGTCCTCTTCTTCTTCGAAGTTATTTGCCTTAACAGAGAAGGCACTCGCAGTTGGACTCGTGCAAATGATGTCTGCACCCTCAATCTCTGCCACCTTGATTCGTGGCTTTGAATACGTCTTCCACTGGAAGTCAGTAGCAGCGATAGTTTTTTTGTTCATGTTGTAAATATATTTTAGTTTTTATCTTGTGATGTGGGTAAGAAGAGCACGTTGCAAAGATACAAGTATTCTTTGTAAACTCCAAATCTTCGGTGCAAAATCTGTCAAATACGGACGAAATAATGCTATCAATCAGCTGTTTGCCATTTATACCTATGTTTTAGAATTTTCAATGTATATTCAGGCTGTTGCCCTCCTGTATATCTGCAGAGATTCATTTGGGTGTGCTGACATCTTGCTGTAAAACGTCAGAAACTCGTCTGGGTGTGCTGACGCTTTTCTGTAAATCTGCAGAAACCCATTCGTGAGCTCTGGCAGGTTTTTGTGATTGCACAGAAGCTCGCTCGGAGTTCTGGCAAGCAATTGTGTATGCACAATTATTCATTCGTGAACTCTGGCAAGCTTTTGTGGTTGCACAGAAGCTCGCTCGGAGCTCTGGCAAGCAATTGTGCGTGCACAATTATTCATTCGTGAGCTCTGGCAGGCATTTGTAATTGCACAGAAGCTCGTTCGTAAGGACTGACACATTTTTGTAGCTTTACAAGAAATTTCACCACTCACATGAGACTTGGATATACATGGATTTTCGAAAAATCCTTCACTCCTTCACTTCGTCTTGCTATCCATCTAAATTTCAACGATTTTCTTACAGTAAAACGAGTGAAGGATGGTGAAGGATCCTTAACCTATCCTTCACTGGTTTTAGCCTCATGGAGTCACTCATTATCAAGAAGATATCTTTGACAAGTGAAGGAGTGAAGGATTTTTCCAAATTCCATGTAAATTAATCTTTATGCTACATTGGATAAAGGCACGATGTAATAGGTTGAGCCCAGGTTGGTGCCCTTCTGCTCAAAGTTCATAGCCTTGAGCAATCTGCCCACTTTCACATACAAACCCTGCGTTGGCTTCACTTCAGGATAATGCTTTGCCAGCACACCTACCACATCACGCGTCAGCATCGGCTTCACCAGCTCGTTGGCCTCAGGGCGACGGAAGCAGGCGGCAAGCATCGTCTCCAGGTCGTCCACGTGCTGAAAGCGCACGTCGTGCTCCTCGATGCGACGCACTTCGGCCATCGTGAACCAGTAACGCAAGCCTTGCTCGCGTACCTCATACATTACCTGTGCGTAGAGCTGCGGGTAGTCGATGGGGCGCTCGTTGCAGATGATGCTGTCTTGTGGTATTTCGAGGCATAAGTAGCGACGACTGCCGGTCGTATCTTGCAGCGGACGCGGATTGTTAGTAGTGGCCACAAACGAGGCAAAACGAGGACGGCAGCGCTGCTCGCGTCCGAAGATGGGTCGGCCATTCACCTGGATCTTCGACACCAGCTGCTTCAGCTCCGCCTGCTTGCCCGCCTTGATCTGATCCAGCTCGTCGAGGTTCACCAGCAGGTTGTTGGTCAGGGCCATCTCCTTGTCGAACTTGTTGCCGAGGTTCACATGATCCAGATAATAGCTGCGGAACTGTGGCGGCAGGATCTGGGCACAGAAGGTGCTCTTGCCCGAGCCTTGAGCTCCGATCAGGGTCACAATGCTCTCGTTGCCATGCAGCATGTCCATGCCCAGCCAGTGTGCCACACACGAACGGAACCACACACGGAACCACTCCACCTGCTCGTCGCTCACCCCTGGCAAGCGGCGAAAGAACGGGGTCACACGATCCTGGCCATCCCAAGCAGGCAACTGCTCCAGATACTCCACGATGGGATTGTAGTCAGGTGTCTCTTCGGAGTAGACATACTCCTCAACCGCCGTCTTGTAGCCCGAATCACTTCCCAACTCGCGCTTCAGGCGACGCACAATGGTGTTGATGGCCTCACGCGTCACAGGACGGAATGGCTTCAGCTTCGAAGTCTCGAGAGCGTTGCCCCGTGCATCGCAGCAGTCGCGCATCTCGTACTTGTCAGCCAGCACGTTACGACGGAATTCATAGCTCTCAAGCATGAACTCATCAAATGCAGAAAGGTCTGAAACTGCCTCCTGGGCAGCATCCACATTGCCACACTCAATGGCGGCGTTGTCATTAGCACCTACCTCCTGGGCAGGCACTACAGAGAGTTGATTCTCTTCCATAAAAAAGTAAGAAGTAAGTTAAGTAGGTTAAAAAAATAAGGTAATAAAACACTATCTGACCCGAAAGTCGCCGCAAAGATAAGCAAAATTTCTTGCGCTTCCAAATTTTTTGGCAGAAATAATACAATTTATCGTGGTTCCCCCTGGTTCCAGTTCCTGAATACTGGCACAATCACTACATGCTCTCGACCTAGGGAAAAAGCCATTCGTGCCAAAAATGTGTAAAACCTCACGTATATTCGTGTGAAAAACGTGGAATTTTACACATTTTTGGCACGAATGGTAGATTAATTCAATTTTTTTCTTTATCTGTGCTAAAGGAACTCCCTACATTGGCTTTTTACACAAAGTGATTAATCATCGAGGCAATCCCACCTCTGGCTGATCCCACTCTCTTTTTAGAAACAATAATCCCACCTTTGCCACGAATATCGTTGCGAAGGTGGGATTAAATGGATGTTTATCATTCATTATTCTGAGATTGCCGTTGCGCAGCAATCTCGGCCTGCAGCTCCTCATGCGACTTGCCAGGCACAGGGCGGGTGTAGAAGCGGTTGAGCTTGGAGCCGGTCACACGGTTGAGGACCTTGACACCTTTGCCGAACTTCTTGGCTGCCGCCTTGCGGGCTTCGTAGTCGGCATATTGGCGCTCCAGATAGTTGTCAGCCATATTTACAGACTGTTATATGGTACGGAGAATGTGTCGCCCTGATTGATGTCACCCGTACGCACACCCTTGCGGAGCCAGCTGGAACGCTGGGCCGAGGTGCCATGGTTGAACGACTCGGGCACACTATAGCCACGTGCTTTCTTCTGCAGGTAGTCGTCGCCAATCTTCTGGGCAGCATTGAGACCTTCGTCGATGTCACCCTCTTCGATCGAATGGAACATCTTATTGTCATGATAAGCCCAGACACCTGCATAGAAGTCGGCCTGAAGCTCCAGACGCACGCTGATCTGGTTGCTCTCCTTTGAGCCCTGACCATATTGAGCCATCATTCTGTGAGCCTGGTCGAGGGTGCCCAACAGGTACTGCACATGATGTCCTACCTCATGGGCAATGACATAGGCATAGGCGAAATCGCCATCGGCACCGATCTGCTTCTTCATGCTCATAAAGAAGGAGAGATCAAGATATACGGTCTGATCGGCCGAACAATAGAATGGGCCGGTGCTCGATGAGGCATTGCCACAACCCGAACGCACGGCATCGGTGAAGATCACGAGTTTAGGGGCCTTATAGGTCTTGCCGATCTTCTGGAATTCCGAGCTCCAGACATCTTCAGTTCCAGCCAGGATCTTTGAGGCGAAGTCGAAGAGCTCCTGTTCCTGAGCCGAGGCTACATATTCGGTCTGCTGGCCGTCAGCAGAGGTCATGCCTCCGGTATCCATGCCATCGAACAATCCACCAAGAATGCTGCCACCGCCACCAGAAAGGACAAAGAAGGCAATAGCCAGAGCTATGACGATGCCCAGACAACCGCAACCGCCACCCTTCTTGCCACCGTTGCTGCCACCTTTGTTGCCAAAGAGAAGCTGCAGGAGCAATAAGATGAGACCTCCGCCACCAGCATTGCTGCTGCCAGAGCCTCCGCTCATGCCACCCAAGATGCTACCTAACCCACCGCCCAGGCCACTGTTGCCACTCTGGCCACGACGGTCTTCTACATTTCTGCTTGTTCGACGTCCTTCGAGATTCATATTAAATATAAAAATTTAAAATGTAAAATGCATTATTATTGGGGCAAAGATAGTGATTTTTGGGCTTCGACAGACAATTTTAGGGACAAAATACATTATTTTATTGAAAAAAAGGTAAAAATATGACGATATGTCGATTTTTAGCACTATTTTTGCACTGGAAATGTGGGACGACAACGTTGTCAACGCATTGTCAAATGACAGAAATGCTGTACCTTTGCGCCACAAAAACAACAAATCAACATATTAAAAAAAGAAACAAAACAACAAAGCAACGACTATGGATAACTACGTAAAGAACTACTCGACCTCCTACCAGACACAGACGCTGGAGGGATCGCTCACCTCGGTGTACAAGAACATGTTCGGCTGGATGGCTGCTGCCCTCGGCCTCTCAGCCCTGTCGGCTTATGTGGTGATGGACCGCATCTATGCCTCTGAAGCTTTTGCTCAGGCTTTCCTCAGTTCGCCAACCATGTGGATCATGGCCATTGCCTCGTTTGCCATGGTGATGATACTGGGCGGTGCACTCCACAAGATGTCTATGACCACAGCCTCGCTGCTGTTTGCCCTCTACTCGGTGCTGATGGGCGCATGGATTGCCCCTGTGCTGCTGGTCTATACCGCAGAGTCGGTCACTCAGGTGTTCCTCATCACCGCTGGCACCTTCGCAGGCATGGCTGTTTACGGCCACATCACCAGTCGCGACCTCAGCAAGATGGGCTCCATCCTGATCATGGCGCTGTGGGGCGTGATTCTGGCTTCGCTGGTCAACATGTTCATGCACAGCTCTGGCATGGCCTACATCATTTCGTACATCTCAGTAGCCATCTTCTGCGGCCTCACCATGTACGACGTGCAGAAGTTCAAGAACATGATTCTGGGCTATGGTGGCGAAGCAGATGACAACATCCGCAAGATTGCCCTGATCGGTGCTCTCAACCTCTACATGGATTTCCTCAACCTCTTCCTCTATCTGCTGCGCATCCTGGGCAGCCGCAGAGATTGATATTATGTAATTATGGTACGCAAGCTCTTCACCCTCCTCCTTTCCCTCTTCGCCCTCACCGCCTCGGCTGTGAACCTCGACCCTTCGCTCAAGCCCGACCTTGTTCTGCCCCTTTGGCCTGAAGGTGCGCCTACCGACAATGGTGCTCGTGGCGAAGAGGAGGACTATGGTGACCACGTCACCAACGTTTCCTGCCCTGAGTTGTGGGTATGGCTGCCTGAGCATTGCAGTGGCGCTGCTGTGATGGCTACCCCTGGTGGAGCCTATCAGGACGTGTGGTACATGCATGAGGGTGTGATGTGGGCCGACTGGTACAACGAGCAGGGCATCGTCTTTGCCGTGCTCAAATATCGCCAGCCACGCGAGCACAAGGAGGTGCCGCTCGACGATGCACAGCAGGCCATGCATCTGCTGCGCCAACATGCACAGGAATGGGGCGGCTATCAGAAGATTGGCGTGCAGGGCTGCTCGGCTGGCGGACACTTAGCTGCCACCATAGCCACCAAATATACTAATGACGAGAACCGCCCGGACTTCCAGATTCTCTTCTACCCCGTCATCACGATGGATCCGACCTTCACGCACGATGGCACACACGACAATCTGCTGGGACGCCGGCCCTCGAAGAAGCTTGAGGATCTGTATAGCAACGAAAAGCAGGTGACCGCCGACACTCCACCTGCCTTCATCATCTCGGCCAGCGACGACAATGTGGTGCCCATCCGCAACAGCTTAGAGTACTACAGCGCCCTGCAGCAGCATGGCGTCCAGGCCACTATGCTCATCTACCCCACCGGTGGCCACGGCTGGGCGTGGAAGGAGAGTTTCCCCTTCAAACAGCAGTATTGTGCCGACCTGAAACAATGGCTTCGCTTGTATGTATTGCCCCAGAAGCGTGTGCTCTTCATCGGTGACAGCATCACCGACGGTGGCTGGGGCAACTCGGGTGGTGACATGCGACCATCAGCGGAGCGCAGTGAATGGGACAAGAACCATATCTATGGTCACAGTTACATGATGCTCTGCGCCAGCCACTACCAGAGCGAACGTCCTGTGGATGACATGAAGTTCTGGAACCGAGGCATCAGCGGCAACACCCTGCAGCAACTCGGCGAGCGCTGGCAGCAGGATTGCCTCGACCTCAAACCCAACGTGGTGAGCATTCTGGTAGGCACCAACGATGTGCACTACTATCTCGACGAAAAGGCCAAGGCTGTGGCCGATGGCAAGTCGGCTCCCGACTTCGACCTCAAGACATGGGAGGCACGTTACCGCACCCTGCTCCAACAAACCACTGAGGCATTGCCTGGTGTTCACCTCGTGCTCTGCACCCCCTTTGTGGCCAAAGCCGGCTGGGTGGGCGATGCCGACAACTACTACGAGCGCGAATATCTCGTCAAGCAGCTGGCCGCCACCGTGCGTCGTATGGCCAATGAGTTCAATGCCGTGCTCGTACCCTTCGACGACCTCTTTGCTACGCTCCGTCTGGACTGCCCCACCAACGACAATTCCTACTGGATCTGGGACGGCATTCACCCCACTCCTGCAGGACATGCCAAGATGTCTGAAATGTGGATGGAGCGAACAGCCAAGCTGTTCTAAATGAAAAAACGATATACATTCAAACGACATGCATAAATCCGGATTCGTAAACATCGTCGGCAACCCCAACGTCGGCAAGTCAACCCTGATGAACTCGCTGGTTGGCGAGCGCATCAGCATCATCACCAACAAGGCACAGACGACCCGTCACCGCATCATGGGCATCGTCAATACCCCTGACATGCAGATCGTGTATAGCGATACGCCTGGTGTGCTGAAGCCTGTGTCGAAGCTGCATGAGTCGATGCTGGCCTTCTCGACCAGCGCTCTGCAGGATGCCGACGTGCTGCTCTACCTCACCGACACCGTAGAGACAGCAGACAAGAACGAGAAGTTCCTGACTGCCGTGACCCGCATGAGCGAAGACAAAGGCCCGATGGCGCCCAAGGTCATCGTGATTATCAACAAGATGGACCTGGTGGACCAGACCACCCTTGTGCAGAAAGTCGATGAGTGGCACCAGCGACTGCCCGAAGCCGAGATCATCCCTATCTCGGCCCTGCATGGCTTCGGCACCGACATCCTGTTGGCCAAGATCAAGGAGCTGCTGCCTGAATGTCCTCCCTACTTCGACAAGGACCAACTGACCGACAAGCCCGCCCGCTTCTTCGTCACCGAAATCATTCGCGAGAAGATCCTGCAGCTCTACGACAAGGAGATACCCTATTCGTGTGAGGTGGCGGTGGAGAGCTTCAAGGAGGGTGATAAGCTCATCAACATCTCGGCCATCATCTACTGCGAACGCGACAGCCAGAAGGGTATCCTCATCGGCCGTCAAGGGGCAATGCTCCGCAAGCTCGGCTCCCTGGCACGCAAGGACATCGAGGCCTTCTTCGGCAAGCAGGTCATGCTCAAGACATTTATTAAGGTAGAGAAGGACTGGCGCAACAACATGCGCGACCTCACTCAGTTTGGATACAATCTGGAATGATATGCGCATCATCGGCCTCGGCGAAACCGTCTATGACATCATCTTCCGTCACGACCAGCCAGAAAGGGCTGTGCCGGGCGGTTCGGCGTTCAACGCCATCATCTCTTTGGGACGCGTCCTGAAACAACAGGAGGCGACTGACTCTGTTGCCGACCATGCTGCAGTCAATGCCACTGTCACCATGATCACCGAGACAGGAGACGACCACATAGGCCGCCTCACGCTCGACTTTATGGCGCAGAATGGCGTGGATACCAGTCTTGTCACCGTCAACCCAGGCACCAAGAGCCACATCTCACTCGCCTTCCTCGACGATGACAACAACGCGCAATATACCTTCTACAAGGATCATGCCCACGCGAAGATCGACAACTCGACCCTTTTTGCCCTTTCACCCCACTCAAACCTTTCAAACCCCTCGAACCCTTCAAACTTTTCAGCCCCTTTCACTCCCCAAGACGCCCTCCTCTTCGGCTCCTTCTTCGCCATCAACCCCGTGATCCGCGACTATACGCGTCAGGTGATTACCGCTGCCCACGATGCCGGAGCCGTGCTTTATTACGACATCAACTTCCGTCGCAGCCACATCGAGGATATCCCCTTCGTCCTGGACAATCTGGAGGAGAACATGCGTCTCAGCACCATCGTGCGCGGTTCGGCCGAAGACTTCGGTTACCTCTATGGCACCGAGAATCCGCTCAAGGTCTATGAGCAGCACATCCGACAGCACTGTCCCATCTTCATCTGCACCGACGGTCCGCGTGCTACCTGGCTCTTTGCGCCCAATGCCGCCAATCCCGGCACGACCTTGCAGATGCGCATTCCCACCAAGGCCCTGCCCAACGTCATCTCGACCATCGGCGCTGGCGATAACTTCAACGCCGGCTTCGTCTATGCCCTGATGCGCGACGGCCTCCATGCCTCCGACCTTGACTCACTCACCGCTCCGCTGTGGATGCATCTCATCGAGAGTGGCCAGCAATTCGCTGCACATGTGTGCCAAAGGATTGAGAACTATGTTGATGAGACCTTCGTGCCTTAAAAATCTCTTGCCACTACCCCAACTGTCTAATTGGTAAAGTGGAGCCAAATATCAATGAGTAAATGTCATTTGTGAATTATAATTAATACTTATGAAAACCTATTTATTAACCACAGCATTGCTCGGTCTCATCGCCACACAGGCGTCGGCCGAAGTACAGAAACTCAATGTCCCCGGTTCGAAGGGCAACCTCTCGGCCATCCTGCAGACTCCAGAACTCCAACCAAACCAGCGTGTGCCCATGGTAATCCTTTGCCACGGCTTCGGTGGCAACAAGGACGAGCATCAGGGCATGATGAAGGCCATTGCCGACTCGCTTGAGGTAGAGGGCTTTGCATCGATCCGCTTTGACTTCAATGGCCACGGCGAGAGCGAGGGCAAGTTCTCGGAGATGACCGTGACCAACGAGATTGAGGATGCCAAGTGCATCTATAACTATGTGCGTGCCCTCCCCTACGTGAGCCGCATCTCCATTCTGGGCCATTCTCAGGGCGGTGTAGTGGCCAGCATGACTGCTGGCGAGCTGGGTGCTGCCAAGATTGATCGCACCGTGCTGCTGGCTCCTGCTGCTGTGCTTCGCGAGGATGCCCTGCGTGGCTCGACCTTCGGCAAGCAGTACGACCCCGTGAATCCACCCGCAGAGATC
Source organism: Bacteroidales bacterium (assembly GCA_045629225.1). Taxonomy (GTDB): domain Bacteria; phylum Bacteroidota; class Bacteroidia; order Bacteroidales; family UBA3663; genus Liminaster. Next base: position 5,581 of record JAZQQU010000069.1, on the reverse strand, counting down.
GAACTCTTTGGCCCAATGAAGCTGGGTGGCGAGTATGTGCGCATCGCTCGCGACCTGCCTATCTACGAGACCGCATGCCAATACACCGGCCCCGTGTGCATTGTGCATGGCACAGACGACCGCGTGGCCCCCTATTCCTTCGGCGTAGCTTACGACCGCGAATATCCTAACAGTGAGCTGCATCTGCTCGAACTGGACGATCACGGCTTCTCGCACCACTTCCAGGAGATGAAGGAGACCGTCGTGCACTTCCTCACCAAGCCCGATGCTGCCATTGGCGAGCGTTCGGTGCTCAACATCCGCAGCGGCCGCTATCCTCGCATCCTGGAGGACAACCGCGTGGCTTTCCAGCTCCATGCTCCCACAGCTCATCGTGTGCAGGTGGATATCAACAGCCATCAGTACGACATGACCCGCGATGCCCAGGGCAACTGGTCGTGCATCGTCGAGCCTCAGAGCGAGGGATTCCACTACTATTTCCTCTTGGTCGATGGTGTGCGCGTGGCCGATCCTAATGCCGAGACTTTCTACGGCTGCAGCACCATGGCCAGCGGCGTAGAGATCCCTTATCCTGATGGAGGTGAGCGTTTTGCACTCAAGCAGGTGCCTCACGGCTCAGTAGTGATGAAGCGTTACTATAGCCAGACAGCCAAGGACTGGCGTCGCATGTACGTCTATACCCCTGCTGACTACGAGAAGGGCTCGCAGAAGTACCCTGTGCTCTACCTGATGCATGGTGGTGGCGAGGACGAACGCGGCTGGAGCACCCAGGGCCTCACCGACATCATCATGGACAACCTCCTGGCCGAAGGCAAGGCTAAGCCATTCATCATCGCCATGCTCGATGGCAACACTCAGGACTTCGAGTCTGAGCTCCTCAACGACTGCAAGCCTTTCGTCGAGCAGAACTTCCGTGTCAAGACTGGTGCTGCCAACACCGCCCTGGCCGGCCTCTCGATGGGCGGCATCCAGACACTCAACACCATGGTTTCGCACCCTGAGCTCTTCGGCTATCTCGGTGTCTTCAGCTCGGGCTGGTGGGCCAACGGTGCGGGTGGTGCCATGAACCCTCAGACGCAGCAGATCTATGAGCAGATGGCCCAGAACCCTGCTCCATACAAGAACTTCAAGGATCTCTACATCACCATGGGTGGCCCTGAAGACATCGCCTACCAGAACTGTCAGGTAATGATGAAGAAGTTCGACGAGATGGACATCCACTACACCTACTTCGAGACCCCAGGCGGACACACCTGGCCCGTATGGCGCGAGAGCATCTACAACTTCGCACAGCGCATCTTCAAATAAGTTGAGTTTCGCAAGTTCAAATTGAAGTGTAGTAAAAGAGGAGCAAAAAGGACGATACCTTTTTACTCCTCTTTTACTACTTTATTACTTCCCTTCTACTACAAGATAATGAGCAAGTTGAAGCAAATCAAAACATCTCACATGTCAATTTATCAGCTAAATATAAGATTCAAAATAGAAGGTTGTGGTTCCATTTTCACCCTAATCCGGCCATAATATCGTGATAATCTTGAAAATCTATGCCAAAAATTTTGTTTTTCGTTTTAAACTCTCTATCTTTGCGTCCGTCAAATTACCATGATTCGTAATTTGTAATTAGAATTTGCTTTCGGATACCTTACCCATCGTCCCCGGAGCTGACAGCCATGGCCGTGATGGTCAATGCAGGCGTCGGAAACCCCTCGGACAGAAACAAGGCTGAAAGCAACAAATTAACATATTAACAAAAAAACAAAACAACAGACAATGGGAAACTTAGTAGCTATTGTGGGTCGCCCCAACGTGGGTAAATCGACCCTTTTCAACCGCCTTACGGAGTCCCGTACGGCCATCGTCAGCGAAACAGCTGGCACCACCCGCGACCGCCAGTATGGCCATGTCGTCTGGGGTGGACGTGAATTCTCACTCGTCGATACAGGTGGCTGGGTAGTCAACTCAGAGGACATCTTCGAAGACGAAATCAACAAACAGGTAGAGATCGCTATCGAGGAGGCCGACGTCATCCTCTTCCTCGTCGACATCATGAACGGCGTCACCGACCTCGACGATCAGGTGGCTCGCATCCTTCGCAAGTCGGGCAAGAGCGTCATGGTTGTGGCCAACAAGGCTGACAACTACGACCAGCACGTCTATGCCGCCGAATTCTATGCCCTCGGCCTGGGCGACCCCTTCATCATCTCTTCGGCCAATGGTTCGGGCACGGGCGACCTGCTCGACGAGATCATCTCGCGCTTCCAGAAGGACGACAGTGACGATCTGGAGGACCTCCCCAAGTTCGCCATCGTGGGCCGTCCGAATGCCGGCAAGTCCAGCCTGCTCAACGCCTTCATGGGCGAAGAGCGCCACATCGTAACCGACATCGCAGGCACCACTCGCGACTCTATCTACACCAAGTACGACAAGTTCGGCTTCAACTTCTATCTGGTCGATACCGCAGGCATCCGTCGCAAGAACAAGGTCTCTGAGGACATCGAGTACTACTCCGTGCTCCGCTCCATCCGCGCCATCGAGAACTCCGACGTCTGCATCCTCATGATCGACGCCACCCGTGGCATTGAGGCACAGGACATGAACATCTTCTCGCTCATCGAGAAGAATCGCAAGGGCCTCGTCGTTTGCGTCAACAAGTGGGACATCATGGCTGACAAGTCGAAGGAGTCAATCCGCTGCATGGAGGATGCTATCCGTTCGCGCTTCGCTCCATTCACCGACTTCCCTATCATCTTTGCCTCAGCTGTCACCAAGCAGCGCATCTACAAGGTGATCGAGACTGCCGTGCAGGTGTATGAGAATCGCAAGAGGGTAATCAAGACCTCCGAGCTCAACGAGTACATGCTCGAAGTGATCGGTGCCTACCCACCACCCAACAACAAGGGCAAGTTCGTCAAGATCAAGTACGTGACCCAGCTCAAGGCCACCACCACGACCACCGACGAGAAGAACCCAGAGACCGTGGTCTCAGCTCCGAACGTCCCATCGTTCGCCTTCTTCTGCAACCTACCCCAGTGGGTCAAGGAACCTTATCGTCGCTATCTCGAGAACAAGATCCGCGAGAAGTGGTCATTCACTGGAACTCCGATAAACATCTTCATGCGCGAGAAGTGATTAACGGTTCAAAAAAGTATCAGGCTTTTTGTATAAGTAAGTAAATCAACTACTTATAATATCATCAAATCGGCAAGCAAAGACTCCAAATGGTCTTTGCTTGCCTTTTGTTTGCCCTATTTTTGTTGTTATTTTGTTGTTCGATATCACAAAGAACCAAAAAAATGGCTATATTTGCGAGTAACAGAACATAAAAATATACTTGTAAAAATGGCAAATGGTAAATCACTGAATATCAAAGACTCAATAACTATCAGATTCCGAAAACTAGCTGATGGAAGGCAGTCAATTTACTTGGATATCTACAAAAAAGGGGTCCGAAACCGCGTATATCTCAATAAGTATCTTGTTCCAGAAACATCAGTAACAAAAATACGCGAGAATAAAAAGACTTTACAAATGGCTGAAGCCATTAAGTCAAAACTACTTGAAGATATCACTTGTCTTGTAAGTCTTTCACTTAATACTTCCAAGTCCCGGATGTCCTTTCTTGACGTCATACAAGTCTTCCTATCCTATATGACATCGAAGAAGTTAAGCAAAAGGCGCATAACATCCATTAAGTGTGCCTTGGCCCATCTGACTTGGTACATTGAACAGGAAAAACTCTTATCACTTAGGGTCGGTGATATCGACCAAGACTTCTGCATCGGCTTTGAGAACTACTTAAAGACTGCCAAAGACATACGATACAAGCATCCATCAGCAAGACGAATCAAGAAAGGAGTACTTCCGAAGACAATCTCAGAAGGAACTGCCTTCTCATATCTTGCAGAATTAAACAGATTACTTACTTGGGGCAAAAAGAATGGCTACTTGGCAGATAATCCGATTGACAGCATGACCATATCTTTAAGGAAACAGACAGAGGAAAAGAATTGTCTTGCTGTGGATGACTTGAAAATACTTGCCAAGACTGAGATTCCAGATCCAGAAACCAAACGGGCATTTATCTTTGCTTGCCTGTCCGGATTATGGTTCATCGATATATTGGCACTTACTTGGGATGACATCACTGTTATTGACGGAACATATTCCATTCATGTCATCAATAAGAAAACCAAGAAGCATTCTGACTTACAAATTACTCCTGCCGCACTGATTTGGCTTCCAGAACGTGGAGATTCCCTCACCACAGACAAAGTCTTCTGCCTCAGGAAGAAATCTGCCATCGAGAACCACATGCACTCATGGATACAAAAAGCAGGACTTAACAAGCCAGTATCCTTTCACATTGCCCGCTATACCTATGCCAACTTTGTTGCCAAGGGAGCCGATCTTTATGCCATTTCTCTAGACCTTGGCATTGCAGCAGATGACTTGACAGAAGTCTTCAACAAAACACTTATCCTTAAGAAAAGGCAGGCGTCAAGCATGTTCAGCAGTCTCTTCGACGAGAACTTGTAAATCGGCAACTGCAGACTCCGATGGTGCTGTACAACTCATTGTAATGCGCTAATTTGACCTAAAAACATAGTCTGTTTTCCTTTTTACACAGACAAGTTGAAATATTACCAATATATTTGTAAAAGTAACAAACATGAATATATCGTAATATGAATAACAATAAGCAACGAAAGGTAAAAGAACCCGTCAGACTTCGTACCAGGAAACTGGCAGATGGTAGCCAAAGTATCTATTTGGACATATATATGGTACATGAGCGGCACCATTTCGATGACCATTCCATGTGTCGATGTCTACGGCGAGGCCCTCAATCCCGACAAGCTCTCTATTGCCTTCTATATCAATGGCGAGCAGGTGACCTTCAGTCCTGACGTCTATTTGGGTGTGCCCGAAGAGATGACTGAGCTGCCTTACGGCTTCGATGACGGCTATCAGATCGCCCAGTACGGCAGTGGCTACATGTCTATCCAGTTCATGGATCCTGAGGCTGAGACCTTCGCCGTGAAGAGCATCTACCGTGGCGGTGGCGAGGTCCGCGAGTCAGCAATAGCTTATTATCCTGAGGCTCCTGTCGCTGTTGAGCAGCTCGAAGCCAAGAAGGCTTCCACCACCGTGGTCTATGACCTCCAGGGTCGTCGTCAGACCATCGCTCATGGCCTCTGTGTAGAGAATGGCCAGAAAGTATTGCGCTGATCAGACAGTGTAAATCATCATAATCAAATCCCTCCTGCCGAATGAAGTCAGCAGATGCTACTTGATCTCTCCCCCAATGCCAGAAACTCCTGCTGTTAGCTGATTGGTCGCAAATTAAGCATCCAGCAATTTGCATAAGAGAACCATGGCCATTGTGGACGCACGAAAACTCGCCAGAATCTCTGGCAGAAAATTGTGGACACAAGAAAGCCTGCCAGACTCTCTGACAGAAAATTGTGGACACACAAAAGCCTGCCAGACTCTCAGGCAGAGAATTGAGGACACACAAAAGCTTGCCAGACTCTCAGGCAGAGAATTGAGGACACACAAAAGATTGCCAGAGGCGTGG
>JAZQQU010000068.1:0-48534 GCA_045629225.1 Bacteroidales bacterium | reverse complement strand
TGGCACATATAAGTATGTCTCGTTTTCTGTTGTTCATCATCCAGACAATCACTTTCTGGATAGTTCTATGAAAGAGTTCTCTATCCTGACAGACCATTCTCCAAAGTTTAACAGCTTTACGTCTGATCAACTTATCCATGCTGCAGCAATAGACACCAATCTAAAGGAGTGGATTCAATGGTATTGCAAAGCGTACTATGGAGACTGATTCTAATAAGCAATCATCTATTCTAGATTGACAACACTATAAGTAAACCCTCTGATCCACAGCAGAAATGCTACAGGTCAGAGGGCTATTTGTTGCTATCGCGCGGCAAAGCCGGAGCCCAGAATGAATCTCACAATCCTTTTTGGGATCATAAGATGATTATAACCAGCCTTTTGATTTGGCAATCAGACACCGATCACACTGAAGGCTGCGAACAAGCCGATGTAGAAGAAAAACATGAACCCCCACTGGATATAGTGACCGAAATAGTTCCGTCATACGCCTTGAAACGTTGCTGGGTTTGCTTCGGTTCAGTGACAAGCATTCTATCGACCTCTTCCAGATTCTTCTTATGCAGCTCATTCACTTTCTACCCTCTCATACAGCGGCAATGACGGAGGCTCAGGTGCAGCATCGTCCCGTGGTTTCGATGGCTTCGATATGGACGAATAACAACCCATAACCCCAACACACTCCGAAGGGATGCTTGCGGCAATCATAACGCTGCTGGCAGCCCTTGGTGTTTCTGAGTGGCATCAAAGCTTTGTCAGCCCATGGTGTTTCCTGGTGGTGAGCTCATAGGGGACAAAAAGTGCAAAGACAAACCACATTGTCGTTTCAACAATCTGGTTTGTGACAATTTGAAGCATCCATTAGGAGAACGTCAGTTTAAGAATGACATCGAAGCTATGGAATCATGCGATGCATGCGTAATTGATGTATAAGCTGTTTTATGCGGTTAGCTGCTCAATTGAAGTAGTTATTGATTGCTTAAAAAACTGATTATCCATTAGTAGGAATCATCACTACTCGCCACAGTTTTATTTGATATCCTCCGTTTTCACAGCTTAGAACAATCACCATATCCCCCCGTTTTCACACCTTAAAACATAAATATAGGTTCGGCCTGAAACTTTTTTGGATAAAAAGTTGGAAATGCAAGAGAAAACGCATATCTTTGCAGTTCGAAAACATCGTGTAAGAATGACAGGAAGATACGTATGGCTCACAGTTTGCCTCTCGGCAAGTGTATCCCTCGCCTCGGCACAAACTGAGGTGAAGGACAGCATTGGTGCGGGGTTGAGCGAGCAGGATATTGAGGAACTGACTAAGCCCATCAGCGGACAGGGCATAATGGATGTACCTGGGTTGAGTGATGAAACAGTGAAGAATTTTCACTACTTGACCAAGGAGGACCTACCGCTGGAATCGACTCTCGGCAAAGCTCCTGAGGCATTCAGCTTTCCGCGCGTGAACCTTCGGCCTGAAGGGTTACCCGATTGGGAAACCGGCTACATCTACGGATCGAGCGCACACTCGGCCAACCTGCTCTACGGATACATGGCAGCAGCCAATCTGGGCATACGTCAGTACTTTGGTAATCAATGGACTGCTGACGTTCAGTTGGGGGTGCAGAAGATGGGTGTGATGGCCAATATGGCAACGATGAGGGGCACACTGAACTGGCATCCTTCGCCTTACTTTGAGGCCACGGTGTTCGGTGGCTATTCGTCTGGGAGCTTCATGTCACCCATGGATATTGGACAGTCGTTCGAATGGGGTGGTTATCTGACGTTCCAGACAGATACGAATGTGAAGTTCGGTGTGGATGTGGGTGCTCGACAGACCTACGACTACATGTTCGGACATGAGCTGGTGCCTATTGTCCAGCCTTTCGTAAAAATCGGTGATGCAAAGATTGGTATCGACTTAGGCCCTATGCTCAAAGAGGCTCAACGCAAGAAGAATGGCGGTTATGGAGGCGGTGCAAATCCGATACCACAACCTATCAAAGCAATGCCACCAGTGGCTCCGAGAAGATAAATCGAATCCATGGACGAGAAGGAACAACACAAGCGGACGAACATGATGAAGCTGGAGGCCATGAGCCTCTTTGCTGGCATCCGAGCCCAAGCTGGTTCGGACAGATGGTGGTATTTCAGTGAGATGCGAAGGCTGGGACGTGCCGTGCGAATGGAGCAAAGCCTCTCGGCTTACCGTGCTTCGCTACATTGGGATTATCTGCTGTGTGGCATTGAATGTCAGGTATTTCTGGAACGTGAGGCACATGTGGGCAAGTTGGGTGAAGACATGTGGAGCCTTTCGTTCAGCGGCATTGAGGGCAAGGTGAATGCCTTGGCCATACACGATCTGCTAAAGGGTTTGCAAGCCGAAGGATACTACATACCGAACGGCAACGAAAATCTGGAACGACAGATGAACTTCAGCCTCGGCTTATATGGTGCCTGCCTGATGCATGTGGATGTGAAGTTCCCCAGCCACCTGCCTCCACTGCCTTGTGCTATGCGTGTGCTGGATGTAGTGGACAAAGCTAACCGACAGAGAACCGAGCATCTGGAGCAGACTTTGGCCGAATTAGAGGAGAAAAAGAATGCAAGCCACACCATGGATGATGAGGAAGATCCTGACATCATAATGGGTGACTGGCAGACGTGGAAATAATCAGCTTGTCCAGATTTCGTATGAAGCAATGGCTTGACCTTCGAGCATGGCACCTCCCGACATGGTGAGTGTGCCTTTTTCTTTGGCACGAGCCAGGAACTGAGTGACTTGGGGATTATAAATCAGATCGTAGCAGACATGATGAGGTGTGAGGTGACCGTAAGGAATGCACGGGCACTCATCGACATGCGGAAACATTCCGACCGGAGAACAGTTGACGATGACCAGATGCTGTGCCATCACCTCGGGGGTGAGGTCAGCGTAAGTGAGACGTCCGGCAGCTGCAGAACGACTGACAAAGACGGGTTGGATGCCCATGTCTTCGAGTGCAACCTTCACAGCCTTGCTTGCTCCACCTGTGCCAAGGATCAGGGCTTTGGGCATTTCGCCAGATGAGGAATGAGAAGCATGGAATGAGGAATCGAGAATACCTGCTTGGACGAGAAGTGGACGTATGCTGTCGCGGAAACCTATGATGTCGGTGTTATGGCCGATGAGACGAAGGCCAGGGATGCCAGCTTTGCCTGTGTCGGTTCCGGTGCGGACGAAGCGTATGGTGTTGACTGCACCGATGCGGGCAGCTATGGGATCGAGCTCATCGAGAAAAGACATGACAGCCTGCTTGTAAGGGATGGTCACATTGAGGCCGCAGAGGTCTGGCTGGGAAGCAAGGACTTCGGGCAAGGCGTTGATGTCAGGGAGGTCGAAGTTGACGTACTCAGCATCGATGCCAAGACGGGCAAAGCGTTCGTTGTGGAACTTGCGGCTGAACGAGTGGCCGAGGGGATGGCCAAGAAGGCCGTATTTATTTTTCATTGGAGTGATAGAATTACAAATTGTTTTGTACAAATTACGGAACAGCAAGCGGAAGCTGTTTCGAAACAAACGACCCTGAAATAACACTCACAAATTACGATTAGTGAGCGAAACGGGCAAAATGTTGAAAAGATTGCGCAAAAATAGGCATTTTTTGGCTAACTTACAAGTTTTTTTATTAAATTTGCGCCCGAAATATATATTTTAAATTAAAATGCGTAACCTCTATAATCTCTTGATAGCACTCTTGGTGCTCCTGATGACCTGTCCGCTCACCACTGCAGTGAGTGTAGAGGCCAAGGAGAAATTCACTGTGGTCATAGATCCTGGCCATGGTGGTGGAGATATTGGCACGCCTCATCGCAAAGCTAAACAGGACGAGAAAACCATTGCTCTCAATGTAGCATTGAAACTGGGCAAGATGATAGAATCGAACTACAAAGATGTGAAGGTGGTCTATACTCGCAAGAAAGATATCTATCCCACCCTGCCCGAACGAACACAGATTGCCAAGAAAGCCAAAGGTGATCTGTTCATCTCGATTCACGTCAATGCTGCACCTGACGCCTCGGCTAGAGGTTTTGAGACATACGTGTTCGGTGTGAGTGGCGAAAAGTCAAAGTCGGCTGACGAAAAACGTCGTCTGCAGGAACGTATGGAAGACGAACGAGAGAATCTGGACATCAACGGTAAGATGGTCAACTTCGATACGGATATTGACATTGAGACCAAGATACTGTGTCAGGCTCAGCGAGAGAAGCACAACAAGCAGAGCATGGAGGTGGCCAATTATATCCACAAGAGCATCATCAATGGCGTGAAGGGAACCTCATACGCCAAGCATGTCAACAACCGAGGCGTTCGACCCAAGAACCTCTTTGTGCTCTGCTACTCCCCCATGCCGGCCATTCTCATAGAGTTAGGTTACATGAGTAATCCGGCCGAAGAGAAGTTCATCAACACAGATGAGGCTCAGAACTGCTTTGCTCGAAGTATCTTCAATGGCTTCAAGCAATATAAGAATTCATGGGACAAACGTCAACTCAATGGCAGAGACAAAGAGTTGTCTGCAGTGGTTGAGGAAACGACAAAAGAAGATAAAGCAGAGGTGAAAGCCCAGCCTCGGCAGGAACAGCCTAAGAGCAAAGCTGAAACTGCATCGAAGGAAGAACCAAACAAAAAAGAGGAAGCAGCCAAGCCTCAATCGGCAAACACTCAGGCTGTGACTTGGAAGGTACAGTTCATGACTGGCACAAAGGTGTATAAGAAAGGCGATCCCGAGCTGAAGGGCTTGTGGCCCGTGGAATACTACAAAGAGGGTAAGCTCTACAAATACACCTACGGAAATGCATCGACCCAAGGAGGACTGAGCAAGGACATGCAGACGGTCAAAGCCAAGTTCAAGGATGCTTTCCCCGTGAAGTTCGATGCAAATGGTAATCGAATGAAATAAAGAATGCTCTACATTAGTCAAGTGAAATAAAGACTTAGCAATATGAAGATTAAGAACGAACTTAAGATAGGAATCTGGGCCATCATAGCCATTGCGACCTTCTTCCTGGGGGCAAACTACCTGAAGGGTATTCACTCATTGAAGGAGGGGCAGATCTATTACCTGCTGACCGACAAAGTGGATGGTCTGGCTGTTTCGAGCCACATCAAGTTGCATGGGTTGAAGATCGGCATGGTACGTTCGATGGATTATGACAGGAAGTCGGACAAGATTTTGGTGACACTGAATGTCTATGACAACGACATGAAGATTCCGGTAGATAGCCGACTGTATGTGCAAGGCGATTTGTTAGGCACCAGCGACATCATCATCGAGATGGGCGAAAGTGCTACTGTCTATCGGTCACACGACACCATACCTTCCTTCCAGGGAGCTCCTGGGCTTTTGGAAAAGGCTGACCCTATCGTTGAGCAGATCAGTCTGCTTATGCCCAAGCTTGACACATTAGTGAGTGGCATCAGTGTATTGGTCAACGAGAGTAAACTGCACGAGAGTCTGCTGGAGGTCAATACGCTGACTCAGCACTTCAACACTACGGTAAACGAGCTGAACCGTCTGTTGCGCAAGGATGTTCCTGACATCATGAATAATCTGGAGAGCATGACAGCCAACCTCGACACCGTTGCCACTGACCTGAAGGAGGCTGATTTGAAGCAGCTGCTTGCGAACGCCAGCTCGACCCTTGAGACAGCAAACTCACTGCTAACCCAATTGCAGAACGAGGATTCGAGCATAGGCAAACTGATGCAGAGTGACGAGCTGCACAAGGAGTTGATTTCGACCATTGCTGATGTGGATTCGCTGATCAATGACATCAAGCAGCACCCCAAGCGTTATATCAACGTCAAGGTGTTCTAAGAGGAGACCCTCGATTAATCATTAGCGACAAAATAGTAAAATCATAAACTGACAGATAGTCAAATAGAAACTAATCGTATGAAAATTGCTATCATAGGAGCTGGCAATATGGGTGGTGCCATTGCACGAGGACTGGCTACGGGCAACATCGTAAAAGCCGACAACATCACAGTCACAGCCCACACACAAGCCACTCTTGATCGGCTGAACGCTGACGTAACGGGCATCCACACCTCGCTCAATAACCGTGAGGCCGCAGATGGAGCCGACATCATCGTGCTCTGCATCAAGCCTTGGCTCGTACAGACAGTGCTTGAAGAGATCTATCCTGCTATCAACACTTCGAATCCGCTGATAGTAAGTGTAGCTGCCGGAATCAGCTTCGAGCAGCTTCAGGGGTTCATGGCAGGAGATCAGCGTCCTATGGTGAGACTGATTCCAAACACAGCCATTGCCATCAAGCAAAGCCCCACACTCATGTGCTTCAACGAACATGTGGAGGAGGCACAACGCATGCTGATGAAAGCCCTCTTTGACGAACTGGGTCAAGCCATCGTCATCGATGAGGCTCACATGTCAGCAGGTACGGCCATCACTTCGTGCGGCATTGCATACGCCTTCGAATACATCAAGGCTGCCATTCAAGGAGCTATTGAACTCGGTTTCTATCCACATGTGGCTAAAGATATGATCAATCAGACTGTGCTTGGTGCCGTACAGTTACTTGAACATAATGGAACTATGCCTGATGCAGAGATCTACAAAGTTTGTACACCCGGAGGCATCACCATCAAGGGACTCAATGAAATGACAGCACAAGGATTCGACCATGCTGTGATTGCAGGTCTGAAGAAAGCCGCTGGTAGAAGTTGATAATCCCACATCATCCTTTTTACTTCGTACATGCTTAACTGGATTTGGCTTTCGTTCTTCGTCGTTGCTTTCGTTGCAGCCTTGCTGATCTCCACTTTGGGTGGTGATCCAGAAGTCTGGTCACGTATCATGAACACCACCTTCACATCATCGGCCAAAGCCTTCGAAATATGCCTCGGACTGACAGGCGTACTGAGTTTCTGGCTTGGCTTGATGAAGATTGGCGAAAAAGGTGGTGTCATAGCCGCTTTCAGCCGACTGATCAATCCGTTGTTCAGTCGCATCTTCCCAGGTATCCCAGCTGGTCATCCAGCACAGGGAAGCATCCTCATGAACGTGAGTGCTAACATGCTGGGACTTGATAATGCTGCCACCCCCATGGGACTCAAAGCTATGAAGGAACTGCAAGAGCTCAATAAGAAGAAAGATACGGCCAGCGATGCGATGATCATGTTTCTGGTGCTCAACACTTCGGGTGTCACCATCATTCCGATCTCGATCATGATGTATCGTGCACAGTTCGGTGCAGCCAATCCAAGCGATGTGTTCTTACCGCTGCTCTTAGCCACAGCATGTTCGTCCTTCGGTGGACTCCTGCTGTGTTGCCTAAAACAGAGAATCAAACTGCTCGATCCCGTGATTCTCGGCACCTTCATCGGTGCTGCCTGCTGTATTGGAGGTATTGGCTGGTTCTTCAGTTCATTATCGCAGGAACAGCTTACACTCTACAGCAGCATCTTCAGCAACGTTCTGCTCTTTTCGGCCATCATGCTGTTCCTGCTGGCTGGTGTGAGGAAGAAGGTTGAGCTGTTTCCCACTTTTGTCGAAGGAGCCAAAGAGGGATTTCAGACAGTTGTAACCATCATACCCTATCAGATAGCCATGTTTGTCGGCATCAGTGTCTTCAGGGAATGTGGTGCTCTTGGCTATATTACTGACGGCTTGGGCTGGTGCTTCGGACAACTGGGCATCAATACGGACTTCGTTGCAGCATTGCCTTGTGCCATACTCAAACCACTGAATGGTGCGGGCGCTCGTGCCATGATGCTCGATGTGTTCCAGAACTATGGCGTTGACTCGTTCGTGGGTCATGTATGTTCTACCATTCAAGGTTCGACAGACACCACCATGTATGTTCTGGCCGTCTATTTCGGATCGGTAGGAGTCAGCAAGTTCCGCTATGCTGCAGGATATGGTCTGATGGCAGATCTAATTGGTATAACTGCTGCTATCTGTGTCTGCTATATCTTCTTCGGATAGACAGACATCATCTTCGGATAGTTTGCCCAACTTCTTCGAAACCACAATCATTACGTACACATTATATATTATATATGAAAAAACATTTCATCCTGATATCCCTGCTCTTGCTTGGTTGGCTGATGCCAGACATGCTTCGAGCACAGGGCACCATGAGTGATCAACAAATCATGTCGTATGCCATGGAACAGAGTTCCAAAGGACGAGACATCACCGATATTGGACAGGAACTGCTGATGCAGGGTGTCAGTATTGAACAACTGCAACGTCTGCGTTCGCAATATGCTGCCATGATGGGTATGACCAACACTGGTGGTGACATAAGTTTGCTCAGCAGTCTGGGCCTAGGCAATATGGGTGGAATGATGAGGCTTGACCCATCTTCACGCATGCGTGAAGCCTATACGCCTGACTCTATTGTAGGTGTCAACATGTTCCCCTTGCTGTTCGAACAGAATCCGTTCATGTACGAAATGCCAGGGAGCAACATCTATGGCCATGCTATCTTCCAGGTCAAGAAGCTCTCATTCGAGTCAAACAGCAACATGCCCACACCCGATGACTACCTGCTCGGTGCTGGAGATGAGGTGTTCATCGATATCTACGGAGCTTCGCAGAACAACTTCAAGCTTGATGTCAATCCTGATGGATGTATTGTGGTCCCAAACATCGGTCCTGTGCACATCAGTGGTCTCACAGCAGCTCAGGCAAATGCCCGAATTCGTCAGGAGGTAGGTCAACATTACGAGAACAGTCAAGTGAAGCTCACAATTGGAAAGATACGTACCATCATGGTCAACATCATGGGTGAAGTACGTGCACCAGGCACCTACCACCTTTCGGCCCTCTCCACTCTATTCAATGCTTTATATCAGGCAGGCGGTGTAAACGAGTTGGGTACACTTCGTGCCATAAAGCTCTATCGCAACGGCAAATTGCTTGCCACCTCCGACCTCTACGACTTCATCACTCATGGACACATGGACAGCAACCTGCGTCTGCGTGATAATGATGTCATCATCGTTTCGCCCTATGAGGCTTTGGTTGAAGTGGCTGGTAGTGTGAAGCGTCCGATGTTCTACGAAGTCAAGAAGGATGAACCCCTCTCCTCTATCCTCGATTATGCTGGAGGTTTTACATCCGAAGCCTACGACCGTTCCATTCGAGTAACACGCAAAGCAAGCAACCATAAGGCCGTCTTCAACGTAACTCCACAGGAAAGCAAATCCTTCCTGCTGGCAGATGGTGACGTAATCAGCATCGACAACAGCCTGGATCGAATGGAGAACACGGTCGAGATTCAAGGAGCAGTGTTTCGCCCAGGATTGTATCAGATAGGCAACGACATCCACACTATCGGACAACTGATCAGTGCTGCTGATGGTGTGACCGAAGAGGCATTCTTGGGCCGTGCAGTCTTGCAACGCATGAAGGCCAACAGAACAACAGAGGTCATCTCTCTCGACCTTGATGGCATTCTCAATCACCATGTGGGTGACATCACTCTCTGCAATGAGGATCTTATTATCGTTCTCGACCAGTCAGTCGTATTCAACGAACGTAATCTTACCATCCATGGAGAGGTTCGTAATCCGGGTCAATATAAGTTCTCTGATAATATGACCATTGAGGACCTCGTGATTATGGCTGGAGGCCTGACAGATGCCGCTTCGATGGCCAAGGTCGATGTGTCACGTCGCATCTCAGACCCTATGGCAACAGCTGACAGTCCTCTACGTGCACGAACCTACACCTTCTCACTCAAGGATGGTCTGCTTGTCGATGGCAACAAAGATTTCACTCTGGAGCCTTATGACGAAGTCTATATCCGTCGAAGCCCCGGTTATAGCGTACAAGAAAACGTCAGCGTCACTGGTGAAGTGATGTATGCGGGTGTCTATGCTCTTTCGGCCCAAAACACTCGTGTATCAGACATTCTCAAAGAGGCTGGTGGACCTAATGGCCGAGCATATCTCAAAGGAGCTCGTCTGCGTCGTTATTATACCGAATCAGAGATTATCCGCAATCAGCAGCAGCACAAGATGGTACAGCTCGATCAGGACACCACCTTGCTGGGTGTAGTCAAGTCGGGTGATACCTATTTTGTTGGCGTGGACATAGAGAACGCACTTAAGAATCCCGGTTGTGACGATGACGTCATCCTGCAACAAGGTGACGAGATCATTATTCCACAATACAGCAGCACAGTTAAGGTCAATGGTGAAGTTAGCTACCCTAACACCGTCAGCTACCTCAAAGGTAAAAAAGGCAAGTATTATGTCAATCAAGCTGGTGGCTTCAGCAATGAGGCTCGTCGTCGAAAAGCATACATCGTCTATCCTAACGGTCATGTGGCCAAGCTTCGCAGCAACACCAAAGTAGAGCCAGGCTCAGAGATCTTTGTCCCCTCACGCGAGAAGCGTTCGAATGCAGCTGCAGCTATGCAGTGGGTATCAATCTCAAGTTCGCTGGTCACTGTGGCTGCCGTCATCATTAGCATTTTCAAATAATCTGATAGGACTCATTATCCCTGATAAAGCTTAACTGTTCCCATTATGGAAGCAAAGAATAACGACACTACCGACAAGAAGAAACCCATGGTCATCGATGTGCCTGAGCTAATCGAGATCATAAAACAGCGTAAACACTATTTTGCCTGGACTCTACCTATCGCTCTCGTCATTGGAGTGGTGATCATGTGGGGTACTCCAAAATTTTATAACTGCAGAGTAAAGCTCGCCCCTGAGACATCCACCTCGTCCAATGCCCTCACTTCACTTGCCAGTTCGTTCGGCTTTAAGATTGCCAATCAGGTGAGCGAAGATGCCATCGTACCCGAGTTCTATCCAGACGTGATGGCTTCGAATGACTTTATGGTCAGTCTGTTCGACGTTCAGATCGAGACCATTGATGGCGATATCCACACTACTTACTACGACTATTTGGACAACTATCAGAAATGCCCTTGGTGGGACAATCTGAGTGTATCCATCAGCAAGTTGTTCGGTGAAGAAGAAGATGAAGAGCCTGAGACGTTCGACCCCTTCCGCCTCACACGTAAGCAGACTGCCATCATGAAGGGTATCGCCCATTCGTTCTCTTGTGCTGTCGATAAGAAGACAGACGTGATCACGATTTTTGTCGAAGACCCAGATCCGCTTGTTTGTGCTACGATGGCCGATTCAATCCGACAGAAACTGCAGGACTTCATCACCACATATCGCACAAGCAAGGCACGTAACGACCTGGAGTATCTGATCAAGATGAGAGATCAGGTCCATGCACAATATAAAGAGGCACAGAGCCGTTACACTCGTTACAAAGATGCCAACCTCGATCTCTTTACTTCCCGCGACAAAGCATATCGTGCTGATTTGGAGAACGAAGTTGAAATTTTAGCCAACTCCTATAATAACCTGTGTACTCAAATCCAGCTGAACGAGGCTAAGGTTCAGGCAAAAACCCCAGCATTCACTATTCTGCAGTCTGCAAGTGTCCCCATCAAACCTGTCGGTCCTCACCGCACACAGTCGGTGCTTCTTATTCTGCTTGCCACATTTGTACTTACGGCTATCTTTGCAGTCGTAAAGTCACAAATGGAGAACAGAGAGTATTTGAAAAGTGAGAATTAATATCACCAACGGATAACTCTAAGCCATGATTCTGCCAATCCTATTACTGATGTTGCTCATGATCCTCCTCTCCTTCATCTCAGAAGGATTGGAGCACTATCGTCAGTACATAGTGATAGGAACAGCTGCAGTTCTCTGCTTCCTCTCTGCCACCCGACCTGCGGGCGTTGACCCCGACTTCCCGATCTATCAAGAGTACCTTGCTCACATCGATTCCCAGCTCACTAAGATACTGGTCGAACCATCCTTCCAGTTCATCGGACATCTCTCCATTGCTATGGGCTATGGCATCCGTATGGTTGTTGTTGTTTACGCACTTATAGCCATTCCTGCCAAAATCTTGATGTATTACAAGATAGGAGGATACCCGGTCTTCTTCATGATCATTGCTCTCTACCTTGGCAACTTCTATCAGCTTCATGACTGTACGCAGATTCGTGCAGGAGCAGCAGTGGCCATGGCCATGGTTTCGCTTTGGTACAGAGGCGAGGGAAACTGGGGGATGCACATCTTGTTTCTCCTTTTAGGCATATTCTTCCATTATTCGGCTGCAGTCTTCTTGGTTCTTCTGTTTCTGACTAATCGTGAGATGAACCTGCTTCAACGCTTGCTTTGGGGTCTCTGCATTCCTCTTTCCTTATCTTTCTACGTACTTGAACTCAATCCCGTTGCTCTCGTACCGATTCCTTTCATCGAGAAGAAAGTAGCTGTTTATGAAGCTGCCATGGCACAAGGAGAACATACCGAAATACATGTGTTCAATGGTTTGTTTATTCTTCGCATGTTGCTGTTTGCCTATGTGCTAACATTCTACAATACCATCCGTCCTCACCTAAAGCTTCTGCCTCTTTTCATTAAGATGCAGGGCATAGGCATAGTGGCTTGGCTGGCTTTGTGCAAGATGCCTGTGCTGTCGTTCCGAATCAGCGAATTGTTCTATCAGGTTGAGCTATTTCTGATTGCTGGCATCATCTACACCATACGCCCCTCGTGGATTGGAAAGATTTGTGCTGCCAGTTTTGCTGTGATTTTCTACTACCTCAATAGAGTTAACTTTCTGCTTCACTTCTAGTCTATACCATAATGAACGTCCAGCACAAAATAGCAGCAGGCATTATCCTCTATAATCCCAACCTGGAACGACTGCGTCAGAACATTGATGCCATCTTTCCCCAGGTTGATGCTGTCTATGTAGTCGATAATGCATCGGCAAATCCTGATGCCATCACTATGCTGCTGGACGAGTTTAAATTGACTTCTCTTCGTAATGACACTAATCTTGGCGTTGCGTGTGCACTCAATCAACTTATGAATATGGCACAAGCTGAGCAAAAGGAGTGGTTGCTCACGCTTGACCAAGATTCTGTATCTTCAACAGACCTCATCGGGCAACTCTCTTTTTTTATTGATTCATTCCCTCGTGCTGGTATTCTTTGTCCTGTCATTTCAGACCGCAGTTTTGGCATTGAGCACCCCCCCACTCATACACATGCTACTACCGCACTACAAGAATGCATCACCTCGGCTTCTCTTACACGCATTGACGCTTGGCTCGATGTGGGAGGATTCGATCAGCGTCTCTTTATCGATGCGGTTGACACTGATTTCTGTATCAGCCTTCACGAACATGGTTGGGATGTGTTACAAGTCAATTCTGCTCGTCTCATCCATGAGATCGGACATGCTGCTACCAAACACATGATTTTTGGACGTAGTTACATAGCGTTCAACCATGCACCGCTTCGCTATTATTACATTGCTCGTAACATGGTGTTCATCAGCCGCAAGCATAATGGCTTTCTCAGTCCAGCACCTTGGAGGGCTATGCTGACAATGACAATGCGCATGATTGTCATTCTACTCTGGGAACGCGAACAACGTTTGCTGAAGTGCTACAAAATGATCAAAGGCATGATAGATGGTTGTCGGCTACCGTTACAAGTCGTTAAGTAGAGTGAGGATAGAGTTAACTGAGTAAGAAAGTAACGATACACTCAGATTTCACTTTCATTCACCTATAATAAAAACATCAATTAATTATTGTCTTCCATACATTCAATATTAATACTTCTTTCTAACATCGATATTATCACCTTTTCACTCCCTTAGTCCCCAATGTCCCCTTGCAAAACGTCATATCTTTTAGTCGTGGTTCTCTACGGCAAGCACATCAAAGAGTCGAACACCTTTTGTTCGCTCTTTGAGTTCGACAGCCATCTGCTTCAAGGTCGTTGTCGGTTGCAGGTATGGGATAATAGTCCCAAGCCACTTGACCCTAAAGAAGTGAACGACTTATGCAATCATCTCCATTGGGCTGAAGTAAATTATCATTACAATGAGGGCCAGAATGTACCCCTTTCAACGCTTTATAACCGCTCGATCCGACTATTACGTCCCGATGAGATTCTCGTAATTCTCGACGATGACTCTGTGTTCGACTCTCATCTCTTCGACGAAGCAGATCGTGCCATTGCAGAACATACTGAGGTGGACCTTTTCCTCCCTGTTGTCTATAATGGTCATGACATCGTTAGTCCTGCAGCCATGAGACTATTCAAGGGACATTATCTGCACAAAGTGGAATCCGGACTTATGTTCACTCGACATCGCACAGCCATCAACAGTGGCATGATGATTAGAGCACGTTATCTGAAGAACGACTTTGAAGGCTATGATGAACGTATACGTTTTTATTTTACTGACAACGATTTCATGTCACGTTACAGAGCTTCTCATTCACACTTCTATGTCATCGACTATCAGCTCCAACACAAACTCGATTTCTATGCTCGCGGAGAGAGTTTTGAATCCAAATCCCGAAGGTTTCGTGAGTTACGTCACTCTTTCCTCATCCTCATGCGCCGTAGAGGACCGATAGCCTACATTGTGACTCAAATTTACATGACAATTTATTCTATAAAATTTGCAATAATTCATCGCGACATACGTTATATATTTATATTTTAATCCATGAAGGAATAAGTAATGAAGATAGTATTCGACAACATCATTTATTCTCTACAACGCTATGGGGGTGTCTCTGTAGTGTGGAATAATCTTGTATCGCGAATACTCGACACACCTCATGATGTTCGGTTTGTGGAATACCAAGATGCCAAAATGAATCTTGCTCGTCGCTCAATTACATTGCCATCTCAAAGCATCACGAGCAGACGTTCTTTTCTAATGCCCCTTCGTCGATATTTTAACCCACGACTAACGGGTCATATTATCGCAGATACTACAGATTCTATTTCTGAACGCTTTATATTCCATTCCAGCTATTTCCGAATCTGCAACAACCCTCGTGCGGTCAATGTCACTACGGTTCATGATTTCACCTATGAGCTCTTTGTCAACAGTTGGGCCAAACGTACTTTACATTGTCGTCAGAAACATGCAGCCATTCGTAAGGCACAATGTGTGGTCTGTATCAGCGAAAATACACGTAGAGATTTGTTACGCCTTCTTCCCGATGTGGATCCACACAAGGTTCATGTCATTTATAATGGCGTTGAAGACCAGAAGTTCCATGTACTTCCCGACTCACAACACCGAGACTTCGCTCTCTTCGTTGGTCGACGCGATGCATACAAGAACTTTCAGGCCATACTTCAACCATTGGCCTTACTGAACGTTCCTCTTCGAATCGTTGGTTCTCCACTTTCAACAATTGAACTTCAGCAACTCCAGAAGTCACGAATCGACTATCAATACCTTGGTCTGGTTTCTGACGAAGAACTTAATCGACTGTACAATACAGCACTTTTTCTCTTCTACCCTTCGCAGTATGAAGGCTTTGGACTTCCAGTGCTTGAAGCTCAGATGGCAGGATGTCCTGTTTTGGCATTTAACGCTTCGAGCATACCAGAGATCATCGGTGATCCATCGTTGATGCTCGACGAGATTTCCGTTCATGCCATCGCTCCACTCCTTCAGCGTTTCAGTAACCCTATCACTCGTGAACAGATTGTTAAAGCAGGCATTGCCAATGCTCGTCGTTTCACGTGGGATCGAATGGCTTCACAATATCTCGCTCTCTACTGCGAAGCTCTTAAGTAAACCAATTAACTTTATATACTTAAAATAGAGCTTACACACTATCACAAACACATCTAAACAATAATTCCTTATGCAACACAAACTCACACACACTCTCGCTGGCATACTACTTGCTGCACAATTGTGCTCTTGCCACTCTACAACAGAACAATCTGTTACAGAAACCACTTTTTACCTTGGAGCTGACCTTGGATGGTGTACTCAGATGGAGGCCAATGGCCAGTCGATCTACAATTATGCAGGCGAAGAACGCGAAGCAACTGCCTTGATGAAGGAATTAGGACTCAACGCCATTCGTCAACGCGTCTGGGTAAATCCGGAGAAACACGACAATTGGTGCAACGCCCAAGATCTCCTTGTTAAATGCCAACGTGCCAAAGCTCTTGACATGGATATCATGGTCGACTTCCACTATAGTGACTGGTGGGCCGACCCAGCCAAGCAGAACATCCCTGCTGCATGGGAGGGTCACGACTTCGAGCAGATGAAACAGGACCTTCGCCAACACACTATCGATGTTCTTTCGCTTCTTCGCGACAATGACATCGAACCTCGCTGGGTCCAGGTGGGCAATGAAACCACGAATGGTTTGCTGTGGAGTGTCGAAATGGATCCTGTCACTGGTTGGGAGGTCAAGGATGCGGATGGCAACACTACGATTACACAAGCCATGGGCCATGTGGAGCTGAATCCCGAGCAGTATGCTGGCTTTATTGCTGCCGGTTATGATGCAGTCAAGGAGGTGTTCCCCAATGCCACATGCATCGTTCACCTCGATAATGGTTTCGATGCAGAACTTTACAACCATAATCTCGACGTCCTGCGTCAGGGAGGTGCTAAGTGGGACATGATTGGCATGTCTCTCTACCCCTATTGGACGATGCAGTCGCATCCTGAATACACATTTGACCGTATGCTCGAAGAATGCGTTGATAATATCAAAGCCCTTGCTGAGAAGTATGGCACCGATGCAATGATCGTCGAGACTGGCTATGAAGTCAACGAACAGAATCCACACGTCATGTTTGAGGGAAGACGACAGTTGTCTCGACTCATCGCTGCCATGCGCAACGAAACTGAAGGCCATTGCCACGGTGTTTTCTACTGGGAACCAACCTGTCGTCCCAATCAGTATAAACTTGGAGCTTTTGGTTCGGACGGAAAGCCCACTGCCATTATGCGTGCTTTCACTGACGGCACCTATCCTGACGTTCATGACCCCGTTATGGCTCAAGGCGAAGATGGACGCTATTACATCTTTTCAACAGGGTTTGGTGTCAGTGTAATGTCTAGCTCGGATATGAAGTTCTGGCAGCAGGAGCCATCCGTATTCGGTCCTGATCAGATACCTGCCTGGGCTATGGATACCGTACCTGGATACAAAGGTCATACCTGGGCTCCAGACATCAGTTATCACAATGGTCAGTGGCTACTCTATTATTCCTGCTCGACATTCGGTAAGAATGGCAGTGCCATCGGTCTGGCTACTACCCCAACGCTTGACCCCAAATCTCCTGACTTCGGTTGGAAGGATCGTGGCACAGTCATAGTTTCACATCCACATCGTGACAACTGGAACGCCATCGATCCTAATCTGTTTGTCACCGATGAGGGGCAACCCTGGCTCGTCTACGGTTCCTTCTGGGACGGCATTCAGCTTGTACAGTTAGCCCCCGACTTCCAAACACCTGTGTCCGAGCCAAAAACCGTAGCCCGTAGAATTGACCACCATCGTGAACTAGCAGAGATTGACAATCTTGAGCACTACACCATCGAAGCTGGTGATACCATCGAGGCTGGTGATAATGCCATCGAAGCTCCTTTCATAATACATCGTGGCGACTATTATTATCTCTTTGTGAGCCATGATTACTGTTGCAGAGGCAAGAACTCCACTTATTGTACAGTCTATGGTCGAAGCGAGAAAATCGAAGGCCCATACGTTGACAACAAAGGTCAGCGCATGGACCAGGGAGGAGGAGCCTTACTTGTTGGACCCAACGACCGTTTCTATGGCATAGGACATTGTTCAGTTTATGAGATTGACGACCAGTGGTACTTTTTGTCTCATGCCTACGATTCTCAGTTTGGAGCTGCTGCCAAACTATTTCTTCATCCAATTGAATTCGATCAGAATGGTTGGATAAAAACAAATTCGACTAATAGCTAAAACTCATGATAGTAGGTGACTGTATGTCGAATTCATAAGGTCGCTTAGATTTCATCTGATCACAGTAACTGGCGAAATTTTTCGAAAGCAGTTTGTCGAATTTTTCGGGCACATGCTTACGCTGACGCAGATAACTGTCGAATGTAGGTATCGTGCCCGTTATTTTTTTGTTCTCTTCATAGTAATCGAGCACACGGTTCATTGCATACTTATATTGTAGTAGAGAGTGACGAAGGTCATCAGGATTGCGCAATGCGTAGTCGCACGAAGCAGCTATGTAGGCCATCAGATAGACCGAATTGAGTTTTTTAGCCCATTCATTCTCAGCCTCACCCACATAGATGGCCACATCAGGCGTGTGTTTGTAAAACTCTGTAAGATACGCCACAGCCTCATTCATACCCTGAGTAGTTACATAGTTGCTTAATATCCAACGACAGCATAGCAGTGCATCCTGGTTGTGTTGACGGCAAAGACGCGGTGTACTCAAGTCAGTTGGCTCTGGACGTACACCTGCTGCTATCTCATCTTTCAGTTGACGAATCATTCTCGAAGTCTGTCCATACAGTGCCGTATCGCCGAGTGCATTGTAGAGTTGTCTGAGGTTTGCAAGATGCTCCAGATGTAGTTCACTATACTTACCTCTGCTTTGTTCGACCAAGGTTATTACCTGTTTCTGCTCTTCAATAGCCTCTGTCATTTGTCCCAGCGCCTTAGCAATCATTGAGGCGTGACTACGATGACGTATCTGAGCCTCAGTAGCTCTCGGATATTTTTCAGTTATGGTCATAGCCTTTTGACTCCACATCTGAGCCTCACGATGTTGATCTATCTTGTGATAGGCCAAAGCGATGTTGTCATACAGGTTGGCTAGTCCCACATTCTCTGGCAGCTGTGCCTCTTCGCGCAGGAAGATGGCCATTTTAGTCATTTCTATTGACTTCATGGGCTGTTCCAAGCGGTCGTAGCAGTAGCCCATTTTCACGAATGACTGCACATAGAGCGAGTCTGGATGGTTCTCGTCCATAGCCGAGACGGCACGATTGAGCATCCGGAGCGCATCTTCATATTTACCGTCCTTGATGAGTACATTGGCCAAGCTGTCAGACTTCACTGCACGCTCATTAGCAGCTACAGCAACTGTCATCATGCTACTCAGACAGGCGACTATCGCTATGGTCGATAACCCCCTTCGATTGACAAACCAATTTTGAATATTCTGTCTCATATTTGTTACATTTATGGGCACAAAGATAGAGCATTTTTGCCAGCAATCCAACTTTTTGGACCGAAACCCTTGAAAAATGATAAATATTCAAAGATTTTGAGGAAATTATTTTGAAATGAGTGTCGAATTTCCTATCTTTGCACCATAATTAGTATGAGTCCCACTATGATCTTCGACTTGCAATCCGACTATAAACCCATGGGCGACCAGCCTGATGCCATCCGTCAACTCGCTGAGGGTGTGATGGAGGGTGCTCCAGCACAAACACTGCTGGGTGTAACAGGTTCAGGCAAGACGTTCACCATGGCCAATGTCATAGCACAAACGGGACGTCCAACGCTAATTCTCAGTCATAACAAGACGCTGGCTGCTCAGCTCTACAGCGAGATGCGTGCCTTCTTCCCCAACAATCAGGTAGAGTATTTCGTTTCATACTACGACTATTACCAGCCGGAGGCTTACCTGCCAGCAAGCGACACCTACATAGAGAAGGATTTGGCCGTCAACATGGAACTCGACCAATTAAGACTCTCCGCCACCAATGCTCTGCTCTCAGGTCGTCGTGATGTTGTAGTAATATCCTCAGTCAGTTGCCTGTATGGCATCGGCAACCCCGAGGACTTTCATGCTAACATGATAGAGATCAGTGTGGGCCAGCAGCTGAGTCGCGACGAATTGCTGCGCGCTTTGGTCAATGCACAATATACCCGCAACGATTTAGCCCTCCAACGAGCCAACTTCCAGTGTAAGGGCGAGACTGTAGATGTCTTCCTAGCCTCTACTGACCTCATTGTTCGAATCCATTTCTGTTTCGATGAGATTGAGGAGATAGAGACGCTCGACGTAATGACCGGCCACCCCCTACAGCGCTACGACCGCTACGTCATCTCGCCAGCCAACATCTTCACCACCACCAAAGAGCGAGTAGATCGTGCAGTCGATGAGATTGCCATAGATTTGGGTAAACAGATTGAGTTCTTCGAGAGTTTGGGCGACCCTGTCAAGGCGGCCCGTATCAAAGAGCGCGTCACCTATGACCTTGAGATGATCAAAGAGGTGGGCTACTGCTCAGGTGTAGAGAACTATTCGCGCTACTTCGACGGCAGACCTGCCGGTTCGCGTCCCTTCTGTCTGTTGGACTATTTTCCAAAGGATTTTCTGCTCATTGTTGATGAGAGCCACGTTACCATACCGCAGATACGTGCCATGTCGGGTGGCGACTTCAAACGCAAATCAACGCTTGTGGAATATGGATTCCGTCTGCCCTCGGCTATCGACAACCGTCCACTCAAGTTTGAGGAATTCGAGAACTTGACGCCACAGACCATCTACGTGAGTGCCACACCCGCCGACTACGAACTGGAACGCTGCGAGGGTGTTGTAGCCGAACAAGTCATCCGACCTACAGGCCTTCTTGACCCTACAATTGAGGTTCGTCCATCCGAGAATCAAATAGACGATCTCATGGAGGAGATACAGCAGACTATCGAGGCTGGAGAACGCACACTGGTGACTACCCTGACCAAGAAGATGGCTGAGGAACTTGACGAATACCTACGTGAACATGGTGTACGTTGTGCCTACATTCATTCAGATGTTGACACACTTGATCGTGTGAGAATCATGGACGAATTGCGCGAAGGTACATACGATGTACTTGTGGGCGTCAACCTACTGCGTGAGGGACTCGACCTGCCAGAGGTATCGCTCGTAGCCATACTCGATGCCGATAAAGAGGGCTTCCTACGCAATGAGCGTTCGCTAACCCAGACGGTTGGTCGAGCTGCACGTAATGTGCATGGCAGAGCCATTATGTATGCCGACACAATCACCGGATCGATGCAGCGCACCATAGATGAGACAGAGCGTCGTCGTATCAAGCAGATGCGTTACAACGAAGAGCACGGCCTCACACCCCGACAGATCGTCAAGCCTCGCAAGTCACTACTCGACAACGATCAGCTCAGCGACACCCGTGCACAGTTCGAGGCCCAAAAGAACCCTTATGCTCGTCTGGCAGACGAAACTCTCAACCGCCTCTCTCCTACCAGTGCTGCTGACCCAAGCTCGCTCAAACAGAGTTACCATACCAAGACCAAGGGCCCTTCACCCGAAGATCTTGAAGCCGAAATCGAACGAACTAAGCAGAAGATGCTTGCAGCAGCTAAGGCGCTCGACTTCATCGAGGCTGCAAATCTGCGTGATTACATGCTGATGCTCAGTGAAAAACTAGAGAAAATTCATTAACTCCGACCTAAGCTCGCTACTAACCGCATTGGAGCATCGGCTAAGGTCCTAATTATCAACCAGGCTGGAGCCCATCCCTAACCGCATTGGGACATGGCGAAAGCCATAATACCTTTTATATCGATATGAAGTCTGATATCGAAATCGCCCGCGAGTGTAAACTCGAACGCATCGAAAAGATTGCTGAAAAAACACGCATCGCCGTAGAGGATATCTACCCCTACGGTCATTACATCGCCAAAGTACCACTAAAGTACATTGACGAGAAGAAGGTCCAGAAGTCTAACCTCATCCTGGTGACCTCCATCTCTGCCACCAAAGCAGGCATCGGCAAGACTACCGTATCCATCGGCCTCGACCTGGGCCTGAACAAGATCGGCAAGGATGCCATCGTGGTGCTCCGTGAGCCATCGCTCGGCCCATGCTTCGGAATGAAGGGCGGAGCTGCAGGTGGTGGTTACGCACAGGTACTGCCTATGGACAAGATCAACCTCCACTTCACTGGCGACTTCCACGCTGTAACTTCGGCTCATAACATGATCACTGCCCTGCTTGACAACTATTTCTATCAGCGTCGCAAAGAGATGCCACCACTCAAGCAGGTCCTCTGGAAGCGTGTGCTCGACGTCAATGACCGTGGTCTTCGCAAGATCGTGCAGTCGCTGGGTGGTCTCAATAACGGCATTCCTTCAGAGAGTGGCTTCGACATCACCCCTGCCTCTGAGATCATGGCTATTCTGTGTCTGGCCACCAGCCGCGAGGATCTGCGTCGCCGCATCGAGAATATCCTGCTTGGCTATCGTTATGACGGCACACCATTCACTGTCAAGGACATGGGCTGCGCCGGTGCCATCTGTGTACTGCTCGAGGATGCCCTCATGCCCAACCTCGTTCAGACTACAGAGAACACACCTGCTATCGTCCATGGAGGACCATTTGCAAACATCGCTCATGGTTGCAACACCATTCTCGCTACCAAGCTCGGCATGTCACTTGCCGAATACACCGTTACCGAGGCAGGATTCGGTGCTGACCTGGGTGCAGAGAAGTTCCTAGACATCAAGTGCCGTAAAGCTGGCCTTTGCCCTAAGCTAACCGTAGTTGTAGCCACTTGCAACGGTCTCAAGATGCACGGAGGTGTGCCTGCTGACCTCATAAAGGAGCCTAACATGGAAGGCCTCCAGAAGGGTTTTGCCAACTTAGACAGACACGTGCGCAACCTTCAGGGCTTCGGTCAGACCGTACTTGTAGCATTCAATCGTTTTGCCAACGACACCGACGATGAAATCCAATGCCTCATCCAACATTGTGAGCATGAGCTTGGTGTTCGCTGTGTAGTCAACGACGGTTTCCTACATGGTGGTGAGGGTGCTAAGGAACTCGCTCAAGCCGTTGTAGAGACCATCGAGACTAATCCCTCTAAGCCTTTGCAGTTCACCTATCAGGACGAAGAGACCCCAAAGGAGAAAATCGAAGCCGTGGCTAAGAAGATCTACGGAGCAGCATCCGTCACCTTCAGCGAAAAAGCCAACAAGATGCTCAAGCTCGTCCATGATTCAGGTCTCGACCACTTCCCTGTCTGTGTAGCCAAGACTCAGTTCTCGTTCACTCCCGATCCTAAGCGAGTGGGTGCTCCTACAGGTTTCAATTTCGACATTCAGGACATCGTCATCAACCAGGGCGCAGAATTCATCGTTGCCATTGCTGGCGAGATGATGCGCATGCCAGGCCTTCCTAAGGTACCTGCAGCCGAGCACATCGACATCATAAATGGCGAAATTGTCGGCCTCTCATGATGGCGATGGTTGAGAGCTCAAGAGAGCATTCGCTATCTGATTACATGTCATAATATACAATGAGGGCTGCAAGTAACAAATACTTGCAGCCCTCAATTTACGTAATTCAGCAAACAGCTATTTACATAGTCCACGCAATTACTGCGAATAAGCCATTGTGCACTCACAATTCGACAAAACATGATTCGAATGCCATTTTGTGTGTCCACAATTCTCATCTCATAAGCCTGGCAACGATTTATGCATCCACAATTGTTTGTTTAAAACTCTGTAGCCTTTTTCTGCATCCACAACAACTTGTCAAAAACTCAGGCAAGCCATTGTGGACACACATTTTTCTGCCAGAACTCTAAGCACATTTTTGTGCCGCCACAATGTCCGACTTAGTTTGTTGACACATTATTGCGTTTGGAAAAATACATAAAATGTACTTACGTTTGATTGTAATTGAATCAAAACATTGCTTCAGAATTTATAACACGCCCTTGCTTGAGGGCAACTGGAAGTGATGAATGTCACGACGAATGGCCATCTGGAGACTGCGGGCCAAAGCCTTGAAGATGCCTTCAATCTTGTGGTGTTCATTGTCTCCCTCTGCCTTGATATTGAGATTGATTCGAGCACTGTCAGAGAAGGATTTGAAGAAGTGAAGGAACATCTCCGTAGGCATGTCACCCACTCGCTCGCGGTGGAACTCTGCATCCCACACCAGCCACGGACGTCCACCGAAGTCGAGAGCCACCTGGCAAAGACAGTCGTCCATGGGGAGGCAGAAGCCATAGCGGCCAATGCCACGTTTGTTACCAAGGGCTTTGGCGATGCACTCGCCAAGAGCGATACCTGTGTCCTCAATTGTGTGGTGCTCATCGACATTAAGATCGCCTTTCACTTGAATGGTTAAGTCCATACCGGAGTGTTTGCCTATCTGTTCGAGCATGTGGTCGAAGAAGCCCAGTCCTGTGGAGATCTGTGTGCGACCGGTACCGTCGAGGTCGATGGCAATATGGATGTCCGTCTCCTTTGTGGTGCGGTGCACTTCAGCCCTGCGCTCTCCAGCAAAGAGGAAGGCGGCAATGGCATCCCAATCCTTGGCGATGAGAGCACAATGGGCGGTAAGACCAGCCTCCTGCAGCCATTCACGACAATCGTCAACACTTCCATTCTGAGCAATCAGTATGCCTTGGCAACCAAGATTTTTGGCAAGTTCGATGTCGGTAAGTCTGTCACCAATCACAAAGCTGCCCTGCAAGTCGTATTCTGGCTCCTCGCCTTCTACCTTCGGACGACTGCCCTCAATGTAACGTGTGAGCATGCCTGTGTCAGGCTTGCGATTGGGATGGAAATCGTCAGGATAATGCTCGTCAAAAAGCATCTCCTCGAAGTCGACACCTTCATTATGGAACACACGCATGATCCAGTCATTAATCTGCTGAAAGCGATCCAATGGGTTGGCTGGGGTGCCTAGTCCGTCCTGATTGCTGACGATGACAAAGTCGAAGTCGAGCGTATGACGGATAAAAGAGAGATTCTGGATGACACGAGGCAGGAACTCTACCTGATCGAACGAGTCGATCTGCTCAGTGATGGGTGGCTCTATGACGAGTGTGCCGTCACGATCTATGAACAGACATTTTTTCATATTCAATTAATTCTTACTCAACTTATTCCACATATAGATACCGTAGAACGAATTGATGAGATATACACTATATTTGGCCACTGTCATGAAGGAGAAGTCTGAGTCAGACATAAGCCACATGGCAATGTAAGCCACATTGATGAAAAGCCACATATACCACTGCTCAACGAAGGCCTTGACTGAGACAATCATAGTGATGATGCTCATGACTGTGGTGAACGAGTCAAGCCAGAGCTGCGATTGTGTATCATAATCCGTCTTAAGTGTCTTGAACGACACTTCGCCCCAACCCATTGAGTCGAAAAGGGATGTAATGGCCTGAATCATCCATGGACCGAAATAGATGAGGAACTCGCCCAACGTCCATGTGCCTATAAGTACAGAAAGAAGAGTGATGCCTCGTTGACGCCAAGTCATGTAACGTGTATGGATAGTACCTGAGTTGTCATGACGTTTGCGCTTATCCCAAGTTTTCCAACCCACGAACTGCATAGGCAGATTATAGAATAGTCGCTGCAGGAAATCGCCATAGATATGAGTGCAGAAACATATATAAATATGCAGGAAGGCCTCGACGATGCCGAACAGCCAGTTGGCCATCGAGCCCTTAGCACCAAGCACCACACAGAAGACACCTAGAATGGCAGCTACAGCAGCTATGATGGCATTGAGGGTGAACGTTCCCTTTATGACGAAAGATGCCACTGCAAGCGACAGAATCGCCAGCAGCAGCATGATCTCAAACCAGTTGAGGCTCCTGAAAGTGAGCTTCAAGAGGGTGGTATATTTGTTACGCATTGTTACAGACAGAAGTATTGCTTTCACTCAACCTTTGATAGTTAAGTGTTGTAGAGTAAAGTTCACAGATTTGGAGTCAATTAGGGATCCTGTTGATTAACAACTATTAAACTTATTGTCGGCTAACTGCCCAACATCCAAACACTTTACTCTAAAACGACTTGAGTTAACAGCGAGGGTTGGGTTACAAACCTTAGTATGACCTTGCGAACAGCACTCGACGAGCAGAAGGCTTGCCTGTGAGGATGTCAAATCCTGGCTCGAGGTCAGAAGGATCCTGTGCCTCGAATGGAATACAGCGAATGGTAGCCTTGGTCTCAGCCTTGATGCGCTCCTCGGTCTCGGTGGTGCCGTCCCAGTGGCAAAGCAGGAAGCCGCCCTTCTCGATCTCTGTCTTGAAGTCGTCCCAGGTGTCAACGCGACGGATATAGCCATCACGCATAGCCTTAGCCTTCTGGAAAATGCCCTCCTGAATCTCATCGAGCAGGGCAACTACGCGTTCCACGATGCCCTCCTGCGAGATGGTCTCCTTGACGAGGGTGTCGCGACGCATAATCTCGAGGGTTCCGTTCTCCAGATCGCGTGGACCCATAGCGATGCGCACTGGAATACCCTTGAGCTCATACTCAGAGAACTTCCAACCTGGCTTCTTATTATCTGCATCGTCATACTTCACACTCACACCCTTTGCACGCAGAGCCTCTACCCAAGGCTGAATACGCTCGGTGAGGGCAGCGAGCTCCTCAGGCTTCTTGTAGATAGGCACGATGACTACCTGAATTGGAGCGAGCTTTGGAGGCAACACAAGGCCGTTGTCATCAGAGTGAGTCATGATGAGTGCACCCATCAGACGGGTAGAAACACCCCATGAGGTGGCCCATACATACTCCTGCTTATTCTCCTTGTTGGTGAACATAACGTCGAAGGCCTTGGCAAAGTTCTGGCCAAGGAAGTGCGAAGTACCTGCCTGAAGGGCTTTGCCATCCTGCATCATGGCCTCAATGGTGAAGGTATCAAGGGCACCAGCAAAACGCTCGTTGGGCGACTTAGGACCCTTGATGACAGGCACTGCCATATAGTTCTCAGCAAAGTCGCCATAGACGTTAATCATCTTCATGGCCATCTCGCCAGCCTCTTCCTTAGTGGCGTGAGCGGTGTGACCCTCCTGCCAAAGGAACTCAGAGGTACGGAGGAACATGCGGGTACGCATCTCCCAGCGCATCACGTTGCACCACTGGTTGCAGAGAATAGGCAAGTCGCGATGTGAGGTGATCCAGTTCTTATAGGTGCTCCAGATGATAGTCTCAGAGGTTGGACGCACGATGAGCTCCTCCTCCAGACGAGCCTCTGGATCGACAACAACACCATTGCCATCAGGATCATTCTTCAGACGATAGTGGGTTACTACTGCACACTCCTTGGCAAAGCCTTCAACATGCTCGGCCTCTCGGCAGAGATATGACTTAGGAATGAGCAGTGGGAAGTAGGCGTTTTGCACACCCTGCTGTTTGAATTTTGCGTCGAGGATGCTCTGCATCTTCTCCCAGATAGCATAACCGTATGGCTTGATTACCATACAGCCACGGACGGCTGACTGCTCAGCAAGGTCAGCATTTACGACCAAGTCATTGTACCACTTCGAGTAGTCGTCGGCACGCTTGGTCATTTTGTTTAATTCTTTGGCCATAGTATTTGTAATTTGTTATATATTCAATTATACTTCTCGCACCCCAAAAGTACCTTTATAGAAATTAGATTGTCAATCCAATCTAATTTCTATATAAGGACTTTATGAATAATGCATCCAAAATTATAAAGGTACTTTTGGGGTGCGCTATCTATAATTCAAGAATTGCATATTAGATTTCTCCCTTCTTAGCCAACTTAAGCATTCGCTTGTTAGGCACGAAATAGAGACAGATGCGACGGTTACGCTCGCGCTCACGAATGTCCTTATTATTATTGCGCGACACACGATCTGCAAAGCCGAAGCTGTGCAGGTTGGCAGGACCTACGCTCTGGTTGCCAAACCAGCGAAACAACACATTGGCACGCCCGGTGGAGAGACGCTGAAGGTAGTGAGGCGAACCGTTGTTGTCGGTGTGGGCTGAGATAATGAGCGTGGCCACAGCATCCGGACCTTTGACCAAACGGAGGAAAGGACGCAACTGACCTTCGGCCGAAGAGACGAGGGTAGAGTCATTCTGGTTGAACAACAGACGCGAAGGGATGGTGACCTTGAGGACAGCCTCGCTATTACCTGTAAGCGAGAAATCAATCTGACGCATGTGACGAAGACGCTGAACCTCCTGCTGCCAGAAGCGTCGAATGTTCTTCATCGTATCATAGTCGCCTGTCACATGTGCATGTTCACCATAGACTTCGGCTTCAGTGTCGGACATGCGTTCGTACCCCTGAGCATGAGCCTGAACAGTGCCAAGACTAACTAGACACAACAGGGCAAAGATGCTAAGGGCGAGGTGAAGAGTTGGAAACAGATGACGTGTAATTGCTGGGTAATACCTCATAACCATTTACTATAATAACTTCAGATCAAGCCAAGGACTCCTCATAGTCGAGTTCAGCCTCAATCACCCAGCGGATCAACTCAGGGTTGGTATCAAAATGGCAGTCTGCATCCTTCTTGCAGGTGCTGCTCACGTAGTTGACCAAATCCTCAACGTCGATATCAATCTCTTCTGTAGGATCGGCGTCAAGCCAGCCATTGCGCTCGTAATACTCAACTATGGTATCGGTGATGAGCACGATATCATCGTCAGTGTATTTGCCCTGAACTTCTTGAGGGAGATGTGACTGAATATACTTTACGGCATCTTCATCGTCGTAAATGCTGTTTTCTATCTGATTATCCATTGTTTCTGTAATTTTATTGATTGTTGTTTATCATTATTTGTTTTGTCATTCGGATAATGAGTTGTCCTTAGCGGACTTTGTGTCAGACTTGCGTGTAATCAGAGTCACTGTCTCTTCGGCACGCCTGGCCATGGTGGACATAGTGGTCTCAGCGGCTTTAGCCATAGTGCTGACGGTGGTCTCAGCCGCTTTTGCCATGGTGCTGACAGTAGTTTCAGCAGCTTTGGCCATCGTACTGACAGTGTTCTCTGCCACCTTGTTCAATTCCTCGATCTGACGGAGTCCTTTGCGCAGGTTATCTTGAATGCTGTAGTGGATGTCCTCAAAAGCATATTGAATGGTTTCCTGCACCACATGCGTAGGATGGAGCGGCATGATTACATTCAGCTGACCTGCATGGGTCTGGATGTCGAGCACACCATCCATCTGCAAAGGTTCTCCATCAAGATGCACTATGTCAGGATGTGGCATGATGATGCGAATGTGGCTTGAACGGAAGGAGAGTACATGCGGATTACTGTCGAGCTGACGAGTGAAAAGCTGCATGGTCATGCGAGGCATCTCAATAAGGGGGAAAGGCTTGACGAGTGTGATGTCGAGCAAACCGTCCTGCATAGAGGCCTGTGGTGTGATGAAAGCATTATTTCCCCACTGCGAGGCGTTACCTATAGCCATCAGGAAGGCTCGTTCCTTAACGCGACCATCGTCAGTGTAGATAACGTAGGTCGATGGCTTGTAATCCTTCAGCAGCTCGACGAAGCTGCGCAGATAGGTGATGGCCCCACGTTTGCCATACTCGGCGAACTTGGCTGACACCTGAGCATCAATGCCGATGCCGGCAGTACAGAAGAAGATCTGGTCGTTGACCGTACCATAATCCACAGCCTCGGCATGACCCTCGCGTATACATTCCAGTGCATTACCAAGGTTAAGGGGCAACTGCAAGTGTCGAGCCAGACCATTGCCACTGCCCATGGGCACTATGCCGAACTTGACCGAAGTCCCTACTAGACAACGGGCTGTCTCGTTGATGGTTCCGTCGCCTCCGATGGCTACCACTGTGTCAAGACCACGGGCGACAGCCTCATGAGCAAGCTCACTGGCGTGACCTGCATACTCTGTAAAGCGAATCTCTACCTCATAATCATCCGTGTGACTGAATACGTCACAAATCATAGCCGGAATCTCATCCTTCGGACGAACACCTGCTATAGGATTAATTATAAATAGTATACTTCGCTTCATAAGTAATTAAGTTTAGACAAAGCGGAGGAAAAAACGTATCACCGAACAGCCGATGGCACCCATACCTGCCCACACCCAATAGGAATTAGGGTAGTCGAAATAGCGGTCGGCAGCAAAACCGACAAGGGCAGCCACCACTAAAAGGTAGAAGAGAATGCGAAGAGCCTTCTGCATGAAATCAATAGGATCCATAGATATGCTATATGATTTTGTTTTATTGAAGTTTCGCAATAACGAAACATGGAAGGGATGTTGATGATTCTGGCAATTTGAGGAAACTGTGGATAATGCTAACAGGGATAGAATCACTTGTTTCGGACATCCAGCACATTAGTCTTCATAATCCTCAAGTTCATCAATTTCCTTCAAGATCTAGAAGTGTGCAAGCGACACTTTGCGGGACATAATTTATTTATACCTGATCTTCTGTCCCAGCTGCAACGTCTTGTCTGCACGAATGCCGTTTAGCTTGCAGAGACGCGAGACGGTGGTTCCATAACGTCGGGCAATGGCACTGAGGGTATCACCCTGCTTGACACGATGGATATTGCCAGACGAGGCATTGTTCTTGCTGCTGCTTGACTTATTGCTGTTCTTATTGTTTGTGCTGGCAGTGGTCGTAGCCGAAGAGCTGCCTCCCCGGTAGGTGGCACCTCGTTTACCCTTATTGTTCTGTGCCCACTCAGCACGTCCCTTCTCAAAGTGATAGCTTGGAGACTTGGGCTTGAAGGTGGTGAAGTCAATGAGCTCAGAGGGGTCGAGCGCTATGCCATAGAAACGCATCTCGAAATGCAGGTGCGGGCCTGTGCTTCGACCTGTGCTGCCACCAAGGCCAATGGCCTGACCAGCACGTACGATGTCACCTTCTTGCACGAGCTGGCGTGAAAGGTGTCCGTAGATTGTCTCCAGTCCATTCTGATGACGAATTACATAATAGTAACCATATCCACGACGCTCATAACGTTTGATTCGCACACGACCATCAAAGGCTGCACGCACGGTGTCACCCGTATGGAGTCCGATGTCCTCACCTTTGTGCATTCGGCGTCGGCGCCAGCCATAAGGCGAGGTGATTGAACCCTCAATCGGTGCATGGAAACCAGTGAGATCGATATCATAAGTATTTGGAATAGTCTTCGATTCAAGATCCAGCATGGGATTAACCGAATTATTACTCCAGACACTGTAGAAATCGTTGGTTGAGAAGAGATCAAACACCTCCTCTACGCCTCTTGTGCTCGAAATGGAATCTACGACGTTACGGAATGCGAGGGACTCATCCATCTCAGCCTGTAGCATATGATGTATGTCGCGATGCACCTGTGGCACCACGTCTTCCTTGGCTTGCGAACTGATACTTATGAGTGAAACTGCAATAGCAGCAAACAGATTTTTCCAATTTATCATGGTGCAAAGATAATAATAATATCGCAAACGACCAACACTTTTAACAAAAAATGCACACATTTGACATTATTTTATGATAAAAGGATAAGGATAATTCTATTTCTACACTTGCAGGTAACAAACTATTTGAATAAAAGATGTTGTTAGAATCAATTATTTGCCAATACAGAACTGACCGAAGATTGTATTGAGGGTCTCCTGACTCGTAATTTCGCGTCCAAGAATCTGGTTGAGCGACGCAATCACATCCTTCAGGTCCATGTCAACAAATTCGTTGCTCAAACCAGTGGTTAATCCCTGAAGGACACGCTGCAGAGCCTCGTGAGCCTCGGCAAGAGCCGTGTAGTGACGAGCATTGGTCAGTATGACTGAGTGAGAAGAATCCTCGGTCTGAACGCTTTGTATCAGCGCATTCTCCAGGTCTGCGATGCCGACGTTATTCTTGGCCGAAATCAAGAGCGAAGTTGCGTCGAATGTGGCAGGAGCAGATTCACTGGCTGATAGGCAATCGACCTTGTTGATGATGCGGATCACAGTCTGTCCCTCCTGAATATCGACCTCTGGATAATCAACTCCTGGCTCCTTCATCAGCAGGATAATCTGTGCACGACGGGCTGCCTGATAGCTGCGCTCTATGCCGAGTTGCTCTATCTGGTCACCCGTATGACGTATGCCAGCAGTATCGATGAAGCGGAAGAGGTAGCCACCCAGTGTGATTGTGTCTTCAATGAGGTCGCGCGTGGTGCCCTGTATCTCTGAGACAATGGCGCGATCCTCCCTCAGCAAAGTGTTGAGCAGGGTGGATTTACCCACGTTGGGTGCACCGATGATGGCCACTGGTATGCCATTTTTGATGGCTTGTCCCTGACGGAAGGTATTGGCAAGACGGCTCACCTCCTCATCGATCTCCTGTGTCAGATTTATGAGGCGTGTGCGGTCGGCAAACTCTACATCTTCTTCGCTGAAATCAAGCTCCAGTTCAAGCAGGGCCGTGAGTTGTAGCAACTGGTCGTGCAGCGCCTCAAGCTTCTGGCTGACATTGCCTTTCATCTGTTGCATGGCCAACCGATGTGCTGCAGCCGACTGTGCTGAAATCAGGTCAGCCACGGCTTCGGCCTGAACGAGGTCGAAACGCCCACTGGCAAAGGCTCTGCGTGTAAATTCTCCCGGCTCAGCCAGCCTGATCGCAGAGTGCAGAGCCTGGTGGTTTGAGGTATCGTTGACTTGTGACGATAGACTGCAGAGCAGTTGCAGAATCTCCTGCTGCACATAGAGCGAACCATGGCATGAGATCTCGACCACGTCCTCGCCTGTGAAACTATGCGGAGCTTTGAATAGCGAGACCACCACCTCGTCGATCACTTCGCCTGATGAAGGATGGATGATCTGGCCGAAGGTTAAGGTGTGTGTGGGACGTGTGGACAACGTATGTCCACTGCGTGAGGGTTTGAATATAAAAGAACAAGCGTCAATAGCCTCAGGGCCACTGACGCGAATCACTGCAATGCCGCCAACACCTGATGGTGTAGATACTGCGCAAATCGTCTGATTCATCATACTTCGGTATAATCAATGATGTCGCCATCAGTGGCCTCATAGCGTTTGGGACGAGGTTCTGTGGGATGATATTCGATGTCTTTATCCTGTGAGATGCCATTGTCAAAATTACTGTCGCCCGTCCAGGGATTGACTACCTCCTTCTTCTCCGAACGGAAGAGGTTGAGGAAGGACTCCCAGATCCATACAACAGTAGCTCCAATCTTGTTGACTATACCCAGCACGATGCTGACTCCCATCTTCATGATCACAATGATGATGGTAGGACCGGCCAATATAAGAAGTATTAGGAGACAACCAAGGCAATTCATTACTTACGCTTTGCAAAGGTGTCAATGACGCTCATCACAATATATAAAATTATAATAGGAGCCGAGACACAGAGCAAGTGTTCAGCGTCAAGAATCAACGTCACGACAATGAATATAACAGTTAAGGCGAGGAAGGTGTAGCGTGCCCAGTTCTCAGCAAAACCATTGTGACCAGGCTTGATTTTGAGCGAGAACATCGGGATCTCACTGATGAGCAGGTAGCAGCACACTGCCTCAAGCAGGAGTGTAGAAACCAGCGATGCCGTACCTAAGGTGCAGATATTGGCAATACCGATCCAAAGAATGGCATTGGCAGGTGTGGCAAGGCCGATGAAGGAAAGTGTCTGCCGCTCGTCACAGTTGAACTTTGCCAGACGAAGCCCTGAGAATGCTGCCATGACGAAGGCGAGGAATGGGATACACTCGATAATGGAAACAGTCTGAAGCACGAAGAAGCAGAGCGAAGCGGGAGCTACTCCGAAGGTTACCATATCGGCCAGCGAATCGAGTTCCTTGCCAATGGGGCCGCTGATGTGCAGGGCGCGAGCGGTCATGCCATCAAAGAAATCGAATAGGGCACCTGCAAGAATCATGGCCGAAGCCATGACGATATCACCCGCAAAGCCGAAGTACACAGCCAGACATCCGCAGATGAGATTGCAACAGGTGATGATATTGGGAAGATTAATCAATTTCATTGAATTCAATTCAAGTGTCACACATGCGAAACTGTAACAGTTAACAGCTATATCTGCTATATACGAGATCCTTGCGTCCTTCGGTGGCGTCTTAAGGAATTACTTTAACTTGGCAATCGTAGTGATGTTGCCACGCACAGCCTGCTTCATCTTCACGCAAATCTCTGCGTCCAGTGGCAGGAACACATCAATGCGCGATCCGAACTTGATGAAGCCCAATTCGGCATTGATCTCTGAGCGATCGCCCGCGTTGAGATAAGTAACGATGCGACGAGCCACGGCACCAGCCACCTGACGCATCATGATCACAGGACCTGCGTCACTCTTGATAACGATGGTCGAACGCTCGTTCTCGGTGCTCGACTTAGGCAGATTGGCCTTCTTGAAATGTCCATCCTCATGCTCGCTCTTCATGACAATGCCATTGAGCGGGCACCACTGGGCATGCACATTGGTCAGACTCATAAAGATGCTTATCTGGATACGCTTGTCCTGGAAGTAATCTGGTTCATAGACCTCCTCGATGGTCACAATCGTGCCATCACTTGGGGCAATGACGTCATTGAGTTCGTCTCCCTTGAATGTGCGAGCCGGATAACGGAAGAAATTCACAACAATCCCAAACAATATGGCCAAAGGTATAAGACAGGAAAGCCATATCCACAAGGGAGCCGTGTAAACATATAGCGTGACTGCAACCAGAAGGATGAAAGCCAGGTGAAGCAGGATGGTCTCCGAGCCTTCTTTATGCATTTTCTTGTTCTTCATATATTGTTTTTCGTGCAAAATCGGTTAAAATTTGGCGCAAAATTACGTTTTTTTGCGCAAACTTCCAAATATTTTGAGAAAAAAGTGTATCTTTGCGACGTGTTTTAGGCCAAAACGCCCCAAGAATTGGCATTTGACCCCAAAGAAATGTATTATAATTATAACTAATGAGACATAAAACTAACAACCGAGGCCACCACGTGCCCAAACATGATTACATCGAGACCTACACCATCGACGAACCCTGTCAGCTCCTCCCCTTCCTGTTCGAACGCCTGGCGCCACGCAGCCGTTCGGAGATCAAGAGCTACCTGGCGCATTCGCAGGTGCAGCACAATGGCCAGACCACCACTCAGTTCGACGAGCAGCTGCAGCAGGGCGACGAGGTAGTCGTCAACTTCACCCGTCCCTTTGCCTCCCTCACCAACCGCATGGTTCATCTCATCTACGAGGACCCCGACATCGTGGTCATCGAGAAGCAGTCTGGTCTGCTTACAGTGCCTGCCGGTCCCAACCGTCGCGAAAAAACTGCTCAAAAGATTGTTGACGAATACGTTTACGCACAGGACGGATACAGCCATGCCTATGTCTGCCACCGTCTTGACCAGTACACCTCAGGCATCCTGATCTTTGCCAAGAACAGCCGCGTGCAGGAACTCCTGCGCAACAGCTGGTCGAGCTACGTCATCGAACGTAAATATATGGCCATCTGCGAGGGTGTCCCACCCCAGGAAGAGGGCGAAGTGCGCAGCTATCTGGTCGAGAATGCTGCCATGAAGGTCTATTCGACCGACGACCCTTCGAAGGGAAAGCTCTCCGTGACTCGTTATAAAGTGAATAAGGTGAATGGTGACTATTCGCAGGTTGACATCCAGATCCTGACCGGACGCAAGAACCAGATCCGCGTGCACATGAGCGACCTGGGCTGCCCTGTGGCTGGTGACCGCAAATATGGTGCTGTCAGCAATCCTTGTGGACGTCTGATGCTTCACAACTATGCTTTGCAGTTCATTCACCCTGTCACTCGCGAAAATCTCCGCTTCGAACTCCCTTTACCAAAGAATTTCCAGATCTGATGCACAGCTCACAGCCCAATGTGGGCAACAGCACAAACTGTAGCAAGCCCACGTTCACCATCTCTCTCATCCCTGTGGTAGTACTCGTAGCGTTGCTGAGCTACTGCGTCACTATCTATGGCGACGGCATGTTGTCAGGACCCTCACAGATTGTCCTGATGCTTGCCACCGGCCTTGCTGCCGCATTTGCCATGCTGCGCTATGGACAGAGCTGGCAGACCCTCGAAGAGGCCATGGTCCAGAACATAGGCCGCACCATGCCTGCCAACATCATACTGCTTTTGGTGGGCGGATTGTGTGGCACATGGATGCACGCTGGCATCATCCCCACCATGATCTATTATGGTCTCGACGTAATCTCGGCCCGCTGGCTGCTGCTCACTGCCTGTGTGCTCTGCTCTCTGGTCAGCCTCTGCATCGGTTCGTCGTGGACCACCATCGCCACCATCGGCGTGGGTCTCATCGGCATCGGCCGAACGTTGGGTCTTGAGGAGTGGTGGGTGGCTGGAGCCATCATCAGCGGTGCCTACTTCGGTGACAAGATGTCGCCTCTGAGCGAGACCACCAACCTCGCCTCCTCCACCTCTGACGTGCCGCTGTTCGAGCACATACGCAACATGCTCTACACCACGGTGCCCAGCATAGCCATCACCCTCCTGATCTATCTGCTGATGGGCCTGACCAGCTCCCCTCTGGCTGAAGGCGATGCCTCCACTTCGGCCTCCGAGATGCAGATGCATCTACAGCAGAACTTCCTCATCTCACCCTGGCTCTTGCTGGTGCCCCTGGTCATCTTCTACCTCATCTATCGCGGCATGTCGGCCACGGTAGTGTTGTTTCTGGGCATGCTCATGGGTGGCGTGATTATCTGCTTCACCCATTCGTTCGAGTTCGCTCTGAGCTGCTCGTTCGGCGAGGTTCACTGCGAGAGCGACTACGAAGCCATCAACTCGCTCACCGGCACACGGGGCATGGGTGGCATGCTCTACACCATCTGGCTCATACTGATGTCGATGTGCTTTGGCGGTGACATGGAGGTGAGCGGCATGCTCACGTGCATCACCCGTCACCTCCTGCGCATCATGGAGGGCCGGTTCCGCACGGTGCTGA
Organism: Bacteroidales bacterium; assembly: GCA_045629225.1. GTDB lineage: Bacteria > Bacteroidota > Bacteroidia > Bacteroidales > UBA3663 > Liminaster. The sequence continues at coordinate 11,925 of JAZQQU010000068.1, read as the reverse complement.
CCACCTGTCTGAGCTGCCTCTTCCTCAATGCCACTACCGGCGACCAGTGTCTGGCCATCATTCTGCCAAGCAAGATGTATGGCAATGCCTACAGCCGTCAGCATCTGCCACGCCGACTGCTGAGCCGTACGCTCGAAGACAGCGGAACCGTGACCTCGGTGCTCATTCCCTGGAACTCGTGCGGCATGACGCAGTCCACCGTCCTGGGTGTTGCCACTTTTGCCTATGCCCCATTCGCCTTCTTCTGCTGGATTTCGCCGCTGATGACGCTCCTTGCAGCCATGGTCAGCGGCAAGCGTCGTGATTAGAAGAACTTATACTGCAGGCCGATGCCCAGAGCCAGGATATCCGATAGTTTCAGATTGTGGTTCGGCACATACGAGATCACGGCCAGATCATAAGTTGACAGATCGTAATAGAGTGATATGCGGTCTGTCAGCTTTCTTTTATAATTAGTGAAGTGCAGGTTGACACGACCTCCGATGCCTATTTGCGCACGCAGCTTCGACGAGAAACGGTAATAGTCGCCAGGATATCGCTCGTTTTCAGTAAACCAGAACTCACTGTTGAACACGGTGTTGATGCCCAGAGTGAATACGACCGGACTGACGGTTAGCAGTCGTGTGCATTCCACCTGCCAGGGCACCAGGTGCTGTCTTAGTGTTGAGGTCCACATGTCGTCACTCATCACCGCCTTGGGCAGATATCCCAACAGGAACTGCGTCTCCCATCGGTCATTGCGGCCATAGTCCCATCCCACGCCGAGCGACACGAAACCGATGTTACCCGCATACTGGGCGATGTAGAGGTTAGGGATCGCCTTCATCCATTTGGACTCGTAGTGTTCGCGTCGTTCATAGTAGCTCTGGGCGCTGAGCGAGCCTCCTGCCATCAGCAGGAGCATCGACACTAGGAGCAGTGATCGCTTAGAACGTGGAGCACTCATATTCGAAGCCTTGGGGTGTGATAGTGAACAGATAGACCTCGCGCGAGGCGATGTCGGGTATGCCAAAGAAGAGGCAGTTGTCATCCATGAGGCGCAGTAGCTGATGCTGATGATTGTGACCGTTCATGATGAAGCTGTAGCGGAAAGTGCCTTCGATGGCTTCGCGGTCATCGGCTGTGATCGGCCAACGAGTCAGGTCGTCGAGCGTAAAGACAGGAGCCTCGGGATCGAGACCCGGATACTGCCTGACGTAGTACATGAACGGGATGGCCACATTGTTGTTGAACTGTTCGTCACCGGGGCGTGCATGCATCAGCAGCAGGGTGTGGGTCAGCGAGTCGGGATGCTGCGCGTTGAGCGCTGTCACCTGCTCGATGTCGTCCTGCAGGAACGAGAAGTCGGGCACAGGCAGCAGGTATTCCTGTTCGCGCGAATTCGTATTGAGGCATACCAGATGCACATGGCCCACGTTGAGCGAATAGTTCAGTTCACCGTAGATGTGGCTGTAGTTGTGCTCGCCCGTGCCCAGAAAATCGTGGTTGCCAATCACGGTGAGCCAGGGCATACGCAGCCCGTTCAGCTGACTCGTCATCCATTCGAACTCATCAGCCAGACCGAAGTCCGTCAGGTCACCTCCATGCAGCACGAAGTCCAGATTAACGCGTCCGTTGAGCCATTGCACCACGTCACGCGTATCATCGTAATGTCGTTGCGTGTCGGAGATGAAGGCAAAGCGAAGGGTGTCACGCCCTCGTCCCAGCTGCTCTATGCGCCCCACGTTCAAAGCTGTCAGCCCTGTCGGCACCTCTTTCACGTTCTCATAAGGATGATATTTTATCAGATCGCACGCCGTGAGCATTCCTGCCACTCCCAGCAGCATGCACATCGTCCGGCTTCTCTGTTTTATCAATGTTTTCATGGTACAAAAGTAGTCATTTTTTTCAAAATAGATACTAAATATTCAACGAAATCGAACAAAAAGTCTATGATATCACAAAAATCCGACATCAAAAGTTTCATTTATCAAAATTTATGATTAACTTTGCACCACTTTTTCAATATCGTACCTACCCATATCTGCCATAGACTGATGAAGCAGTTATTCAACCAATACTGGCCCTATCTGCTGGCTCTGTTGCCAGCCATGATCCTGCGAGACTTCTCGCCGGCCACCGAGTTGCGCTACATCAGCTGTGCCACCGAGACGCTGCGCGAAGGCAACTTCTTCTGCCTGACCTACCAGGGTGAGCCTTTCCCCGAGATCATGCCCCTCTACATCTGGATCATCGCAGGACTGAAGTGGCTGTTTGGCCATCATTACATGATCACCATCACCCTCTTCTCGCTGCTGCCAGCCATCGGCATCCTTTGGGTCATGAATCGCTGGGTGGAGCGCTTCGACACACGCAGCCTCCGTCTGTGCGACGGCAGTCAGAGCCGCACGCTTGCCTCTGCCATGCTCATCACCTGCGGCATGCAGTGTGTCATGGCTTTCTTCGTCAGCCCCAGCATGCTGTTCTCGTTCTTCATCGTCTGTTCGCTCTACACCTTCTGGCGAATCACAGCCGAACGAGGTGCCTATGGACCATCGCCCGACAAGCGCATACGTCGTCGCCTGCAGTGGCACTTCGGTCTCTTCATCTTCCTTGCTGTCTTCACCAACGGTCCGTTGGGCATTATCATCCCCCTCATGAGCACCTCGCTGTTCCTGTTGTTCAGCCACAGGCTTCGCTATTGGACCAGTGTCTGGGGATGGCGCACCTGGCTGCTACTCGTCAGCCTTATCAGCATCTGGATGCTTGGCACTTGGCGCGAAGGGGGTCTCGAGGCCATCCAGAGGCTCATGATGCAGGAGCCGCTCAACGTGATGCTGCACTCACCCGCGCACGACCAGCCCTGGTACTATTACCTCATCAGCCTTTGGGCCGACACCATCCCGTGGGGTCCCCTCTGCTTCGTGGTGCTCATCGCTTCGTTCGTCCGTCGCCTACGCAGCGGAGGCTTCACCTGGCACAAGCCCTTCGACTCCTCGCTGCAGAGTTTCTTTGTCTGCACATTCCTTGTGGCTCTCATCTATTATTCTATGTTGAGTCACAAGCTCGATGTCAACATGCTGCCGGCCTACCCTTTCCTGGTCTATGCTGCCGTCATGCAGTTAGGACAGTGGCGCTGGCCCCTGCGCTGGAACTGGCCCATCATCTACATCTGCCGCATCGTGCTCCTCGCCATCTTCATTGCCGGCTGCTTCACACCATGGCTCAACATCAATGCCTCGGGCTATGGCCGCATCAGTTACCATGCCAACCGTCTGAAGCACCAGTTAGGCACTGAGCACGTCTATGTCTATCGTCTGCGTCGCCCTGCAGGCATGGATGCCTATCTGCACGAAGATCCCATCGAAGCCACTCCCGAAGACATCGCAGCCGGCCGACTGAGCAATACCCTCATGATCATGAAGCAATACAGATTCGACGACCTGCAACAGAAACTCGACGCTCTCGGCGTGCCGCGCGAAAAGCAGGGCCATGTGGTCGATAGCCTGGGTGTCTACATCATCATTCATTTTGAATAACTCTCCCCCTGATACCCAAACAACTCCCCTTAATACCCAAATAATTCCCCCTACACTGATTGCTCAATGTAGGGGGATTGTTAGTGTGTGTGGTTTAAGATTTTTGATTTGTTAGTGAAGTGGAAAAAAATTACTGCGTATGAAATAGACTTCTAATTATCTTTATGCGATGCAAAGATAGCAACTTTATGAGTGCTATCCAAACATTTTACGATGTTTTTGCAAAAACACTATGCAATTTTTGTGAAATCCATTGCACTGCCACATAAAGATAGCAAATCAATATACTTTTATAACCACATTTCCATTATTCATGACATATTATTGCTATTTCTGAATTATTCACTATATTTGCAACCACAATCACATAACATTAATTTCAAATATCAAAGACTATGGCTTACAAAATCGAACAAATCGAAGGCATTGGTGAAGTTTATGGACAGAAGCTCGAAGCTGTGGGCATCAAGACCACTGAAGATCTCTTGGCAAATTGTGCAAGTGCAGCTGGCCGTCAGAAGGTAGAGGAAGAGACAGGCATCAGCCACAAGCTCATCCTGAAGTGGACCAACCACGCCGACCTGATGCGCATCAATGGCATTGCCGGACAGTTTGCCGAGCTGCTCGAGGCAGCAGGCGTTGACACCGTCAAGGAGTTCCGTCATCGCGTGCCAGCCAACCTCCAGCCAAAGCTCGTGGAGATCAATGAGCAGAAGAACCTCTGCAACCGCGTACCTGCTCTCTCTGAGGTTGAGCGCATGATTGCTCAGGCCAAGGAGCTCGAGCCACTCATCACCTATTGATTTACCCCAAGTACACTTTTTTATCTCCTACAAACGTAATCATAGGAAATCAAGCTCACCGTGTAGGGCTTTGATTTCCTATGATTACGTTTGTTGGAGATTGTCTTCAAAATCAATAACTCATCTGCGGCCTGACACTGCCCCACCATGATTATTGATCTGGGGCGAGTTCTTGTTACCGCTGTTATCCTGGTAGCGAGGATCGTTGGCACGGTTGTTCTGCTTAGGATTCTTGTAGTTGTTGATCTCATTCTGCTTCTTGTTGCCACGATCCTTGCGGTTCTCGCCGAAGTCACTGCGGCCATGCTCATGCTGACGGTTTGAACCCATGATGGCTGACTGCTGACCATAGCTGTCGTGCTGATGACGCTTGCTGTAGTAATCGTGGTTGTAGTGGCCTGAAGAGTGTCCGCCGCGATAGCTGCCGTAGATGACAGGAGCATCGTAATAGAAGAAGTTGCGATTATTGTAGATCGTGTAGATGCGGAAGTTCCACGAACGGCCGGTGCTATATACCGGACGATAGAAATAGTCCGAAATCACGAACTTGGCATACTGACGGGCATTGAGCACGTAGCGCAGATCCTCGTTGCGATAGTCCAGCATGTGATAGTAGCGGTCGATGGCGTCACGATAACCATAGACTACATCGTCCATCACACGGTCAATGGAATGAATGAAGTCGTAGTTGATCTCATAGACATCCTCATACTGATGGGGAGTCAGGTCCAACTCGTAAGCCATGCGGTCGCTCAGGAAACGAGCGTGCTTGCGGATGGTGGTTGACGACATAGCCATTACCTGGGCAACTGCTGCGATGACGAGCATCAGGGTCATGAACATCTTCTTCATAATCGTAAGGTATTAAAGGTTGATAATTGCAAGTGTACGAATCTCTTGTTCTTTGTCATTAAGACCTCACAGGTAGAAGAAAGTTTAATGAAGGGATAATTAAATGAGCTGAATCCCGGCTTCATGACACTTCTGGCGCATGTCGCAAGGCCAGATGCTCGACTGAGTCTCACCGATGTGAGCCTTGTGCAGGAGGACCATGCAGAGGCGCGACTGACCGATGCCACCGCCTATTGACAGAGGCAATGAACCCTCGAGCAGACGCTTGTGGAAGTACAGGTTCGTACGCTCTTCCTTGCCCGTTAGCTTCAGCTGACGGAGCAGAGCCTCCTCATCGACACGAATGCCCATCGACGAGAGTTCCATGGCACGGCCCAGCACAGGGTACCACACAAGCAGGTCTCCATTCAGACCCATGAATCCCTCTTCGTTCTCCGATGTCCAGTCATCATAGTCCGGGGCACGCAGGTCATGCTCCTTGCCATCACCCAGCTTGCCGCCTATGCCCATGATGAAGACGGCGCCATGCTTCTGGCAGATAGCATCCTCGCGCTGCTTGGGCGTAAGGTCGGGATACATCTGACGCAGCTGCTCACTATGGATGAAGAAGATGTCCTCTGGCAGGAAGGCCTTGATGGTGGGATACGTTTCGCAGATAAAGAACTCCGTGCGAAGGATAGCGCTGTAGATCTTGCGCACAATCTTCTTGAGGAACTTGATGTTGCGGTCCTCCTTGCGCATCACACGCTCCCAGTCCCACTGATCGACGTAGAGCGAGTGCACATTGTCGAGCTCCTCGTCAGCACGGATGGCATTCATGTCGGTGACGATGCCAAACCCATTGTCAATCTTGTATTCAGCCAGGGTGTTACGCTTCCACTTGGCGAGCGAATGTACCACTTCGGCACAAGCTTCGTCCATATCTTTGATAGGGAAATTTACGGCACGTTCCACGCCATTCAGATCGTCGTTCATACCCAGGCCTCGAAGCACGAAGAGAGGAGCAGTGACACGACGGAGGCGAAGCTCAGTACTTAGGCTTTGCAGGAAGAAGTCCTTGATGTTCTTGATGGCCTGCTCGGTCTGCTTCAGGTCGAGCGCGGATTGATAATCCTGCGGAATGATAAGTTGACTCATTTTGTTATGCGTTTGTTGTGATTATCTTAGTTTTGGGGTGGCAAAGATAAGCACAATTATGTAATTATGCAAATTTTTTGCTCGAAAAATAACATATTCGATGGAAATTTTTCATATTTTGCAAGAAAATGCAAACTTTTCTGATACTTTCACCCTGTCCATCGTCGGGCTAATGTCATTTGCAACAGCTGTGACTGTTCAGATCTTGCGCTCGCGAGGAGTGCGGCCTTGACGCACTCCGTCAGCCAGGGCTTCTGCCCTGGCTCTCTCATACACTCTCTCTTATTCTTATTCTTTTTCTTATTCTCTTTCTTTTCTATACGCGCGCACGTGTTGGAGGGCTGAACAGGTACACTATCAGGTGTCATATCAGGTGCACTATCAGGTGTAGTATCAGGTGTCATATCAAGTGTACTAACACGTACGACATCCGGTGCAGCAGCTGGTACGACATCCGGTGCAGCAGCTGATGTCGTACTTTTAGAGGCTTTGACTGACGAGGTCACATGGGCGGGTGCCTTGCTGACCACAGCGTCTTTCGCCGTGTCAGGTGCATAATACTTAGAGCCTCCTGCGTTGTTCATAGTTTCAGGCACACCATCGAGCAAACAGCGCACATAGCCATACTTATCGACACTGAAGATGCCGAAGCCATGAATCAGATCCTTCACAGCCGAACGACCGAACTTGCGCGATGCGAACTCATGGCACAGTTCATCCTCAGTGATCAGGCCATTGGTCTCGACCACGCGCTCCACCATGGTCCAGAGCACGCCCAGACCATGGAAATTATACTTCTCGCGCACACTGCGCACAGACAATTCGCGCGAGGCGCTACTATGATGTTTGAACCACTGCATAAAGGTTGTGAGGTTGTGAGGTTATGAGGTTGTGAGGTGTTGAGGTTATGAGGTTGTGGGGTTTTGAGGTTGTGGGGTTGTGGGGTTGTGAGGTTATGAGGTTTTGGGGTTGTGAGGTTGTGAGATTGTGAGGTTGTGGGGTTGCGAAGGCTCACTCCGGAGTTTGTTCGGTGATTGTGGACGCACAAAAGCTTATCCAAGGCGCTGGCAGGCTTTTGTGCGTGCAAGATTTCTTGCCAGCAACTCTGGCAAGCTTTTGTGTGCGCCAGATTTCCTGCCAGCAACTCTGGCAAACAATTGTGCGCGCCAGATTTCTTGTCAGCAACTCTGGCAAGCGTTCGGTTGTCTCGAATTCTCTGCCAGAAACTCTGGCAGGCTATTGTGCGTCCACAACGGCCAGGGGCCATCTTAATTGTTTCAAAACAACGTTGCAAAGATACGAAAAAATAATCAATTATCCAAATTTTGCCACTAAACTACCAAAATTACCTCTGAACTGCATAAAATTACCACTGAACACATAAAATTACCACTGAACACATAAAGGCTCCAAACAGCTTTTGTCGCTATTTGAAGCCCTTACGTTATCTATCATCAAATCTCTAATCTTTTAATCCAGCTCATCGTCATAGTCATGCACTGACGTAGTGACTGGATCAGATGTGCAAATGAGGTCCGGCTGAGCTATCGTGACAAGCTTCAGCAGTGGACGGTTGTAGGCCTTCTTCGCCATATTATCTATCTGTTTCATTTTACCATTACCTTTTTATTGTTGTGAATATAGATGCCACCATTGGCTGGCTGCTCGATCTTGTTGCCGTTGAGGTCGTACCAGCCATCCAGGGTCATCTCGCCTGTCTCGGTGTTGAGTGTGCCAATGCCAAGGGTCTCGCCATTGACAAACTGAACGATGATGGTAGCAGGGAGCTCGTCGGCAGCCACACGGGCTGGAGCATTGCTGGCACCTGGCTGATCGCCCACCTTCAGGAGGTAGCAGCGACCAGGCTTAGCCGAGGCTCCTGCGGCAATCCTCACGAACTCGCCCTTGGCTACCGAATAATCGTCATAGTCCTTGTCCTTACCAGCGAAGCCGTAAGCCTTGCCGATCTCTGGATCGCCAGCAGCCCATGACTTAGCCTCGTTGAGTGCCTTGAAGGTCCAGCCGTTTGCGTCAGCGGTCTGCATGGCTGAAGCTTCTGGCGTCACGACGAAGGTTGCCACATCGTCATAACTGTATCTGAAGATTATCTTGCCCGTCACGTTGTTTTGATCGAGCACCACGATATAAGGCTTATATGCCTGCAGGTTACCTGTTGTCACACTTGTCACCGTAGCTACCCACTGCTTCTTCTCTGCATCGTATGACACTCCGCTGAACTCCGAGAATGTAGCACCCTGTACGAGTAAAGCGTTAATCGAGAAGGGCAGCATCACCGTAGCGGGCTTGCTGGCAGTGAAGGTGCGGGCTACCGATACCTGATGGCTTGGCATGGTGAACTCGACAAGAGTAGTGAATGGCTTGCCATCGGCGACGATATGATGATCAGAGCGTGCGCCACAACCAAAGTCGCACGCATAGGCATAGAGACCATGCTCATCAGGTTCTTCGGTCAGTGTCAGGTTGTCGAAGCAATGGCCGAGAGCTGCGATTTCTACACGACACTCAAGCTCTGCGTCACACCTGCTGCAATAAGTGCCAATGATGCCTGCTTCGGTGCAAGTAGCGGCCTGAACCAACCGGTCAACTGGTGCATGGCCGAGGGGGTTGATATGCCCAAGGGCCCATTCTGAATTGCCTATGGTCTTTATTTCATTACCGTCCTTATAGAGGTTAATTTTCACCTTAAAGCTATAACTACCTTCATCTTCACAAGTTGGTTCCACATCGAGATTTATATCTGTATGAGTGACCCTTACTATTTCTGAGTCATCCTGTGTCAGACTTTTTCTGCACGTTTGGCACGTTACCTCAAAACAAAGACCAGGCAATAGCACATCGCTATCATCTATACAAAGTTTTAAGTCCTCATACTCAATGTCATCAACCCACAAGTCTGCGCCATCGCAAGTAAGACTTTCATGCTTGCATTCGTAGTTGCAGCGGTCGCACTTGCATTCCTCTAAGTTCCAATCGTGGTGGCTCTCCAAACCACAAGTGAGGCAAGCATGGCTATCATCAGAGCATTCCCATTCGTGGTAGCTCTCCAAACCACAAGTGAGGCAAGCATGGCTATCATCAAAGCATTCCCATTCGTGTTGGCACTCGTCATGACAGACGTTGCATTGGCCGTCAGTATTCCATTGGTGCCCGAGGGCTGGGATTTCCTCCTGTGCAACAAGAACCTCTTCGCATACCGAACAGTGCAAGCCTGCGGTAAGGCCAGGGGTAGTACAGGTGGCTGCTACAGCCTGGTCAGTAACTGGTGTGTGACCGAGTGCGATGATTCTGGCACCATCGTATGTGTCTGTTAAGGTCTCCACTTTTTCGTTGTTGCCATCATAGAGAGTAATTTCCACATCGAAGGAATAAAAACCTATACCCGTACAGGTGGGGGGTGTATAGATATTTATGTTATTTGTCGCAGTGACGCTTACTGTTTCTGAGTCTTCAGCAGTCATTTGCATGTCACACGTTCCGCAGATTACCTCGAAGGTAATGCCTGGTATTACCTGGTTCTTCTCTTTACAACTGAGTAAGACATCATATTCAACCTCTTCAACCGAGAAATTAGAGATAGAACTGCCTTCATGAATGCACACCTTTCCACAACGGCCACAGACACCGTAATACCAATGGCCTTCATGGTCGCATACGTTGCCACACACTTCGCACTTGCCAGTTTCGCTATTCCAGATGCATTCAGCTACGTGTCCACATGCTGTGCATCTATGTACGTTTACATTCAAAGGCTCGAAAGTGGTGTGTGTATGCTCCTTTACCTCGTAGGCAATCCACTGGGCTTCCTGAGCGGGGGTGGTAGAATTAATACCGACTATCCAGTAATCGTTATTCGTGTTTTTATACAACATCACGTATTGATCATCAGCATCCGTGATGGTGAAGTAGACAGGCTCTGCTGAGGAGGCTTCACTTCTTCGGGGGCTCAGCACTAGGCCACCACTGGCATCACCATAGCCCCAACCCAAATATTCGTTGATGTTGCCGAGGGTAATGGGCACTGTGAAACCATCATCAGTGGCGCAGAAGGTATATGGATAACTGCTGACGCAACTTCCTAATTTATCCATCTCGTTTGAGGACCAGATTAATATCTTGCTTTCTTCCAAATAGTAAATACTAATATCCTGGTAAGCACGGTTCTGCAGCAGGTACTCGTGTCCCTCCACCAGTTCAGTGGCTGGTGTGGCGCTGATGTCATAGCGGACATCGTCCTGTGCCTGCGTGGCTATGCCTATCATCGACAAGGCACATGCTAATATATATTTATGTTTCATTGCTTGATTATGGTGTTATAGTCTCACTTCATATACACTTTCTTGCCATTCACGATGCCCAGGCCCTTCACCTCGCGCACCTTGTGGCCCATCAGGTCGTAGCAGCCGTCGATGGCCGAGGCGTCAGCAGGGAGCTGCCGGATGCCGTTAGGCTCGTCGTCGAAGACGAGGCGGAAGCCACGTGCGTCCGAAGGTTCGTCGCCGAGGTCGAGGTAAGCCTTCCAGGCAGGGATCGTCATGTCTGGCCAGTGCCAGAAGCCGAGGTAGCCATCATTGCTAAGTCCGAAGGCGTACTGATTGTCTGCAGGGTTGGTGATGACTGTTTCGCTGCCAGTGAGCAGTGAACCAGTGATGGTTTGGCCGAAACCGGAAGGATTGTAATGAATTGTTAATTCGTCGGCATAAGCCTTAAAGATGATGCCACAATGGGCAGGATAGTAGGCCCTAGATGATACTTCCTGCAATTCGACAATACCGTTAGCGGCACTTGTTACGATATACAAATCCCTCCGACCACCACTCACGATGTAAGGGAAGTCCGTATAGAGCGAAGTGTAGTACTTGCTGCCTACCTTGGAGAGCTTGATGGTCGCGGTTGGATTATCATCTTCTGTTACCTTGTGGTACACACCGAACATCTTGGCATACATATCTTCACTCTGAGCACTGCATTCCTCACGCTGGCAGATATGGTGATGATATCCATCATCGCATAAGCTCGTTTCTTCGCTGAAGACGTGGCCGAGGGCTTGGATTACCAACTCCTTAGTGCCTGAGTACTCCTCCTCAGCGTAGGTGGCAGTAGCCGTATAGGTGAGCACGCCAGTAGTGGTGCATGTAGCAGCAGTCGTCACAGCCGAGGTGATGGCATCGCCTGTCACCTCCACATGTGCTGTGTGTTCTGCATTGTGTGAGCATACCACCTGCAAGGTGGCTGTGCTGCAGTCGTCGCTCCACACAAAGAGTGGGTTGTCGTCGCTATCCAGCTGCACCTGGTAGTCGTGACCGTGAGCTGGGATTACTACATCCTTAGTGCCAGTGTACTCAACCTCAGGGTAGGTGGCAGTAGCGGTGTATGTGCGCACGCCTGTGGTGGTGCAGGTAGCAGCAGTCGTCACAGCCGTGATGGCATCGCCTGTCACCTCCACATGTGCTGTATGCTCTGCATTGTGTGAGCATACCACCTGCAAGGTGGCTGTGCTGCAGTCGTCGCTCCACACAAAGAGTGGGTTGCTTTCGCTATCCAGCTGCACCTGGTAGTCATGACCGTGAGCTGGGATTACTACATCCTTGGTGCCT
>JAZQQU010000067.1:0-40690 GCA_045629225.1 Bacteroidales bacterium | reverse complement strand
TCCAACAGGAACTGTACTCTTTGTGACCACGAGCACATAGTTGTTCATGTTTTTGCCAATTGTGCGTGCCACTTCAAGCACATAACTCAAGTCGGCGCTGCCGTCTTCGTCGGATGGGGTTCCGACTGCAGTGAAAACGATTTCTACATCATCGAGCACCTCAGTGAGGTCGGTGCTGAAGTGGAGTCGACCATCGTTGATGTTGCGTTGCACCATTTCTTCAAGCCCAGGCTCGTAGATTGGCATGATGCATTGGCGCAACTTGTTAATCTTCTCTTCGTTGATGTCGATACAAGTTACATCGACTCCGCATTCTGCGAAGCAAGTGCCGCTCACAAGGCCCACATAACCGGTTCCTACAATTGCTATTTTCATTGTTGAAAAATTGTTGCTATTTTAAACACAATAGGTGCTCAGCGAATTGGCCGACCACCTATGTGATATCAATTTTCGCTATAAAGATTAATTCTTATTGTCGTTCTTTTTTTTGGATTTGAACAGGCCTTTTTTCTTGCCTTGTTCTTCATCTTCGTCGCCATAACCATAGCCATAACCATAGCCGTAGTTGTAGCCATAACCCGAACCGTAGCCGTAGCCGTAGCGACGACGTGCGATGATCGATCCATTGAGTACACAACACAGGTTCTTGAGACGCTTCTGCTGGTAGATCTTCTCGATTTCGGGCAGTTGGTAGCGGAAGGTTCGACCCACTCGAATCACATAGACCGTAAGGTCGGCACAGCGGTTGCAGATGGCGGCATCGGCTACCACGGCCGAAGGCACACTGTCCAGGATGATGTATTCGTAACGCTGGCGCAGTGCTTTCATCATCTCGTCCAGACGGTCATCCATCAGCAGCTGCACAGGGTTGGGTGGCACGGGGCCGGCCAGCATGATGTCCAGGTGGTCGTTCTCCATGCTCTGGTGGATGCAGTCTTCGAGCGAAGCCTTGCCTGCCAGATAGGTCGAGACACCTGCAGGACGACGCTGACGCTGATCCTCTGGTAGCAGCAGTGGGTTCTTGTGACCCTTGCGGATGTCCATGTCAATCCAGATGCAGCGACGTGATGAACTGGTAGCAAGCGACGAAGCCATATTGACCGATACGAAACTCTTGCCTGCACCTGGAGCAAACGACGTGAACATGATGACCTGCGGATGCTTGTCAGAGCCTTCGGTACGCATGTACGAGAGGTTCGACTGCACGATGTGGAAGGCCTCAGCCAGAGCATTCTTTGTCGATTGGGTGATGAGTATCCTGTTGCTCTTCACCTGACGCTTGGGCGACTTGTTCCTGCGCACTTGCAGCGTCTCCATAGCATCGTCTATCCACTCACGTATAGGTGATTGGGTGGAGTTGGCCTCGTTTTCGGGTAACTCGCCCATGAATGGTATGGAGAGTGCATCTTCGATGTCCTTGCGACCACGCACGGTGAGCGTCAGCAGGGCTATCACCAGCATCACTAAGGCAGGTATCAGCAAGCCAGCTGCCAGGAACTTGACCATCTCGACCTTGAAAACCGGGTAGACAGGTGCTGTGCTACCCATTGGATCCTCAATCACTCGGGTGTCGGCATCGGTCACAGCCAGCTGCAATCGCAGTTCCTCGCGTCGTTTCAGAAGGTACTGGAAGTACTCCTGCTTGTAACTGTGGGTGATGGCCAGAGCCTTGTTGGCAATGGCGGTAGAGTCGAAGCCGCTGAGAGCTGCCGATGATCGTGAAGAAACGGAGTAGCGTGCCACACGGCTGCGGGCAACAGAACTGCTGTTGTTGAGAGCGTCGATCGTAGCATCGATAGAGGTCAGCATGGTCACGGCCATGCTCTCGAGGTTTTCGTCCAGGCGACGCACTGCAGGATTGTCGGCCGAAGAGTTATTGAGCAGACGCGTGCGCTGCTGCACTATCTGGTTATAGGCTTGTACTGAGCCGCTGATGCCAGCGTCGGCTAGACCTGGCGTCACGGGTATGTATGCTTTGGTGATTCTAGACTGTTCCACATGGCTGCGCAGCGACTGCATCTGCATGATGTCGCTCTGTATCTGAGCGTACTGGTCGCGTGCAGCAGCTCGCTGCGATGACTCCATCGACGCCATCGACGCTGCTTGCGAAGCTGCGGCCTCGGCATCGGCACCATTGAGCTTCACGCCTGCGCCTACCAGCTTGGACTCAGTCTCGCCCAGCTCCTGTGCTGTCTCTTCGATGCGTTCATCTACAAAGTGGAAGGCGCTCTCAGTCATGGCGTTCTTCTCCTTCAGCGACTGCTCATTATATACATTGGTGACTGTGTGCAGCAGGGCGTCGGCTCCTGCCACTGAGTAGGTCGAACAGGTCAGACGTATCACGGTGCTGGCTTGTTTCTCTACAGAAATCATTGACTTGCATATCTCAGCTGCCATGTCCATCGACACACGCTCCACCCAGATATCTTGATCTATCGAAGCCATGAGTGAGGGGAAGTTCTGGTCGTCAATCGTCAGTTCTATCTCTTCGTTGGTTCCTGGCAGCTTCAGGGGTGACCCGAAGAAGTAGGGGGGGACGTCGAGTGGCAACTCGGTCTTCAAGCCATTGCTCACCACGGCCGAAATAAGGAAGGTCTGAGCCGAGGTGGGACGGATGGCCACGGTGATGGGCTCTGAGTACTTAGTGTTGAAACGCAGTGTGAACGGACGATCCTCAAAGAGGTAATGATGGCGGAAGGTGCCTTCGCGGTAGTAGCTTACGTCCAGATGCATGATTTCGGCCACCTCGCGTGCCAGTTTCAGCGAGCGGAAAATGTAGAGCTCGTTGTTCATGGCATTGGTGGCGTCGGTGTTGGTCAGGCCCATGTACGAACGTATGTCGTCGGTGCCAGGTTGCCGGGTCTTGATCTCGATGTCCGACACACGCTGGTAGGTAGGCTGCAGCGTCTGGAAGTAGAGGTAGCCTGCGGTGAGACACACCACGATGCTGACCAGGAACCACATCCAGTTCATGACCATCATCAGCAGCAGCTCCTTGATGTTGATCCAGGTCGGAGCCTTCTTCTTATGTTCGAGAGGCGTGTTTGCGGAGTTGGGCATCGAGGTGGTGCCTGGCACGCCGAAGTTGTAGTTCATATTTTCCATGATACCATATCCTTTGGTCCTGCATCGTGCAGGTCTGTTTTCCTAACGTCTGACTATTAACTCTCAGGTCATCAGAATAATGCCACCAGCAAGGCTGAGATCGACACGATGAATGTCACTACCGTCGAAATGGCCGACAAGTACTTGAATCCAGCACTATGTTCGATGAGATCAACTCCATTCGTGTCGACATAGATGATATCGTTCTGTTGCAGGTAATAGACCGGCGAGTTAATCAGGTCTGCCAGACGTGTGCAATCAACGCGATAGGTCCATACTTCGCCATTCTCCTCGCGAATGACCACCACGTTCTCGCGGTAGCCGCCTGCTTTGAAGCCGCCAGCCAAGGTCAGCGCCTCGATGATGGTGCAACGGTCCTTGTTGATGGTCAGTATGCTCTCCTCCTGAACACCACCAATCACTACTACGTGGAAACTAAGCAGCTCCACATCGACCACAGCATCGTTGATGTAACCAGAACGTAGTCTGTTCTGGATAGTGTCGGCCACGGCCTTTCGAGTCAAGCCCTCCACATGGATGCGTCCGAACACAGGAAACTCTATGTATCCATCGTTATCTACATGGAAGCTTTGCTCCATCGGTGCGCTTGTGCCGAGACCTCCGTTTGTCATGTTGCTCGAACGACTGCTCGAACCGTTAGTGCCGAGTCCGATCACCGTCTTGTTGTTGAACACCTCCACCAGCTCGCGGTCCTGCGAGGCAATGGCAATCGACAACTGGTCGTCGGCCTGCACGCGGATGTTGTAGGTCGTGGCTATGCGTTTGGGGTCAAGGTAGTCATCAGCGTCCTGAAACAGTGCTACCTGCTCCTTAGTGATGCAACTGGTGTATGCCACCAGGGCGAGTAGGGTCATCATGAAGCTGACCAGATGGTGCTTGAGGGCTTGCATATTCTTCTTGGGATTATTAAGTGGAAAATTCACTTAGGATTATTTTGTGGAGTGAATGAGGTTGAAAGAAAGCAACGGGCAGTAAAATGGAGTATAAGGAACGAGTGTATCCAAGAACAAAGCAGGGATTGAATGCCCAATGATGAGCCTCCAATCCCTATGGCTTTGTGGATGAAGATTCATCCTGTTTGGTGAA
The DNA here is from genome assembly GCA_045629225.1 of Bacteroidales bacterium. Classification (GTDB taxonomy): domain Bacteria; phylum Bacteroidota; class Bacteroidia; order Bacteroidales; family UBA3663; genus Liminaster. Next base: position 36,478 of record JAZQQU010000067.1, on the reverse strand, counting down.
GGTGCTACGATTACTCGGCAGCGGCCTCCTGAAGGTGCTGAACATAGATAGCACGCTCCATCTTCTTGCGCTTGAGCTGAGATGGTGCATCGAACTGCTGACGACGACGGAGTTCCTTGATCACGCCGGTCTTCTCGTACTTGCGCTTGAACTTCTTCAGGCACTTTTCGATGTTCTCGCCTTCCTTAACTGGTACAATAATCATATCAGTACGGGTTGTTTTAAATGATCCGAATAGTCCGACCCCCCTTTTTTACATCTCCATTTCTAATAGGTCTTGGACACATCGGGTGCTTGCCACTTTGGTAAGCGAGTGCAAAGATACGATTTTTCTGCTTTTCTACCAAATAATTTCTCAAAAAAATCCATTTGCCCCTCATTTTTATTGTCTAAGACACACCGATTTGTCAATTTTGTAGGTCAAAAGCCCCATTTGCAAGCTGGGAAATGCATTCGCGACGGCAGATAGTACCATTTGGCATCAGGTTAGACAATCTGCCATAGCGGAATTTGACACACCGTATGATGTGTTAAATTCTTGTCTGCACAGAGGGGTAAAATATGCAAAGAATGCCCCTCTGTGGATCGCGGAGTTTGACACTTCGTACGATGTGTCAAATTTTTGTTTGCACGAAGGTGCAAAATATGCAAAGAATGCCCCTCTGTAACCCGTGGAATCTAACACTTCGTACGATGTGTCAAATTCATGTCCGCACAGAGGGGCAAAATATGTTCAAAACATTACTTCTCGATGAGACACTTGCCAGTCATCTCAGCAGGCTGATCGATGCCCATGATGCTGAGGATGGTTGGGGCAACGTCGCAAAGCAGGCCATCGACAACCTTCACATCCTTCTGCTCGGTGATGTACACGCAAGGAACAGGGTTGAGTGAGTGAGCTGTGTTGGGAGTTCCGTCAGGGTTGATTGCGTAGTCTGCATTACCATGGTCAGCAATGATCACTACCTCGTAGCCGCAAGCCTTGGCGGCCTCGCATACGTCATGGCAGCAGACGTCGATGGTTTCGACAGCCTTCTGGATAGCTGGGTAAATGCCAGTGTGGCCTACCATATCGCCATTGGCAAAGTTGCAGGCTATGAAGTCGTACTGCTCAGACTTGATAGCCTCTACGAGCTTGTCCTTCACGATGAGTGCCGACATCTCAGGCTGGAGGTCATAGGTAGCAACCTTCGGTGAAGGAACGAGGCAACGGCTCTCGCCCTCATACTCAGCCTCGCGACCACCATTGAAGAAGAAAGTAACGTGAGCATACTTCTCAGTCTCAGCGATGCGGAGCTGCTTCTTGCCTGCATTTGATACGATCTCGCCTAGGGTTTTCTCGACGTTCTCCTTAGGGAAGAGGATGTGGAGGCCCTGGAACTTTGCATCGTATGGGGTCATGGTGCAGTAGTAGAGAGGCATGGTCTTCATGCCCTCAGCTGGCATATCTTCCTGGGTGAGTACAGAGGTGATCTCCTTAGCGCGGTCGTTGCGGTAGTTGAAGAAGATCACGGTGTCGTTAGGCTGGATGGTGCCTACAGCCTTGCCATCCTTCGCGAGAACGCATGGCTCAACGAACTCATCGGTCACGCCAGCATCGTAGCTGTCCTGCATAGCCTGTACTGGGCAAGCATACTGTGCGCCAACGCCAGCGGTCAGCTGATCGTAAGCCTTCTTGATGCGATCCCAGCGCTTGTCACGGTCCATAGCGTAGAAGCGGCCGGTGATAGATGCGATTTCGCCACAACCAACCTCCTTGCAGTGGTTAGCAACGGTCTCGATGAAGCCCTTGCCCGAACGTGGGTCGGTGTCACGGCCATCCATGAAGCAGTGCAGATAGGTGCGGCCCTCCAGACCATACTCCTTGGCGAGGTCTACGAGCTTGAGCAGGTGTGCCAGTGATGAGTGAACGCCACCAGTAGAGGTGAGACCCATGAAGTGGATGGCACCGCCCTTCTTGGCATTCTCGAAAGCACCTACGATCTCTGGGTTCTGAGCGATGGTACCATTCTCGCAAGCCATGTTGATTTTTACGAGGTCCTGATATACGATTCGGCCGCCTCCGATGTTCATGTGGCCAACCTCTGAGTTGCCCATCTGGCCCTTTGGCAGACCTACGTTGAGGCCGTCGGTGCGAAGCTGTGAGTGAGGATAGTTAGCGATGAGTGAGTCCCAATATGGGGTAGGAGTAGATGCAATGGCATCTGACTTGGTGCCGTCGCCACATCCCCAGCCGTCGAGGATGAGAAGAAGTGCTTTCTTGTTCATTGTTGATATGTTTTTTTGTTGTTTTGTTAATTTGTTATTCTGTTATTTCGTCGCGTTGCTCTATTGTCGCTTGGTTGCCTTGCAACTTTGCTGTCATGGCGTTTTGCTGTTTTGTCGCAGTTTTTGCTTTGCAAAAGTAACGAATTTTGTCGATAGTTCCAAATTTCGAGCGTGATAATCAGTCGCTATACATTTAAAATAATATTGGCTGCAAAGTGTGGTTGCTTATTTTCGGTACGTGACCTTCATTATCATTCATAATTTGTTGCCCAAAATGCTGCCCAGCCACACGGCTGCGAGACCCAGTATGAGGGTGAGCAGAAAGTAGAGGACGCACATGCCGAAATGGCCAGAGCGAAGCAGCGATAGGCTCTCGTTGCTGAAGGTGGAGAATGTGGTGAAGCCCCCACACAGACCCGTGGTGAGTAACAAACGTGTATCGGAATTCCATCCCAGCCTATCGGAGAGGCTGTAGAAGAGGCCGATGAGCAGGCAGCCGAGCACGTTAGCCAGAAGGGTTGGCCAAGGCAATAGCGTCTGTCCCCACCAGCTGATGGGGTTGAGGTGCATGTGTTGGCCGAACATCGAGATTATGTAGCGGAGCACGGAGCCAAGACCGCCGCCAAGGAAGACGAGGAAGAAGGACATTGCGAAAAGGTTGCGGATTACAAATTACAGATTTCGGATTACTGTTCGCTGATTTTGGAGATCGCCTTGCTGATGATGTTCGGCTCGAAGCCACGCTGGGCAGCAAAGCGGAAAAGGCGGGCGCGGTCATTGGGTGAGAAGGGAAGTTCCATGCCACGCGACTTGGGTCGCATGGCTTCGACGCAGGTGGTTAGGTATTGATCTTCATCAATTACCTCTTCGAGCATTCGGCAGATGATGCTCTCTTCTATGCCTTTTTGTCGCAAGGTATAGCGAATCTTAATTCGACCCCAGTGCTGGTAGGTGAACTTGTCGTTGACGAAGGCATGGGCAAAGCGCTGGTCGTCGATGAAACGTTCGTCAATGAGTCGCTCCACCAGGCGTCCGGCATCGGTTTCATTGAGTCCCCACGAGCTCACGGCCTTGTCGAAGATGTCGGACGAGCATTTCTCTCCTTGGCTGCAGAGCGAGGCGGCGCGATTGAGGGCTTGATCGTAAGTCACAGACAAAAGATGATGAAATTAAATAGAGAAAAATGCCCTCGTTACCTAGGCAGTAACGAGGGTGTTTTATCGAGATGAATGTTAGAATCCGAGTTCTGCCTTGACCAATGGGAAGACATCGTCACATTGTTGAGGCGAGAAGTAGATAATGCCAGCCTGATTGAGGTCGAAGATATATGTGTAGCCATACTTCTTGCCTACTGACTGGACAGCTTCGCTCACTTTGCGAATGATGGGAGCGGTCTTCTCCTTGCGCTGGGTACTTAGGCTCTGTGCTGCACGTTCGCGGAATTGCTGGATGCGTTGCTGCAACTGTTCAATCTCCTGTGCACGTGCCTCGGCAATGTTGGGGTCGAGCGTCTGCTGTACAGCCACAAAGGCGTTGACCTTGAGCTGGTAGTCCTCGCCCATCTTCTGGATTTCTTCGTCGTAGGCAGCTTGCAACTGCGCCAGTTCCTCCTCGATGGCCTGATTTTCGGGCATGAGGCGGAAGACACGAGCCATGTCGATGTTGCCAAAACGAACTACCTGAAACTGCTCAGGCTCCTGATCTTGCGCATGGAGTGCAAAGCAGAAGGTACTGACGAGAAGAATGAGGGAAAGGAGGCGATTCATTGAAACTACAGAAATATTAATGTTAAAAGATGAAAGAATGTTGTTGAATACATCTTTCATTTATTTGATGCCCAGTTCTGCCTTTACCTTCGAGGTAACATCAGTGGTCTCAGTTGGAGAGAAATAGGTAGCTTCGTTGACTGGGAAGATGGCAACGTACTTCTCACGGTCACCGACTACCTTCACAGCCTTAAAGAGCTTCTCCTGAATCATGGCAAGCTGTTGTTCACGGTACTGAGTAATCTGGGTGTACGATGCCTGCTGGTACTGCTGTGCGCGCTGCTGAAGGGTGGTGAGCTCCTCTTCACGCATCTGGCGAGTCACGTCATCGAGCGAATCACGTTGCTCGATGTATGACTGGTATTTGCTCTGCATCTCAGACTCCATCTTTTGTGCTTCGGTCTGGAAAGCTGTTGTTTTGGTCGATAGTTCCTTCTCGAGAACTGCGGTCTCAGGCATATCGTTCATGACGGCCTGGAGGTCAACGGTGCCGAACTTGACGGCGGTCTGTGCATACGAGGTGAGGCTCGCAATAGCAATGAAAGCTGCTACAAAAATTTTCTTGAACATAATAATATAAATGTATAATTAAAATTTATTATTCAAAAAATATAAAAAGATAATATGAATCGACGGATGTAATGCAAAAGAGAAACCGTCTGTAGCAATGATACTACTTGTAAGTTTTCTCATTTTACATTCTTTACTTAATATCCCATCTTCTGGAGTACCTCCTTTGAGATGTCGATTTTGGGTGAAGCGAAGATGATGCTCTCAGCCGAGGCCCTGTCGATGACCATCGAGTAATTGTTCTTGTCTGCGATCTCCTTTACTGCGTTATAGATGTCGTCCTGGATGTGGCCTACAAGGCTATTGCGCTTCTGGTAGAGTTCACCTTCGGGTCCGAAGTATTTCAGTCGGAGATCCTGTACCATCTTCTCGGTAGCGAGGATTTCTGCCTCACGCTGGTTCTTCTGCTCAGCAGTAAGATAGACCTGATCGGCCTGATACTGCTTGTATTGAGATTCGGCGGTAGCAGCCAAAGCCTCGACTTCTGACTGCCAGCGTTTGCTGATTTGGTTGAGCTGCTCATTGGCCATCTCGTACTGGGGTATCTGCTTTAAGATATAGTCCATGTCGATGAGTGCATACTTCTGAGCGTGTGCGGCGAAAGTGCCTACGAGTGCCACGAGGCAAATTGCAAGAATCTTTTTCATAGTCTGTATGTTTTTTGTTAATATCCGATATTTAGACCCATAAATAAGGAGTCGGTTTAAATCCGCCATGTGGTCAACTTTGTGAAGTCTGGAGTTTTTGAGCTCTTGATTTATTACTCTTTTTAACTCCTTAGAACTCCTGTCCGATGACGAAGTGGAAGTTCGATCCATTATCCTTGTCTGAGCCAAAGGTCTTGTCGAAGCCGTAACCCCAGTCGATGCCGAGCATGCCGATCATTGGGAGGAAAATGCGTACACCTGCACCTGCTGAACGTTTCAGCGAGAATGGATTGAAGTATTTGATGTCTGTCCAGGCATTACCAGCTTCGGCAAAGACAAGTCCGTAGATTGTCGATGACGACTCAAGCATGAATGGGAATCGCAGTTCTGCTACCATGCGGGCATAACAAGTCGCTACGTCGCTGTAGCTTTGGGTGAGCGAACCATTCTCATAACCACGCAGAGGAATGTACTCGGTGATGTAGCTCGATGAATAGTATGAGTTGCCATCACCGCCCATATAGTAGCTGTTGAATGGCGAGGTCTTATTTGGGTTGTAGTGGCCTAAGAATCCAAAGTCTGAGCGGGTGTGGAACACCAATGTGTGGTTACCCGAAGTAAGTGGTGTAAAGGTCTTGGTCGAAACCTTAAGTTTCCAGAATTCCAGCCATTTCATCTTATCCTTCGAGTACTTCTCTTCGCTGGCCAATTTTTCTGAATCCTCGAAGAGAGAATAGGGAGGAGCTGCCTCTACGTCAATCGAGAAGCTCGAACCTCGACGGGTGTAGTAAGGGTTGTCGATAGAACTACGAGCCAGAATGGCTTCGAGCGAAAGGCTGTTTGAGGTTCCGTTCTGCACAGGGAAGTACTGCCAGTCTTTAAGGATATAGACATGGTAGTTGAGCATGGCCTGTAACTGGAAGTAATCGTCAGGCCATGACAAACGCTTGCCAAAGCCGAGCGATGCACCAATCATCTGGATAGACTTATCGGGGTCGATAGCATATTCATAGGCATTCTGCATACCATAGCCATATCCACCATACCCATAGCCTCCGTAGCCGTATCCATAACCACCATAACCATATCCGCCATAACCACCATATCCATAGTTGCCATAGTAGTTGCTCATCTGGTTGCTATAGTAACGCGAGTTGATGTCAGACTGGCGAGAATAGTAGATGGACAGACTGAGGGAGTTGGGACGCTTGCCTCCAAACCATGGATTGACGTACGACACAGAATACGACTGATAGTACTGTGCATTGGTTTGTGCTGAGAGCGTAAACGTTTCGCCTTCACCAGATGGATAGATTCCGTGGTATCGTCCAGGGTGGAACAGATCCTTCATTGAGATGTTTGTCAACTTGAGTGAAGCTTTCAGAATCAATCCCGTCGAACCCCAACCTAAAGAGAACTCCACCTGGTCGTTGGCCTTCGACTCGAGGTCGTAAATGATGTCCACAGTGCCATCTTCGATGTTAGGTACTGGTCGTGGGTTCATCTTCTCAGGATCAAAGTGCCCGGTCTGAGCCAGCTCACGAGCCGAACGGACAAGGTCGGTTTTTGAGAACAATTCGCCAGGACGGGTACGTAGCTCACGGCGGATTACGTGCTCATACAGTCGGTCGTTGCCGTTGATTACTACCTTGTTTATATGGGCTTGTGGACCCTCCATGATGCGGAATTCCAGATCGACAGAGTCCTTTTCGATGTTACTTTCTACCGGTTCCATGCGGAAGAAGAGGTAACCCTGGTCCATGTAGAGAGTGCCTATGCCGTCTTCATCAGTGTTGATGCGTTTGTCAATCTTAGTCTGGTTGTACACATCACCCTTCTGCATGTTGAGGAAAGCCAGGATTCGCTCTGAAGGCTCCACAGTGTTGCCCACTACGGTCATGTTGCGGACGTAGTAGCGCTGACCCTCGTCCACCACAAGGTTAACGTTCACATGACGTTCGTCGAAGCTCTCCACGCTTTCGCTTACGATGCGGGCATCACGGTAACCCAGCTCCTGAAATTTCTTGATCAGGTTCTGCTTGTCCTCCTTGTAGGTCTCGGGCACGAACTTCTTGGCACGGAACATGTTGTACCACTTGTTCACTGCATTGGTCTTCTTCATGGCAGCATTGGCCTTTCGGAAAGTCATGTAGTCCTTCTTCAGTGGCCAGAGGCGCTTGTGTCCAATCGAGTCCCAAGTATGGAGTCCTGTAATGGTGAGCTCCTGGATCTTTACCTTCTCGTGCTTGTCCACAAAGATTGTGAGGTTTACCATGTTCTGGAGCGTAGGATCATCCTCCTGCCAGATTTCGACGTCTGCATTCTTGTAGCCTTTTCCATCGTAGTAGCGCTTGATGATGGTCTTAGCACGATCGATGATGTTGGGGGTCACCTGGCTACCCTTGGCCACACCGATCTGGAGGTCGAGATCTTCACGCTCGGACTTTTTTACACCATCGTACTCAATGTTGGCAATACGTGGACGTGGGGTCAGCGAGATCTTGATCCAACAGTCTTCGTCAACTACCTTTTCGAGGGTGACGGTCACATCGCTGAAGAGACCCTGTCGCCAGAAACGCTTCACAGCGTTCGTCACCTCGTCGCCAGGCACTGAGATGGTCTGCCCTACCGACAGACCTGAGTAGCCTATCAGCACATAATCCTCATAATTGTCTGCACCTGTCACCTCAATGCCTCGGATGGTGTATTTCCTAGCTGTCTGACTCGTGTGGTTTACAGTCGGGTTGAAGATGGTGTCGGTTGGTAGTTCTTCTTGTGCTAAAGCTGATGTCACCAGAGTGATTAGCAGTAGCAACAGAGTAGTTATCTTTCGTGTCATTATATATAAATAATGTATTGCGTCAATTGCCAAATAACAGATATCAATTGTCAACTATGATCATTCTCCTGCCTGCACCTGAGCCGAGGTCTTGCCAAAGCGACGTTCGCGGTTCTGGTAGTCGAGGATGGCGTCATAAAGCTGGTCAGCACCGAAGTCTGGCCACAGCGTGTTGCAGAAGTACAGTTCGGAATAAGAAATCTGCCAAAGCAAATAGTTCGAAATGCGCATTTCTCCGCCGGTGCGGATTAACAGATCTGGGTCAGGATACTCTGCTGTAAGAAGATTCTTACTGATTACCTCCTCTGTAATATCCTCAGGCTTGATTTCTCCAACTACAGCTTTTTGTGCCAGCTTCTGTACGGTCTGGACAATTTCCATACGGCTGCTGTAGCTTAGTGCAATGATCAGGGTGATATCCTTACCCTCCTTTGTGCGGTCAACGCATTCCTGAAGCTTGTTGAAAGCGAATTCTGGCAGGCGACTGAGATCACCAATGACTTGCAGACGCACACCATTCTTGACCATATCAGGAGTCTCTCGCTCTACGCCCCATGCTATGAGGTTCATCAGCGTGTCAACCTCCTGCTTCGGGCGGTTCCAGTTTTCTGTCGAGAAGGTGTATACAGTCATCCACTTTATACCAGCCTTCTGTGCAGCTTCGAGTGTGCGGTGCAGGGCATCGACTCCTGCCTTGTGTCCCACCGAGCGGTCATAGCCTTGAGCCTTGGCCCACCGTCCGTTGCCATCCATGATGATTGCCACATGTTGTGGAGTGCGAGTGATATCGAGTTGTTCAAGCTTTGCCATATTTCTATAAATTACAAATTCCAGTTTCCTGATTACGGGATTAACCCTTCCCGTGGTGTGATTATTTGCCGTAGTAGTGCTGGTTGTGACACTCTACACATCGCTCCTTGAAGTCAAAGGTCACAGACAGCTGTATCTGTGCCACCCAGTCGTTGCCCACCATTCCGCTGGTCAGGATGCCTTCGGGATTGGCTTTGCCGTCCAGTTTGTCGCTGAAGGTCTTGGTGAAAAGGCAACTCAACTGAGCATTCCAACGTTTGGTGGCCTTCCATTTGAATCCGACACCGAGAGGTATGCCCCAGGCAAATTCCGATCCATCGTCAGAGCCAGTGACGATGCCACCTGCGAGGCCCATGGTCAGATAGGGCGTGTAACGACGCTTGTCGCGGTAATCGCTTCCCCAACCATAGTTCCAGAAGTGTATCTCAGGCCGGAAGGCCAATTGCCAGAAGCGGGTGCTGTACTGGTAGTCACCTCCAGGGAAGGCATAGTCGAAATCGTGCGTATCGCCCTTCATGCCCAGACTCTGCAACTCTGTGGTTAATGCCCAACGCAGATTCAGATTGTAACGCCAGATGGCACCAAACGAAACCGACGGATTGTCAATCGCCTTCGATGCATTCACATCGCCCCATCCCCAGCTGGTGCCAAGTCCACCTCCAATCTCGTACATGTACTCCTTCTCCTGCGCTTTGAGGCTTGTGGAGACTGCCAGCGTCAGCAAGAGCAGCGTCAAACAGAGGTGCACGAAACGTAACATATCTTATTTCGGGTGGAATAACAGAAGGAATAATCGGATTAACGTATTTTCTTGAAGGTGAGCTTTGGCAGCAGACCACCCCATACAGAGGTCAGCATTGAACCATCGTCGCGTCGGCCTCCAAAGAAATAAATCTCGTAGTTCGTAGGGTTGTACATGCCCGAATTGGCAGAGACACAACCCATCGAGGAGTTGTCGGCATAGCTGGTGTAATAGCGACTCAAGCGATGCCAGCTTACACCACTGTCCTCGCTGTAGTAGAGCGTAGTGCAGAGCTTGGAATACAGTGTATGGGTTGGAACCGTTCCGTCGGCCAGCATGCCTGGCTGCAAGATCCAGAAGGAGCGAGGCTTGTCCTGATCGAGGGTGTATTCCAGGACGCAGGCACCCTGCATGGCGGGTAGTTCGTTCTGAGGAAACTCAGCCCAGTTGCGACCTCCACGATCGGCATTGAATCCATCGCATGACCATGTGCTGCTAGTCAGGTTGCCATCAGCGTCCATGCCGCCCACCAGATAGAGACGAGAGGTGAGGTTGCCTTGTGTGGCGCGAGCTGCTACTGCTATAGGACGCGAAAATCCGCGCACAGGAAATCCTTGAGGAATCTGTTGGTCGAGTCTCCATTCTTTGGCGTCGGCCGAGACGGCAAAGCGATAGGCATCGTCGGTCTTGACAATCACACTGAGAGTGTCGCTGTTCCATCGTTTATAGACATCTTGTGTCTTGAGCTGATTGCCCAGAATAGCGAGGAATGTAAGGTCCCGGTTTGTTACTGTCCAATGGCGTCCGTCGGTCGAGGCCAGCAACTGTCCATTGTCCTTGCCCACAGCCAACAGCTGTCCATGCCAGCTGTAGAGGGTGCCAAGATCCAGCAATGTGCCGCCTTCCACGCTCACCTCTTCAGGTTCGCTCCATTGGCGAGCGTTGAGGCTCAGGCGCGAGGTGCTGACGAGATTTTTCCCATCGGCTTCCACCAGCCAGTAGAGCATGTCATCGATACTGTCTGTACGTTGGTCGGTCACGTTTGTGTTGCTCCAGACCTCGCCAGTGTAATGATGCCAGCGTATGCTGTCGCCATCCACTTGGTGCACGTTGACCTTTACATGGTAGGTTTTGCCCACACCCCCCTTCGACACCACACGCAGGCGGCAGTCAGGATATGAGGCGAAGTAGAGGGCTGAGTCTTTAGTAAAGTCAGAATACTGACGCAATACTCCGTCGAGCGAATATAGCTTGAAATAGACCGAATCGGGTGCAGAGAAGCTCATCGAGACCTTCACGGAGTCGGGTATAGTACCATAAGGAAGTGAGTCAGGGTTGAAGATGATGCCATCTTTAGGAAATTTATTGTGGATGGCTTCGTCGCTCAGTCCAAAGTTGTCAATGGTGAACGAGTAGGATGAAAGGTTGTTGGCCACATTGCTGTTCGGCACGAGCGAGAACGAGGTCACCACTGCATTCCAGTAGTTGGTTACCACATACTCCTGATCGTTGCCCTCCAGACATGATGTCAGCAGCAGTAAGGCAACAGCCATATTCAGCAGGTTGTAAATATACTTTTTTAGTTTCATAATTCAAATAAGCGCCAAAATGCGTGCGCAAATTTACTGATTTTTCTCCAAATTCCCCTATTTTTGGCCCCATTATTATCATTATTTAGGGGTTTTTCGCACAAAACTACTGCATTTTTAGATTTTATAATATCTTTTTTATTTCATTTTCCGAAAAAAAACGTTATTTTTGCACCATGCAAGACATCATTAATACATTGCGCGAGGCCCTTTTGCGAGCCTCTCGTCAAGGTCATACCGACTCTGTTGCTCCGCTCTACGATGAGCGGGAGATGAGGTCCATCATCGACCTCGTGATTGAAGAGATCTGTGGTTTCTCCAAAGTAGATCGTTTGCTTCGTCCCGGCCTTAGTCCTACTCCGCAGCAACATGAGGAGTTGTTGCGTTGCGTCAACTTGTTGGCACAGGGCATTCCCGTGCAGCAAGCGTTGGGCTACGAGTGGTTCTGCGGTCGTCGCTTTCATGTCACTCCCGATGTGCTTATCCCTCGTCCAGAGACAGCAGAACTCATCGATTGGATTTGTAGTACGGTTGTTTCCGAACAACCTTTGTGTGGCAATTCTTCACAACAAGAGTCTTCCTCTGTGCCGCCTCTACGTCTTCTCGACATGGGTACTGGCTCTGGTTGTATAGCCATCACTTTGGCTCGACTTATCAACAATTCACAAGTCCTTGCGCTCGACTTATCAACGGCTGCCTTGTCCGTTGCGCGTCGTAATGCTTATGAACAAGGTGTTGATAACGTACAATTCGCTCATGCAGATATTCTTAAGTGTACAGATAACAATTATTTCCAATCAGTAATCAACCAATTGTCCACAGGTTATCAACAGCACTTTTGCCACACACTTATCAACACAACCTTCGACGTTATTGTGAGCAATCCACCCTATATCTGCCAGCATGAGGTCGTAGAGATGTCTGCCCTCGTCCTGGAGCATGAGCCTCACATGGCGCTGTTCGTGCCCGACGACGATCCTTTGCTCTTCTATCGCTCTATAGCGCGTTTCGCTCGCCAGCATCTCGCACAGAATGGCTGGCTGTTCTTCGAAATCAATGCAGCGTACGGACCAGAAACCATCCTGATGTTGCAAAACGAAGGATTCTCCCACGTCGATCTTCGCAAGGATGTCAATGGGCGGGATCGTATGATTTGTGCGCAAAATCTTGGAATTTGAAATCTTTTTGACTCAAATTTGACACATCGTACGTAGTGTCAAATTCTTGCACGCACAGAGGGGCAAAACCTGCATATTTTGCCCCTCTGAGCGTGCACAAAACCAACACTACGTACGATGTGTTGATTTTGTGGGCTCCAGATTGTCTGTTATGATACAAAGTAGAACAATCTTGCACGCACAGAGGGGCAAAAGCTGTATATTTTGCCCCTCTGTCCGTACGCAAAACCAACACTACGTACGATGTGTTGATTTTGTGTGCTCCAGATTGTCCGTTATTGATACAAAGTTGGAAATCTTGCACGCACAAGAGGTGGCAACAAATGTTTTTTGGGGTTATTTGGCAGAATGTCCATTTTTTCCAAACCCAGTTCGAAAAAAATAACTACCTTTGCCCCCGCATTCAGCAAAAAAATGAAGATGCTCTGCAACTATTTAACGCTTGATTGCGTCTAATGTGCAAAAGATATCAATTAACCAAACCTTAACTATATGTTTTATTTTTTGAAAACAATGTTTACAGTGGCAGCGCTCTGCCCAGCTTTGGCTTTTGCCGCTTCACAACCAGATGTTACAGGTACAATACTCGATGCCGAGGGGCAGCCTATGGGTTTTGCCAATGTGATGTTGCTGTCGTTGCCCGATTCAGTCTTTGTGCAGGGCGCTACGAGCGATGTGGATGGACATTTCAACATCATTTGCCCAGAAGAAAAAGGATTGATTAAGGTATCCTGCGTGGGATATGAGACACAATTTGTGGAAATATCAGGTGACCAGTCTCAAATCTCAGAATTCAGGTCTCAATTAACCATACAGATGCGCGAGGATGCGCAGTTGCTTCATGAAGTGACTGTGAAGGGCCAGTTGCCAAAGACCAAGCTGACTGGCAACTCGATGGTGACGAGCATTACAGGTTCGGTGCTCGAAAAGTCGGGGACATTGAAGGAGATGCTGGCCAAAGTGCCAGGCATGACGCAGAAAGGCGATGACCTGGAGGTGCTGGGCAAGGGCAAGCCAGTGTATTACATCAATGGACGCAAGTTGAGTGACCTGGATGAGCTTAAACGCCTTCGTTCAGAGGAGATCAAGGAGGTGGAGGTAATTACTAATCCGGGTGCACTCTACGATGCCACGGTTTCGGCCGTGGTGCGCATCAAGACCATGCGTCGCGACGGCAATGGCTTCGGCTACGATTTGGCTGCTAGCAACGACCAGGATTTGCGTTACGGAGCCAGCGATCCTAACGCCACACTCAACCTGCGTTATCGCCATAAGTCGCTGGATGTATTTGGTATGATGAACTACTGGGAGTGGACATCGGTCAACGATTCCAAGCCCGATCAGTGGACTTGGCTGAAGGGAGAAGAGGGGCAGCTCAACACCATAGAGCAGCATTCGAAGTTCTTCAATAAATGGCAAGGCAAAGGAATGAACTACAATCTGGGCTTCAACTGGCAGCTGGCCGATAATCATTCGATAGGCATGCGCGTGGATTATCATGACAAACTCAAGGGCGGCACAACAGCCACGATAGAGAGTGATATGAAGCAGAATGGTGTGCTTCAGGATAGCCCTTATTCGACCACGGAACATTCCATTTCGCATCAGTGCACTAACGCGACTGAACCCTTTAACTGTGAGTGTAATGCTTATTATAATGGCCGTGTGGGCAAGTTGGGGATCGACTTGAACGTGGACTTCCTGGCCAACCGTAGTCGCGAGACGAGCGACATTGAGGAGCTCGTGGAGAGCCAAGTTGTGGACGGAGAGCAGCGCCTCATGGCATCGATTCAAAAGACCTCAAGCCGCATGATGGCTGACAAACTGGTGCTGAGCTATCCTCTCTGGAAAGGAGTGCTGCAGGCTGGCACAGAGATGAGCTTTGTGACGCGTGAGGCAGAATACGCAATCAATGGCATCGGCTTGCCTTCGACCGACACTGAGGTGCAAGAGAACAACATCGCTGTCTTCGTGGAATATGCCACCCAATTGCCCCACATCGGCAGCCTCAGTGCTGGCGTTCGGTACGAGCACGTGGGTTTCGACTACGAGGACCATCTGCATGCGGACAAGAGCATGTCGCGCTATACCGATGACTTGTTCCCTTCGCTTTCGTGGGCGCAGCAGTTTGGCAGCTGGCAGACAGCGGTGAGCTATAGCTTCAAGACCATCCGCCCAAGCTATTATATGCTCGACGATGCCACGCTGTACCTCAATCAGTACTCATTGCAGCAGGGTGATTCGAAGTTGCGAAACGCCACCATGCAGGAAGTCAGTGCCAACGTGCGCTGGAAGTGGATCAACCTGTATGCTGCCTATGAGCGTCGCGACAACACGCTGACACAGTGGACCTACAATTATGATAATGATGGTGTGATGCTCATCAAGTGGATCAACTACGAAGTGCCGATGCGCAACCTGGCCACGTTCCTCACGGCTTCGCCTACATGGGGTGTGTATAGCCCCAATTGGACGCTGGGTTTCCAGCAGCCTTGGTTAAAACAGACGCTGAAAGACCCGCGTGTATCAACTGCTGACAATGGCGAGGGTGGCATGGGCGAGCGTGAGGTGAGCTTCAGCAAGCCACTTTGTTTTTTCGACTGCAACAACGCTCTGCGTCTGAAGCATTCGTGGCAGCTTGAGGCAAACATGAACCTCATGAGCCATGGCAACGCGCAGAACTATTACCTCACCAACACAGCGTTCAATCTGAGCCTTGTGGTTCAGAAATGCTGGCTCAGGAACGATGCACTCTGTTTGCGCATGACGCTGAACGACATCCTGCAGCGCAATCACCAGGACATTGTGATGGATTGTGGCTACTATGAGCTGCAACAGTCAACACGCAACAACCGGCACCGTCTTTACGTCTCGCTGCGTTATGCATTCAATGCCACGCAGAGCAAGTATAAAGGCACGGGTGCCGGTCGTGAGGCTGCTAGTCGAATGTCGTCGAATTAATGGCTTTCAGTTGTTTGTCTGATTAGTGAGCGAAGTACTGTTCCAATTCCTGGAAGGCGTGTCCTTCTGCATCGTTCTGGAGATCCTTGATCAGGATGCCACGTTCGAGCAGGAGGATGCGCTGGCTAATGTCGGCAATGGATGTGAGATTGTGGCTGGAGATGATCACTGTGGTGCCCAACTCGCGATTCATCTGGCTGATGAGTCGGGCTACGACAATCTGGCTCGATGGATCGAGGTAGTTGAAGGGCTCGTCCAGGATCAGCACACGCGGATGGATGAGCATGGCACCGATGATTCCAATCTTCTGACGATTGCCCATCGAGAAGTCCTTGATGTACTTCTTTTTGCCCAGTACTTCGCCAGCCATCAGTTCGCTGAAGCCTTCGAGGCGTTCCTGCAATTCGCTCTTACCGAGGCCATAGACTTCGGCTATGAACTCAAAGTATTCTTCAGGGGTATAGAAGTCGATGAGAAACGAATCATCAATGAATGAGCCTGTATATTGCTTCCAGGTGGGGTCTTCGTTGACGGGCAGGCCATTGCTTGAGACCTGGCCGGTGGTGGCTTCAATTAGGTCGAGCATCAGTCGCATCAGGGTGGTCTTGCCAGCACCATTGTTGCCTACAAGGCCAATGAGCTCGCCCTCGTTGAGGATGAGTTCTGGTAGGTTAAGGGCGGTTTGTTCGCCGTATTTCTTGGTAAGGTCGGTTGCACGAAGGAGTTCCATAATGGGGTGGTGAGGAGTTTGAGGGGTTTGATGGGATTGAGGAGTTTGGATGGGTTGAGAAGTTTGAGTATTATGAAGCGTAGTTGGCCTGAATACATTCGAACTATCGAACCATTTAAACTCTTATTACTTGTATCTTTCCATATATTTATATCGTTTCTTTTCGAAGTCTCTCACCAGATGGTCGAAGAAGCGGCGACGGACACTGAGACCGATGAGGCAGATGATGAGCTGCACGACCATGTACCATATGGGTGGGAGGAAGATCATAGGGATCATGTGCAGGAACATCGAGCCAAAGATGATGCCGAACACCTTAGCATTGAACGATGAACGTGCACCCTGTTGGTTGAAAAATGCCTTGCCCATCAGGTCGAAAGGTTCACACCTGAAGCATGACCAGAGCATGAAGACGTTGCAGAATCCGATTGTGAGCAGTACTGCTCCGATGAGTATGCACCAGTGTAGCATCCCCATGAAGCAGGCAGGCAGATAGATGAGTGAATCGAGCAGAGTGATGACGGTGTAGAAACGGAACTTGTCGTCGAGAATGCGACGTATGTTGACCGGACGTGTCCACAATCCGCTGAAGAAGTTTGCCTCAATGCCCAAACCATGCTGCGACAAGGTCATGGCTGGCAGCATGATGGTGAAGAAGATGAAGAAGTCCAGGGCCATCTGATCGCCCATTTCGCCTCTGAACCCTTGGGAGTAACTATAGAAGGCAAACCATGCAAAGAGCACGAGAATGGCAATCTGCAGGCGACGTGAACGCATCAGACTACGGCTCTGGATACCAAACACAGGGTCGTTCATGAAGCTCAGGTTGAGATGCGACATCATACGTTCGAGCCATCCCTCACCAGCACGTGCAGCCTTGTCTGTGTGCTCTTCGTAAGGGCTGGTGCGACGCATCTCCATTACCACAATGGCATCGAACACAGATGTGAGATAGAGGCACAGAAGCATGGTCAGGCCCCAGCCAATGGGGAGGCAGATGAGCGCAAAAGGCAGCACCATCAGGGGCAGCATCAGGTTGTCAGGGTGCAGAAACTGCGAGAGCCACAGGAAGCGTTCCCATGTGTCCTCCTTGACCGGACGGGTGCGTAGGGCAGGATCCATGGCGGTGGCTTCATGCGTCATCAGCAGTCGATACATTATGTCGGGCAGAAATAGGGCCATGGGCAGAATGGCTACAAAAAGGGGTGCCAACAGTTGCATTACCTGGCTTAGACCACCGGTTGACATGAATGCCCACGAGGCACCGGCTTCGGCCATCCATATGCATCCGAGAACATAGGCTTTGGCGAAGAATGACATCTTCTGGAAGTTGCGCCATAGTTGACGAAAATAGAGCTGAAAAAGGATTTTCATAGCTGTAGTAAGGTGAAAAATTGGGGCAAAGGTAGCGCTTTTTGACTAATCTGCCAAACAAATGAGTAAAAAATCGTAAAATGTTTTGAAAATTAGCAAATATTCATTATCTTTGCCCCGAAATATAAGCCTATTACCTAATCATAATATTACAAACACAAATGAAACATCTCATTTTGACCCTTGCCTGTGCGTCGGCTGTGACTGGTGTCGTGGCTCAGGGCATGAAGGCCCCACAGGGCGGCAAGCAGATCAGCGATGAGCTGATTGGCATTTTCTTTGAGGACATCAGTTCATCGGCCGATGGTGGACTTTGCGCTCAGCTGATTCAGAACAATTCGTTCGAGTATAACCCCACCATTCGCGACGGTTACGGACCAGGCACTGCATGGCGACTGGTTCGTCAGGGCCACTCAGCTGGCTACTACGATGCTGCCATGGATGGCGCTTTGCATGCCAACAATCCACATTTCATGCGCGTTACTATCGAGCGTGTAGTACGAAACATGCCTGACTTTGACGGCAACACCGGCATCGGCATCCAGAACGATGGCTATGATGGCATCGTCCTGAAGAAGGGTGAGACCTACCACTTCTCAGTCTTCTTGCGCAACCCCGACGGAAAAGCCAAGGACATTAAGGTAACCCTGGGCGGCATGAAGGCTCCTGATGCCAATGCCAAAGGTCCACGTTGGCCTCGTCCATTCACCGTGGCTGAGCAGAAGTTCCGCACCACACCTACTGCATGGCAGAAGTATGAGTTCGACCTCGTGCCATCAGAGGATGTTGCCAATGGTAACCTCCAGATTGTGAGCGAAACCGAGGGCGTGCTCGATATCGATATGGTCAGCCTGCTCCCTGCTGACACCTATAAGGGACACGGCCTGCGCAAGGATCTGGCTGAGGCACTTGAGGCCCTCAATCCTAAGTTCATGCGTTTCCCTGGCGGTTGTGTAGTGCATGGTGGCGGTGATGGTTTCTGGAACACCTATCGCTGGAAGGAGACCGTAGGACCAAAGGAGACTCGTCGCCAACAGAAGAATACCTGGGGCTATAACCAGTCCATGGAACTTGGCTACTTCGAGTACTTCCAGCTCTGTGAGGACATGGGCGCTGCGCCTGTGCCTATCCTGCCTTCTGGCGTGAGCTGTCAGGGTGTGAACGGAGGCTGGAACTTCCCAGAGGTTCAGAATCAGTGGGCTGTGCCCATGGAGGATATGGACGAGTGGGTTAATGAGGCTCTCGACCTCATTGAATGGGCAAATGGTCCTGTTGACAGCAAGTGGGGCAAGGTTCGTGCCGATGCTGGTCACCCAGAGCCATTCGGTCTGAAGTACCTCGGCATTGGCAATGAGGAGCGCATCTCGCCAGAGTTCATCGAGCGCTTCAAGTATATCTACAATAAGGTGACCGAGGCTCACCCAGAGATCGTGATCGTAGGCACTGCTGGTCCTGGTTCGCATCCAGGCAATCGTGACTTCGACACTGCCTGGAAACTGGCCGAGGAGCTCGATATGCCAATCATCGATGAGCACTACTACGAACAGCGCAACTACTTCGAGACTTCACGTCAGTACGATTCATACCCACGCGATCGCAAGACCAAGGTTTATCTGGGCGAGTATGCTGCTAAGGACAAGAAACTGCAGGATGCCCTGGCCGAGGCTCTTTACCTTTGCCATGTGGAACGCAATGCTGATGTCGTAGTCATGACCAGCTATGCGCCACTTTTTGCCAAGAAGAACCACCACTCGTGGGATCCAGACATGATCTATTTCGACAATGAGCGTCCATACCTCACTTGTTCATACTACGTTCAGCAGATGTTCGGTCAGTCTTCTGGCAACTACTATTATGGCGATTGTGTACAGATCGATGGCAAGACCAACCTGCAGGAGCAGTCGGTAGTTTTGAATACCAAGACTCGTGAACTCTTTGTCAAGGTGTGCAACGCCAGCGGGGAGCAGAAACAGGCTCAGCTCGACCTCAGCCGTTTCAAGGGCATGAAGTCTGCTACCCTCACCACCCTCACTGGTAAGCCTGAGCAGGAGAATAACTACGACGTTCAGCCTATTGCTCCTGTCACCGAGGCATTCAAGGTTAAGTCCAGGATGACCCTCGACCTGGCTCCTTATTCATTCCAAATGATTTCAATCAAACTTTAATGGACGTGGAAGAGCAGTGAATCGTTCGCTGCTCTTCCACCTATGAATCTCATGAACAAAGCATTCACTTCGCTTGCTATTGTTGGCTTGGCATTGGGCACAATGGCATGCACCCAGCGCGAAACCATTGAGGCTCCTCTGGCCACCAATCCGCAGGATCAGCGCCTGTGGTACGACCGTCCGGCCAGCATCTGGCTCGAAGCACTCCCTTTGGGTAATTCCCACATGGGAGCTATGGTCTATGGCAAGACCGATGTCGAGGAGGTACAGCTCAACGAAGAGACTTTTTGGAGCGGAGGCCCCCACAACAATAATTCTGCTGATGCTCGTCGCAATCTGCAGCAAGTGCGCGACCTTATCTTCCAAGGCCGCGAGAAGGAGGCTGAGGAGCTGGTGAACCAGACCTTCATCCCTGGGCCTCATGGCATGCGTTACCTTACCTTGGGTAGCCTGCACCTCGATTTTGGTCACGACGAAGTGAGTGACTATATGCGCGACCTCGACCTCAGTCAGGCTGTCGCTACTACAACCTATGTTTGCGGTGGAGTTAATTACCGCCGCGAAGTCTTTGCTTCACTCATTGACGAGGTTATCGTGATGCGTCTCACTGCCGATAAGCCCGGTAAGCTTTCGTTCGACCTCTGTCATACTTGTCCCACCCTCCAATCGAGCGTTGCCAGTACCTCGGCCAGTGGTGTCGCCTCGCTTCATTCCATCGTCAATGGTGTGGAGCATGAGGGTATTCCTGCTGCCTTGCAGGCTCAGCTCATAGCCGAAGTCAAGGCAGATGGCAGCAGCGATAAAGTTCGCACCACCGCCGATGGTCACATACAAGTCACTGGTGCTTCGGTGGCTACTATCGTGCTCAGTGCAGCTACTAACTACGTGAACTACTTCGATGTCTCGGGTGATCCTGAAGCTAAGATCCAGATGCGCCTCGATGCTGTGCGCGAAATGAGTTACGATGAGTTGCGCACGCGCCATCTGCAGGCGTACCAAAAACAATATGCGCGCGTTAGCCTCGACTTAGGCATGCACGATGTGCCTTCGGCCAAGTTGCCTACCAGTGAGCGTCTCGATTCCTTCTACACTTCGACCCAGACCAACCAGCCCGATCTGGGCATGGTGGCGTTGCTCTTCAACTACGGTCGCTACCTGCTCATTTCCTCATCACAGGGCAAGGATGGCCAGGCTGCCAACTTGCAAGGCGTATGGAACGACAAAGAATTCGCTCCATGGGATTCGAAGTACACCATCAACATCAATGCGGAGATGAACTATTGGCCAGCTGAGGTGTGCAACCTCACCGAGACCAACGAACCGCTCTTCAGCCTGATTCGCGACTTGAGCAAGACCGGACGCATCACCGCCCGTACCATGTATGGCTGCCGAGGTTGGATGGCTCACCACAACACCGACCTCTGGCGCATTGCCGGCCCGGTGGATGCTGCCGCTTGGGGTATGTTCCCCAATGGTGGCGCCTGGCTCACCACGCATCTTTGGGAGCACTATCTCTACACCCTCGACAAGACTTTCCTCCATCAGTATTACCCCATCATCCGTGGCGCTGCCGATTTCTATCTCGACTATCTGCAGCCCATCCCTGCTGGTTCGGCCTTTGCACAGAGCATTGCCAGGGATGGCGTGACACTAGACTATCTGGTTGCCGTTCCTTCAGTCAGTCCTGAGCATGGTGGTGTGGGCAAGGCAACACCACTGTGTGCCGGTTGTACGATGGACAATCAGATTGTGCGCGATGCTCTCACCAACGCTCTGCTTGCTGCTCAGACCCTTGGCCTCGACGCCCTCTATCAGGATACCTTGCGCCAGGTGCTCGATCGCATACCTCCGATGGAGGTGGGGCAGTATGGACAACTGCAGGAGTGGATTGAGGACCTCGACGATCCTAACGACGAACATCGTCACATCTCGCATCTCTACGGCCTCTATCCATCGCGACAAATCAGTCCTTTCACCACACCCGACCTCTTTCATGCTGCGGGTGTGACCCTCAATCAGCGAGGCGATCAGGCCACGGGCTGGAGTCTGGGCTGGAAGATTAACTTCTGGGCACGTATGCTCGATGGTGACCATGCTTTCCGCATCATCACCAATATGTTACGACTGTTGCCAAGCGAAGGCTTCCAAACCATGCGAGAGTATCCTGATGGCCGAACCTTCCCTAATCTGTTCGATGCTCATCCGCCTTTCCAGATTGATGGTAATTTCGGCGCTACTGCAGGTGTAGCTGAGATGCTCATCCAGAGCGAACCCGTAGGCAATAACATAGGCTTTGGTCTGAACACCTTCAGCCAAGGTTTTGCCCTTCATCTGCTGCCTGCCTTGCCATCGGCATGGAAGGAGGGAAGCGTGAGCGGATTGCGCACCCGTGGCGGCTACGAGGTAACCGTCGAATGGGCTGAAGGCAAGCTCGCCCGTGCCGTCATCCATAAGGCTGTCCCTTCTGCCAGTGGCCATCTTGTGGTGCGCAGCAGCACCCCACTTCGTGATGTCCGGCAGGTAGCTTATTACGAAGACCTCGGTATCTATGAGTACGAGCTGACACTTACCGATGGCAAGGCAGAGGTTAAGGCTGCAAACCAATGAAATCATAACCACATTACCCCTATCCTATCATGAAGCTTTTTTCTTTCCTCACCACTGCAGCCCTGATGGCTGCCGGATGCTCTTCTCTGCAGGCGCAGAACCCATTCGTGAGTGGCAACTTTTCGGCCGATCCTACGGCTCGTGTCTTTGGTGATCGCGTCTATGTCTATCCTTCGCACGACATCACTCCAACCACAGCTCCTGAAGCTCGTCAGGACTGGTTCTGCATGGCAGACTATCACGTCTATTCGAGTGATGATCTCGTCAACTGGACCGATCATGGCGTAATCGTTGACCAGAAGGATGTGCCTTGGGGCAATCCTAAGGCTTACTCTATGTGGGCACCTGACTGTGTGCAGGGTCCTGATGGCCGTTACTATTTCTACTTCCCCAATGCTCCCAAGCCAGTCGAGGGGCAGCGAGGTGGTGGCTTCGGCGTTGGTGTAGCTATTTCTGAGAATCCTTATGGTCCATTCGTGTGCGAGCCCAATAAGATTGAGGGTCTTAATGGCATCGACCCTTGCGTATTGCAGACAAGCAGCGGCGAGGCTTATATCTTCTGGGGCAGCGGCGGCTTGAATGTGGCCAAACTCAAACCAAATCTGTTGGAGCTTGCAGAGGACAATCCTGTACAGGTTCGCAAGTTCGGCGACCGTGAGTTCAAGTCTATTGGTGTCAACTGCTCTAAGGATCTGCCTCAGGCAGGTCTCCAGGAAGGCCCATTCGCCTTCGAACGCAACGGCAAGTACTACCTCACCTATCCTTGGGTTCGCTATAAGGCTGGCGAAAAGAACGAGAAGGGCGAAGTGCTCGACAACCCCACCGAGGCTCTGGTCTATGCTATGAGCGACAATCCAATGGGTCCATACGAGTACAAGGGCTTGATCATGGCTGAGTCGCCTACCCACTGTTGGACCAATCACCATTCGATTGTCGAGTTCAAGGGCCAGTGGTATCTTTTCTATCACCACAACGACTACTCGCCCAACTTCGACAAGAGCCGCAGCATCCGCGTGGATAGTCTCTCATTCAATCCTGATGGCACCATACGTCAGGTTATCCCAACCCTGCGTGGTGTAGGCATCACCGACGCTGCTGGCAAGGTGCAGATTGACCGCTATAGTGCAGTCAGCGACAAGGGCACCGAGCTCCGTTTCACCTACGAGGAGGACATCCCGGCTGATACCACACTGCGCTTCGAAGGCTGGAAGATACTGCTCGACCAGAAGGCTTGGGTGCGCTATGAGAAGGCAGAGGTCAAGCAGCGTGCTGCCACCAAGGCCATCATGCGAGTTCGTGCCAACCAGGGTGCTGAGTTCAAGCTCGACCTGCAGCCAGTGATGCATTCTGCAGCCCTGCCTAAGGTGAGCACTCCTCTCAAGGTAGAGGCGACCGACGGCTGGCGAGTTATCAGCCTTGATATCCCTGTTGTGGCTCCTGGTGTCTATGACATCACCCTTACTAACACCGGAAAGTCCGATGGCGTAGAGGTCGATTGGATCAGCTTGGGCAAGTGATTCCTTGCGAATTAGTTAATACATCTTTTAATATTATAGCCACCCTGGTTACTGATATGCATCGTAGCCAGGGTGGTATGCGTTATTCATAGGGCATTAATGACAAATTAGGAACTGAATGTATAAAAGGAACGCGAGACCTCAAACAACTTATTACGACTCATTGGCAGCCGTAAACAGCAGCAGTTTTTGTTAACTACTAATAAATGGTTTTCTTATACGAATAATGGAAGTTAAACTTTTGGCACAGAGAGAAAATAATTGAACTAAAATTTTCGTATAAGAAAAGTTTCGCATATCTTTGCAGCGGCAAAAGGGAGTAATCCCCATTGTCGCTGTAATCATTTTATGTAACAGAAAGCTATGCAGAACCAGACACTGACCAAAAGCGAAATGACCGTCATGAACATCCTGTGGGAGATGCCCGAGGGCGGTACTGTATATGATGTGCTCGCGAAGTACGACGAGCCTAAGCCAGCCTACACCACCACGGCAACCTTTATGAAGATTCTGGAGAAGAAGGGCTATCTGGAGGCTAAGAAGCTCTCAGGACGCACCTATACCTACTTCCCCTTGATCAGCAAGGAGGAATATAGCCGACGTGCTATGCAGGAGGTCAAGAAGGATCTGTTCGACGGGTCAGCCAAATCCCTGCTCTCTTTCTTCGTGCAGGAGGAAGGATTGTCAGTCGACGATATCCAGGAACTATTGTCATTAGTAAAGAAGTAAAGCTATGGCGTCTATGTTCACCTATCTCTGGCAGTCGGCACTTGTGCTAACCGTTCTCTACATACCTTTTCAGCTCTTGCTCCGAAAGGAACATTTCTTTGCTCTTAACCGAGCCATCCTGCTGGGTATTCTGCTTCTCAGCCTCGCGCTTCCCCTCTCTCGTCACACTATGCCCATGTTCGTAGATAACTGGTTGCATCCTGAGGTCGAGATGGAGGCGGCTCCTATCATTCCACTGGGGGAATATCAAGACTGGGATGGATACATCATCATTGAAGATGGAGACATCAAAGAACCATCAAGCATCGAAATCCATTGGACGGATCTTCTGATCGCACTTTGGCTAATAGGGACAACCATATTCCTTGCCTGGCACACGCGCGGCCTCTGGCGTCTTTACAAGGTATTGCATGACAAAGACAAAATCCGTGAAGAACTGGCCGATGGTAACCATCTGCTGCTCACGGTTGAGGCGCTTCCGTCGTTCAGCTGGATGCATAGCATCGTGATCTCACAGGAAGACTATGCGGAGAACGGAGAGACCATCCTCTTGCACGAACGTGCCCACATCGCACATCTTCACAGCCTCGACCGCCTACTGCTGCTCGTGGTGCAGGCGATTCAATGGTGGAATCCTTTCGCATGGCTTTTGGCTGACGCACTCTCGCAAGTGCACGAATATCAGGCCGATCTGGCCGTACTCAATCAAGGCATAAATGCAACACAATATCAACTGCTATTGATACGCAAGGCGGCAGGGCCCGCTGGTCTCGCGTTGGTCAATGGTTTCAAACGTAACAAATTAAAATTTCGTATCGTCATGATGAACAACATGATCAAACTACGTGGAGCCAAGAGCCGCTACTTGGCTTTGCTCCCAGTCGCCCTGTTGGCTTTTGCTCTGACCGCCAAGGCACAAGAGAAAACCTCCGAACAAGAGATAGAGTCAGTGAAGGCACTAAGTATTGTATATCCAGATGGCATAGAGATCAAGACAAAAGACAACACACCAGATCCACTCGTCTTGGTGGAAGGAGAAGTATATGATGACTGGAAAAACATTGACCCAGGCATCATTGAGGCAATGACCGTCTATAAGGCAGATAGTGATACTGTGGCACATTATTCAGCCATTTATGAAGCTGCAAAGAATGGCGTGATCATGATTGAGCTGCAGGAGGGACAGAAACAAAAACCATATAAGAGAAAGACGGTATCAAACGAAGAGGCCAATGAGCAAGCATTTCAGGATTCTCACTTTGCCTCTGATTCTGGAAGGATGTTTTGGTTAGAGCAGGAAGATGAATTTAAGGCTTCTCTCGAAAGACCAAATGAACCACTCATCATAAAGTATATTTGGGTAAATGAAAACTTGTGTTCTCCGCGCCTTATAAGTGAGGAAAAATTGAAGCAATACCTTGCTAATCCAGATCCGGATTATGAAGTGGAACGATTTGATCCAGGTGACCCAAACATCACTGGCTGGTATCTGGATCATCCAAATTGCAAAAACGGAGTAGTGATTGTGCATCCAAAATGGAAGACAAAGACAGAGGAAAGCGAAAAGGCCAATGAGCATGCTATCCAGTACATTGCGGATGTTAAAGCAGGCCGAATCAAGCCAAGAGAGAATGACAGCTTTATGCTGCAGGATCTTGATGTTGCTCCAGAATTTCCTAATGGAGGTAGCTTCATGAACTTTATCAACCATAATCTCAGATACCCGAAATCAGCTGCAGAGAAAGGCGTACAAGGTACGGTCATCGTAGAATTCCACATCATGAAAGATGGCCGAATAGATTATGTCAAATCGTTCAGCAACGAGACGAATGACAAGGATTTGGAGGCTGAAGCCGTCCGCGTCGTTTCAAGCATGCCAAACTGGTCACCTGGCAAGATCAATGATATGGATGTTAATTCTTCTATGTTTGTGCCAATCACCTTCAAGCTGAATTCCACACCTGTCAAGCATACCATTGGTGAATCGGCTTATAAGGATGATGATGTCCGTGTTGTAGGAGGAGGTGTGAGCAAAGACCTCACGCTTGCAGACATCGAAAAAGTAATTGATAACGTACTATTGAAAAGTAGAGAAATAGGCGAGGAGTACTTGAAGAATAACCCCAAGGCAAAGAAAAGTATAGTAGTCATGAAAGACCCGCTCTGGGAAGTCGATGATGTTCAGATGACTGAAGATGAGATGGAGGAGAAGTATCCCAAGATTCCTGCCAAATTCCGACAGCTGAATAAAGATGCTGAAACAATTGCCAAATACAGTCAATATCCAGAGGCCAAGAATGGTGTGAATATCATAATTACTGATAAAGAATAACATCCCGGATATCGAGAGAGTGTCAGAAGCCCCGGCAAATAATGTGGCTTTTGACACTCTGCCTTTCTATTGTCGTTGACAGAATTTGAATATTGTTGTACTATGGAATGTTTCACCTGGACGCAGCGTAGTGGTGGGCCACTGTGGCTTGTTGGGCGAGTCAGGGAAGTGCATTGTCTCAAAACAGATGGCATTGCGACGAGGATAGGCTTTGCCCTCTTTGCCTATGATGTTGCCCTTGTGTCCGTTGGCTGTGTAAATCTGTAGGGCAGGCTCGGTGGTAAAGACCTCCATGCTGAGTGCTGTGCCTGGGTCAGTCAGGCGAGCAATAGGGGAGGAGAGGAGCGCTTCGGACAAAGCATCTGAGTTGCCCTGAAGTGAATGTGCAGAAAGGAAGTGACGCAACTGATAGCAATGATCATATCCACCAGTGACCTTCAACTGGTCATTTTCTTCGTCGATGCGTGTGCCAATGGCGAGTGGTTGGCGGAAGTCAAAGGGAGAACCTTCCACAGCTCCCATTTGTCCTGTCACTTTTTTCTTCTCGTCATACAGCGCAATGCTGTCACCATCAATCCACAACTCCTCGCTGAGCACGTCAGCTGCCAGGTCGCCTGTCAGGTTGAAGAACGTATGGTTCGAAGGGTTGAGCACAGTCGGCTTGGTAGTTCGTGCCAGGTAGTCGATGCGCAGCCCGTCGCTCAGCAGTGTGTAGGTGGTCAGTAGAGTGAGCTCGCCAGGGAAGCCGTTCTCACCATCAGGCGAAACATAGCGAAGCGTCATCGTCGTGTCAGTGAGCGAACTGGGCACCAGGCTCCACATCCTGCCACCAAAGTTGGGATCCCCACCATGACCGCAGTCTCCGCTCGCCTGCAATTGCAAGTGAGCAGTGTCGCCATCCAGCACGTAGGTGCCATTCAGTATTCGGCCAATGTACCGACCCACCACCGCACCGAAGTTCTGCTTTACCATCTGGTAGTGACTCAAGGTGTCAAAGCCCAGTACCACATCAGTTCCTTCCACGCTGAGGCTTTGGATGCGTGCGCCCCAGTTGAGGGCAGACATCGTCATCTTGCCATTGGACAATGTGTATAGTTGTAGTGTGCTGTCAATGGGGGTGTCGAGTCCTTCGGTGAATGGGTCGATGGTGGTAACATCGGAAGTCTTTGTGCCAGAACAGGCACAAAGCAGAGTTGTGGTAGCTGTGAGTAGAACAGGAAGTGTGCGCATTGTGCAAAAGAGGATTAGAGTTGAGTCTTGTTGGCCAGACGGCGGAGGAGTTCGAGTGTGACGTGCCAGATGTCATCGCAGGTCTCGAGTTCTACACGCTCTGAGGTGCTGTGTGGTTCGAGGATACGCGGACCGATCGACGCCATTTGTATGCCAGGATATTTCTGTACGAAATAACCTACTTCGAGCACAAAGTGCATAGCCACAGGGGTAGGACGGAAGCCAAGCAGGTCGTGGAATACATCGCTGGTCAGCTGCAGGAACGGACTCTGCACATCCTCCTGCCATGCGGGGGCGTTCATCACCGTCTCTACTTCGGCACCGCTGAATTCCAGTATCTCGCGTATCTTTTGAGCCAGCAGTTCCATGTCGGCCATGCGGAAAGAGCGCGAGTGGGTACTGATGAGGAAGTGAGGAGGTGTGGGGTTTGATGAGTTTGATTGGTTTGAGAGGTTTGAAGGGTTTGTGGTTTTTGTGACCATGCGTACCAATCCGATATTGTTGCTTGTCAAAGGGGTGCCAGGCATGTCAGGGTGCATCTCGAGCGGACCAGTAGGAATGGCATTGAGGTCGGCCAGCAGACAGCGGGTTGTTTCTTCGTCCAGGATATTACCATGCCAGGGTGCAGGGTCGTAGAGCACTTCCACGTCGGGGTCAGTGACGCCATATTGTGCCTGCACGGCGCAGGATCCTTGGATGAGCAGGTCGCAGAAGTCTTGTTCCATATCTGCAGGAATGGCTATGAGAGCTTCGGCCGACGACGGGATGCTGGCCGAAGCTTGTCCTCCCTCGAAGCGA
This sequence comes from Bacteroidales bacterium, assembly GCA_045629225.1. Taxonomy (GTDB): domain Bacteria; phylum Bacteroidota; class Bacteroidia; order Bacteroidales; family UBA3663; genus Liminaster. Next base: position 7,626 of record JAZQQU010000067.1, on the reverse strand, counting down.
ACCAGATAGAGCGGGATGTGACTGTGCACAATGCTAACCTGCAACAGGTTGGCCAGAATCTTGATGGCGTTGGCACGTTGTTTTACGATATCCACGCCCGAATGTCCGCCCAGTCCACCTCGCACGCGTACCTTATAGTATATATAATCTTTGGGTGCGCGGATTTCATGATAGGGCAGACGGGCTTGTTGTATGTAAGCACCGGCAGCACCCACAGTAATCTGGTCGTAGGCTTCCGAGTCGAGGTTGATGATGTGGCGGCCCTGTATGAAGTCGGTCGATAGGTTTGCTGCTCCGTCCATGCCATCCTCTTCGTTAGTGGTGGTGATCACTTCGAGAGGCCCATGCACGATAGTGGGGTCGGCTAGGATGGCCAGAGCCATGGCCAGGCCCATACCGTTGTCTGCTCCCAGGCTGGTGTGGTGTGCCTTCATCCAGTGGTGGGTGCTGCCATCAGAGGCAGTGAAGGGCTCTGTGTATGCGTCGATGCCGTCATGCAGGGGGTCGAACGGGTGTCCCTCTTCGGCCACGCAAACCATGTCCATGTGATTGAGGATCACAACGGGCAAGGCCGACTCGTGACCTTGGGTTGCTGGCTTGCGAATCACGATGCAGTTGTGGGCATCGCGCGTGTAGTCAAGTCCGTGATTCTGGGCAAAGCGACAGAGGAAGTCTGCCACCTGCCCCTCATGATGCGAGGGGCGTGGTGTGCGGTTAAGTTGGGCAAAAATGTCGTAAAAAGGCAGTGTCAGTGTCATCGGATAAGCAAATTAAGTGGGGCAAAGATAACAAAAAAAACCTGATTGGACAAAAAAACGCAGATATTTTTGCGTTTTCCCAATTATTTGACTATCTTTGCACTCGTAATCTGTAATCAGTAATCTGTAATTTGTAATCAATAATCGACCATGACCCACACCCGTCTCCTTTCGCTCGATGTGCTCCGAGGTTTTGCTTTGGCTGGTATGATACTGGTGAACAATCCCGGTGACTGGGGCCATATCTATACCCCTCTGGAGCATGCCCCCTTCATTGGTCTGACGTTGGCCGACCTGGTGTTTCCCACCTTTATGTTTGTGATGGGATTCAGCATCCCGCTCTCATTGTGCAAGTATGACTTCAAGCCGACGTCGGCTGCCGTGTGGCGCATAGTTCGTCGTACACTGATGATATGGCTCGTGGGCTTCCTGCTGCAATGGCTCTCCTCAGACTTCACCACGGATTTCAGTCACTTCCGTACACTGGGCGTCCTGCATCGCCTGGCCATCTGCTACGGATTGGGAGCTCTCATCTTGTTGTGGGCCAAACCTCAGCGGCTTCTCTACGTGATTGTGGCACTGCTGGTGACCTATCTGGCGCTATTGCAGTGGGGCAATGGCTATGAGTGGAGCACTGACAACATCGTGGCACGTGTGGATGCCTGGGTGCTGGGCACCAATCATATGTATGTTGACGAGGGCGTCTGCCTCGATCCCGAGGGTCTGCTGAGCACGTTGCCTTCGTTGGCTCATGTCCTGTTAGGCAGCCTGTTGAGTTGTGTGATGATGCAGATGGATCAGGACACTTTCATTGGCGGTGCGATGGGTGACTCGCAGTTGCGTAAGGTTCGCTTGCTGCTCATGGCGGGAGGCGTGAGCCTGGCTGTAGGTGCTGCGCTGCACTTCACGGGCTTCTGCCCTGTGGCCAAGAAGGTGTGGACCCCCTCGTTCGTGCTGGTGACCACAGGTTTGGCCGAGGTGACTTTGGCTCTGCTCGTATGGCTGCTCGATATCAAACGGTGGCAAGGCTGGTGGAGCGAGGCGCTACGCGTGTTCGGCATCAACCCTTTGCCCATGTATGCCATCGCCTGGGTGCTGGCCGACCTGCTGGGGGGCTGGGGTGTGTCGTGGAGCGTGTACCAGTGGTACGCCCAGTGGTGCGAGCCTTGCCTGGCCAGCTTGCTCTTTGCCCTCACTTTCGTGGCTCTGAACTGGTGCATCGCCTGGTGTCTGAGTCGGTGCAGGATCATACTTAAGGCATAGTCATAAATCACAAATAAGTAGGTGCTCAAAATTAGTTTAACATATTTTTTCAGATTGAGATGTAGATTTGGACTTTTGCTGAGGGAGCAATGTGACATTGTGACCGAAGTAAAAGTTCGAAGATGCGCTCAAGATGAATAAAAGATGTAAAACTAAGATACCTACTGATACATATAACTAATTTTGAACAACTCCTTAGTATATGAAACAAACCCTAACCAATGGCACCCTCACCATCGAGGTGAAGGATCATGGTGCCGAACTAGCCTCGCTCGTGCTCAATAGCACAGGTCGCCAATACCTCTGGCAGGCTGATCCTGCCTACTGGAAGCGTCATTCACCCGTCCTTTTCCCCATCGTCGGTTCGGTGTGGGACGGACAGTATCGCTCGAAGGGTCAAAAGGGCCTGCTCGAAGCCAATCAGCCCTACGTCGAGAAGACGTACCCGATGGGGCAGCATGGCTTTGCCCGCGACATGGACTTCCGGCTCATCGACGATGCTCCTGATGCTGAGGGCAACCCGCAGTTGCTCTATGTGCTGCGCAGTAGCGAAGAGACACTACAGAAGTACCCCTATCGCTTCCGTCTGGAGATAGGCTATCGTCTGCTGGGCAATGCTGTGGAGGTAATCTGGCGCGTGATGAACCCCAGTCGTGACGAAGAACTGAAGTTCCAGATCGGAGCACACCCGGCTTTCTACTGGCCATTGTTGAGCAACGAGGACATCACTGCTGGTGTGGCTCGTCAGGACGAAGTGCTGGCACAGAGCCAGGCTCGAGGCTACTTCCGTCTGTATGGCCTCGAGGGCAAGCTGCTGAGTAATGCTGAGTTGCGCAAGAGTGTGATTACTGAGAAGGGCTGCGTCGATCCCACACAGAGCGCGACCTTCATGCTCGATAGCGAGGGCATGCTGCCCCTCATCGCCGATGGCCAGAATCTGCCACCGATGCGTGGTGCAGAGTGTGGTCCTACCTTTGCCAAGGATGCTCTGGTGCTTGAGGACAATCAGGTGCACACCGTCACGCTGTGCGACCAGCAGGGCCGTGCTTATCTCACCCTCAAGTCCGAAGCCCCACTGATGGGCCTGTGGTCACCTCCGGGCAAGAATGCTCCTTTCGTCTGCATCGAGCCATGGTATGGACGCTGCGACCGCGTGCGTTTCGATGGGACATACGAGCAGAAAGACTGGATCCAGACGCTTGCACCATTGGGCACCTTCGAGGCCAGATATCAGATCGTGATAGAATAATTTCATCTTTGCATATTCGTATTTTCCGTTTTTTATATCGGGCAGCTTTCGTGATGAGAGTTGCCCGTTTTTCGTCGAGGCCAGACCTGTGTTTCATCGACAGGGACCCGATTTCGTCGAAACAGATGCGTCGTTTCGTCGAAACTTGTTTCCCTACTTTCTCATTTCATCGTATCTTTGCACCGTCAAAACGACAAAACTCCGATTGTAAAACCTAAAAAAGAATACGACTGATATGAAAAAGAACCTCCTCCTCAGCCTCGCACTGACCACCACCTGCACCCTCGGTGCCTCCCTCCTGGCTACTCCAGCCTTTGCCAATACGAGTGACGCCACTGCCGAACCAGCCTCAGCAGCTGCAGCCCCAGCCTACGACATCACTGGCTGCGTGGTCGATTCGCTCACCCACGAGGGCGAACCTATGGCTACCCTGCGCGTATGGAAGCAGGGCGAACCGCTGGACAATGCCAAGGCTGCTGCCATGGGCACCACCGACGCGGATGGTCGCTTCACCCTGCAGCTGAAGCGCAAGGGCGACTATGTGCTGATGATCACCAGCATCGGGCGTACTCCCATCATGAAGCCCTTCACCATCGCATCGGACAAGCGTCTGGACCTGGGCACCCTCATGATTGCCGAGTCGGCTCAGAGCCTCGATGACGTGGTGGTGGCTATCCAGAAGCCTTTGATCAAGATGGATGGCGAGACCATAGCCTACAGCGTGCAGGACGATCCTGATGCCAAGACCAACACCCTCATCGAGATGTTGCGCAAAGTGCCTATGGTCACCGTGGATGGCGAGGACAACATTCAGGTGAATGGCAGCTCCAACTTCCAGATCTTCATGAACGGTAGCCCCAGCCCTATGCTCAGTGGCAACCCTAAGGAGGTGCTCAAGGTGATTCCTGCCCAGATGATCAAGCGCATCGAGGTGCTGGCCAATCCTGGTGCCAAGTATGATGCAGAGGGTGTGGGTGGCATCCTCAACTTCATCACCGACGTGCAGCAGGGCATGGAGGGCTACACAGGCAGCGTGGCCTTGCAGGGCGGCAATCGCATGAATGGCGGTAGTGCCTACGTCATGATGCAGAAGGACAAGCTCACCCTCTCGGTCAACGCCAGCGCCATGCGCATGAATACCCCTTCGGTCGATATGACCCAGACGCGCGATAACCTGCTGGATGGCACCTCGATGCAGACCATTTCGACCACCGATGGCGGCTCGAACATCGTATTCGGCACGCTCGATGCCACTTATGCCCTCGACGAGCACAACTCGCTCTCAGCCTCGGTCAACGTGATGAGCATGCGCTCGGACAACGATGTGGAGTCGCTCACCAAGGCCCCGGGCAGCCAGTACACTCAGGTCAATGACAACCAGATGAAGAGCACCTCGGTCAATGCCAGCCTTGACTATCAGCACACGTATGGCGATGATCCCCGGCACTCGCTCAACGCTGCTTATCGCTTCAGCACCCAGCCTCGTGAGAATGATGCCAACACCACCTACTCCCTGGCCGACATGCCTGACTATGCACGCATCGACAAGAACAACATGGTGGAGCACACCTTGCAGCTCGATTACACCCAGCCACTCAACGAGAAGAGCACCTTCGAGGCCGGTGGCAAGTACGTGTGGCGTGAGAGCACCAGCCTCTCCGACCTGCTCGACTACGAGAACCGCAATGCCATCGGAGCCCTCTATGGCACCTACTCGCACAGCTTCGGCAAGCTCAACGTCAAGGGCGGCCTCCGCTACGAGTTCACCTCGCAGGAGGTGAAATACAACAAGGGCAATGGCGACGACTTCAGCCTCACTTACAACAACCTGGTGCCTAACCTTACCCTCTCCATCGCCCCCTCGATGTCGCAGAACCTCAGCCTGAGCTACAACATGCGCATCAGCCGTCCTGGCATCTCGGTTCTGAACCCATACAAGAACACACAGAACCTCTACTTCGTATCCTATGGTAACCCGAACCTCGACGTGGAGACTTCGCACAACACGCAGCTCACCTACAGCTACTTCACTGCCAAGGCCATGATCAATGCCTCGCTGCGCTACTCCTATCAGGACAATGGCATCGAGCAGTACAGCTTCCTGCAGGACGATGTGCTCTACAGCACCTACGCCAACATCGGCCAGCGCCAGAACACCACTTTGAGCCTGTTCGCCTCGCTTAGCCTTTCGCCCAAGACCCGCCTCACGCTCAACAGCAACACCTCCTACCTCGACCTGCGTGCCTCACAGATGGGCTACAGCAACAGTGGCTGGCAGCAGATGGCCATGATCAACCTGCAGCAGACCCTGCCTTGGGACATCAAGCTCTCGGCCATGTACATGCTCAACACCCCAGCCATCAGCCTGCAGGGCACTTCGGCCAGCATGAACATGCACATGCTGGGGCTCTCCAAGACTTTGCTGGGCGATCGCCTCTCGCTGAGCCTCAACACCGTCAACCCATTCCACAGCACCATGACGATGAAGAATACCACCGAGGGCGACGGTTATCGCAGCGAGATGAACACCAAGGTCTCGATGTGCTCGGTCATCGCTTCGGCCACCTATCGCTTTGGCGACCTCAAGATGAAGCAGCAGACCCGTCGCACCCAGATGGAGAGCGACCTGATCGAAGCCACCGACAGCAACGAGCAGATGAACAATGTGTTCATGCAGTAAACAGTCCTTTCAGCATTATTTTAGTGTATATAAAAGATTGCCTCTGTGCGTGAGCATCGAGGCAATTTTCCCCTCGTTCGATGGCATTTGCCCATAAATCGCCTATGGAATGTCAAATCTTTCCCCAATAATTTGGAAATTAGCATAAAGATAATTAATTTTGCACCGATGAAACAACAAACCAAACAGAACCTCGCCCTCTTCGGCCTCCAGTTGGCCGTGTGGCTTGTCATGATGCTGGTGCCTGCCTGCATCGTGTACCTCCTTAATCCCTCGGGTGGCAAGCACTGGATGTTCTTGTGGCAATCCATCCCGCTCGTAGCGCCCATGTGCCTGATTTACATGGTCAGTTTCTATGTGCTGGTGCCTTATCTCTACTTCCGTGGACGCAAGCTCTGGTACGTCCTGGCCTCCATCGGCCTCATCCTCCTGGTCAATATCCGCTTCATGATGACCGATGTGTCCATGCTCAACGATGTGGCACGTACGGGTTTCTATACCCTCATCTCCAGCGTACTGGTCATCCACACTGTCGTGGTCTTTGCCGCCTTTGGCGTGCGCAACTACGTGCAATCCTATCGCCTCCAGCTCGAGCTTCAGGAGGAGCGACGCAAGAGCACCGAAGCCGAGCTCACCTGGCTCAAGAACCAGCTCAATCCGCATTTCCTCTTCAATTCGCTCAACAACATCTCCTCGCTCACCCAGATCGACCCTGACCAGGCACAGGAAGCCATCGCCCAGCTCAGCGACCTGCTGCGCTATGCTCTCTACGAAGGCAATAAGCAGTTTGTCCCACTCGCAGGCGAAGTGGAGTTCATGCACAATTACATTGAGATGATGAAGCTCCGCTGCTCCAATCACACCACTGTTGAGGTCGAATTTCCTGATTACTCTCTCCTCTCGCCTCATTCCTCCCTCCTTGTTCCGCCCCTTATCTTCATCTCTTTCATCGAGAATGCGTTCAAGCATGGTGTGAGCAACAATACCGACACGCATATCTTCATTACCCTTTCGGCCGATCCACAGCATGTCGTCTTCACCTGTCGCAACACCAATCTGCCCAAGGGAACTTCCGACCACAGCGGCTCAGGCATCGGCCTTGAGAACACACGCCGACGCCTCGACCTCTGTTACCCAGGTCGCTACATCTGGAGACAAGAAGTCATAGACAATGAGTTCTGTGTGTCAGTCGAAATTAACCCCTAACCCTAATAATACCAATGACCTGTTTTATCGTTGATGACGAACCCCTGGCTGTGAAGCTCATCGAATCGATGGTGGCCCGTACATCCGACCTCGAGCTCCGTGGCTCTTTCACCGATTCCATTGCTGCCCTCGAAGCCCTGCAGCGTGAGACGGTCGATCTCTTGTTCCTCGACATCCAGATGCCCGACCTCAATGGCATGGAGTTGGCACACGCCATCGACAATCATCGCACACGCATCATCTTCACCACCGCCTTCAAGGATTATGCCTTCGAGAGCTATGAAGTCAATGCCCTCGACTTCCTCCTCAAGCCCATTCGCTATGTCAAGTTCCAGGCTGCCATCGACAAAGCACGCCAGCACATTGTTGCAGAAAGTTTGAAGAGTTTGATGGGTTCGAAGGGTTTGAATAGTTCGAAAGTGCCCCTTGATTCCTCGAACCCTTCAGTCTCCTCAACCCCTTCCAACTCC